>NZ_VFSS01000009.1 GCF_006385795.1 [Mycoplasma] falconis | reverse complement strand
AATCAATTTATCACTTAATGAATCATCTAGTGTTATTATATGTTTTACACCAGTACGTTTCATCTCTTCAGGAACTTCTTGTCAACGCTCTCTTAAAGTTGTTTTAGCACTTATTAAAATAGTTTTGTCTTTGTCTTTAGCAAACTTTATTACATCAGGTAAAACAAAATCAACATTTTTACCTAATTTTTTATTCATAATTTGCTTTTTAACAATGTTAACTTGTGTTTGAAATTCTATTTCACAACCCATTAAAATAAATTGAACAATGGTTTCAAATTCTTTGCCAGCTCTGCTTCTGCGACATTGTGTATTAGACAAAGTCAGAGCGTATATATGCTCGGCAAATTCACTAGAAAAATAATAAATAGTTTCAAAAGGTGATAAATTCTTGATTTTTTCTTGATTTACTAAATTGCTTAGCATTAAAGTGGTAAATTGTTTTTCAAGAGGTACAAATTTTTCTCATGCATCTCTTCTGATTTGATTTAATATATTGCTTGCGTTTTCTAAAAAGAATTTTTTTGGTTTTTTATCATAATCATTTTTTACAAAACAGTTATAAACAAGTTAAAAAGCATTAGGAAAATGTTTTTCTCTTTCAATTTGAATCTGCTTTTTAAAATCTTCTAATTTAATACACATATTATTAATACCTTTATAAATGTTATAATTATGTTAAATAAAGGACAAACTGACCTTTTGTTAACACTTTAATGGAGATGTATATTTATAATGAACTATATTATAGCAAACATAACAAATGAAGAAAAAGCCAAACTAATAAAAGAAAAAAGAATTAGATTAAATATGAGTCAAAAGGAATTAGCAGACGCAATTGGTCTATCTAAATTTGGAGATAGAACTATTAGAAGATGAGAAAATGGTGAAACTATTCCCTCTAACCTTGAATTAAATGCTATTTTAAATTTTCCTGAGTATCACCCTTTTAAAAATAACGAAAATGCAAAATATAAGATGATAGACTTGTTTGCCGGAATTGGCGGTACAAGATTGGGCTTTCATTTAACGCGAAATGTTAAATCTGTTTTTTCAAGCGAAATTGATAAATTTGCTATAAAAACATACAAAGCAAATTTTGGTGATAAACCATTTGGAGATATTACCAAAATTCAAACATCAGACATATCAGAACATGATATTTTAGTTGGAGGGTTTCCTTGTCAAGCTTTTAGTCAAGCAGGAAAAAAACTGGGTTTTGAAGATACAAGAGGAACTTTGTTTTTTGAAATAGCTCGGATTTTAAAAGATAAACAACCTAAAGCTTTTTTATTAGAAAATGTCAAAAATTTAGTTTCTCATGATAAAGGTAAAACTTTTAAAGTGATATTAGAAACTTTAAATCAATTAGGTTATAAAGTTTATTATTCTTTATTTAAAGCTAGAGATTTTGGAGTTCCTCAAAACCGAGAAAGAATTTATATAATTGGGTTTAATAAATCAACAGTTAAAAATTTTGAAGAATTTATTTTACCTAGTCCAACTTTAAAAGAAACTAAAGTAGGATCTATTTTAGAAGAAAATGTAGATGATAAATATACTATTTCTGATTTATTATGGCAAGGTCATCAAAGAAGAAAACAGGAACATAAAATTAAAGGTAATGGCTTCGGTTATTCTTTATTTAATGCTAATAGTGAATATACCAATACGATTTCGGCAAGACATTATAAAGACGGCAGTGAAATATTAATAGAACAGAGAAACAAAAATCCAAGAAAAATAACTCCTAGAGAAGCGGCAAGATTGCAAGGTTTTCCAGAAGAATTCATTATTCCTGTAAGCGATACACAAGCTTATAAACAATTTGGTAATTCGGTTTGCGTGCCTGTTATTAATGCTATTGCTAAACAAATATTAAAAGTTTTAGATAAAAACGAAAAAAGCGATTCTTAATTAGCTTTCTCATTTTACATTTTTCTATTTTCATCTGATTACCCTTAAATATTAAAAATATATTAAAATAATATATTATGGAAAATGAAAAAGTTGAAACAGCTAAAAAAACAGTTAAACAAAAGCAATATTTTTTAACAAAAGATTCGGCGTTTTTATGAACGCTTTTAGCTTTATTTAACTTTTTCTTAATTGTTATTTCTTTTTTAAGAATTAAAGGTTTGTCTACCATTCATTTATATTCGGTAAACGTTTTATTCGGTTGTTTTTCTGTTGTATTTTATGTTTGAATGATATTGCTATGTGTTTTTAAAATTTTTAAAATAAATAAGACAAAGCAAAAAGGGGTTTTTAATTTTAGCTTAGGTCGGTTAGCAGTATTTTTTATAGCTATATCAATGTTTATAACAACAATTTATTACACTTTATATATTGTTAAAGACGATAAGATAGAATATACAACCAGAACATCTTTTAGTGTCATTTTTAATAAATGATTCGATTTATTTTCTGACAATAAAAACCCTGAAACAATTTATACTCCTTATGGATATACACCTGGAGTTTTATTCACTTTATTTTATGCCATTTGTGCTTTTACAGGTAAAACTTCTGGTGTAGCTATTGCATATGTGGTAAGTTTAATATTTATTTTTATTTCAATAGCTTTATTTTTCATTTCTGATAGTAAATTTAAATTATTAAGTCCATTTAAAAAAGTAAGACAAAATGCAAAAGCTGAGATAGAAAAACAAAGAAAAAAAGGTGTTAAGAAAAACTGAAATCAAGTTGATAATAAAAACGAAGAAGCAATTTTTATTAAACAAGAAAGCAAACCAAAATTAATTTTAGAAGTTAAAGAAAATACACAACAAGAAGAAATTGAAATTAAAACTGGTGAATTTGATTTTGGTTTTGAAAATGATAACGATTTAATAACAGTTCAGCAAGAAGAAGAACAACCTGCTCCTGAAAAAATTAATACCTCAGATTTAACTTTGCCTAAGTTAGAATTAGAAGAAGAAAAAGCAATAGAGAATATACCGGTTCAAATTGAGGAAGAATTTTTCGATTTTGAAGAAAAAGAAAAATCGGTTGAAAACGAGGAATTAGAGATTAATAATCAAAGTTTAGAAACAAGTGAAGATGAAATAGTCATTGGTAAAAATTCAACAAATAAACCTGTATTTAAACCTAATAATAAGCAAAATAATTCAACTCAAGAAATTGAAAAAATTATTGAAAAAAACAACAAGAAAAAATATTCTTTATTTTCAGATGAAGAAGACTTTTTCGACTAAATATAGCTTAGTGGCTATATTTTTTATTTATTGTTAAAATGGTTTAAAATTTTTAATATGTTAAGAATTATTGCCGGAAAATATAGATCAAGAAAAATAGAACAGCCTTCAAAAACTACGACTAGACCCACTGTAGATAGAGCAAGAGAAGCAATATTTTCATCTATACATTTTCAAATAAAAGATACAGAAGTTTTAGATTTATTTTCAGGTTCTGGGGCCTTTTGTTTAGAAGCTTTATCGCGTGGGGCTAAACATGCAACTTGTATTGAAAAAGATTCAAAAGCTTATAAAATAATTCAGTTAAATAAAGCTAGTTTAGGCGAAAAAAATCTTGATATTTATAATACAGATGCGTTATCTTTTTTAAATGAAATAACTAATCAAAAATATGACTTTATTTATCTTGATCCTCCTTTTAAAGACAAAGAATTATTGGTTAATTGTATAGATCTAATCGTCGACAAAAATATTCTTAATTTAAATGGCAAAATCATAATTGAAACAGATTGGGCTGACTTTAAATATGAGCGTAATAATTATGTAATTACAAAAAATAAAAAGTATGGTAAAATTTACTTCTACTACATAGAGTTACAATAAATTTATTCAACAATTTAATAAAAAACAATAATAAAAGGAGAAACTATGTCTAAAAAATTAATAATTTTTGCCGGACCTAGTGGTGTTGGAAAGGGAACAGTTGAAAAACCTTTATTTGACGATAAAAGTTTAAAACTAAAATTCTCAGTTTCAATGACAACCAGAAAACCAAGAGAAGGCGAAATTGATGGAGTACACTATTACTTCGTTTCAAAAGAAACATTTGATGCCTGTTTAGCGGATAATAAGCTAATTGAATACTCAATGCATTTTGATAATTATTACGGAACTTTATACTCAGAAATTAATCGTATTTGTGAACAAAACAAAATTCCATTTTTAGAAATTGAAACTAATGGGGCAAAACAAATTATTGATTACTATACTAAAAAAGGCTTACAAGATGAAATTTGTTCTATCTTCTTGATGCCTCCTTCATTTAAAGAATTAGAAAAAAGAATTGAAGGACGTAAAACTGAAAGCAATGAATTAATTGTAAAAAGATTAACCAAAGCCCAAGAAGAAATTACATATTCAACTTTATTCGAACATGTTGTTATTAACGACAATGTTGAAGAAACTGTAAATGAAATTAAAAATATAATTAAAAGCGAATTTGCAGAAGTGCTTAATGCATCAGAAGAAGCAAGTGAAGGCAGAAAGGCTTAATTTTAATGAATTTTTGTATTAAATCTGACGTAGGAAAAACGAGAATTGAAAACCAAGATCGAGCTGTTTTTACTGTTAAAAACAATTGTGCTTTAGCAGTTTTATGCGACGGTATGGGCGGACATTTTGGTGGTTCAGTTTGTGCAGATTTAGTATCAAAAAAACTAGAATCTAAATTTTTGGATTCATTTAATTTACATTTAGAACCAGAAAATAAAAACGCTATCGGTACCTGATTTGAAGGTATCGTTTTTAGTATTAAAAAAGAGTTAAATGAATTTGCAGAATTAAATACTCAATATAAAAATATGGGAACCACTTTAACGGCAGCAATTATTTATTTAGATTTAGGCGTTGCTTATGTTTTTAACATTGGAGATTCTAGAACTTATATTTATAACGGTTTATTACATTTAGTTACCAAAGATCAAAACAACTATAATCGTTTATTATCAATGAATGTACCCAGAGAAATAGCTAAAAATATTACTTCTTCACATATGCTAACTAGCAGCTTAGGTCCTAATATGTCTTATCAATTAGACATGTCTTATATTTCAGCTAAATCAGCAGCTAAATATTTTATTTTAACTAGCGACGGAATACATAACTATATTGAACAAAGTGTTTTAGAACTTATTGTTCAAAACAAGAAAATGTCTTTAGAACAAAAGTGTAATAAATTAATTAAAACAGCTTTAAGCAATAAATCAACCGATAATTTAACGGTTTTATTAGTGGAAGTGAATAATGGAAAATAAAGTAAAAGAAAGTTTAAAAGGTTATTCTAACGTTAATAAAAATTTTAAAGATTTTGTCTTAATTGGTGAAGGCGGATATGGAGCTGTTTATTCAGCTACCTTTATAAGAGATAATAAAAGATACGCTATTAAACTTTTAACTTGTAAAGACATTGCTAAAAAACAAATAACTTTAAAACGGTTTGAAAACGAGTGCAAACTTTTAAAGAAAATTAATAGTAATAACGTAGTTAAGATTAAAGGTCATTACATTTCTGAAAACGAATCTTATTACGCAATGGAATTAATTGAAGGTATCGGTTTAGCTAAGGTCATTGAAAGACATAAAAAATTAAATCCCGAAACAGCAGTATCTTATGCTAAGGATATTTGTCAAGGTTTAATCGATATTCACGATAACGGGATAATTCATCGCGATCTAAAACCATCAAACATTATTATTCAACATCATGATAATACTGCTAAATTAATTGATTTTGGAATTTCACTAGATGAAGAAAGTTTAAGAGTGACAGCTGCAAATAAAACAGTAGGATCAGTTAATTATTTAGCTCCAGAATTAATTAGTCGGAATAGGGGACCTTCTGTTCAAAGCGATATTTATGCTTTTGGAATAATTTTATTTGAAATGTTAGCAGGCTATCTTCCTTATCGTGGTTCTGATTTTAATGCTGTTATGTTGCTGCATTTAAATCAACCTCTTCCTGATTTACCAGATGTAAATGTTACAATACCACAACCTTTAGAAAATATTATTATTAAATGTTGTGCTAAAGACTTGACGCAAAGATATCAAGATTGTCATGAAATCTTAAAAGATTTACAAACTTGTTTAAAAACAGAAAGAGCTAATGAACCAAAATTAAATTTAAATCCAAATAAAGTAAAAGAAAGTTTAAAGAAAAAATTTAATTCTAAAGCTTTTGAGATAAGCTTTTTTAGCATTGTTGGTAGCCTTTTAATATTAGTTATAATTTTATTAGGATTATATTTAGGTGGTGTTATTTAATGAGAGTAGGAAAAATTGTTAAATCAGTTGCCGGATTTTATGATGTAAAAGATTTTGAAGATAAACAAACCTATCGTGTTAGAGGTAGTGGTAAACTTAGACTTTTAGATATGAAACCAATTGTTGGCGACAATGTTGAATTTGAACCTGGCGAATTTATTAACCGGATTTACGGAAGAACTAATTTTTTTATTAGACCCAAAATAGCTAACGTAGATCAAGCTATTGTTGTTATGTCATTAGTTGAACCTGAATTTAGTTCAATGTTGGTAGATAAGTTTTTAATTATTATTGAAAATAAAAACGTTGAACCAATTATTGTTTTAACTAAAAAAGATTTAACCAGTGAATCAAAAATTAATTTTTATAAAGAACAAGGGTACAAAGTTTTTGAAATTAATTATCAAGACCACACTGGTTTTGAAGGTCTTTCAGATATTTTTAGACACAAAACAAGTTTTTTTGTCGGACAAACCGGCGTGGGAAAAACAACTTTAATTAATTATTTAGCCAAAACCAATTTTGAAACTCAAGCTATTTCTAAATTTTTAAATCGCGGTAAACATACAACCCGTGAAGTTAGTTTAATTAACTTTAACGGCGGAGAAATTATTGATACACCTGGTTTTTCATCAATTGAATTCGATTTAACAGTTGATGAATTGCCAACTGCTTTTAAAATGTTTAGAGAAGCTTCCGTTAAGTGTAAATTTAGAAGTTGTAAACACTACATGGAATTAGAAGAAGATTGCGAAGTAAAAAGACTTGTAGCAAAAGGTGTTATTAAACAAGAGCGTTATGAAAATTACGTTAGTTTTTTAAAACGTTTAATTGAAAACAAACCTAAATATTAGGAGTAAAAATGGAAAATAAAAAAATAAGTCCATCAGTATTAGATGTACCGAAAGATAAACTTATTAGTTATGTTAATCAATTGGTTGATTGAGGTGTAACTAACGTTCACTATGACGTTATGGATAATAAATTTGTTCCTAATACTGCTTTAACTTTAGAGGAAATAAGTCAGGTTAAAAATAAATGTAAAAAACATGTGATGGACATTCATTTAATGGTTGAAAATATATTTTATTACTATGATTTATATAAAAATATTGGCGATATTTTAACTTTTCATTTAGAAGCGTTTAAAGATGTAAACGATCTTGTTAATCTGCTTGCAAAAGCTAAAATTGATAACGTCAAAATCGGTTTAGCAATTAAACCAGAAACTCCTGTTTTAAAATTAGTACCTTATTTAAACTTTATTTCCTTAGCTTTAGTAATGAGTGTTAATCCAGGTTTCGGGGGGCAAAAGTTCATACAAAGTTCTTACGATAAAATTCAAGAACTTAAAAAAGAACTAAAAAATAATAATGCTTCTGAGGTTATTATTCAAGTAGATGGTGGTGTTAATCAAGATAATATTAGATATTGCTTTGATGCTGGTGTTAACTTATCTGTTGTTGGTTCTTACTTGGTTAAAAACTTTTCAGAACAAACAATTTACGATTTATTAAATAAATAACTAAGTTTTAAAGCTTAGTTTTTTTATATCTTAAATTTGCTTTATTTTAAGAATTATTTTTAAAAAGAGTTAACAAGCTAAAAAAACTTATACTTTATAATATATAAAGTATGAAATCGAACCTAGCAAATTTAGCTCGTCCTAAGCGTTTAAAAGATTTTATTTGTGATAAATATCAACGCTACTTATTTGAAGAAATAATTCAAAATAATGATTTAAGATCTTTTATTTTTTATGGCACACCGGGTGTTGGAAAAACTACTATTGCTTATATTTTGGCAGAAGAATTAGGTGTATCTTATGGCTATTTTAATGCTGCTACTAGTGATAAAAAAGAATTAGTTTATTTATTAGATACTTGCACAATATTAATAATTGATGAAGTACATAGATTAAACAAAGATAAACAAGATATTTTATTACCCTTTTTAGAAAATGATAAGATTACCGTTTATGCAACCACTACTGAAAATCCTTATCATAAATTAAATCCAGCTTTAAGATCAAGATGTTCGATTATAAACTTACAAAAACCTGATAGTGAAACAATAGCTAAACGTTTAAAAGAAATAAGTTTAGAAAATAATTACAATATTCACGATGATAAGATTTTTGATTTTATAGCTAAACAAGCTAGTGGTGATTTCAGAAGTTCAATCAATAATTTAGAATTAGTTGGTATTCTTTCGACTAAAAAAGAAATTGAATTAAGCGAACTTAAAAAGATAATGCCATCAGTTCAATTTATGTCAGATCAAAATGGCGATGCACATTATGATTATTTAAGTGCTTTTCATAAATCGCTGCGCGGAAGTGATGTTGATGCTGCTTTATACTGAGGTTTTTTAATTATTAAATCCGGCGACTTTGATGGTTTATTTAGAAGAATGATTTGTGCTGCTTACGAAGATGTTGGAATGGCTAAACCAAGTTTACCCGTTGAAGTACATACAGCTATTTTATCTTTTGAAAGATTGGGTATGCCAGAAGGATATTTACCAATTGCTAATGCAATAATTAATATTTGTTTATCACCTAAATCCAATTCAGCTTATTTAGCGGCTCAAAAAGTAATGTCAACCTTAGATCAAGGTGGCATTTATGAGGTACCTAAACATTTAAAAGATGCACACTATAAATCGGCAGCTAAATTGGGTAATGGTATCGGTTATCTTTATCCTCATAATTATAAAAATCACTACATTAAACAAAGATATTTACCTTTTGCTCTTGGTGAAGAAACTTTTTATGAACCTCAAAATCTTGGTTATGAAAAAAAGATCAATGAATATTTAGAACAATTAAAAAAGGAGTAAATTATGGAATTCAAATTAGAATCAATTAATACATTTGAAGATTTGAAATTAGCTAAAAATAAATTTGCTAATTCAGATGAACTTTTAAATCTTATGGCTGAACTTAAATCAGCCCCAAAAGAAGAAAAAGCTGAAATTGGTAAAAAAATTCAAAGTTTAAAAGCCCAAGCTGAGGAATTTTTCGAAAAAGCTAAAAACAGAATTAACGAATTAGAAATTAATAAAATTATTAACCAACAATATCAAGATTACGCTACACCAGTTAATAATGAAGGTTATATTCATCCTATTAATTTAGTTTCACAAAGATTTAGAGAGTGATTAGTTTCTAATGGTTATTTTGAATGTCAAGAATCTGAAATTGAAAACGATACATACAACTTTGAAAGACTAAACATTCCTAAATCTCATCCTGCTAGAGATATGCAAGATTCTTTATATTTAGTTGAAAATAAATTATTAAGAACTCATAATACTGGTATTTCAGCTCGTGCTTTAGAAAAATATGCTAATAAAGAATTTTCACAATTTGCAATTGGTAAGGTTTATCGTAATGATGAAGAAGATAGAACCCACACCCATCAATTTACTCAATTAGATTTTGTTTCAGTTGGAAATCATTCATTTGGTACGTTGATTTATACTTTAACTGAACTTTTATCTTATGTTTTGGAAGAAAGAGTACAAGTAAGATTAAGACCTTCATATTTCCCATTTACTGAACCATCTGTCGAAGTAGATATCTTTTTTAAAAATAGATGAATAGAAGTTTTAGGAGCCGGTATGGTGCATGAAAACGTGCTTAAAATGGCTGGTTATACTAATAACATGAATGCTATAGCAGCTGGTGTTGGTATTGAAAGAATAACAATGATTAAATACGGCATCGAAGACATTAGAGAGCTTTATACTAACGATCAAAGATTTTTAAAACAATTTAAAAACTAAGGAGAGACAATGATTTTTTCATATAAACAATTATGTAGATTAGCTCATATTAATGTTCCGGTTGAAGAAGTGGTAAAAGCAATTAATTCAATTGGTTTTGAAGTTGAAGAATATAAAAAATTCAGCGACGTTGAAGGTATTAAATTTTGTCATGTTTTAAAAGCTTATAAAAACCCTAATGCTGATCGTTTAACAGTTTGTGAAATTGAATTTGGAAATGGTGAAAAATCAGTTATTCAAACCACCGCAACCAATATGGCAGACGATCAATATGTTATGGCATTTGTACCAGGGGCTAGAAGCGGAAAAATGGTTTTTGCTCCAAGAACAATGCAAGGCATTGTTTCAAACGGGATGTTTGTTGGATTAGGCGAATTAGGTTTTAACGTCGACGTTTTACCCGAAGAAGATAAAGATGGTATTTTCCAAGTTGGTCCAATTGATTTAAACTTAGATCCAATTGATTATTTTGATTTAGATGATTATTTAATCGATGTTTCAATTTTATCTAACAGAGCAGATGCTAACTGTTATTTAATCTTTGCAAGAGAATTAGCCGCTTATTTTAATTCTTATGTAGATGAGCTGTCAAAAGCTAAACCTAATTTATTATCAGATATTAAAATCACTAGCTTAAAAGAAACTAACGCTTTTACTTTAATTGAAACTAAAAATGATAATTTAGGGTTATCTAAAAAAGAACAAATGTTGCTTTGAAAACACGATATAAAAACATTTAATAATGCAGTTGATTTAACTAATTGAGTTTTATTATTTGCTGGCGTTCCTTGTCATGTTTACGACAAAGACGAAATGAAATCTAACGAGTTTTCAACCGATTTAAGTTCTGATAAAGTAAATATTTTAGGTAATAAAGAAGTTCAATTAGATAATAACTTAGTTGTTAAAAACGGCGAGGATATTGTTTCTGTTGCAGCAACAATTGGATTAGAAAATAAACAATTTAATTCTAAAAGTTTAACAGCTATTTTTGAGTTAGCTTCATTTAATTTAAAAGAAGTTAGACGTTCAGCTAAACAAGTTAAACTTAATACAAATTCTTCTAATCGAGCTTCAAAAGAAATTAGTAATGGTGAACTATTAATGGCTTATGACTTTTTAGCTTCTTATTTAAATAATTATTCAGAGCAAATTAATGCTCCTAAACAAGCTAAAAAATCAATTTTAATTGACTATAAATATTTAGTTAAATATGCCGGTTTTTCAATTAATAAAACTAAAAGATTTAATGAAGTAATTAAGAAGTTAGAAATTTTAGGTTTTAAATTTAAAAAAGATTTAAGTAGCGTAAGTTTTCCAACTTATCGTTATGATCTTAAAAACATGCAAGATTTTGTGGAAGAAGTATTTAGATTTTATGGCTATGATAAATTTCCATCAAAAGCACCTAAAATTACTAGATTAATAAATACTGAAAATATAGAACCTAAATTTAATTTAATTATGTCTAACAAAGGTTATTTCAATGTTAGAACATACACTTTAATTAAACCTGAGGACAACATTTTTAATCCGTTTAATTTACAAGAAAAATTAAATGCTAACGATTCTAAAAATTACGATCATAGCCAAATTAGACATTCCCTAATCAGCTCTCTAGCTAACGTTTTAATTCATAATCAAAAACAAGGTATGACAAACGGATCATATTTTGAAATTGGAATGATAAACGATCAAATGAACGTTTTAGGTTTAACTTCAACTATTAAATCATTTGAACAAATTAAAGCCAATCTTGTTTCTCTAACTAACAAACAATTAGAGTTTAAAAAGTCAGAAACAGCAGAATTTCACCCAAATGTTTCAACAGACATTTATATTGATGGTGAAAAAGTTGGTTATATTGCCAAGATTAATCCAAAAATTTTAAATATTGATGCTATTTTTGCAGAAATTTTATTAGATAAATTAACCAATAAACCAGTTCAATATAAAGACTATAAACATGCTCCACTAAAAAGTAGAGATGTTACATTTACCTTATCTAAGTTTGAATCAATTGATGACAAAATTCAAGCTATTAACAAATTAAAAGGTATTTATCAAGTTAATGTTATCGATGTTTATCAAAAAGACGAAGATACTAAAAATGTGACTGTTTCAGTTATTTTAGAAGAATGAGCAACTAAGAAATTTGATCAAGATTTTAATAAGTAATTTCACTATTTTTTCACAACATGTTGATATTTATTAATATTAAATATTTAAATTAATGTGGAGGGAATGTGAAAGAAGATAAAACAAAAAATAATAAATTAGAAGATAGTAATAAATTATTAGACGATCTTTTTAAAGAAATTCAAAAGAAATTTGGCGACGAATCAATCATGATATTAGGAGAAAAACCTAATATGTTGACCGAAACTTTTAGTTCAGGTTCTATAGCGATTGATAATGCTTTAGTAATTGGCGGTTGACCAAAAGGTAGAATTATTGAAATTTTTGGACCTGAAAGCAGTGGTAAAACTACAATTGCCTTACATGCAATTGCCGAAGTACAAAAAAAAGGTGGATTGGCGGCATTTATAGATGCCGAACATTCAATCGACCCAATTTATGCAAGTAATTTAGGTGTAGATATAAATAATTTAATTCTATCTCAACCCGATTCTGGCGAACAAGCAATGGAAATTGTCGATAGCTTAGCTAAATCAGGAATGATAGATTTAATAGTCGTTGATTCGGTTGCGGCTTTAGTTCCAGAGGCAGAGCTAGCGGGTGAAATGAAAGATCAATTAATCGGAGCTCAGCCACGTTTAATGTCTAAGGCTTTAAGAAAAATTACCGGATCTTTATCTAAAAATAAAACTGCAATTATTTTTATTAATCAAATTAGAGAAAAAATTGGTGTAATTTTCGGTAATCCAGAAACAACACCAGGTGGGAAGGCTTTAAAATTCTACTCTTCAATTAGATTAGAAGTAAGAAAAGTTCAAAACCTAACTAATAACGGCGATATTACTGGTAATCAAGTTAAATGTAAAGTAGTTAAAAACAAGTTAGCTCCGCCTTATAAAACAGCTCAAATTGAGATTATTTTTTCAAAAGGAATTTCAAAAGTTAGCGAAATTATTAATTTGGCAGAACAATTAAATATTTTGTCTAGAAAAGGTGCTTGATATAGCTATGAAGGGCAAAACATTGCCCAAGGCAACGCAAACTTACAAATTCTGTTAAATTCAAATCTTGATTTATATAATGAGATAAAAAACAAAGTTTTAGACAAATTAAATACAAAATAAAATAGTTAAAATGAATGTTAAATTCATGCTAACTATTTTTTTATTATTATAATAATAAAGATATGAAAAAAGAAGACCTAAATATTTTATTTTTAGGTGACATATTCGGTACCCCTGGTATCAGATTTGTAGAATCAGAATTACCTAAATTAATTAAAGAATATAACATTGATTTTGTTATAGCACAAGCCGAAAACGTTTCGGGTAGAAAGGGTTTTGAACCTAAGGATTATCGTCGTTTAAAAAGAGTAGGAGTTAATGCTTTTACCTTAGGAAACCACGTTTGAGCTAAAAGCTCAATTCATGAAATTATTAATAATAACGATTTAATAAGACCAGCAAACGTCAATGAGGAATATGAGGGATCTGGAATTAGAATTTTCGAAGTTGAAGGTAATAAAATTGCCATTATGTCTTTTATGGGAATTTCATTTAATCCGCTTTTAGATCCATGAAAACAAGAAGTTGCTAATAACTTTTTTGATAAGTTTGACGAATTATATGAAAACAATAAAGCAGATTATT
Organism: [Mycoplasma] falconis; assembly: GCF_006385795.1. GTDB lineage: Bacteria > Bacillota_I > Bacilli_A > Mycoplasmatales > Metamycoplasmataceae > Metamycoplasma > Metamycoplasma falconis. The sequence goes on along the minus strand of NZ_VFSS01000009.1, from coordinate 10,397 downwards.
ATGTTATTGATTTCCATGCTGAAACAACGTCAGAAAAATCAGTTTTTTCTCTTTATGTAGACGGTAAAGTTGATGCACTATTTGGAACTCACACACACGTTCAAACTAACGATGCTCATATTTTACCTAACGGAACTTATTTTACAACCGACGCCGGTATGTGTGGTCCTGTTGATTGTGCTATTGGTTCAGACTTTGAAGGTGTATATCAAAAGATGAGATACGGGGCAATGTCTGCTTTTAAAGTTTCTAAGAATAAATGTCAGCTAAACGGAATAGTATTTACTTTAACTAAAAACTCTGCTAATAAAAAAATTAAGTTAATTAACATCAAGGAGCAATAATGTCAGAAGAACTAAAACAAAATATTGAAAATCAATCTGATAAAAAAATGAATAAGCAAAAAGCTGAATTTTTGATTAAAAAATTTAATGCTAGATTTTCAATTATTAAATATATTTATCAGGCTGAATTATTTGAAAAAAATATTGATGTTAATGAAATTTTTGAAAATGAATTTTTAGATAAATGACAAATAGGTACTTTAAACAATATTGCTTCAAAATACGATGCTTTAACTAAATTAGCACAGAAATTTTTGAATGAAGATTGAGATTGAAATCGGATTTCACCTTTAACAAGAGCAATTATTATTTATGGTGAATATGAAATATTAATTAATAATCCTAAAGTTGTTATTAATGAAATGATTAATATGGCTAAAATTTATATTCCAAATAATGATTATAAAATTGTTAATAAAGTATTAGACGCTTATGCAAAACAAATTAAAAAATAAGAAAATAACGCTTGATTTAATAGTTGCTTCAATTAGAAATATTGACATTAAATTAGCACAAGCTTTAATTAGAGAGGGTAAAGTAATTGTCAATGGAGACAAGGTTATTTTACCTTCTCTTAAATTTAATTTAGAGACTATAAAAATTGATTTTGTTGGGTTAGATAAACAATATGTTTCTCGTGGTGCTTATAAACTTTTAGAAGCCATCCAATTATTTAATATTGATTTAAAAAATAAAGTCTGTTTAGATATTGGCTCATCAACCGGCGGTTTTGTGCAAGTTATGTTAGAAGCTGAAGCAAATAAAGTATATGCCGTAGATTCGGGCACTAATCAGCTAGATTATTCTTTAAGAATTAACGAAAAAGTTAAAGTATATGAGCAGACTAATTTAAAGAATCTTCAATTAGACATGTTTGATGAAAAAATTGATTTTGTGTCTTGTGATGTTTCTTTTATTAGTTTAAAACACGTTTTTGAAGTGTGTTCTAAAATTTTAGAAAATCATGTGAAAATTATGGCTTTAATTAAACCTCAATTTGAAGCTTCTTCCAAATATGTTGAAGAAGGTGGCTACGTCGATCCTGTTCATCACGAATATATTATTAATAAAGTTGTAAATTTTGCTAATGTTTTCGGTTTTAAAATGAAATCAATAGCATTAAGCCCAATAAAAGGTGAAAAATCTAAAAATATTGAATATATATCATTATTTGAAAAAATAAAATAAGGAGTTATTATGCATAAAATATCTGAATTTAAAAAAATGTTTCCAATGTTTAAAAACAATCCGGACATTATTTATTTCGATAATGCAGCTCTTACTTTTAAACCTTATTCAGTTATTGAAGAAGGCAATAATTTTTATGAAAAATATTCAATATCAACTAGAACTGCCGATTCTAAATTAGGAGTTGAGGTAGCTCAAAAAATATCATCAGCCAGAAAAGAAATTGCTTCATTAGTAGAAGCTAAAGAAAGTGAATTTATTTTTACCTCAGGTACTACTGAAAGTTTAAACCAAGCAGCAATGATGCTAAGATCAATTGCTAAACCGGGGAAAATTTTACTTTCTTATTTTAATCATAGTTCCAACATGGTACCTTGATTTGAAAATTATGACAAATCACTATTTAAATTTATATTTTGTAAATCACAAGAAGATTTCTTAAATAATATTGACGATGAAACTTCAATAGTTTCTTTATCGCAAGTAACAAATAATTACAACGAAATTTACGACATTAAAGCAATATATGAAAAATGTCAAAAACATAATGTAATATTAGTTAATGATGCAGCACAAGCAATAGTGCATGAACCTGTTTCAATTAATAATTCTGATGTTATAACTTTTTCTTCTAATAAATTATTTGGACCTACCGGTATGGGTGGACTAGTCATAAAAGAAGATTTAATTAATAAATTATCTCCCAAAAAATTTGGTGGCGGACAAGTTCAAAACATTCAAGAAGGATGTGTATGAGCAGCTAGAAAAACTGTTTTTAGATTTGAACCTGGTACACCAAATTTAGCTGGTATTTTTCAATTTAAGGCAGCAGCAGAATTTTTAAATAAAATTAGTTATAGTAAAATTCAATCTATCGAAAAAGAAGTTGCTGATTATTTATATGATAAATTAGCTGCTCTAGAGAATGTTTCTATCGCTTCTAATAAAGGAGATCATGTTGTTTTATTTAATGTTAACGGCATACCAGCACAAGACATCGCTTCTTATTTAGGTCACAAAAATATTTATGTAAGATCAGGTGAATTTTGTGCTTATCGGGTTAAAGATGTAGAAAATTTTGCTTCTTCTTACGTTCGAGTTTCTATTTCAATTTATAACGATAAAAATGACGTCGATGTTTTGATTAATACATTAAAACAAGGATTGGAAAGAGGTGATTTTCTTGGCTTCTTATAATAATCAAGATAAGCAAAAAATTATTTTTTCTGCTTATATGACACCTAAATACAAGGTTAATGATTTGGTAGATTTTGATATAACTGAACATTCACAAGTTTGTGTAGACGATTTAAAAATAAAAACAAATTGAGAAGATAATAAATTAATTGAAGCTAAATATCAAGCCAGTGGATGTGCTATATTTTTAGCTTCTGTTGATATTATGATTAATAGTCTAATTAATAAATCTAAAACAGAAATTAATAAAATTTTAGATTTATATTTTTCTATGATAAATTTAGACAATATTTTACAAGAAGATAAAAACTCATTAGGTGAGTTGCAAGTTTTTGAAAATGTTAAAGTACATTTAAATAGATTAGAATGTGCTTCAATTATTTATCGTGCAATGAAAAGAGTTGTCAATGGATAAAGTAATTTTTCACATTGATATGGACTCTTTTTTTGTTAGCTGCGAACGTAAAAATAATCCATCTTTAAAAAATAAACCGGTTGTTATAGCAACTAATTTTAAAAGATCTATTATTACAGCAGCTTCTTATGAAGTTAAAAATAAAGGGTTTAAAGTAGGAGAACCATTGTATTTGGTTAAAGATAAAATTCCTGATTTAGTTTTTATAGGGCCTCATATGGAACTTTATTCTTTGATATCACATCAAGTTTTCGATTACATTAAAAAAACTTATTGTCAAAAAATACAAGTATATTCAATTGATGAATGTTATTTAGATGTAAGTGAAGAAATTTATAAGTATGGTTCAGCTTTAAACATGGCTAAAACAATTCAACAAGACATTTTAAATACGTTTGATTTACCTTGTTCTATTGGCGTTTCTTATAGTAAATTTTTAGCTAAAATGTCAACAAATAAAGCAAAGCCTTTCGGCATATTACAAACTAAAAAAGAAGACATTGAAAAGAATTTTTATAATTTACCAGTCGATAAAATTTTTGGCGTTGGTAGATCAACTGCACCAAAATTGCATAAAGCTAATATACACACATATAAAGATTTAATTAATATTGATAATGAATTATTTTTGCGTAAAATTTTTACTAAAAATTACAAAGTTTTTATTAATCAATTAAAGGGCAATAATATTGAAGAAAATCAACACCAAATTAATACAAAAAGTATTAGTAATTCGATGACTTTTATGGATAAAGATAGTAATGACATTAATTTTATAATTGATAAATTGGCTGATATATCTTTAAACATTTCACTAAGAGCTAAAGACTTAAATGTAGCGGGTAACAATATTTCTTTTTTAATTAGAAATACTAATAAACAATGATTTTCATTTCAAAAAAAATTAAATCATTACACCGATAACGTTGAAGTTATTTATAAAAATGTTTTAGCTTTATTTAAAAGTAATTTTGAAGGTCAAATGGTAAGAGGTTTAGGAATAAGACTTTCTAATTTAATAAGTAAGTTCGATGTGCCTAAACAAATAGACTTATTAGAATCTGATTTTGAAAATAAATCTAACAAGAGAATACTAATAGATGAATTAAATATTAAATTTGGTGATAACGTTTTAAAAACAGGGGCAGAACTTTTAAAAGAACATAACGTTGGCACAAATAATATAAAATTTTTAAGACAAACACATATAACCAAGCCTAAAAAAATCAAGTTAGGAGATTAAATGAAAATAGCTATTTTTGGAGGGTCATTTAACCCGATTCATAAAGGTCATATTAAAGTTGCTTTAGATGCCGTTAATGAGCTTAATTTAGATAAATTATATTTTGTACCAGCTAATGCTAATCCGTTTAAAAAAGATATGAAATACGTTGAAAATAAACATCGTATTCAAATGATTAGAGACGTTATTCAATCTTATGATAAATTAGATATTAGTGAATTTGAAACTAATCGTGGCGGCGTTTCCTATACCATTGATACTGTTAAATACTTTAAACACAAATTTCCTAATGATGAAATTTATTTATTAATTGGTTTAGACAATGTTAATAAATTAAATAAATGAAAAAATATTGAAGAAATATCTAAGTTAGTGCAAATTACGATTTTTAATCGTAAAGCTAATTTTTCAAAAATTAATATTAAAAAATTTAGTTGCATTAGACTTCATAATCCTAACTACGATTATTCCTCAACTAAATATCGTAAAGGCGATTTAAGTCAAGTAGAAAAAGTTACACAAGAATACATTGGAGAAAACTTTTTATATTTTGAAGAAATAGCCAGAAATAACTTATCTATTGAAAGGTTTAAACATTTAAAATTTACAGCTGAATTTGCGGCCTTATTAGCTAAAAACAATAATTATTCAATTAAAGATGCTTATCAAGCTGGTTATATGCATGATATTACCAAAGAATGAGATCAAGAAAAAGCTTATAAGTTTTTAAGCAGATATGGGTTTAATAAAGAAAATTTACCTGCTTATAAACTACATCAAACCACCGCTTATTATTGATTAAAAAATAATTATTTATATCCAAAACAAGAAGTTTTAGAGGCTATTAAAATTCATACTTCAATGTCATTAGATATGAATGAATTAGACAAAATATTGTTTATTGCTGACAAAATATGTGAAGGCAGAAAATGAACTGGTGTGCAAAAATTAAGAAGTCTAGCTTTAGAAAATTTAGACGAAGGTCTTAAAGCGGTTGTTAAGTCTTGCGTTTTTGATTTAAATGAAAGAAAAGGTGTAACTTTTACACCTGATCAACTAGAAATTTATAAAAAATGATTAAATTAATTTTTAAGAAAGCTAGCTAATATTGCTAGTTTTTATTTTAAAAAAATAAAAAAATGGCGATCACAACAGGGATTGAACCTGTGACCTCAAGCTTAGGAGGCTTGCGCTCTTCCACTGAGCTATGTGACCGTTTTAATTTACTTTTATTATTTTACCGTTTTATTTTTTATAGTTTTAATTTGTCTAACTAAAATCATAAAAAATAACAAAAAATAAATATAATATTAACAATATTTTTGAAAAAGGAGGTCGCCCATAATGCAAAATTTAAGTTTAAATTATTTAGCTAATGTTCGGAAGAGCAAGGGGAGATTTCCTTTGTTTATTTTTGCATAATTATTTTTTTGGAAATCAAATCCCCTTATCGTTTATTATGTTTAACAACATAATAATTTTTATTAATTATAATTTATCTTATAAAAGGAAAAAATATGGAAAGAAAATTTACAGAACAAGAACAAGTTAGAAGAGAAAAAATTGCTACATTAGAAAGTAAAAATTTAAGAGCTTTTAATTCAACTATTAAACCAACTACTTCTTCAAGATTAATTGTTGAAGAATATGCAAAATTAAGCCGTGAAGAAATCGAAGCTAAAAACGTTAATGTTGTTTTTAATGGTAGAGTTTTAACTCAACGTGGACCATTTATTGTTTTACAAGATAGATATGGTAACATGCAAGTTTACGTTGATAAAAAAATCTTAGATGAAAATTCATTAGAAACTTTAAAACAATTAGACTTAGGAGATATTATTTCTGTTGAAGGATTAGTATCAAAAACCCATACTGAAGCATTAATGATTAAAGCTAAAAGTTTAACTTTATTAACCAAAGCTTTAAAACCCTTACCAGACAAATATCACGGATTAGTTGATCCTGAAGAAAGAAGACGTCACAGATACGTTGATACTATTGTTAATGAAGAATCAAGAAAAACATTTGTTTTAAGAACCCAAATCTTAAAAGGTATTAGAGAATATTTTGATAATTTGGATTATATGGAAGTTGACACTCCGGTTTTACACCCTATTTTAGGAGGAGCTGCTGCTAAACCATTTATTACATTTTATAATGCTTTAAACCGTAATTTCTATTTAAGAATTGCAACCGAATTACCACTTAAAAAATGTTTAGTAGGTGGTTTTGAAAGAGTTTACGAAATCGGAAGAATTTTTAGAAACGAAGGCGTGGATACCACTCATAATCCTGAATTTACTTCAATCGAATTTTATGAAGCTTATTCAGATATGTGAGGTATGATGGAAAGAACTGAAGGTGTTTTCAAACATCTAACCAACAAATTAGGTATTAATAAAGTTGTATTTAACGGCATGGAAATTGAATTTAAATATCCATTTAATAAAATTAATATGGTTGATGCCGTTAGTGAAAAAGTTGGCGTTGATGTTAGAACCTTAAACGACGAACAAGCTTTAGAATTAGCTAAAAAACATGGTATTAAAGTTGAAAAATACTTCAAATTAGGACACGTAATTAATGAATTATTTGAAAAATATGTCGAAGAAACCTTAGTACAACCTACATTTGTTTACGGACACCCAATTGAAATTTCTCCTTTAGCTTTTAAAGATTTAGAAGATCCAAGATTTACTCAAAGAGCTGAACTATTTATTGGAACAAAAGAATTTGCTAATATGTTTACCGAATTAAATGATCCAATCGATCAATTAGAAAGATTTGAATCTCAATTAGATGAAAGAGAAAACGGAAACGAAGAAGCAAATGAAATTGATTGAGACTTTGTTAACGCTTTAGAATATGGTATGCCTCCTGCTGGAGGTTGTGGAATTGGAATTGACCGTTTAGTTATGTTATTAACTCAAAATGATTCAATTAGAGACATCCTTTTATTCCCTCAATTAAAAGAAATTAAATAATAATTAAAACCGAGATAAATTTCTCGGTTTTCGTTTTAATTATAAATTTTAGAATTCGTGAGTTGTAATGTTTAAGCTATCAACAACGATGAATTTGTCACCTTTTTTAATACCGTAGTTTTCTAATACTTTACGTCCAGCGGCGTGGTTGTTTTTAATTAAACCTCTAATTGCTTCTGAATGTTTTTCACAAAATACAGAAGAAGTTATACCAAAACTTCAAACCAATTTATCAGATGAAACAACACCAATAATAAATGAGTTAGGACGATATTTAGCAACTTCTTTTAAAAGTTTTCCGGTATGGCTTAATACAATAGCAAATTTGTATTCACCTTTTTGTAATAGTTTCGCCACTTCATAAGCGATTACCATTCTTGAAGTCGGATGGTCGGCAACTTTTTCAATTTGTTTATTGTAGAACATTTCGTTGTAATATTCTTTTTCTGCTCTTTTGGCAATTTTAGACATTGTTCTAACAGCTTCAACTGGATATTTACCACTAGCGGTTTCACCAGATAACATAGTTGCATCTGCTCCTAATTCAACAGCATAATAAACGTCGGTAACTTCGGCTCTTGTAGGTAAAGGAGAATTTTCCATTGAGTCTAACATCTGAGTAGCGACAATAACTTCTTTACCTGATAAACGACATTTTCTAATAATTTTCTTTTCATAGTAAGGAACGTCATAGTATGGAATTTCTAAACCTAAATCCCCTCTGGCAATCATAATACCGTCTGATGCTTCGATGATTTCATCAATATTATTAATTGCTGTTTGTGATTCAATTTTAGAAATAATTTGAATGTGTTCTCCGCCGTTAGCATTTAAAATTTCTCTTACTTCTTTAACATTTTTAGCTGAGTTAACAAATGAAGCGGCAATATAATCAACTTTATATTTAGCTCCTCAGGTTATATCGTTTATATCTTTTGGTGATAAAAATGGTAAGCTAAAATCTACACCCGGAATATTAACTCTTTTGTTTGTTTTTAAATAGTGAGAATTAATAGTTTTAACTTTTATTTCAGTAGGTCTTACTTCTTCAACAACGGTTACCAATTTTCCATCATCTAAAAGAATTTTATTTCCTTCTTTAACATCTAAATCCATTCTATATGAAACAGAAATAGTGTTTTCATCTCCGACCATATTTTTATATGAATTTTCATCAGTTTTAATAGTTAAGATATGATTTGCAGGAATTAAAACTTTATCATCAAGCATTTTACCAATTCTAATTTCAGGTCCTTTGGTATCTAACATTAATGAAATAGGACGATCAAGTTCGCGTGAAATTTGACGAGTTAATTCAAATTTGTGAACATGTAAATCTGGATTTCCGTGAGAGAAGTTAGCTCTAATAGTTGTAACTCCATTTTCAATTAATTTTTTTAAAGTTTCATAATTATCAGATGCTGGTCCAATAGTAGCAACAATTTTAGTTTTTTGTTGATTAAATTTCATCTTGTCTCCTAATATTCTTGAATATTTATTTAAATATACATTTAAATTATAAACTGGTTAATATTGATATTAAAAATTTGCCTAGTTAATCACGATAACAAAACATTAAAAAAGCTTAAAATGCAATTTAGAGTAAAATTAAATATGTAAATATAAGCCTTGCTTTTATTTATCTTAATATTGCATTTTATTATTTATAGTTTAAAAATAAAGGAGTTTATATGCCAAAATTTAGTCGTGTTTTCTTTATAGTTACAGACGGATTAGGTATTGGTCCTGAACCAAGACAAGCAGAATTTGGAGACAAAGGAGCAAACTCAATTTTACATGCTTCGCAAGCATTACCACTTGAAATTCCTACTTGAAGAAAATTAGGCATTACCGAAGTGGCAGAAGTGGCCGGTCATAATGCTAGAAACAAAAAACCATTAGCATATGTAGGTAAAATTCATGAAATGTCAAACGGTAAAGACACTTTAACCGGACATTGAGAAATGATGGGAATTTATACCGAAGTTCCTAATCCACAATTTACTGAAAAAGGTTTTCCTGATGATTTGGTGGCTGAACTTTCAAAAGCTTTTGATGGTAGAAAAATTATTGGAAATAGAAATGCTTCTGGAACAGTGATTTTAGCGGAATTAGGTCATCAACATATGGAAAAAGGAGATATGATAATTTATACTTCTCCTGATTCAACTTTACAAATCATTGGTGATGAAAAAACTTTAGGAGTTGAAAAACTTACTGAATATGCTAAAAGAGCAAGAAAAATTTGTTCTTCAAAACCAGAATGAAATGTAGCTAGAGTTATTTCTAGACCATTCGTTTATGAAGATGGTAAATTTACAAGAACTTTCAATCGTCATGACTTTGCTAATAAACCAACTGGGCATATTATTTTAGAAGATTTACAAAAAGCTGGTGTCGAAGTTATTGGTGTTGGAAAAATTAACGATATTTTTACTGGTGTTGGCATTGATAAGGTTTATGGTCCAGCTTCAGATGATGAAAATATGGATATTGCAATTGATATTGCAGCCAGTAATTCAAAAAATCAATTTATTTTTGTTAACTTAGTTCAATTTGATAGTCATTATGGACATCGTGAAAATCCAATTGGATATAGTGAAAACATTTCAAGATTAGACATTAAATTAACTAAATTAATTAATACAATGAAATCTGATGACCTATTAATCATGACATCAGATCACGGCAATGATCCAACTATGGGACCAGACCATACTCGTGAAGCTTTACCATTAACTGTATTTTCTAAATCATTTACTAAACCAAAAGTTTTAGGGGTTTTAAAAGGTTTAGGTACAGCAGGAAATATTGTAGCTCGTAATTTCGGAGTTCCAACTGTTAAAACTGGTGAAGATATTTTTAATGAATTAGTTTAATTATTAAATACACATTAATTTAAACTTGGACACTTTTTGTGGACAGTTTATAAATATGAATAAACATCTCAACATTGTTGGGGTGTTTTTCAATTTAAATTTGATTGTAATCTTTCGTTGTTATATCATTCTATATAAGATTTAATT
>NZ_VFSS01000008.1 GCF_006385795.1 [Mycoplasma] falconis | reverse complement strand
AATTTATGAAATCTTCATAAAGAATCAAAATCTCTAATCATTCTTCTTGTTTTAATTGCTTCATAATTACTCCTTAATATATAAAAAGTGAACACATATATGTGTCCACTAATTTTGTCCTAGTTTAGGTGTTCCGCTTTTAATTAAAGAAACCTTTTTCTCTTAGTTTGAAATATGGTCCGTCTTCGGTAACTGGTAAACAAATTTCTTTGGCTGCATCCTTGGTTACATCTTCGCCGTTACCCATAGCAATACCTAGACCTACTTCTTCTAACATTTCGATATCGTTTTCCGAATCACCGAAAGCCACCATTTCATCTAAGGTAATACCTAATAAATCGCCTAGAATTTTTAATCCGGTTGCTTTGGTAATTCCTTTAGCAGAAATAAATACTCCTCCAGCTCATTCAGCTAAAACTCACATATCCATGTTATTTTCTTCAAAAAATTCAGATAAAGCTGTACCTAATTCATGGGGTGTTTTTGAAGAAATAGTAATTAAGTAATTTTTATCTTCTTTTGATTCAAATTCTTTTTCAGAAATAAATTTATCTTTAAAAGGACGATAGAATCAATGATCGATATTAAATAGTTCGTTGTAATAACCTCATTTATTACCAACAAAAGAAAAAGGTAATTGATGTTCTTCTGCATATTCTCTGAATTTTACAAAATCTTGATATGCAATAGTTTTTTCAAATATATATTCTCCGGTTTTTAAATCTAAAATAAAAGTACCGTTTGCTCCAACAAAGTAATCAACATAAGGATTATTAATTTGTTTGCCGACTGTGAAAATATCACGACCTGAACATAAAACGTTAATATATCCTTCTGCTTTTAACTTTTCAAACATTTCTTTCATTCTTGGAGTTAGCTCGTCTACACCAAAAGGTAGTAGCGTTCCATCGATATCGAAAACTATCATTTTATATTTAGTCATTTGATTTTCTCCCTTGAATGAATTTATCTAGGCGTGTGAAAATGATTTTGGTAAATTTAACTAACCCAAAATCATTTTCTCCCCAGCCTATTATTTGATTACAGTATGTAAACATTGTAAATCCACAAGAGTTTTGGAGCTCTTTAATAAACACTTCTCGACTCTTGGCAAGGAGATCAAGCTCTCCTTTGCTTAGCCTAACTAATGATACCGGAAAAAGGTCATTAATATTATGAATTTCTTCAAAATTTAGATCGTCATTTAGCCTAATTAAGCCTACTTTTGTTCTTCTTAAAATGTTAACAACAGCGTCAGTTTTTAAATATAAACCGATGTCATGAATTAAACTTCTAATATAAGTTCCTTTTGACACTTTAGTATTAATAATAAAAGTTTGATTATTATAATCAAAATCTAAAAGCTCTAATTCCATAATTTCAATTTTAGCTGGGTGTAAATTTACTTCCTTATTATTTCTGGCTAGTTGGTATGATCTAACTCCATTAACTTTTTTGGCAGAAAAAATTGGGGGAATTTGCTCTTTGGTATTTTTAATATATTTTAAACCTTCTACTAATTGCTCTTTTGTTATTTTAGGACGATTTAAATAGGTAATTTTTTCACCTTCATCGAAGCTAGCTGAACTTTGATGCAAGCTTGCTTTTACATAATATGATTTATCGTCAGCCAATAAAAAACCAAGGGTTTTAGTATCTTCATCGGTCGCCACAATTAATAAACCTTCAGCTAAAGGGTCAAGTGTGCCACCATGTCCGATTTTTTTAATATTATTTTCCTTAGCAAATTTTTTTATCATTTGAAAACTTGAAATACCACGTGGTTTATTTAACTTATAAAACATATTTTCTCCAATCGTTAATGATAACAAATAAAATGCTATAAAATTTGCAAAGTAAATATAATGATTAAATAGCCAAATTATTATAATAATTTAAGAAGGGATAACATGAAAAAAAGTTTAACAATTGTTGTTGATATGCTAAATGGTTTTGCCAAGGTTGGACCGCTAGCTGATAAAAATATTAAAGATATCATTCCGGAAATTAAAAATGTTTTAGAAAAAAGCGAAAATATTTTATTTATTAACGATTCTCATAGTCCTAATGATCTTGAAATGGCATATTATCCAGATCATTGTTTAACCGGAACTTATGAAGCTGAAATTGTTGATGAATTAAAACCATATGCGAATTGAGTTTTAACTAAAAATACAACTAATGCTTTTTGAGATATTCCTCTTAAAACATGATTTGATTATGATGAATTTATTATTGTAGGTTGTTGCACCGATATTTGTGTTTTAGGTTTATCTATTTCAGCTAAAACCTTCTTAAATCAAGTCGAAAAGCAAAAAGCAATTAAAGTTAAAGCCAATGCTTGTGCTACTTTTGATAAAGAAAATCATGACGCAAAAGAATTTCACAAAAAAACGTTAGAAATACTTAAATTAAACGGTATTGAAATAATTTAAATAATCTTTTAAAATATGTTGGTTTATTAAATTAAACTGCTTATTTTTTATAAGTAAATTTTAAGATTTAACAATATTAAAAATAATTATATTTTTTAGTATTAATCTGTTAAAATTTATAACGCAATGTCACAGCAAAATAATATTAAATATTAAGCTCGGATTTTGTTTAGATTTGAAAGTAAGTTAGCTGTTAAACCGAAATCATTAGAAGACCGAACTCTATTTAAGAATTATTAGACCTTGCAAATTAAAAATTTGAAAGGATAAAATTATGTCAAGATTTACAGGATCTATGTTCAAAAAATCAAGAAGATACGGTGTATCATTACTTGAAAATAATAAAGAATTCTCAAAAGGTAAAAAACGTACAACCGCACCAGGACAACACGGTGCTAAAAGATCAAAACCATCAGATTACCAATTACACATGTACGAAAAACAAAAAGTAAGATTTATGTATGGTTTAAACGAAAGACAATTCAAAACTCTATTCGTAGAAGCTTCTAAAAAACACGGAGTTACAGGGGTTGTTTTATTACAAATGGTTGAATCAAGATTAGACAACTTAGTATTTAGAGCAGGTTGAGCAAGAACAAGAGCACAAGCAAGACAATTCGTTAACCACGGACACTTTACTGTTGATGGTCACAAAGCTAACATTCCTTCAATGAAAGTTAAAATTGGATCAGTTATCGAAATTAAACCTTCTTTAGTAAACAACAAAGATGTTAAAGAAGCCGAAGAAGTTATGACAGTAGCTGATTGATTAACAAAAGAAGGTACAAAAGTTACATTTAACAGATTACCTGAAAGAAACGAATTCGCTAAAGACATTAACGAATCATTAATCGTTGAGTACTACAACCGTTTAGTTTAATTTTAATGAAAATAAGTCGGTCAAAAACCGACTTTTATTTATGCAAAAATTAAAAAAATAATCTATTTAACAAATTTAATTGCTAATTTTGGGTTTAACTGTGTTAAATCAATTTGTTAAATTTTAAAAGTGATAACATAAAGGCAAATAAAATAAAGAAATTAAGGGGAAAAAATGAATAAAAAACAAAAAATACTTTTAGGAGCTTTAATACCGGTTTCTGCTATCGCCGTTGCAGCGGTTGCTATTCCAATTTCAGTTCATTACTACTATAAAGATTGAGATAAGAGACAAGCTGAATATGCTGAATATTTATCTAAAAACCCATCTTTATTAACTCTTAAAAATAAAATAGAAGGTTTAGATAAAAATCCGATTAAAAAAGTAAAACTTAGTTATAGTTCAAACGAAAACGAAGACATTCAAAATAATCTAACTCTAAAATTACAAAATCATTTAAAAAATAACGATAAAAAAATTAAAGGTTTTTATAGAGTTGTTTTAACTTCTGTTTACGTTGAAAATACCGACAAAACAGCAGATAAAAAACAGTTAAATAATCAATTAATAAGCACAATACATAACCAAAAAGGAGTTTTTCACATCGTTTATTTACCTGAAGACTTTTTAAATGATTTATTAATAAATAATAATTATGGAGAAGAAGTATCGGCAGGCGATTTAATAAGTGATTTTTTCTATCATCCTTATGAAGAATTTGATGATTTAATTGTTCCTTTTTCGCAAGGCAAAGCCGGTAAGGGTTATGATTTAGTTGTTACAGAAGAGCAATTATTAAATAATAGAGTAGGATTTAATATTAACGAAATAGCAAAAATTCAAAAAGTAACTAATGACAAAGTTAAAAGAATTTACTTTGAAGTTAGAACTAGTCCTGAACATAACAACAGTTTAGCAATAATGTTTGCTTATTGAAAGAAAATGGATAAAGATTCGAAAGAAAAACATGAAGCACCTTCTACATATTTAAATATTTTTAAATATGAGTTTCAATAATAAATAAAGATAAAAATATGCACACATTCTTTTTTTAAAAAGAGTGTGTTTTATATAAATAAAAATAAAGTTATCTTTTTAAAAATATAAAAAGTAAATTAATTTAATAAGAGTAAAAAGATTTTTAATATAAATTTGAATGAACTTTTGATTTATAAATAATTGCTATTAATATAAAATTTAATATTGAAAGTAGGGAATATGAAATACTTAATTGGTAATTTAAAAATGAATTTAACATATTTAGAAAGTGAAAAATATGTTAATGATCTTTTTGATAATATTAAACAAGCAAATTTAAAAAATGTAAAAGTTGGAGCAGCTTTTTCACATGATGCTATTTCTTTAAAACATAAATATTCAAATTTAAATTTTTTATTTGGAGCTCAAAATATTTTTCATAAAAATAAAGGAGCTTATACGGGCGAAGTTTCAATTAGATCAGCCATTGAACTAGGTTTAGATTTTATTTTAATTGGTCATAGTGAAAGAAGAATGATGTTTGGCGAAACTGATAATCTTATTAATGAAAAAATTAAAACCTTAGAAAATAGTCAAATATGACCAATTTTATGTGTCGGCGAAAATTTAAAAGAATTTGAAGAACAAAGAGTTGAAGAAGTTTTAACTAAACAAATTAATTCTGCTTTAGAAGGAATTGATATTTTACATCGTTTAATTATTTCTTATGAACCGGTTTACTGTATTGGTAATGGTAGAGTTCCGGATATTTCTTATGTGCAACATGTTGTTGATTTAATTAAAAAAATAACTAATAATAAAGTTCCTGTTTTATATGGTGGTTCAGTTTGTGATACTAATATTTTAGATTTAAATGAAGTTAAAAATTTAGACGGTTTTTTAGTTGGAGGAGCGGCTTTAAATCCTTCTAATTTTGTAGAATTAGCTAAAAAAATAGATAAATAATGAAATATATATTTAAAAATAAGTATTTAAGAAAATGAGAAAAAGATTCTGATTTTTCTTTTTCTAGTTTAAATTCTAAAAAAATAACTCCGCAATTTTTAAACGAATTACTTTTAAAACAGCCAGAATTAATAATGGAATTAAAACATTTTTATAAACATATTAGAAATATTATTAACGATGATCAAATTGATTTACTCCAAGATTTATATCAGGCTTATATTTTTATTCCCTTAGATTATTTAAATAAAATTGAAATTTTAAAATCTTGTTTTGCACGTCATGAAAATGTCGAGATATTTTATCAAGACAATATTTTAGATCAAAACGATTTAGAAAAATTGAGACAAGTTTATGATATTGATAAATATATAAAATAAACCAGATTAACTTTTTTAAAAAGCTAACCTGGTTTTTTGTTATTTTACTTAACCAAAATAAAGAAATAAAAATGCACGTCAGTGCATGGTGTATTTCTACAAATGGTGGAGAATGAGGGGCTCGAACCCACGACCCTCGCCTTGTAAGGGCGATGCTCTCCCAACTGAGCTAATTCTCCAAATGGTGACCCTAGCGGGACTCGAACCCACGCATGTATGGATGAAAACCATATGTGTTAACCACTTCACCATAGGGCCATTTAATGGCGCCGACTATTGGGATTGAACCAACGACCAACTGGTTAACAGCCAGCTGCTCTACCGCTGAGCTAAGTCGGCACTCATTTGAAATGCTTAATTATTATAAACCAAATAAATTAGATTTTTCAAAAAAAATATTTTTTTTCGTGCGTTTAATCTTTATATTCTTTTTTCTAATCAATTGGCTGCAAAAATAATAACAAAAATAAAGATATTTTTAATTTTTTTAATTTACTTTTTTAAATTAATTAAAAACCACCTTCTTAAATAAAGGGTGGTTTATAGGTATTAAAAATATCTGGTGCTGGCTAGAGGGATCGAACCCCCGACCCACTGATTACGAATCAGTTGCTCTGCCAACTGAGCTAAGCCAGCGTTTTACCTTTTAATTTTAGCAAAAATCCTAAAAAGCAACGATGAGAACTTTTTTATCTTTTTTTGATTATTTTTTAAATTTTATGTAATAAAAGGCTTATAAATTGCTAAAATTAAAGTGATAGTGGAAGGAAGTGGAAATGTTTGGAAAATATGAACATAAATTAGACGATAAAAACCGCCTAGTTGTACCTGCAAAAATTTTGCAAGAACTAGGCAGTTCATTTTACGTAACTATTGGGCTTGACAAAAACTTAGTATTAAGAAGTAATGAAGAATTTCAAAAACTTACCGCTAAGTTACAAGAAGGAAACTATTTATCAAAAGAAAATAGAGCGATGTCTCGTTATATTTTCGCTAATACAGAATGTTTAACCCCCGATAAGTTAGGTCGTGTTGTCATTTCAAAACATTTACTACAAAAAGTCGCTATCGAAAAAGAAGTTGTTTTCGTGGGAAATAACCTAACCTGTGACATCTTTGCTAAAGATCAATATTACAAAGATGAAGCAGAATTAGATCACGGAGATAATGTTGATGAACTAG
The DNA here is from genome assembly GCF_006385795.1 of [Mycoplasma] falconis. Taxonomy (GTDB): domain Bacteria; phylum Bacillota_I; class Bacilli_A; order Mycoplasmatales; family Metamycoplasmataceae; genus Metamycoplasma; species Metamycoplasma falconis. Next base: position 21,097 of record NZ_VFSS01000008.1, on the reverse strand, counting down.
CTCGTAAACTATTAGAACAAGGAGTTGCATTATAGAAAAACATATTCCCGTTTTACTTAATGAATGTCTTAACGGACTAAATATTAAAAAAGATGGGATATATGTCGATTTGACTCTGGGACGAGCTGGACATAGTCAAGAAATACTAAAAAGACTTGATAAAGGTAAATTAATTTGTTTCGATAAAGACATTGAGGCAATTAAAGAAAGTGATTTAAAACTTAAACAAATAGCAGATAACTATATTTTGGTTAAAAGTGATTTTAGATTTATTAAGGAAGAACTTAATAAATTAGGAATTAATAAGGTAGATGGTATCTTAGCTGATTTAGGCGTTTCTAGCCCGCAGCTAGATGATATCAAAAGAGGTTTTAGTTATTCTCAAAATACAGATTTAGATATGAGAATGGATTTAGATAATCCATTAACGGCTAAAGACATTATTAATAATTATGAAGAAAGCGAAATTGCCAGAATCTTGTACGAGAACGGTGATGTAAAATTAGCTAAACTAATTGCGAAATCAATTTGTGCAAACCGGCCAATTAATACTTCATATGAATTAAGCGAATTACTAAAACAAATTTTACCTGCCAAAATTGTGCGTGAAAAAAACCCTTCTAAGGCGGTTTTTCAAGCACTTAGAATTGCAGTTAATGACGAATTAAACGCAATTGACGAAATGTTAGACCAAGCTAAGGATCTATTAAATATAGATGGAGTATTAGCGGTTATTACATTTCATAGTAAAGAAGATGCTAAAGTTAAAAATTTCTTTCATAAATTAAACTACACTGATCCCAAGTTGCATAAATTGCCAATTCAAGTCACAAAAACTTGAAAACAAAAAATTATTTTTCCAAGTGACAGCGAATGCGAAAGTAATCGTCGTTCACGATCAGCAAAATTAAGATTAATAACAAAATTGGGGTAAAATGAAAAAAATAATCATTACAGCTTATAAGATTAGCAAAAATAAAATAGAAGTAGAAGTAAGTGAAAAAAACGACTTCGGCTATTTGACTATTTATCAAAGTAAGCTTAATGATGTATATTTAACTCCTAAAAACATTAACGATTTTGTTAAAACTTCAAAAAATAAAATTGAAACTTTAATTCAAGGAAAAATAAAAGACGTCGTTATCTTTTTAGATGACGAAAGCTTAATTACCACCAAAATATTTAATTTAAATAAAGATGTCAAAACTAAATTAAATGATATTAAGCTTTGAAGTAGTTGATCAAAGCTTAAAATGTTTAATCATAAATTTATTAATAATAATTTATTTGTAAATTTTATTAAACTTGATTTTTACAACAAATTAAATTACATAATGGATAAAAATCATTTAAGAATAGCTAAATTATATGATTTAGATTCATTAAGACTTTTAAGCAGTGATTTAGCTAAACAACAAAAACTAGCTACTTTTGTTAGTTTAGATAAATCAAACCTAAAAATCAAAGTTTACTTGCATAATCAATTAATAAAAAGCGATATTATTGATTTAGAAATTTATGAATTTTCAAACCTCCTTTCTGATAAACAATTGTTAAACTTTAATCTAAATTTGGTTAAAGATTTTCAAATTGATAATTACCTATCCTCTTTAAGAAAAATAGTAAAGTCAAGTGTTAAGCAAACACTTGGAAATAGTACATTGAAATTTTTACAAAAAAACAATATTTTTCTTTTTCAAAGTAGCGAATTGATAAAGAAAAATATGTTTGATGAAAACTTTATATTAGTAAAAAGAAAAAACGATTTTATATCAAGCGAAATGGCTGGATTAATTTATTTAATTGATAAACCAATTAAAAATGTTGACAACAAATTATCTCTTACAGCCGAAATGTTTATGATTGATATAAAACAAAATTGACATCAATATTATATTAATTAGGAGTAACGTATGGACCCAACACTAAATCAAAATGATGACTATATGCCAGTAGCCAACATTAAAGTTATTGGTGTTGGTGGTTGTGGTAATAATAGCGTAAAAAGTCTTTTAGGATTAAACCTTGAAGGTGTGGAAATTATCGCTGCTAACACTGATTTGCAAGCTTTAAATGCTTTTGACAAAAAATATCGCCTATTTTTAGGCGACGGTCGAGGCTTTGGAGCGGGAGCTAATCCGCAAGTTGGTTTTAATGCAGCTACTGCTTCTGAAAAAAGAATTAAAGAAACTTTAAAGGAAACAGATTTGGTCATTTTATCTGCTGGTATGGGTGGAGGGACAGGCACCGGAGCCACTCCGGTTATTGCCAAATTAGCCAAAGAACAAGGAGCTCTTGTTGTAGCGGTTATAACTACCCCCTTTAATGCCGAAGGTAAAAAAAGACAACAAAATGCGATTGAAGGAATAGCACAATTAAAAAAATATGTAGATAGCTATATTGTCGTTTCTAACGATAAGCTAATTCAACATTATGGCGATGCTGGTTATAAAGATGCTTTAAGATATTCTGATAATGTTTTAAAACAAGTAACCAGATTAATTATTAATATTATTGCTATTCCAGCTTATATTAATGTCGATTTTGCTGATTTAGAAACGGTAATTAAGAATAAAGGCGAAGCGATAGCGGGTATCGGTGTAGCTTCTGGCGAAGATAGAGCCAAAAAAGCTACTATGTTAGCTATATCAAGTCCAATTTTAGAATCTTCTATTGCCAATGCGAGTGACGCGATAGTATTTATTAATGCTTCTGACAAAGTTCATATGAAAGAATTTGAAGAAGTTAGTGCATTAATTGAAAAGCAAGCTAATAATAAAAATATTAACATTATTTTCGGAATGGGTGAATCCCGTTCAGAAGAAAGCAACAAACTAGGTGAAATTTGTGTTTCAGTTATTGCTACCGGATTAAAAAATGAAGAAGCAAAACCAGAAGAAACAAATAAACCTATTTCTTCATCTAATCATAAAGTAATGGGAGCTACTACTGAATTGTTAGTATCTTCTAATGACTTTACTTATTATGATGAAGATAAAAATAAAAATAATAGTATAGATGATTTACTTATTATGAAATCTTAAAAATGATGTTAGAAATTTTTAGATTTTTTAATCTATATTATTAATATTGGAGATCAAAGCGATCTCCAATTTTTATTTTTTCATTAAAATAATATTTATGAAAATAAGAATAGAAAAGTTGATTTGTGATTTATTCCCTTATTCAAGAAGCGAAGTTAAAAAGTTAATTTCTGCTAAAAGAATAAGTGTTAATGGTGAGATTCTTAAAAAAGCAATTAATGTAGATCCTGAAATAGATGAAATTTATTTAGATGATATGATAATTAAAAATAACGAAGAAACAATTTATATGTTAAATAAACCGTCTGGTTATTTAACAGCTAATTTTGATAATTTTAAACCAACTGTTTTTGATTTAGTTGATTTAGATGCTCGTAAATATTTTGCTTTTGGCAGATTAGATTTCGATACCGAAGGAATTTTATTAATCGGTAAAGACGGCAAACTGGCTCATCAACTTTTATCATTAAAGCACCACGTTGCTAAAACTTATTATTTAGAAGCTAAAAATGCTTTTAGTGAAAAACTTAAAAATCATTACCCTAAACCAATTGATATCGGCGAAGGTGATATTATTAAGGATTATAAATTCGAATTTATTGATGATAATAAAGCTTATTTAACGATTTATCAAGGTAAATATCACCAAATAAAACGAATGATTACCGCGTTTGATAATGAAGTTATATATTTAAAACGAATTAGTTTTGGTCCGATTAATTTGGATGAAAATTTAGCCTTAGGTGAATGAAGAAGTTTAACTAAGCAAGAAATTCAAGCTTTATATGATGAAATAGCTAAATAAAAAATATTAAAAAAGTGTCAAGTATTTTTACTTAACACTTATTTTTTTATGATAGAATATTTATAAATTTATTTACACAATTAAAAAGAAAGGATTTACGATGGTTAAATTAAGATTAAAAAGAACCGGTAAAAAATTCCACGCAACTTACAAAATCGTTGCTGCTGATGCAAGAGCACCACGTGATGGAAGATTTATCGAAGTTTTAGGACACTACGACCCTCATTCAAAACAATTAGTATTAGACAAAGAACTTGTAACTAAATGATTAAACGAAGGTGCAAAACCAACCGATACTGTTAGAACTCTACTAAAAAAAGACGATTTTTACAGCAATTACGTTGCATCTAAAAAATAGTTAGCTATGAAAATTAATATTCTCACTCTATTCCCTGATTACTTTGAAAGTTTTAAAACGCAAAGTATAATCGCCAAAGGAATAAACTTAGGACATATTGAAATTAACGTTATTAACTTTAGAGATTTTTCTAAAGAAAAACATCATAAAGTTGACGATACACCTTATGGTGGCGGTGATGGTATGTTGCTGCAAATCGAACCAATCGATTTAGCCTTACAATCATTGGCAAAACCTAGTCATAAAATTTTAATAAGTCCCCAAGGTCAAACTTTTAATCAAAAAAAAGCCCACGAATTAAGTAAATTTGAAGAAATTACCTTAATTTGCGGTCATTATGAAGGTTTTGACGAAAGAATTAGTTATTTAGTGGATGAAGAGCTATCAATCGGAGATTATATTTTAACTGGTGGTGAAATACCGGCGATGATAATTTCTGAAGCAGTTGCTCGATTAGTACCAGGCGTATTAAAAAAGGGTTCTCATCAACAAGAATCATTTGAAAACGAAGGTTGATTAGACTTTCCACAATATACAAGACCAGCCGATTATAAAGGTTGAAAAGTACCTGAAGTACTTTTAAGCGGTGATCACGCTAAAATAGCTAAATGACGTGAGGATAATGCACGCCTTAATACAAAAATTAAGCGTCCTGATTTATATGAAAAACTAACTAAAGGAGAAAACAATGAGAGCTAAATTATTAGAATTAGTAGAAAAAGACCAAATCAGAGAAGACTTACCAGAAATCAGAGAAGGTTACAACGTTAGAGTTCACGTACGTATTAAAGAAGGAAACAAAGAAAGAATTCAAGTATTCGAAGGTTTAGTTATCGCTTCATACGGTGAAGGTATTAACAAGTCTATTACTGTTAGAAAAGACTCATACGGTGTTGGAGTAGAACGTGTATTTAAAATTAACTCACCTTTAATTTCAAACATTGAAGTTATTAGACGTAACAAAGTTAGAAGAGCTAAATTATTCTACATGAGAGGTCTTAAAGGTAAAAGTGCAAGATTGAAAGAAATCAAAAAAACCAAATAATCTTGTCATAATAATAATCACTAACCTATTAAGGGTTAGTTTTTATTGCACAAATTTTAAAATTAATTAGATAAAATACTTTATATGGATAAAAAAGTCTTACAACAAAAACTTGATTATGCTTATGGCATTTATTCTGGTGTTAAAGTAGCTGCATGTGCAATTGACAAAAATGGAAAAGAATATTTCGGAGTTAACTGTGAAAACCCCGCTTTTCCGAGCGGGCTTTGTGCCGAAAGATCTGCTTTATTTAGTTCGGTAGTAGACGGGGCTGAAATTGGTAGTTTTAAAGAAATTCACGTAATAAGTAATTTAAACAAAATTCTTTACCCTTGTGGAGCTTGCGTACAAGTTTTAACCCAATTTCTAAAAAAAGATGCCAAAGTAGTTTTATATAATGCAAATTTAACTCAGCAAAAAGAATATTTATTATCAGATATTTTTCCTTATGGTGTCCGTGATGAAGATATAAAAGATTAAAGACTAACTTTCGTTAGTTTTTATTTTATGCATTTTTGTGCAAATTTAACACAAAAATAACATTTTTTTGGCTTAAAACTTCTAGTTTTTTTGTAAAAAGTTTATAATATTGGCAACAAATTTAATAAGTGGAGCGGATAAAATGTCTTTAAAACAAGAAGAAAAACATATATGTGATATGAAACATATCATTACTCACGGCGAATCTTTTGGCGATGAGATTAGCTATTATTTGGATAAATTTAATATGACTCAAAAAGAATTGGCAGAACGACTAAATTTAAGTATTAAGCATATTAATTCAATTTTAAATGATGATGTACAAGATGTAAGTATTTCTATTATAGAAGCTCTTGAATATGCTTTTAATTTAGAAGTAGGTACTCTAACCGAAGTATTTTATATTTACACAAATAGAAGATTAATAAAAGATAAAAATAAAACCGTAAATTTATTAAATAATTACGGCTTAAAATTCTTAATTGATAATCCTGATTTAGCTAAAATGGCAAATATTTGTATTAGTAATGACACTTCAATCGACATTAAATTAATGATGCTAAAGAGATTTTATGGTGTTTCTTTATTACATAACTATGATCAATATTTAAAAAACACCGTTTTAGCCGAACCTTTTACTTATGATTGTTGCAACGCTAAAGTATGAATTAGATTTTGTGAATTAGTTGCTGCGGAATATAACCAAAATTCTGGTGAAGTTGGTATTTTTAGAAATTCAATGTTTTCTTCTGTTTTTAAGAAAACAATTAACATTATGGCTGGGAATTTACCATTCGATCAACGTATTATTCAGCTTAAAAATTATTTATTAGGTAAAGGAATAATCTTGATTACTATGCCTTACATTGAAGGAAGCAATATAAGAGCTATTTCACTTAAAAAAGGAGCCAGAAGATATATTTTTCTATCTGATAAGTGGAATTCCGAATGCTACATCTTTTATTCTTTATTACATGAAATTGTGCATTGCTTTAATCCGAATATGAGCGAAGAGCAAATTAACAATACTTTATTAAAAGAATATCACGCTTGAGAAAGTAATACTACTTCAAAATATAAAGCTATTTATGATGCAATTAAGACCGAAGAAAACATAAAAATCGTAAAACAAAGAAGTCCTAAAATTGATACCGAATATATGTGAATTTGTATTACCGAACAATGACCACATGTTAAATTTAATAAATGAAGTTCTTAGTTTTCAATTTAATTTAAGCTATTTTTTTTAAAAAAACAAGCAAGTTTGAAAAAATCAAATTTGCTTTTTTATTTTTAAATTTTTAAAAATATATGAAAAGTTAAAAATTAAAATATCACCATTAAATAAAGATGTTTAAGTTAAAATTATTAACATATAAAAAATAAATGTTATTTTTTAATTTGCTAAAAATTGATGAAAATATTTTTTATATAAAACGAAAGGAGAACAAAAATGAAAAAGAATAAAAAAATATATTATGCAGCTTTACCACTTGCTTCTGCGGTTGGATTTTTATCATTATCATGTACTAATTCATGTGATGTTAAAGCCGAAGATCAACAACAATTAGAAGCAAAAGCCCAAAACGTTCACGTTGTTTTAAACGTTGAACCTAAAGACACAATCGCTTCTCTGATTAATCAATCTAATATAACTTTTTCTGGTTTTAATCAAAATGATTATGAAATTATTGAACTTAGCTTTTTATCTAATGGTACAACTTTAACTGTTTCATATAAACTAAAAAACAAACATACTAATTTAATTTCTAAAACTAATCAAAGAGTTTTTGAAGGATTTAAAGAATCAACTATTGACGATATTTCTGATGAAGATAAAATTTATAAATCAAGAGTCGAAGTTTCAAATAAGGGTTATTTTATTGATAAATATCAACCAATCACTTTAAGTTTTGCATCTGATTTTTCTGACTTTAAACCCTTAAGCTATAAATGATATGCAAATGACGTTCAAGTATATCAAGCCGATCAACCGGTTTTATTAGTTAAACAAGAACAAATCGCAAAAGATTCAAAATATCAATTAGAAATTACTTGAAATAGTAAAGGTGAAATTAAAACTCATAAGTTTGATGCAGTTGATATTTTTAAAACAAATCCATTAGCTGATGTTTTAATTTCAGCAAGTAATAATGGTCTTTTAGTTGATAATAAAACAACTTTACAAGTCGAAAATAAACCTAATAATCAAACTATTAAAACTACTTGATATAACGCAAAAACAAATAATGAATTAGCCCAAGGTGATACATATGAAGCTAATGAAGAAAGCAGTTATTATGCAATAATTGAAAATAAAGATCAAATTAAATGAAAAACCAATGAAGTTAAAGTTTCAGACTTACCTCTTGCAAATCTAAACGCTGATTTTAAAGCTCAACTAGTAGATAAAGTAACTAATTCAACTTATAGCGATAAAATCTTAAGTTATGTTAAAAGAACACCTAATAAAGAAGTTTATGAAACTGATTTATTAAAAGAATATGGTGATAAAGGTTTTAGATATCCTGGTTGAGATTATAACTATGAAGCGAATAACCAAGAAAAAAGTTTTTTAACTTATGAAGAAAATGGTAAAAGTGTTAAAGTTAACGTTTCTGAAAAATTAATGGCGGAAAGAGTACCGGGTACTGATAAAAAATTTAATGATACGCAATGAATTAAAAGCGAAATTGAAAAAGGTACACTTAAAAAACACCCATTTGCTGATTGCTGATTTAAACGTAATGTAACTGATAAAACTTTATCAGTTACAAAAGAATTTAAATTAAGTACTTTTATGACCGGAATGAATGCAACTGGATTATTTATTCCTGCCGGTGAAGTAGCGGAAATCGAATTTGATGAAGAAACATACGAAATGCTTAAATCAATCTACGGTGGTAAAAACGCCGATATTGCTATTAAATTTATTGTTAATGAGAATTATTGAGATAACTATCCATTTAACGATAGTGGAAGAATTTCTAACCGTTATCCATATATGCGTACTGAATTTAGATATTGATTTAAAGACATTGATGCTAACACCAGAAGAATTAAATTGGGTTCTCCATTTGGTGGTTCGATTTCTGCTTATATAACTGCAAAATTAACTGATAAAACCGGTTCTCCTTTAGACCTGAAATTTAAAATTTATAATGCTGTTGAAAACTTACATTATGTTTATGGTCAAACAACAAAAGAAGAATGAGAAGAACAACTAAAAAGAATTAGACAAGGTAAAATTAATGCTCCTGTTGCTTCTATTCAAACAAATTATTCTTCAATTTTAGTTCCTGCTCCATTACCTAAGGTTGGTAATATTGCTTTAAAAAATTTAGTATTTCCTGAAGAAAATATTAAAAAATGAGAAGACTTTTACGAAACCTCTTATTTATGAAATGATTACAGTGGACCTAAATTAAGTCTTAAATATAACGATGATATTTGAGGTTGAGCCGCAGCATGAGGTGGTGGATTTAACCTTTATGCTCCAGTTAGCTGAGGAGCGAGATATTTTTCTGGACCCGATAAATTCGGCTTTGATAACTGAGGAAACTACCACGAAGTTAACCAAAACTTTGAAAACTATCAAGACCCATTTAATATCAGAGATCACGGTTGAACTAACATACCTTCTTTAATTAACACTTCATTTATTAATGATAAAAATGCTTATCGAACGGTTGTTAATTTAGACAACGAAGGTTCAGCGGGTTGAGCTTCACTTTCATCAATTAATGCGATAGCTAAAAATAGAAATGATTGATATGGTTTGTACGGCGCGATGATTTATCAATTAGGTCCAATTAACTTTATGAAATGAACCAAAGCTTCAGCAAAAGCAGATAAACATAATAAAGGGTTAGAAACAACTAAGTTTTTATCAGATTACTTTGGTTTAAATATGCATTATGCTATGAAAAGCTTTAATAAAGTTGGCGATAAATTTAATAAATATATTGCCGATGAAGCTAATAACGATTTAATTAAACAAATGAATGAATATCCAGCGATTGATTTTGTTGGCAATATATATGCTGCTGGTCAATATAGATATATTCCTTCAACTAATTCATGAGAATATCCAAGTGATACCATGTCAGAATTTTTAATTCCGGCTGGTAAAGAATATGTATTTGATTTTAATATAGCTATTAGATCTAAAAATCCTAACTTTAAATTTGATCAAGTAATAATTGCACCTTCAACTAAATGAGGTGGAACAATTAAGCAAGATCTAAATGATAAAAATAAATTCATCTATAAAGCTAATCCTGATTTTTACGACAAAATTGATGAATTTGATGTGACTATTATTCCTTCTAAATTTGAAGGTCGTCCTGATAAATACGTTCCAGCTTATAAATATAAAGTTAAAGTTAGAAGTATATATAACGCTTTAGTTGGTTATTCTTACGATTCAATTCCTGAAGGAGAAAATGTAAGTAGTGTAACTAAGGTTTTAGAAGCAGTTGAAAAACATAATTTACATGATAAAGCTATAAGATTTGTAGCTGATAGTGGAGCCGTTGGTGGTTATATCAACTGAGAAAAGCGTAAATTAGTAGAAATGAGAGCTAAATTTGTAGCCCCTGAAACAAGTGATTATAAATTTAATGCTCAATGAGATGACTATGTTTATGTTTTTGTTAACGGCGAAAAAATAGTAGAAAAAAACAGCTACGGTCCAAGCTTTCAAGATTTAGCAACTTACCATTTTGAAAAAGGCAAAGTTTACGATATTAGATTTGGAGCTTATAATGGCGGTGGTGAAGGCGGCATTAACATGCGTCTAATCCAAGTTAAAGATGACGGCAGTTTTGTTAAATTTGTTGATATGGCAGCTAATAGTTTATTAGATGATATTGATACAGATAATATGACCGACGAGGAAATACAAGATTTACTAACCAACCAATCCTATAAACATCAGCCAAGATTTAAAGAAAAAACCAGTGATTTTGATATTCAAACTCAAAGATTGAACATTGAAAAGAAAATCAACGAAGAATTTAATTTCAAAGAACTAATTGGTAATGCTAACTTAGCTAAAATTATGGATGGTAATGTAAATAGACACTTTGAAATATGAAACACTAGAGCTATAAAAGCTCAAGTTGAATATAAAAATCCAATTAATTTAAATTATTTTGATGTTCGTCGTAGAGACCATTGATCTCAAAAAGAATTTGCTCCTGATTTTTGAACGATTACATTATATTTTGCTGACGGAAGTCAAGAAACTGTTGTAGACGGTATCGTTCCAACTAATGATTACAAAACATTGACTTATCGAATTAAATTAGCTAAAAATTACTATAACGTTAAAAAAATGGCAATTTATGGTGAAAGAAAACAAATGGGTCCAAGTGATCAAAACGGTGTTGTTTTAGCGGAATTTATCCCAGGCTTTGAATTTAAACAACCTGATGTTTTAAATATTAATAATCCAAATATCGATTTTTATGGTGATTGAACTTTCCATAATAACAAAGAAGATGGGTATGGCTCACTTGTAAACGAAATATCAGTTGAATCAAAATCAAAAGGTAGTTATCTAGAATTTGATTTACCAACAAAAGATTTATCAATAATTGCAAATATTTTTAATCAAAATAGCAAAGTTGATTTTTACGTTGATAATAAGTTAATTTATCAAGATTATGAATTTAAAGGTGTATCGGGTTCATTTAACTCAAATGTATTGCAATATATCGATTCTAGTTTGAATAACGGTAGTCATCATTTTAAAATCGTTAATAAAGGCGACGAACCTTTAATTATTAACTACTTTGGATATACAAATACGGATAAATAATACTTTCAAGATCAAACAAAAAAGTTTGATCTTTTTTATTTTTTAACAATGATAAATTTATACAACATACATTATTTTTTGGAAAAAATTAAAAATACTTTATAATTAACTTATTTAAGTTTTTATATATACTAAAATTTAAATTTTAATTACACCCAATATATATATATATATATATTCGAAAGGAAATTATATTATGAATAAAAAAATAAAAATGCTGCTGTTAGCAACAGGTTCAATAGTAACCGCTACAGCTCCAGTTTTATTATCAGCAGTAGCTGCCGATGAAGATATAAATTCATTTAGCAACTATACTGACCCAAATAATATTCAATATGGAAATATTGATTACGATATATTAAATACAGATATGTGATCTGACGACAACAGTATCGAAAAAGCATATGGTTGATTTGACAAAGGCGCTAATACAAGCGACAAAAGGAATACAAATTGAGATGGAGCTAACGCCAGAGTAGTTGATGTGCAAATGGTAAACCCTCAAACTAAATCAAAAATAACCGAAGCTTTAAATACTGCCAATGAAGCTCAAACAAATAATGAAGAAGTTGAATGAATTGCCAGATTTAACCGTAATTATATAAAAAGATATTGAAGCGGTAAATCAGCAACTAGTGCCGATATGGGGGATATGACTTTCGGTTTATTACTTTCAGCTGATTTAGAATTTGTACCAGGTTCATTTACTATCGAATCAAAAATGAGAGATTTTATTGATCAAAATAAATCAGATCCTGACAAATGAATGAGAAATAACGTTAAAACCGATGGCGAAATTAATAATACATATTTAGCTGAAAAACAAATTACTCAATTAAACAGCGATGATTTTATCAACAAAGAACATTGAGAAAGTTCATTTGGTTATGATGATTATAAATTTTCATATAGCGGACATATTTCAAAAATTGCTGCTTATAACGGTTTAAAAGAATCAGATCAAGGTTCTGCCTTAAAAGGTTTTTACGGAGCTGACGGTATTAACTTATATAACACAAACGATAGAGACAAAGTTTGAAATACTTATCAAGATATTATTTATCAAATCGGAAGTTTTTTATCATTTAAAACCTCTGTTGCCGCTACTTATGCTTATCCAGAAGTTATAATCCGTTTTAAAACTAGAAAAAGAGTTGATAAAGCTTTTGGAAGTTATTTAGTTAACGATAAAAACAACTTAGTGGCTTCAACAAAAGGTACAAGAGCAACTAAATCATTTGTCGCCGGAGTTTACACCGTTGATTATAGTTATAAAAATAACACCAAATGAAAACCAATTAGAATGAGTTGAAATGGTTTTGAAAGAAGTACTTCTCAAAACGTTTATGCAACTACAACTACTTCAATGGAAGAAGTACATGGTTTAACTCCTGGAAAATTGGCTTCTGATCCAAATACACCAGTTGATAAAATTTCAATTCCTAAATTTACTCACCAAATTTATATGGGCAATCAACTAGTAAGTTCATTGGATTTTGAATCAGATTATTCATTAAAACCAATAACTGAAAAATCATTATTTGCTTTTAATGGTAATGAAAAAACATTTTGAGATCCAAATACCGAAAATACCGATTTAAGAGAAGAAATGACCTTTACTCAATATAGTAAAGATTATTACTTTTTAGCTAAACAAAGAAATCTAAATTCAAAACTAGTAACCATTGATAATAACTTTAAGTTTTGATATGACAATGAATGAATCAAAGTTAAAAAAGATTTAGAAAATATTATTAATAATCAACAAGGTTGAGATTGATCTTCTAGATTACAAGCTATTATGAATTTAGATAGCGATAATACATTTAAATACGGTATTTTTAAAACTCAAGAAGTTGATGGCGAACAAAAAGAAGTATTTACTAGAGAAATGGATGTTGAAGACATTAATCAAAAACCAGAAGGTCTAGTAACTGCCGAAGAATTAAAACAAAAACCAACATATGTCTTTTATAAAGGTTTAGCTGCTTTTACTGATAATTTGATTAAAGAGTATAAATACTTTAAAGAAGCTTCTCAAGAAGATAGTAAAGTACCTGGTGAACAATTAGCTAAATATGTTGACGCAAGTCCAGAATCTAAAGCTAAATTCGATCAATCAGAAGCTAAAATTAAGGCGCTTTTCAAAAAGAGTCAAAATGATGAATACATAGTTAATGATTCAATCGTAAGAGTAGTAAGCGACACCAAACTTAAAGGTTTAAACGATCTTTTAGATCAATATATTGCTAATTGAAAAGCTCTAGACGGTGATACAAGATTAGCAGAAGCTAAAACTAATGCTTTAGCTCAAATTGAAAATTACGAATTTTTAAGTGATGCTGTTAAAGCAGAATATAAAAAACAAATTAATAATGCTAAATATATTTCAGAAGTTGATGAAATTAACGAAGCTGCAAATAAATTTAATGAATACGGTAAAAAATTAAATGATGTTTTAGCTGATTATAAGACTGTTAAAAGTAGTGAAAAATATACTAACGCTACTTATTCTTCAAGACAAGACTTTAATTCTGCTTTTAATGATATTGAAGGACTATTAAAAGCCAATAATAACAAAATTAATGCTGTTGATGAAAAAGCAGGTCAAAGATATCAACGTTTATTAGATGCTTATCAAACAGCTAAAAATGATTTAAAAGAAGATACAAGTCTTAAAAATGCCAAAGAAGATTTAATTAATCGGATTAAATCGGGTAAAGAATTTAGTTTTTTAAATCCAGCTCAAAAATTAGCAGCAGAAGAAATCATTAAACAAATGATGGACACAAATTCTGTTCTTGAATATGGCGATGATGAATTATCTAGATTAAATTCTGAAATGTATGACGTAGATCTACAAATAAATTCATATACTCCTGAAAAATTAGCTAAAATGCGTAATTATACTTATTTATCTGACGAAGATAAAAGTAAGGTTGATAAATTAATAAGTGATTTTAGTCAAATACAAAAAACATCTGATAAAGAAAAAGCCGAAGATATTCAAACAGTTTTTGAAGCAACAAGCGATTTTAAAAAGAAAATGAACATTGCTTTAAAAGGTGATGGTATTTATTTAAATGAAAAAGAAGCATACTTAAATGCTGCTTATAAAAATGTTTCAGATAAATTAAATAAAAATCAAAATCAAGCTATATTAGATATCCTAAACGATAAACCTCAAATTACGATTTGAACTCCTGAACAATTTGCTAAATTGCAAAAAGATTGACAAGCTTTAGCTGATGCTATTGCTAAATTAAAAGCTGAATTTAACAAAGATAAGCAAATTAAAGAAGCTTCAAACGTTGATTATGATCAATATGAATATGCTGATGCTGATAAAAAATCAGCTTTTGATGAAGCGTTAACTAACGTTGAAAATTATTTAAATAATAGTTCTAAATTAAACCCCGAAACAGCTAAATGATTAGAAGAAACATTAAAAGCAGATTACAAAGCATTAAACGGTATTACTAAAAAAATCGAGCAAATTAAACAAGATATTAATAATTTAGAAAATCTAAACGACGCTCAAAAAACAGATTTAATAAACCAAGTAAATGATTTAAATAATCAAAATTATAAACAAGCTGATGCTATTAAACAACAAGCCGAAACCTTAAATACTTCAATGGGTAATTTAAAAACCAAGGTAAATGAATTATCAAACCCAGATTATTTATTAGATAGTAATTATTTAAATGCTTCTGCCGAAAAACAAGCCGCATTTAAAGAAAAATTAGATCAAGCCAAAGATTTAATTAAAGCTAACGGAGAAAACAAAGATTCAGCTTACGTAAATCAATTAATTAAAGATTTAGAAGCTGCTAAAAATAATTTAGATGGTAACGCTAAATTAGATGCCGCTAAAGCTAAAGCAATTGAAGAAATTAATAGCTTACAATTATTAGATAAAAATAGTAAAAATGCCTTAATTGCTGAAATTAAAGATGCTAAAACAAATACTTTAGAAAAAGTTGATGCTATTGTTGAAAAAGCTAAAAAAGCAGATCTTATCGATTACATCAATCAAAGATTATATTATTTAAATAAAGCTCAAAAAGATGCTTTAATTGAAAAAATAAATAATGCTAAAAGCGAAGATTTAGCAGCAATTAAAGAAAAAGCTGACGCCTTAAATAATAAAATGATTGATTTATCAAATAAAATTGCTGAATTAAACACTAAATTGCAGTTAAATACTCCTGATTATGCTAACGCTTCAGAACAAAAACAAAAAGATTATAGAGACTCAATTTACGCTGCAAATACAATTTTAAATAAACAAAATGGAGCCAAAGAAGCTAACTTAGATGTCGATCAAATTGATGTTTTAATTAATAATATGACCGAAGCTAATAAGGCTTTAAATGGAATGCAACTTTTAAATGATGCCAAAGAAGAATTAATTGCTAAAATTGATAATTTAAGTTATTTAAATGAAGCTCAAAAAACTAAATTAAAAGAACAAGTTAGTGATAGTAATGTTAGATATATTACCGATTTACCAGCTATCGAAGCAAAAGCAAACGCTTTAGATAAAGCGATGGAAGGTTTAAGTCAAACAATCGGTAGCCAAACTGACAAAACACAAGGCGATGTTTATAATAAACCTAAATATAACGAAGCAAGTGAAAATCTAAAAAGCGATTATAAAACCAAAGAAACTGCCGCTTCAAATTTAATTAATAAAACTACTGGTTCAGCTATTATGGACCCACAAGAAATTAATAACCAAAAAGAAGCACTTACAGCTGCTTATGATGCTTTAAATGGTGATACTTTATTAGCTGAAGCTCAAAATAAAGCCAAAGAACTTGTTAATGGTGATAATAAATTAACAGCGGAACAAAAAGAAGCTTTAATTAATAAAATTGAAGCCGAAACAAGTGTTAATAATATCAACAATAATTTAATTCCTGAAATTAATAATTTAATTAATGCTATGAATGCTTTAGAAGCTGCCAAAGCTCAAGCAGAAGAAGCTAAACAAACTGAAAAATACACCGAAGCAGATAATTCAGATAAATTAGACGAAGCTTTATCTGCGGCTGAAAACAAAGGAAATTCAACTAATAATTTTGCTAATGCTTCTGCGGAAGAGATTGCTAAATTAGCTGATGAAATTAGTAAAGCGACTGAGAACTTAAACGGAGATCAACGTTTAAACGATGCTCAAAACGATGCTAAAAGAGATATCGAAGCATTAAAAGATTTAACCGAAGAAGAAAAAAATGAATTATTAGCAGAAGTTGATAAAGAAGAAAATAATACTATCGATAAAATCAACGAAATCGTTAATAATGCTAAAAAACAAGACGCAATTAATCATATTAATAACGCAGCCGATTTAAACAAAGGTCAAAAAGATGCTTTAATTGCCGAAGTTGAAGAAGCATCTGCTGCTAATAGAGATTTAGACGATATTATTACTAAAACCGATAAGCTAAATGATGCTATGGCTGCTTTAAAAGAAAAAGTAGATCAAATCGACAAACAAAAAGCTGAAGGTTGAGTAGATTATAGCGACTCATCAGAAGAAAACAAAACCAACTTTGATAATGCGGTTAATAAAGCAAAAGACGTTTTAGATCCAAATCAAACCGATTCAGATAAAAACGCTTTAACCCCTGAACAAGTAGCCGATTTATTGGCTGATATTAATAAAAAAGAAGCTTTATTAGATGGTAATAAAAACTTAGATGACAGAAAAAATGCTGTTGATAAATTAATTGACGCCCAAGAACATCTAAACAATAACCAAAAAGCAGCTTTAAAAGAACAATTGAAAGCTAAAAACGATCTAGCAGCCGTTAATGAAGTGGCTAAATTAGCAACTGATTTAAATGATGCAATGAAAAATTTAGCAAACACTATTTCAGAACAAGTTGCTGCTGATAAAGGTAATGTATATAGCTCAACTAATTACAGTGAAGCTGATAAAGATTTAAAAACAAATTACAATACGTTAGAACAAGCTGGTTCAAGTTTAATTAATAAAACTAATGGTGCAGCAAATCTAGATGTTGCCGATATCACTAAACAAAGCCAAGATTTAACTGAAGCTTATAATAAGTTAAATGGAGATGCTAAATTAGCGGCTGCTAAAGAAAAAGCCAAAGCTAAGGTAAATGATTCAAATAACGAATTAAGTGCTCAACAAAAAGGTGTTTTATTAGCTAAAATCGAATCAGAAAATAGTTTAGATAATTTAGAAAATAAATTAATTCCAGAAATTGATGCTTTAGCTGCTGTAATGAAGGAATTAGTTAATAATTACAATGCTGCCGAAGAAGCTAAGGAAACTAATAATTATTTAGCCGCTTCAAACAAAGATAAATTAGACGAAGCTATAAACAATACTATTGATAAAATTGATGCAACTGAGAATTTAGCAACTGCTTCAATTGAAGAAATTCAAAAGCTAGCTGATGATCTTAAAATTGCTACTGATAATTTAAACGGAAATAAAATATATAACGATACTTTACAAGAAGTTTTAGATGCAATTAAAGAATCAGATAGCATTAAAAATTCAGAAGATTATGAAAATGCTGATCCAGCTGCTAAACAAGCATATGATGATATTATTGCTAAAGCTAAAGATTTAAAAGATAACGGTAAATTAAACCCAGCAGACACTCCTTATAAAGATTTAGCCGAATTAAACAAAGCAATTCAAGATGCTTTAGATAAAACTATTGATAATACTGCTAATATCATTGACAAAATTAATAATCTTCCAAATCTAAGTTCAAAAGAAAAAGAAGATTACATTAATGCAATTAAAGCTGATCCAAGCAAAAAACATGATATTTATGCTGACGCTAAAGCAAATAATGATTACAAACAACAAGCTATCGATCAAATTAATAAAATTGATGGCTTTAAAAAAGAAGAAAAAGAAGCTTATAAAGAATTAATTCAAAACACCGATGGAACAAATCATAAAAACATCGATGATATTCTAGATCAAGCCAATAAAGACGCTAAATTATTAGAAGAAGTTGTCGAAAAAACGCCTAATTTAGATCAAAATTATTCTCCAGAAGCTGTTAAAGAAATCGAAGATAAATTAAATCAAATGAGTGATTTGATTGATAAAAAAGATTTCTTAGATGTGGTTAATAAAGCTAACGCTGTTAACGAATTAAAAGATGCGTTAAATGATTTATTAAACAATAATTTCGATGATAAGAAAACAAACGAAAAATTAATTCATATTAAAGATCTAATAGAAAAAAATAGCAACATTGAATATAACAATAACGGAACTTTGGATACTGCTATTGATGTATTAAACAAAGATGGTGAATACTTAAACAATGCTGCAAACGGAATAGCCGAAATTATTAAAGGAATTTCAAACGGTAATGCAAATCAAATTAATTCCGGTTTAGCTAAATTAACACCAGAATTTGCCGACCAAATCAAAGACTTTACCGATAAAATCTTAAACAATGGTTCATTAAATGCAATCGGTAAAGACGATGGAGCTATTTTAACCGAAGAAGAAATTAATAAATGATTAGATGACGTTAAAGTTATGAAACCAAAACAATTAGTTTCTTTATACGAAGATTTAATTAATGATTTAAGAAATAAATTACCTAAATCACGTGATTTATTCTGATGATTCTTATTAATTCCAACTGGTTTAGCTTTAATTCTAGCTTTAGTTGTTGGAGCTAAAAAGAGAAGACATTAATAATTAATGATTAAATACCAAGTTTTTCCTTGGTATTTTTTATTTTTATGGTAAGATTAAAAAAATTATTTATTCCTTGGTTCTAATTAAGATTAGTGCTAGGTTATGAAAGGAGAAACTTATGGTTTCAAAACAAAGAAAAGCTGAATTAGTAGCTAAATACGGAAGAAATGCTAAAGACACTGGTTATTTACCAGTTCAAATCGCTATCTTAACCGAAGATATCGAAAGTCTAAAAAAACACTTTGCTTCAAATAAAAAAGATCTACACTCAATGCGTGGATTTATGGCAAAAGTTAACCACCGTAAAGACTTATTAGCTCACTTAAAATCAGAAAACTACCAATTATATTTAGACACCATTAAAGCTCTAAATATTAGAAAATAGTTTCGAAGTGGTACTTAGTACCACTTTTAATTTATTTAAATATTAGTCAATGCTTTATAATTGAAATATGTATTTAATTCAAGGCTCTGAACCATATTTTATTAATCAAGAAACTAAAAAAATAACCGATAAATTAATGGCTGAATATGATGGTGGAATTGAAATTATTAAGTTTTATGAGAAAGTTGATTTAGATAGCTTATCTGATGCCTTAAACGACCAAGATATTTTCTTTACACCCAAAGTCATTGTTTTAACTAATATTGATTTTTTAAATGGTAAAAAAAATACTAATAAAAAAGAAGCTTTGGCTTTTTTAGAACTGCTCTTATCATCTGATCAAAGTTCTAACACGATTATTATTCAACAAGAAATTTATAAATACGACAAAAACTTTACAGCATCTAATACTTATAAAAGCTTGCAAAGTAAATGCAAAGTCATTAACGTTGAAAAACTTAATGAAAAAAGTTTATATAAGTTCGTAAGAGATATTATTAATCAAAAAGGTGGTAATATTGACGAGCAAGCTTTAATTGAATTTGTTTCGATGATGCCCAATAATTTGATGTTAATTGAAAGTGAAATTGATAAGTTTTTAATTGCTAATAAACATATTACTATTGACACAATTAATAATAATCATTTTTTTATGTCAAATAACATTGAATTCGCCATTAGTGATGCCTTAATTAAATATGCTTCTAAAGACAAGATTTTACTTACTATTAAAGAAGCTTTAAATTATGGACTGGGCTTAAATTTAATTATCAGTCAAATTGGCTCTGTTTTAAAAGACGCAAAATATATTTATTTACTTAAAAAAATAACTGAAAAAAGTTTGGAAAAAATTGCGTCTGAACTTAATATTCATGCTTATCGAGCTAAACTTTTATATGAATTTATTAATAAAGCCAGCTTAGTTAAAGTTGATAATTTAATTAAATTTTTAGCTAATTTAGATCTTGATTTAAAAAGTGGCAAAACCGAAGAAAACGTCGCTTTAAACTTATTGCAAGTTAACTTAATAATATAGGATTAAAAATGATAAAAAATACAAAAAGAATAATATTATATGAGCTTAAAAGCGAAAACTTTTACGACTCAAATAATTCAGGTTATGGGGATTATAATGGCATTAAGCAAAAGCTTGATTATTTTAAGTCTTTAAACGTCGACATTATTGCTTTAGATGATATCTTACTTAATTATCAAAATGAAATAGATTTAAATAAGATTAGACATAATTATGGTTCAGTTAATGATTTTAAAAATTTAGTGTCTGAATTTAATTTAAATAATATCAAAGTAGCTCCAATTATTGACTTAGTTAAAATTAACCAAGTTTTTGTTAATTACACTAACATGTTAGATTTATATTTAAAAACTGATAAAAACGATAATAAAGCTAATTTATCAGTTTTAGATACTTATTTAAT
>NZ_VFSS01000007.1 GCF_006385795.1 [Mycoplasma] falconis | reverse complement strand
GTCTTAAATTTTCTTATTTAAATGAAATAAAAAACGTTGAATATTTATTTAAATATACCAAAACTAACGACAAAAATAAAAACGCGTTTTATAAATTTTTTGCCAATTTTAAAGATGCCAATTTAGAAGTTTTTTATAATGAAAATAAAAATATTGATTATAAAAAAATCGATAAAAATAAACTTCTTTTAATGTTGATGGAAAATTTTTATTCAAACAAGATAAGCTTTAATTTAATTTCGATTTTTATTTCTAAAAATAATATAAAAACCAAATTCATAAAAAATAATATTGATAAATATTTAACAATGAATATCTTTTCTTGCGTTGAAATCAAAAGTGATATGCTATATTCTTTGAAAAAGCTTGTTTTTTATAAAACAAATAATAATAAATATACTAACCTTAGTAACTTATATAAATTCACTTTAACCACTTATTTACTTTCTTATTTATGATTTTTACTTTTTGTTATTTGTGGTGTGTTGTATTTTATTGTATATGAAATAAATCTCCATGACAATTTAAGCCTTAAATTAAATAATTGACCTATTTATTTTCTTTATTTTTTAGCCTTTTTATTATGAACAACTTTTTTAGTAAATTTAATTTTTATTTTTAAAAATAAATTGGTTAGAAACAAAAGACACAAAGTTTTTTTCATATTTACCTTAATAATTAGCTTTTTATTTACAGTTTGAAAGGTTGTATATTGAGAATTTGTTGCTAAGTTATTATTATCAGGAAGTAATTATTTATTGGTATATCTTTTAACTTCAACATTATGCGGTTTCTTATTTATTGTTTTGTTTAGTCCTTATTTATCTACTGTTTATCTTTTAAAAGAAAAAATCAAAGAGGAAAATTTAAATATATTAAAAAATTTAAACAAAAAAGTTAGCTAATAAAAAGGCTAACTTTGTTTTTATTTAAATAAGTGAAACAAATTATTTTCAGTAATATAGTTAATTGCTTCATCTAAAATTTTGATGTCATTATCGTAGCTTAATCTATATAATTTGGCGTCTACAATCGGTTCTCAAGTTACTACGTTAATTTCTTCATCTTGTTTGATTAATTCAAAAGTTTTAGGTATGCCAATAAAATAATGTACCTTTTTTCAAGCTTTAAAAAATGGTGAATATTCATTAGTTCTTTTAAAACCGTCAATTATTTTTATATCAATATTAGTTTCTTCTTTTACTTCTCTTATTGCTGTCATTTGTTGCGTTTCACCTTTTTCGGTATGTCCCTTAGGAAAACCTCAATGACCAGCTCTTTGTTCTACTATTAAAACGCACAATTTATCGTTAACATAACGAAATACTAGTGCTCCACAGGATTGTTCTCTAATCAAAACATTTCCTCCTTACCTTATATAATAATTTTATTATTAATTAATTTCTTGTTTATTAATTCTTTTTCTTTGTAAAACAAATAAAGCAGTAGCAAACCCACAAATAGTTAAGGATAATATTGTATATAAACTAGCGGATATTTTTAAAACAAAATTAAAAGTGTAAATTCTAGCATCAATATTTTGATTATATTTAGAAGGTTCAAAATCGCCTTTAATTAAAGAAGTTGCTAATGGTTTTAACATTAACCCTAAGCATAATAAAGCCGCTAAAATAAAGCAGTAAATAATTAAAAAATAAAAATTAATCTTTTGTAATTTAATATTAACTATTTCGTCTTTATATCTCGAAGAAATAAACATATAAGCTGCAATTAAAACCCCAAAAATAACCGGCAAAATAAAAGCAAATGATAATAAATCCGCTTTTGATAGGGGACTAGTCGGATCATATAAAAGTGTTCCAGTTAAAATAATAGATACCATAATTAAATTAACAAAGCTCATTATAAAATAATTTTTTACAATTTGTCAAGGCTTATTAACCTCTAAAATATTGCGATTTTTTTTCATTTTTACCTCTTCTTAATTTAATTATTAATAATAATATTTTATACTTTATATGTTTGATAAAATAATAAAAAATAATCAGGGGGTTATTATGTCTTTAAGTGATAAATATTTGGCTTTATATCGTCAATATCGCCCTAAAAGATTTGACGATATTAAAGGTCAAGATCATATTGTAGCTACTCTTAAAAATGTTATTTTAAATAATAAAATCAGCCACGCTTATTTATTTTGTGGTTCACATGGAAATGGTAAAACTTCAACAGCAAAAGTGTTTGCAAATACAATTAACTGTCAACATAATGAAAATGATCCATTAAATCCTTGTTCGGAATGTATTAATAATATTGATCGTAATTTAGATATTGTGGAAATCGATGCTGCTTCTAATACAGGTATTGATGATATTCGTGATTTAAAAGAAAAAATTAAACATTTGCCAACTTCTTCTAAATACAAAATTTATATTATTGATGAAGTTCATATGCTATCTAAAGGGGCTTTTAATGCATTGCTTAAAACCTTAGAAGAACCTCCTAAACATGCTATTTTTATTTTAGCAACTACTGATCCGCAAAAAATACCTGCAACAATATTAAGTAGAGTGCAAAGATATAACTTTAAAAAAATGACAATTCAAACCTTAATGGAACAATTAAAAAATATTTTTGACAAAGAAAATATAACTTGTTCCAATAAAGCTTTAAAAATGATAGCTGAATTGGGCAATGGTTCTTTTAGAGATACACTTTCAATAGCTGATCAAGTTGCGATTTATTGTGGCAATAAAACTATTGATGAAAAAAGTGTTGAAGATTTATTTGGCATTAGCGATGTTAATAAGGTAATTGAACTTATTAATTTATTAAATAATCATGACTTGAAAAAAGTTATTGAATTAGCAAGAGATTTGATTGTAAATGGTATTGATATTGAACGTTTTGTTTATCAAATGATTGCGATTATCAAAGACTTTTTAGTTTATAAAAAAACCAATAATTCAAGTTTATTAGAAATAATAACTTCTGATGAATTTAGCAAAATTAATTTGGATGAAGATAAAGCCTATCATTATTTAGAAGTTTTAAACAAAAGCATTTTTGAATTAAAACAATCAGATATATTAGCTGAAACCTTTGAATTAATTCTTATTAAATTAAGTGCTTATAAATCGAAATATGAAACAGTAAAACATCAAGTAGAAAGTCCACTTATTTTAGAAGAAGATGCAGATTTCGTTGTTAATGAAAATTTTAAAGAACCTGAAATTAAACAAAATAATAGCCAACAATTAAATAGTTTTTTAGATTTAAACTCAATAGCCAATAAACTAGAAACAAAAGACATTGTAAATAACCAACTTACAAAAATAGAAGACATTGATATTAATGATAAATTAGAAAAAACCACTGAACTTTTAATCGATGAAGTAACCAGTGAATATGATGCTGCGGATATCGTAGATAACATTATTACTTCAGATTTGAATGATGAAGATTTTGTTTTAGTAGATGAAAGTAAAAAAGATATTTTAAATCCTTCTAGATTAAGTTTAGATCAAATACTAGATTTAATAAACGTTTATCGTCGTGGTATTAAAGAAGGTAAGTTTGTGGCGAAAACCGATGAAGATAAGCTTAAATACGCTAATGCTAAAAATATTATTGAAGAAGATGAACAAGAAACTTACAAGATTTTAAAAGGTTTTAATATTTTATTTTCTTGTGAAGAATTTGTTTTGTTAGGCATACAAAATAACGATGTTATGTTAGAAGATCTAAATAAAAATGCTTATCAAAAAAATGTTGTTAAATTAGCTAAAAAAATCTTTGGTCGTTTTGTCCATTTATTTGCTATTTCTAAAGAAGAATTTTCTGAAGCAAAAGAATATTGAAATAGTCATGCTGAAGAGATGTCAAAACGTCAATACCCATTTTATCGTGATCTATCTAAAGAGTATGACGAAGTAAGTTTGAAAAATATGGAATTTGCTAAATCGGCTTTTGGTGATATCTTAAAAATTAAAAAATAAGGAGTAATTATGAATATGAATAATATGCAAGATTTGCTTAAAAAAGCTAAAAAAATGCAAGCAGAAATGGAACAACAAGAAAGTGCTATTGCTGAGCAAGAATTTATAGTTGAAAAACAAGGAATTAAAGTTGTTTTAACTGGCAATAGAAGAATTAAAGAAATTCAAATTAATGAAGCTTTAATCGATCCTGATGATCCTGAATTAGTACAAGATTTAGTAATGTTAGCAGTTAACGAAGGGCTAGCTAAAATTGATGAAACTTACGATTCACTAACTTCTAAATTCGGTGGAGCTGGTGGTTTTCCTTTCTAATGAATTTAGATAAATATCAAAAAGCAGCAGATCTACTTAAAAAAATACCTTCAATTAGTAAAAAACAAATTAACAAAATATTAATGCATACAATTGATTCTTCAAAAGAAGATATAACCGCTTTATTTGAAGCTTTATTGGAACTAAAAGAAAATGTTAAAAAATGCCAAATTTGTAATTATTTAAACGATAAAGACGTTTGCGACATATGTGCTTCAAAAATAAGAGAAAGAAAACTACTTATAGTTGAGACTTCAAACGATGTAGAAAAGTTTGAAAATTTAGATGCGTATAATGGTTATTACTTTGTTTTAGAAGGGATCCATACTATTAAAGGTATTAATTTGAAAGTAGAAGCTAATATTGAAAAAATATTAAATAATTTGGATAAATATAAAGAAATAACCTTAGCTTTATCTTCAACTTTGGAAGGTCAAACCACATCACAATATATTTATCGCAAATTAAGAGATTTAAAATTTGATAATGTTTATCAACTTTCAATGGGTATTCCTTACGGTATAGCAGTTGAATACGTTGATCCAATTACATTAAAGCAATCATTAATTAATAAAAATAAGTTTTAGGGGATTATTATGGAAAACAAAAGAGGAAAATTTATCGTTGTTGAAGGTATGGATGGTTCTGGTAAATCAACAATTATCCAAATGTTAAAAGATGAATTTATCAATAAAAATATCAGCGATAATTTTATTTTTACAAGAGAACCAGGTTCGGCTTTTTCAAAAGAAGCTGAAAAAATTAGACAATTAATTTTAGATAACGACAATGATTTTAGTCAAATGGTAGATGCATTATTATTTGCTACTTCAAGAAGATTAAATTTAGAAAAAGGGATTTGACCTGCTTTAGAAAATGGCAAAAACGTTATTTCTGATCGTTATTGAACTTCGTCTTTTGTTTATCAAGGTATTTTGGGCGGTTTAGGTTTGGAAAAAGTTAAGTTGATTAACGAAATTGCTACCGATAATACTGCTCCTGATTTAGTTATTTTCTTTGATTTAGAACCTGCTACAACGGTCGAAAGAATTACTAAAATGAGAGATTGTACCGACCGATTAGAAACTTGCGATGTAAACTATTACGTTAAATTACGTGAAGCTTATCACGAAGTAATTAAACAAAACCCTAAACAATTTAAAGTCATTGATGCGAATTGTTCTATAGTTGAATTATTTAAAAAAGTTAATAAAATTCTTAAAGATAATGGAGTGCTTTCTTAATGGAAATAACTACATTTAAAACAATTATCGATAATCAAATATCGAATAATAAATTACATCAAGTATATTTACTTTCTTCTAATCAAAATGAAAATTTTGAGGAAGAAATTTTATACATGATTAATAAGATCAATCACAATAATTTATTAAGCTTTTATCAAATTAAATTTGGGGAGCTTTATTTTTTAGTTGATGGATATAAAAAAAATATTTCTAAAGAAGAAATTAATCAATCTATTTTAAACGTATCACAAAGTTCTATTATGAGCCTTGATTTTAAAAAGATTTTAATAATTAAAAAAATCGAAACAGGTTCAGCTTCTTCATTAAACAGCTTATTAAAATTTTTAGAAAATCCTCCTAAAAACGTAATTATTATTATGACAACTAATAATATTAATTCCTGTTTAAAAACAGTTAAATCAAGAGCTTTTATTATAAATATTCACAAAAATATTGAAAAAAATATTGATGTCGAGCAACAAATTATTAATAATATAAATACGAATTTAAGTGAAGAAGAGAAAAACGAAATCATTGAAGTGTTTCATCAATTTAAAGAAGCAGTAATTATTTCAAATAAAAAACCAGCTGGACTTTTTGATCTTTTAATTAAAAAATTAAATAAAACCAATTATTTATATTTAGCAAATTATTTAATTTACTTATATCAAGATTTGTATAAATTAAAAAAAGATGGTTCTAATTTAGATTTACTTTTATCTTCTGAGGTTAAAAGGGATAAATATGATTATGTTTTAACCTTAGATTTAATTGAAGCTTTAAATCAATTTAAAAAAGCCATTAATAATAACGGTAATTTTGAAATTCAAAAAGCCAATCTAATTTTAAATTTCGAGGAGTTATATGGAATATAAACTTTCGATTGTAGGTACTCCAATTGGTAATTTAGAAGATATTACTTTAAGAGCCATTAACACGTTAAAAGCTAGCGAAATTATTCTTTGTGAAGATACTAGAGTTACTTATAAATTATTAAAACATTTAAATATTGAAAATAAGAAGTTAATTACATATAACAACTTCAATGAATTAGAAATTAGTGAATACGTCATTAAACTCATTTTAGAAGGCAAACATGTTTCTTTGGTAAGTGACGCCGGCATGCCATGCATTTCTGATCCAGGTTTTGAAGTTATAAAAGCAGCTAAAAAAGAAAATATTTTCATCGATGTTGTTGGAGGCCCAACCGCGTTAATACATGCATTAGTTAAAGCTAATCAAGCCTCTAAATTTACTTTCTTAGGTTTTTTAAAGGATAAATCTATTTCGCGTCAAAATGAGCTTAAAAACTTAAATTACGGTACTTATGTTTGTTATGTTTCGCCACATAAGCTTTTAGCAACCTTAAATGATTTTGAACAAGTTTTTAAAGATAAAGTAGATATTTATTTAATTAAAGAAATGACTAAAATGTTTGAAACTTCTTATGAAGGAAAACCATTAGAAGTTATTCAGCAATTAGGAGAAAATATTAAAGGCGAATTTTCAATGGTTTTTACGATCAATGAAGATAAAAAGAAAAAAGTTAATAAATACGCCGAATTTTCAAAACATGATAACTAAACTGCTCTTAATTAAAAAAGCAGTTTTTATTTTATAAAAAAATAAAACCCAAATCTGTTTTGATTTGGGTAAATTAAGTTTTATAAAAATATTATTTTCAAATTATTTTTGGTTTTTAGCAATAAATGCATCTAAACGGCTAGCTTTTCTTGCTCCATTATTTGAGTGTAAAACACCTTTTGAAACAGCTTTGTCAATTTCGTGGTGTGCATTTGCAGCTAATTCAGCAGCTTTAGGATCTTGACTTTCAGCAGCTAATTTAGCTTTTTTAATAGCAGTTTTAACTCTTGATTTGATAGCAGAATTACGTGCGTTTGCTTTTTCGTTAGATAATATTGCTTTTTGTTTTGATTTAATGTTTGCCATTCTTTTGCCTTTCTTGCTTATAAATAATTAGCAATACAAATTTTATATTAAAAATGTGTTTTTGTTTAATTTTTCTTTATATTTTAGTTTAATAAATTTATATTTTAAGTTTTAATTAAAATATTAATATGAAAAATAAACAAATTAATTCCATAAATTATTATGCAACATACGAAAATGAACTAATTGTTGTCAAAGTTTATATTAAAAATATCAAAAACGCTTATATGAAATTAAGTAAAGCTCAATTTGAATTAACTTGCAACAGTCAGTTTTTTGCTTCTGCTGCTATGGAAAAATTTGTTAATCAAACTATTGAAAAATATTACACTAAGTTAAAAGCACAAAAAGAAGCCAAGAAAAAATTCCCTATCGATATCGAAAACAAGTTTTTTTATAGTTTAGGAAATAAATATGAATTTAAAATCGAAGACAATAAACTTTATTTTAAAAAAGAAAATTCAGATTTGTTTTTTTATTTTGGCAAAGTAAAAAAAGATATTGAAAATCAAATCAAAGACTATTGCTTTAATGAATTTAATTTATTAGTAAAAAAATACTTTGAGGAAGTTCAAGAAAAATTTATTAAATTGTTAGGGTTAAAATCTAAAAACATTAATTATAAAATTAAGAATGTTAAATCTTTTTGAGGAAGTGCTTATAACAAAAAAGATCTTATTTCGCTTTCATCTAATTTAATGTATTACAACCCGATTTGCTTATATTATATTTTGGTACATGAATTTAGTCATTTTTTACATCAAAATCATTCAAAAGAATTTTGAAATCTTGTAGCCCAAATTGTTCCAAATTATAAAGAAATCAAAAGATTTTTAAACACAAGAAATTATGAAGCTACTGATAATTAAGGAGAAGAAATGCTTGAAGAAATTAATAATGCCACAGAGCAAGTTAAAACCAATACCTCTAAACCCTATATTTTAGGAATTATTATTGGTTTAATTTCTCTGTTTGTTTTGCTATTAATATTTAGTCTATTAATTAAGAAAATAAACAGTAGAAATAAAGAAATTAAAGATAACTTGTCTAACTTTAAATCAGAAATAAAAGACGAACTTATTAGAACATCACATATTATCAGTAATTCTAACGTTATCAATGCTTTTAATTATTTTTATAAACCTAATAATTATAAATTTTCAACAGAATCGATGCTTTTAACAGGTAAAGCTTTATATTTGGTTCAACCGGTAGATATTGATTACGGCGAAGTTAATGGCGATGCTTTAAATTATGAATGAGAAAATATAACAGATAAAAAAACAGTTATAGTACCTAATCAAGTAACTTTGATAAATAAAAGTTGTAATAATTTAAATATGATACTTCCTAATGGTGTTCCTATAATAATGATCTTAGTGTTTAGAAATAAAATAATTTTAAATATTGATAACCTAGTAGATTATATTAGTTTGGTAAACCTAGAAAATTTAGCAGATAATATTATAAATATTGATAAAGAATTAGAGACAGAAATAGATTTTGAAACTAAAAATAAAATAGTAGAAAATATTAATAAATATCGATTAAAATAAAAATCATAAATCAATCAATGATACGAAGCAATTACTGATTCAGTAATACATTTCAATCACTGATTGATTTTTATTAATTTAAAAAAATAAAAAAATGTAATAAAAAAAGCAATTTTTATGCAGTATTTATATATAAAATATAACGTCAATATTTTTTGTGTTAAAATTTTGTTAGAAATTATTCAGATAAAAATACATTTCTAATTTTATTTTTTAAACCAAATAAGGAGAAAAAATGGCTGAAACCAAAAAACCAAGCACTTTACAAAGATTTTACATTTCAGAATTCTTTGATAAAGAAAGAAACGTTTCATTTAACTTAAAAAAAGCTAACGTTAAAAAATTAACAAACTTTTCAGAATTTGTTGATGCAGTTCAAGAATTTGTTAACATCGCCGAACAATCAAACAAAAAATCAAAATGTTGATTCCACCGTGACGGAGCATTTAGAGGATGTGTTGATGTCGATGGAGCACGTAGAATTTTAGGAATTTTCAAAGAAAACAAAGTTGAAAACAAAGATGCTATTGAATACCTAGAAAAAGAAAACTTAGTTGAAAAACCAGCTGCTAAGGCTAAAAAAGAAGTTAACTTAGACGAAGAAGCATTAAAAGTTGCTTTTGTTGTTGATAAAGCTGCTTCTAAAAAAGCAAACGAAGTTAAAAAAGAAGACATTCAAGCTATCTCAAAATACAAAGTTACAATTGAAAGCATTGTACCAAACGGATCAGAACTAGATGTTTACTACTTCATTAGCAATGGAGATAAAAGATCAGACGTCGTTATGTCTAAATTAGAAGGTTTTGGAACAGAATGCGCATGCGCACCAGTTGTTGAAACACCTGTAAGATACCACAACCACAGAAAAGACAGAACATTCTGAACATTATTATCACTTCTAGTTGTTCTAATCGTAATTAACATTATCTTAATTATTTTAAGAGCACAAGGAATTCTATAATAATTATTTAGAATTGAAAAGCCGGTTTAACCGGTTTTTTATTTAATTATTAATAAATAAAAAAACAGCAATTTTCAATTTTGCTGTTTCAAAAATTATTTTAAATTTCTTTTAAGTTCTGCTAATTTATTGTAAAACTCTTCTTTTGTATAGGTTGTTGTTCCTTCTTGTCCATATTCTCTTACGGCTAAGGTGTTATTTTCAACTTCATTTCTTCCAATTACAACAATAAATTTAGTTTTCATAATTTGAGCTTCACGAATTTTTTTATTAATTCTTTCGCTTCTTAAATCGACGTTAACGTTAATATCTGCGTCTAAAAACTCTTCGTATAATTGTTGACAATAATCATTTAAGTCATCACTAATAGGCATAATGGTTACTTGTCTTGGACTTAATCAATAAGGCATTACACCTTTCGTTTGTTCTAATAAGGTAGCGATAAATCTTTCATAAGTTCCAATTAAACCTCTATGAATTAAAACAGGTGTAATTTGTTGTTCGTTTTGATCAACAAATTTCATTTTAAATCTTTCAGGTAATAGAAAATCAAGTTGTAAAGTTGACATAGTAATAATTCTATTTAAAACTGTTCTAACTTGAAAATCGACTTTAGGACCATAAAATGCTGCTTCACCAATAAATTCTTTATATTCAATATTTAGTTCAGCTAAAACTTCTCTTAAATCGTTTTCGGCTTTATTTCACATTTCATCATTTGGGAAGAATTTTTCTTTGTCGTTAATATCTCTTAAAGATAATGAAACGTGATCAATTTCGATATTAAAATCTTTTAAAGCTTTTTTAATCATTTTATATAAATGTTTAAATTCTTCTTTAATTTGATCTGGTCTTACAAAGACGTGACCTTCAGTTAAATCCATTCCTCTTACCCGTTCTAATCCAGTTAGAGCTCCTGATTTTTCATAACGATATAATCTTGATTGTTCTGAATATCTAATAGGTAAATCTTTATAAGATCTTCTGGTTTGATTAAATAATTGAATATGATGTGGACAAGTCATTGGGCGAGCTACTAAAAGTTCATTATCCATGACAATAGGTTTAAACATAGTGTCTTGGTAGTGATCTCAGTGTCCAGAAATTTCGTATAATTTCTTTTCACCAAAATGAGGGGTTAAAACTTCTCTAAAGCCGAATTTTTTATCTAACTTTAATACATAATCACGAATAGCATTATGAATTTTCATTCCGTCTTCTAATCAAATTGGTAATCCTTGACCACATAATGGATTAAAAGTAAAAATGTTTAATTCTTTTCCAATTTTACGGTGATCTCTTTCTTTTCTTTCTTCTAATATAAATAGATATTTATCTAATTCTTCTTTTGTTTCTCAAGAAGTTCCATAAATTCTGGTTAACATTTTATTATTTGAATCGCCTCTTCAATAAGCACCGGCTAATGATAGTAATTTAAAATGTTTAATTTCTTTTGTATTTTCGATATGTCCGCCGGCGCAAAGATCGGTGAATAAAACTTCGCCAGTTTTAGAATGAACATATTGGAAGAAAGTTATTTCTTTGCCTTGAGCTTTAAATTCTTCATATAGTTCTTTTTTATATGGTTGATTGTCAAAACTATATTGATCAATGCCTACTTGTTTCATGACATAGCCTTGTTCTGCCATTTTTTTCATTGTTTTTTCTAGTTTTAATAAATCTGATTCTAATAAAGGGTTTTCAAATTCAAAATCATAGTAAAACCCTTCTTCAATTCCAGGTCCAATAGCTAATTTTGTATTAGGAAATAATTTTAATACAGCTGCTGCTAATAAGTGGCTAGTTGAGTGATTTAATTTTTGGTTTGCTTGCATTATTTTAAACCTATGCCTTTCATTAATTGTTCTAAGTTTTTAGAAGCAATCGCTTTTGCTTTTTGTGCTCCTATTTTTCTTTCTGATTCTACATTTTTAATTGCAATTTGATATTTGGCTTGAATATCGATTAAAAAGTTTTTAACAACGGTGGCGACTTCGATTTTTAACTCACCGTAATTTTTATCTTTAAATTTGTTTTCAGATTCTTGTAAAGAAATGTTTGTCATAGCTGAATATATAGTTAGTAAATTAGTAATTCCGGGTTTATCCTCAGAAATGTAGATCTTCCCTTCTGAATCAGTTACTGCTTTTAATATTTTTTTATAAGCAACCTCAGGATCGTCTAATAAATAAATTGATGATTTAGGATTAACGTCTGATTTAGACATTTTTTTAGTTGGCTCTGTCAATGACATTATTTTTGCCCCAACTTCTGGAATATAAGGTTCTGGAATTTTAAAATTAGTTTTGTATTTATTATTTAAACGTTGAGCTAAATTTCTTGTCAATTCAACGTGTTGTTTTTGGTCGATACCAACAGGAATAATATCGGCATTATATAAAAGAATATCTCCTACCATTAGCGTTGGGTACATTAAAAGACCCGTTGGAATTGTTTCCATACCATTGGCAGTTTTTACTTTTGAAGATTTATCTTTAAATTGTGTCATTCTTGATAATTCTCCAATAGACGTATTAGTTAGAATTAGTCAGTTCATCATTCCGTGTTCTAAAATATCTGATTGAAAAAACAAAGCTGTTTTATCAATATCAATTCCGCAAGCACGATATAGTGCAAAAATGTTATGACGATTTTTTTCAAGCTGTTGCGGATCAATAGGAAGAGTTAGAGCATGAAGATCAGCTATAAAAATATAATTGTCGTATTTTTCTTGTAAAGCAATCATATTTCTTATTGCTCCAATGTAATTTGCAAGAGTTAAATTACCGGTTGCTGTAATACCACTTAGCATAACTTTTTTGTCTGACATAATTCTCCTTTTTGGTCTTTAAATTCAATAAATAATTTTATTACATATTCAAATATATATTTTAAATATAATTATAATGTATTAAAAAATAAGCGAGTTTAAAGGAGAAAAAATGACTTCTAAACATAAGTTTTTATATGTATTTTTAATAATTATAACTTTCGGTTTAATTCTTATTTATTGAAAGAAAAAATATCGTCAATCAAGCAAAAAAGATAATTTAAGCACAACGACTAAAACTGCTTTTTCAATTGAAGAATTAATTGAAAAATTAGGTGGTAAAAACAATATTGAAACCGTTTTAGCTACACACAAAGTAATTAAAATCGGTTTAAAAGATAGAGAACAAGTAAATATTGAAGCTCTTAAAAAATTAGATGGTATTAGCGGTATGACTTTTCAATCTAAATCTATTTCTTTGGTAGTTGGCAATGTAGCCAAATATTTAGAAACCAAAATTAATGAGGAAATTAAATAATGGAAAACAACGACACAAGATACAAAACCTTGATGGCTAACCTGCAAAATATTGATAATGGAGATAGTTCACTATACACACCGATGGATAGTGAGAAATTTTTCGATGTTGTTAAACAATTTGGCGAATCTACTTACGAAAAAATTTATAACAACTTTGATTTTAGTGTAGTTTTAACAGACGAAAATCATAAGCAAATGACCCAAAAAGTTTCAGAAGCAAAAAATAAACATGAAATAATTGCGATTTATAAAGAATATGATAAAAGAATTGATGACAACGCAATTTTTAAAATGCTTTCGACTAATTTTGAAAAAGCTCAAAAAGCCTTAGTTAGTCAGCTTAATGCCGAATTACAAAAATCTATTTTAAAATGAAAAAAAATTATTAACGCCGCTCAAAATACAAACATCGAAACTAATATATGACCTCTTCACATTGGTTTTTTCTTTATATCAATTAAAACCGAAAAGAAATCTATTTTTGCGCCCTTATTTTTTAAAGAAGTTACAGTTGAAGTCAGAAACTCACTTGTATATTTACATTCAAACTCAGAAGTTAGAGTTAACTCAAAATTAATTACCTATCTTTCACAGGATGGTTTTATTATTAATGCCGATAATTATGATTTTAGTAATAAATCAATTAAACAAGTTTATGAATTTTTTAAACAAGAATGATCACCAATTTATAACATTCCTGAAACATTAAAAACTCCAATTCCGGATTTAACACAAAATAAAATTTTAAATACTTCAATTGAATTTCATCCAGGTATGGTTTTAGGTTTCTATTCAGTTTCATCGGGTTTTCTATGAAACGTGATGAAAAAAATTATTGATAATGATGAATTTGATTCAATTTTACAACCAAGTATTATCAAAACTAAATATCACGATAACGTTATTAAGAAAATTTTTGAAGATCAAATTAAATTATTTAAAGTTCAAAAAACTAATTACTCACAAGATTTAGCAACAATATCTTCTTTAATTCAAGATACCGTTGTTTGAGGTCCTCCTGGCACAGGTAAAAGTCAAACAATTACCAATCTAATTATTAATATTATCGCCAGAGGCAAAACAGCATTAGTTGTTTCTCAGAAAAAAGCAGCCTTAGACGTACTAAAAAATCGGCTAAAAAGTCTTTCTATTTTTTGTTTATTTGTTTTAAATGACAAAAATTTACATTCAGATTATTTCTATAAACCTTTACAAAAATTTATTTATGAATTAGAACATTTTAAAAATTCTAGAAACAACGAACCTATGCGAATTTTTACCGAACAAGATAAAAATTATGTAGACATTGTTAAAGAGCTTAAAAATTGACCTAATTTAAATAATCTATTACCATTTTATGCTGCTTTAAAAGGTAGAGATTTAAAAGAAGAAGATTACAACGCTTTAAAAACATTAGATCATAATCTTAAATTTGAATTTAATCAACCAATTTGAGATAAAAAAGAAATTAGAAAACATTTATATACTATTAATAACAATAAAAAACCAACAATTTTTTCAACCTATTCTAAACCAATGAAATTCGCTGCCGATCAATTAAGCTCACACAGCAATTTATTTAATATCGATATCGACGAAGCAGTTAAATATGTTGACGAAGTTGAATATGAAGATTATTTAAGTTTCGATAGTAAATTCAAACAATTAATTAAAGCTAAAACTATTGACATTAACGACGATCAAGTTTTAAAAGAAATGATCATGGCAATTATTGTTGAAAAGGTTAAAAACTTTAACGAAAAACAAATTAAACAATATACCGCTTTTGCTTCTAATATCCGTAATGGTATTATGAGACCTTATAAATTTATTCACAATAATATTGAGATGATTAAAATGCTATTTCCTATTATTGTAACTACACCTGAAATTGATCTTTCAATGTGAGATAAAGGCGAATTTGATTATGCAATTGTTGACGAATCTAGTCAGATATTTGTTGAAAAAGCTATTCCAATTTTATATTTAGCTAAAAGAAAAGTTTTAGCTGGCGATTCTCAACAAATGCAACCGACAAGATGATTTAGTGTTTCATACTCATACGATGAAGATGACGATTTTAGTGCGATGAAATCAATTTTAGAATACGCAAATTCTAGAGGAGTATATTCTGTTTTATTAGATAAAAATTATCGTTCTAAACAAGCTGCTTTAATGACTTTTAGTTCTAAACATTTTTATGAATCTAAATTAGATGTTATTGATGATTATGAATTAAGCATTAAAAATGAAAAAGCAATTGAAGTAGTACAAGTTGAAGGAACTTGAGATAACAGCATGAACGAAGCCGAAGGTTTAGCTGTTATTAAAATAGTTAAAGAAAAACTGCCAGTTTATAACAAAATAATTGTTTTAGTTTTTAACTCTAAACAACAAGACTATTTATTAAACTTTATTTTTGATGGCAGCAATATTGATCTTGAAGAAGCGATTGGTTCTGGTCGCTTAGTACTTAAAAATATTGAAAATATTCAAGGCGATGAAGCGGATCTTGTTATTATGTCGGTTGTTTATGACAAAAATACAACTTTATCACAAACTTATGTCGCAAGACAAGGTGGTAAAAATGCCTTAAACGTTGCCGTTTCAAGAGCAAGAGAAAAAATTATTGTTGTTAAGTCTATTTATGCTGCCGACGTTGAAATAAGCGAAAGATCAACTTCGGATATGATCTTATTTAAAGAATGATTAAAATTTTTAGACCTTTCCTTAATAGAACAAAAAAATTATTTAGATGATAAAAACAAAAATAAAGCCGAAATTAATTTAACTAAAACAATTTCTTTAAGTACTGATTTAGAACTTAATAAAGAAATTGGAGAAGCAATTGGTTCTTTATTACTAAATAAAAAAGATTTTGAAGTTATTACTAATTACTCAGTTGGAACTAAAAACATTGATATAGCTTTAGTTAATAAGTTAACTAATAAAATTGTGTCTGCTTTTATTATTGATAATTTTGATTATGAAAATAATTATGAAGAATATTTAGTTTTTGAAGACGGTGTTAAATTTATTAAGTCTAAAACTTATCCAATAAAAGTTGTTTCTAGATTAACCTGACCTATTCAAAAAGCAAATATTTTAAAAGAAATAAATGATAAATTAATTCAACAAGAAAAACATAACGAAGAATTAAGAGTTAATTTACAGCCAAAAGAAGAAGCAGTTATTGAAAACAACATAGTTGCTGAAAATTCTGAAATAGTTGTTTTAGAAGAAAAAGAAATTACAGAAGAAATTATTCCTTCAAAAGAACTATTAAAAGAAGAAGCTAAAACAGAAAATATTATTGAAAACAAACAAGAAGTTCAAGAAATTATAAGTAATTCAACCGTTGAAATTAGTGAAAACAACAACGAAAACACGGAAGACTTTGAGTTGTTTGAAGAAGATGAAAAAGTCGAAGAAGTAAAAGAATTAGCTTTAAAAAAATCACAAGAAATTGATAGTTTAAAATTTAATCAATCTGATTTAAATAATTTAGATGAAGTAGAAGAAGAAAGTGATTTTCTAAGACAAAATCAACAAGATGAAGAAAAAACTATTAGTGATTACATTGATCAAAAAGAGGAAGAAGATATTATTCAACCTATTTCTCCTGAATCTGATGTAATTGATACTTTTGACGAAGACGAACATGATCCAAGCAATTCACAAGAAGAGCAAGATTTAAAAGCAGAAGATCAAAAAAATATTGATTTAATTCATACTTTTGAAGGTAAAAAATACGTTGAAATGGAAGATGAAGACGACGAGGTTTTAGAGGATAATAGTATTGAAATAACTTATGATAATTTTGAAACTATTGAACTAACCAGGGAAGATTTAGTTTCTAATGATTTAGAAGAAAAAGAAGTTAAAGATTTAAGCTTAGAAACAATTTCATCTTCACAACCAGTTAACGAAGATATTGATTTTGTTGAAGATCAAAAAGAAGACGAAAACAATAAAGAAGATAGGATTACATTTTCTATGACGCAAGAGCTTCCTAATTACGATAAAAACAATTTAGAAGAAGTAAATAGTCAAACTAATGAAATCGATTTTTTTTCAGATTTTAATCAAGAATCAAAAGAAGAAAATGTTTTAACAAATGAAGATTTAGCGGAAGTAAAAGCCGAAGATCTTATTAAACAATATAATTTGAATTTAGAAGAGGAAGAAGAAACTACAGAATTCGACCTTGATGAATTAAAATAAAAAGCCGATTTAAATAATTCGGCTTTTTCTATAACAATTTTGATTTAGGAATTTCTTTTCAAGGGTCTTTTTTATTAATATGATCAATAAATAATTTGCCTTGTAAGTGATCATATTCGTGTTGCATTACAATAGCAGGATATCCAGAAACGTCATATACTTTTTCTTTTCTTTCATAGTATGAATAAGCTTTGACAATTACTCTACTATAACGATAAATATAACCTTCTTGACCCGGATCTTTTTCGTTAACGCTTAAACATCCTTCGCCTTCGCTTAAAGCTATTTTGGTTTCTGAATGACCGATCATAACAGGATTTATTAAAGCATCTTTAAAAATATAATTACCTTTTTCATCTTGAATCATTATGTAAAAAATGTTCTTAAGAATTCCATATTGTACTGCAGCAACTCCAACAGCTGGTCTAAATTTAGTTAATGGTTTTTGACTGTCATCGACGTGAAAAATCATTTTTTCGATTAATTCTTCGTCCTCTTTGGTTAAAGGTACTGGTACGTCAAGTGATTTATTTCTTAAAACTTTTTCAGGTAATTCAACTAGTTTTACGTCTTCAAATTTAAACATAATAAATATTATAATCAAAATAGTTTAAAATATATAGCACATTAAATTAAGGAGATGTAATGAGTAAAGTTAAATTTGGTAATAATGAACTAAATCTATTAGGTAAAGAAATTAAATTAGGAGATAATGTTGAAATTAAAGCTTGCTCTGCTGGTTCTTTTCAACCTGAAATTTTAGATTTAAAAGGCAAATATACAGTTATTGCAACTTATCCTTCAGCTGATACATCAATTTGCGATATGCAAATTATTAATATGGCTAAATTATCAGCTAAATATTTAAATTTTAATTTTATTGGTTTATCAATGGATTTACCTTCAGCTTTAAAAAACTATAAAAGTTGTCATTCATTAGAAAATATGAAATTGTATTCAGATTATCAGGATAAGCAAAATAGTTTAAATTTAGGTGTTTTAATTGAACGTGTTAATTTATCAGCAAGAGCTATGTTTGTTTTAGATAAAAATTCAAAATTAATTTAT
Source organism: [Mycoplasma] falconis (assembly GCF_006385795.1). Taxonomy (GTDB): domain Bacteria; phylum Bacillota_I; class Bacilli_A; order Mycoplasmatales; family Metamycoplasmataceae; genus Metamycoplasma; species Metamycoplasma falconis. Next base: position 9,590 of record NZ_VFSS01000007.1, on the reverse strand, counting down.
AAACAAGTTAATGAAATGATCTCAAATCAAGTTGATTTTGAAAAATTAGAACAATTTTTAACTACTTTAATATAATATAAAAGAATTTATTTATGGAGATATATGGAAGAATCGCTCAGTTATCAGTTAAATAATGCTACAAGTGCAACTACAAATCAATCATCAACATTATCATGACAATACATTTTATACGCCGCTTTATTACTTCTACTAATTATATTTAGTGGAATATTTTCCGCTACAGAAACGGCTTATACCACTCTTTCAAAAGCTAAAATTGAAACTTTGGTTGATAAAAAAGTTAAAGGTTATAAAATTATCGAAAAACAGCATAATTTCTTTAATAGAACTCTCGGTACGATTTTAATAGCTAATAATTTGGTTAATATTGCGGCTTCAACTTTATTAGTTTATATTCTTTCACTTTCGATGATGCCAACCGGCACGGCAACTATTATTTCAACTTTTGTAATGACGCCAGTTATCGTTATACTTGCTGAAATTGTTCCTAAACTTTTAGCTAAATCATATCCCGAAAGAACTGTTAGATCCTTTTGTTGATTTATTGAAGCTTTATATTGAATTTTCTTTCCTATTACTTATCCTATTTCTAAAATAGGTAAAAAGATTTATATAACTAATACCGAAGAAGATGTAAAAAGTTTAATAAACATCGCCCAAGACGAAGGCGTTTTAGAAATTAACGAATCAGTAATGGCACAAAACGTTTTAGACCTTGATTCAACGAAGGTTTCTCAACATTATATTAAATTAAAAGATGTTGATTTTGTTTCTTCAAAAGCAACAATGGTTGAAACCTTAGATTTATTTAGACAAACAAATTATTCTCGTATTCCCGTTGAAAAAGATGGAGACTTTATTGGGATATTACATCTTAAAGATATTTTCTTTTTAAAACGTGGCAACATTATGAATTATGTCAAATCAGTACCAAAAGTATCTGCTAATTCAATCTTGTCAGTTGCCTTAGAAAAAATGAGAAAAGCCAGAGCTCAAATGGCGTTTGTAATTGAAAATAATAACAGTGATAAAGTTATTGGTATTCTTACCATGGAAGATATTTTAGAAGAAGTTGTCGGCGAAATTTATGATGAATATGACAACGACGAGCAAATTTATGAAATTAGTTTAGAACGTTGTGAAGCCAAAGGGACAGTGTTAATGAAAACACTATGAAAACAACTAGAAATAGATGAATATCTTGACATTGAATTAAAAGATGAAGATAAGAATTTAAATCTTTCAAAATGATTAGAAAAACAAGTCGGTCATAAACTAAGACAAAACACTAAATATGAATATTTAGAAAAAATTTATTTTAGAGTTTTATCTACTAAAAATAAAGACCAAAAATACGATTACATTGAAGTTGATTGAAGTCAGTAAAATGATTTCAATCATTTTTTATGCTTTATTTTGACATTTTATTAGTAATACTAATAATTATGCTTTTAATAAAGTCATTATTAGTTTATAATAGTAGGCGTTAAAGTATTTTTAACAAAGGGTGAGACTCCTTGGCTAATTTAGCCCAAATGTCCAGAAGGAGAAGAATAATGTCACAATATGAAATTATGATTCTAGTTAACCCTCAAACAACCGACGAAGAATTCAAAGGAATTCTATTTAGTGTTTTAGACGAAAAAGCCACTAAGGTTGAAAAATTAGAAAGAACAGAATTAGCTTACCCAATTAACAAGCTAAAAAGAGCTTCTTACTACTTAGTTAATGCAAAAATTGCTCCTGAAGCAATCGCTGAATTAACTAGAAAACTTAACATCGATAAAAGAGTTCTAAGAAACTTAATTATTAACTTAGACTCAGAAAAAGGTCTAAACGTAGTTAAAAAACCTAGAAGAACTTTTAACAAACGTCCATTTGTTAAAAGAGATAATACTCAAAGATCAGAAGGTCCAAGAAGCGAAAGAGCTCCAAAACCAAGAAAATTAGAAAAAGCTGAATAGTTTTTTCTTTAAGGAGGAAATATGAATAAAGTTATTTTAGTTGGACGTATCGTAAGAGCACCTTACAAAAGTGCAACTCAATCAGGATTAGAAATTTCTAGATTTGAAATCGCCGTGGATAGAAATTACCGTAACGCAAACAATGAAAATATTACGGATTTTATTCCATGTGTAGCTTTCGGAACTAATGCAACTTTTATTAACAAATATTTATATAAAGGTTCATTAATCTCTGTTGAAGGATCATTCCAATCTAATCGAACAGGATTTGGTAATGATGGACGTTCTGCGATCTCATATAGCGTGAACGTTGAAAGAGTACAAGGTTTAGAAAGTAAAGAATTATCTGAAAAAAGAAGACAAAATCAACAAACCGAATTCAGTATTTCCCAAGAAGAAACTAAATCACAAGTTAAAGAGGTTGCCGAAGAACAGCCTTCACCAGAAGATATAGAAGTTGAAGAAGACGACTTTTTTAACTGAGACATTAGCAAATAAGGAATTTATTTATGGCAAGAGTAGTTCGTAAAAAATTATTCGCTCGTAAAAGACCATGTCAATTTTGTTTAAGTGACAAACCAGTTACTTACATTGACTATAAAAACGAAGAAGTATTATCAAGGTTAGTTAACTTACAAGGTAAAATTCTTTCATCAAGAATTACCGGAACTTGTGCAAAACACCAAAGAGCAGTAGCATTAGCTATTAAAAGAGCTCGTTTTGTAGCAATCCTACCTTACATTGGACCAGTTAAAAAAGAAAAAGATGTTAAAAAAGAAGTTTCAGTTCAAAATAACTAGAAACAAGTTATATTAAAAGCTAGCAACGGCTAGCTTTTTTGTTTCTTTTAAATAAATTTTTATAAAATTTAAACTATGAAAAATATTAAAAAGAAAACTTTAGTTAATGTTTTACTTTTATTTAACGTTCTAACGGTTTTAACTGCTATTATTACACTGATTTTATATGTAGCTGGAATTTCTAAAGAAGCCATTAGTTATGCATTATGAATTTTATTATCATTTTATATACTAGGGTTATTAGTAAATATCTTAGGAACCACTTATGCTTATAGCTTAAAATATAATAAAGCATTTTGATATTTGCTAATTGGTATTATTATTCCACTGTTAGCTATTATTGGAGCGATATCTTTAGGTTTGGCAGTTGATAATCAATTAATTAAAAATAATAAGATGTCTAAAAATGAAAAATCAGTTAATTTATAAAAAGGAGTAAAGATGAAAAAAAGAATATTTGTTGTTTCAATTATTGAAATAATTATTGGTGCTTTATATTTATTAGCTTTTGGTTTATTAATAGCTTCTGTGGTTGCTTATTTAAATAGTATGCAACAATTAGAAGATGGTAAAAGAGTAGCTAGCGATGCGGCAAGTACCTTTTTAGTAGCTGCAACTATTTATTTCGCAATAATGCTTTTATTAGCTTTAATTATTGGTATTTGAGCGGCTGCTTTTGATTGAAAAGTAAAATATAAAACCGGTTTAATTTTAAGCTCAGCAGGAGCGTTCACATTAAAATCATTGTTAATTTTAGGAGCTATTTTTCAACTAGTTCATATTAGAAAAAATAATTTTATTGATTAAAAAGACATTGTAATAAAAACAATGTTTTTATTTTGCCCAATCAGATAAAATATTAAGTATTATTAAAGGTAAAATTATGCTTATTAATTACGATAAAAAAGAAGTTTTTAAATTACTAAAAAAAGAATTTCTAAATAAAAAATATTCCTTAAAAGATATCTGCCTAGAATTAAATATTCATTTAGGCACAATCAAAAGATGAATAGAACTAGAAGAAGTTCCGCCACAATACTTTATTGATTTAAACAAATTGACTAATTTTAAATATCGATTAAATGTCAATAAGGAAGAACATTTTAAAATCTATGATCAATTTTTTACCAATCATGAAACAGCTAAGCTATTAATAAGCAAAACTTTGGATTTTATTGCTAACAATTATGATTTAAATTTAGATGATTATACCTTTATTGATCCGTGTGCAGGCGATGGAAGTTTTTATAAAAACTTTCCTAAACAATATAAAAAAATTGGTTTAGACATTGATCCTAAAATTAAAGAAATTAAAAAACAAGATTTCTTAGATTTTAAACCAAAAACAAACAAAAATATAATCATAAGTAATCCACCTTTTGGTCTAAGAGGTCAAAAGGCCCTTAAATTTATTAATCATTCTGCCAAATTTTGCGATTTTGTTTGTTTTATTCTTCCGCCGTTATTTAATTCAAATGGAAAAGGCAGTCCGATGTTAAGAGTTGACAAACAATTATCATTAGTTGCAGAATTTGATGTAAAAAATGATTTTTATTATCCTGATTCTAAACCAGTTGAAGTCAATTCAATTTTTCAAATATGAACAAAATTAAAAAGCGATAAGGTTATTCCATTTAAGATAGAAAATAAAAGAAGCGAATGAATTAAAGTATATGCCTTATCTAATGGTAAGAAACCTTCACAAAAACGTAATGTAAAAATGATTGAAAATTGTGATTTTTATTTACCTTCTACTTGTTTCGAAGGGATGCAAATTTATGATAGTTTTTATAAATTACCTAATAAAAGAGGTTATGGAGTTGTTATTCTTAAAGATAAAAACAAGATATTAAAAGTAGCAAAAGAAATAGACTGAGAAAAAGTTAGTTTTAAATCAACCAATGGAGCAGTTAATTTAAGAACTCAGCTTATTATTAATGCTATTGAAGAAAAGGTTAAATAATGCTCACTTCTATTAAAAATCATTTAATTTATTTAATTGAGGAAGAATTAAAAACAAGTTTTTGAAGTCCAGCTGATGCTTATTATAAAATGAAACTTCTATCAATAGATCAAAGAGGCAGAATTGGTGAACATTTTTTAAGAGATGTATTTACTGAATTAAATATGAATGTTGAATATATTGAAAACGGTCATGGAGATTTTGATTTGATTGTTAATGGCAATAAAATTGAAGTCAAAACTGCAACTTTAGATAAATTCAATAAATTTCAACATGAAGGTATTAAGAATAGTAAAGATTGAGACGCCGTTGCGTTTGTTGATATTATACCTAACGACTTATATTTGACTTTAATTCCTCATAAAGATTTTAATTTTGATATTTTTTATACTAATAAATCAGGTAAACCGGCACGAAGAGGAACTGTTAAAATTAATGATAAAATTCAAAATATTCATTTTAGAGGCAAAGACAATATTGACGGTAATGCAACTGGAGCTGGTTATAAAGTAGATTTTTCTATCAAAGATTTAAAAATAACTAAAACCATTAAAGATATTGAAAATATTTACTATCAAGTTTTTAACAAATAAATCAAAAACCGCAGCTTGCGGTTTTTAATATGTATGAAGTTTATTGGTATAAAAGTTAATTTTTTTTCTAATTAAAATAATAACTGGATATATAGCAAAAATAAAAATACTATAAGCTGGAATTTCAATTAAACTTTTAAAAATAATAGGTACCATAATATAGAAAAAATTAGGATGATATGGTCAATTACCGTTTCTAAAACGATTATAGTAATTAATAAAGGCAAAAGGTCCTCAGAATCATCTTGTAATTATTAAAATTGTTAAAACAGTAATAATAATTCCAAATAAAAGAGTAACAGATCACCTACGTTTAAAGTTACGAGTTTTAATGTTAATAATAAATAAAATTGAGCTAGTAATAAAAACCATTAGTAAACCAGTTATCCCAATACCTAAGGCTAGATCTACTGGTCATTTTTTCTTTCTGCTTTTTGAAAATTCGTTCATCGGTATTTCATTTTTATATTTAACTAAAATAAAAATGAAAACTGCAAATACAATCATTAATAAAACAAATCCCGATATTCATATATCTTTTTGTTTTTTATTTAGTAATCTTATAAATCAGCCACTAATAAATCCAATAACCATCGGAATAATGGCGTATTCAATCATCCATTGCCCAATACCATGAATCAACTGGTTAATAGTATCACATAAAATTCCTAAAAAAGCTGCTCTTCAAGGACCTAAGGCTAAACCAAAAATAATAAACACAGCGTAAGTAATAGAAATATTAGCGGCACCTCGAAATACTCTTTTTTCTAAAAAAGCCGCTATTAAATAAATAGTTAGTAATATACCGTATAAAGCTATTTCATAAATTGTTAATTTATAACTTTTTAGCTTGATTTGTCTTTTTAAATTATTTACAAAGAAATCAAATACCTACTTTCATTTAAATTATTAATTAATTATATAAAAGATTAATTTGTTAAGTTATAAAATTTTTGTTATGAAAAAAAATAAATTATTTATGTTAGCAGCACCATTAGCTGCTGTTATCCCTGCAATTACAGTTTCATGTAATGATACTAAAAAAGAAGAATTAGAAGCTAAGGTAAAATTACTTTCAAATACATTTGAACAAATAAATGCTAATTTAGAAAAAGCAGATTTAAATGAAACAAGTAAAAAAGATTTAAAAGAACACATTGTTAAAGGTAAAAACCTAATTAAAGAAGTTAAAAACCTTGAAGATATTAATAATTTAAGTGATAGTTTTATTAACTATTACATTCAAACTTTATTAAAAGACGACAAAAACAATTTAATGCAATTGTTTTCATTTATTAGTAATGCATTTAAATTGTCTCAATACTTTAACACTAATTTAAATGAATTTTATAAAGCAAACGAAAACGTAATTAATGAAATAAAAAATAATTATGAAAATTTACACAATTTTAAAAATTTATCTAAATTACTTTTAAACGATAATGAACTTTATCAAAGCATTAATTCTAGTGTTAAAAATTTATATGAAAATGTAATTAAAAGCGATTACTTTGAAGTTTATGGTTATCAAAATCAATACAACGGTATTTTTAATTTAGATTTAAATTTTTCTAATTCGTTTTTAAAAGATACTTTTGAAAAAGATGGCGAAAAATATATTAATGTAGAAATTAAATTTTTATATGATTTAAAAACCGAAACATTGCAAAAAAAGGTTTTAGACCTTAATGCAAATGATAATGTATCTTCAATTTTTAGTTTTAACAAAAAAATGTCAGAGGAAGACGACAAGCAAATTTATACAAATAGATTGGAAAAGGATTTAAAAGTAGCTTTATTAAACAGTGACACCTTGTTATATGATGAATATAAACCATTATTACAAGCAAATGAAAAAGCAAACACAGATGAAGTTTATTTAGATCATTTTTATAATGAAGATAACTTTAAAAATAATTTTTTAGTAAATCTAATTAATGTTCCAATGTTTAGTTTTATTTTATATGAAACCAAACAAGTTGCCTTAGTTTATAAATTATCATTTAAATTAGACGGCAACAAATTTAGTAAAGGTCAATCATTAGTTATTGCTAATAATTCGATTATAAATCCAGAAATTTTACAAAAAACTAACCAATTAAATTTAAATAATTTATTTGTTTCAATCGATAAAGATCAACTTAATTCTTATGTCGAAGAATTTAATTTAAAATAGAATAATTTATAATATTAATATAAAAGAACAGGGGTGCCTTAAAGGCTGAGATATACCCTCATTAGCTGATCTGGTTAATACCAGCGTAGTGAGTTTCTCGTTTTTTAGCATCCTCTTTTAAGAAAGAGGATTTTTATATGTTTAAATCAAAAATATTTTTAACTTTAACAAGTTTAATACCGGTAAGTTTTTTACCAGTTATTATTTCTTGTCAACAAAACGAAAAAGAAATTACTTTTGCAGTTAATAAGCCATGATACGGTGATACAAAAGCAGACTTTTTTAATAAAGTTATTGAAAACTTTAATAGTTCAATTGATAATGACAAAGATAAATTAGAACTTAAAAAAGTTAATTACTTATTGGAAAATATTGACACGGCAAATAACTTAATAAAAGGAGCTTCTAATATAGCCACTTTAACAAGTTTGATGTTTAACCAAAATAGTTCTAATTTAGTTCCGATAGTTCAAACTATGACTAAGGCTTTTAAATTTGATAAAGATATTAATGTCTATTATAAAAACGGATTGCAAGAAGATGGTTTAAGGAAAATAGCCAATAAAGTTCAAGAAATGTTTGATATAAAACCATACATCGAATGAAATAATGAGCAAATGCAATGAAATGGATCAATATATCAATATTTTTATGATGAAAATAATGAATTAGTTGATTTTTATCGAGGAATAATTATGCTTCAAGGTAATCAAGAAACTATTGATCAAATTAAAAAAGCGTGAGATGAAAAAGATTGAAATACTTTTAGAAATTTTGGGATAGTAATCGGCAAACAAGATAGTGCTTCTAAATATATTTTGCCAGAGCTGCTTTTTAAAAAACATTTTAATTTAGCCAATAATAAATTTAATGGCTTTAAATTAGATCAAATTGAAAATAGCTCTAAATATATAACTGGTAAACCACGAGATATTGGACGCGGAGCTTTAAGTAAATTTCATATTGTGTTTGATGATTTAGGTTCTTTTGCTTACACTAAAAATTATCGTAAACAAGGAGATCAAATAATTATTAATAATTACTATACGCCCGAGGATAAAGATGCTAAAATTCATTTCCTAACTGCAACCGAACCAATGAAATACAATGTTTTTGCCACTCTTAAAAGCTTTAATCAAAATAGTAGAATAAAACTAGCCAATAGTATTGTTAATGTTTGAAGAAACGGCCAAGATGATTATGGTTATAGAGTTGGTTTTAATGGTTATAAAGTAATTCAAAACCCCGATGAAGAAGTTATAAAACCTTATTTAAAATTATTTGAAATTAATTAGTAATGGAAAAAGTAAAACTTAATAATAATTTTTGAAAAGAAGGTTTTGAATACAATCAAATAAAAAAACACAAACCTTTTTTATTTAGATGAAAGGTTTTGTTTTATCTTTTTTTAATTGGGCTTGTAATAACCGGATTAATAATAGTTAATTTTTCAATAACGACTAGTGGTGTTAATTTATTTTTTAAAAATTTAAAAGATTTTTTTAGTCCTAAATTATATGTTTCTGAATATGGCAACATTAATATGTTTTCTATATCATTTAGGTTTTTATGATATAGCATTAAAGTCATATTTTTAGGTACAACAATAGGAATATTATTTGCCTTTATAACGGCTTATTTTTCTAACTATCAAATGAATAATAAATATGTGGTTATTATTTTTAAAGCTTTAATTATCTTTTTAAGATTATTTCCTGAATTATTTTTTATCTATTTTTTTACAATGTCATTTGATAAAAGTTTAGCTATTAATTTAATTTTTATTTGATTTACGTGGTTATGAATGCATGAATACTTATCACAATCAATTGAAAATTGCAATTTTACTATTTTTTATCATTTAATTAAAATTCAAAAATCTAAATTTAAAGCTTTTAGACAAGAAATTTGGCCTCAATTTAGAATTAAATTTTTTAATTACAGTTTTTATGCTTTTGAATCTAATATAAGATGATCAGCTATTTTATCTACTTTAGGATTTGGTGGTATAGGTAGTTTAATTAATCCTGCTTCTTTAACTAATTATTTTAATCAAATCTTGATTCCATTAAC
>NZ_VFSS01000006.1 GCF_006385795.1 [Mycoplasma] falconis | reverse complement strand
AATTAAATCTTATATAGAATGATATAACAACGAAAGATTACAATCAAATTTAAATTGAAAAACACCCCAACAATGTTGAGATGTTTATTCATATTTATAAACTGTCCACAAAAAGTGTCCAAGTTTACAAGAAGCTAAGGACGCTATTGCTAAAAATAATCAAAATAAAGCAGATAAAATAGAAGAAATCAATAATAAATTTAAAGAAATAGAAGAATGAATTAAAGGAAATTTAACTAAACTTGGTTTGCAAAGTATTAAAGAAAAGTTGGAAAATCAAGTAGAACAAGCTAAAAGTGATTTAGATCAAGCTAATGAAGAACAACTAAATGAAAAACTTAATAATTTAGATCAAGATTTAACAGAAGCTAAACAAGAATTAGCAAATTGAAATCAAGCCAATGATAACTTACAAGGTGTAATTGGCATCGCCAATGGTTTATTACCGGATTTATCACAAGATTCAAGTTTAGCTCAAGCTAAAAAAGATTTAGAAAAAGCTATTAGTTTAGCAAATCAAGGTGTTGATAATCATAATAAAGAGCAATTAATTAACGATAAAGCTGCTTTAGATCAAGCAATCGAAAAAGCTCACGAAGCTATTAATAAATATAAAGAAGATAAAAACGAAACTTTATTTAAAATTAATGAATCTTTAGAATATTGAAATAGATATTATCATGCAGGATCTGAATGAAACAACAAATATCCTCAATATGAAAATAAATTTGATAAATACTTTGAAGCCGGAATTAATGCTGATGAATCTCAAAATTTAACCGAGTTAACTCAAATTTCAAATAATTTAGCTTTCTCTCTTGGATGAAGAAGAGCTATTGAAGCGGTTGATGGCATGAAAAAACAACTAGAAAATTCATGATTTGAAAATCAAGCTTTAGCTCATATTAAAGATCAATATGAAAATGCTATTAATCAATGAAATGCTATTGGTGATAATCCCGAAAAATATAGTGGCTCAGAAACTCTAACTAAAGCTATAGAGCTATATAATATTTCAAAAGAATTTGAAGATCAAAGAGAATCTGTTGACGCTGAGCTTAAAAGAGTAGAAACTAATTGAAATACATACGATCAAAATATTAAAAAATATCAAAAAGAAGCATTAGAATTGTTACCTAAATTAGATAAATATTCACAACTAAAAGAAGACAAACAAAATTTAGAACAAGCTTTACAAAATCTAAATTACACTGAAAAAACCGATCCAATCACTATTTTAGATCAACAAACAGATTTATTTAATGCTTTAATAAAAGCTCAAAAAGATTTTAGCGACGCCGAAAAATAAAGTTAATACAGATATAAAACACCAAATTAATTTTTGGTGTTTTTTTGTCAAAAAAATTCTCAAATTTAGCTTGATTTTATGCAATTGTAATTACTACAAAAGCTTAAATTTTATAATATTTATATTAATTTAAAAATATATCGAGGTATTTATGGCAAAAAATAAGAAAATAACCTGTTTATTATTAGCAGCTTTAGCTACTGCCACTCTAAGCGGAGCTTTAATTGCTAGTATTAATCTAATTAAACCATCTAATATAAATCCGGAAAAAGATAAATTAAAAGAAGATATTAATAAAGCTAAAGAACTTATTAATAATTAAAATTTAGATAAAGTTATTGCCGATCGTTTAAAAGATAAAATTAAACAAGATCAAGAATTGCTAAATAAAGAAAAAATTTCTAAAGAAGATTTAATTAAAGCCGATAAAAAACTAAACGATTTAATTAATCAAGCAAATAGAAATATTGAAAAAAACAAATTATTAAAAGCTAAGACAGATTTAAATTACTTAATTAAGAAAATTAGACAATGAAGCAAAGAAAATTTAGAACCTGTTGTAGGACTTACAAAAGAAAGAGATGAATTAGAAAATAACCTTAAGACCGAAGAATTAAAAATTAAAGACTATAACACATTAGATGAAACAAATAAATCTGATGTTTATTTAAATAAGCTTTGAGATGAAGCTAAGAAAACTTTAAAAGAACATCAAGAAACTAAACAAAAATTACAAGATAAAATTGTTGAAAGTCAACAATGTATACCTTTATTTAATGAAGATCCTTACTTAACTACAACTAAAACCGAATTAAATAATGCTATTAATAATGCTAATGATGTAATTGGTGTTCATTCAATAAATGATTTAAATAATGACATATTTGGTTTAAATGTAACTCTTCAAAAAGCTAAAAAAACTATTGATGATTACAATAAACAAAAAGAAAATAAACTTAAAAACTTGGATAAATTAATTAAACAAGTTAGTGAGTGAAAACAAACTAATCTTGATAATAAATTAGGTTTAATTAAAGAAGGGCAAGAATTACAAAAAGCAATTGATAAAGCCAAATTAGCCAATAATAATTTATACTTAGCTAACATTGATAAAGAAGATATGGATTTAAGAAGGGCTAAAGCTAAAGCCGAAGCAGATAAAAACGCTTATGAAAAAACTAAAAATAATTTAAATGATTTAATTGCCAAAGCAAAAGAAATTATTAATTCAATAAAAGACCCATATATTAATAAAGCTAAACAAGATTTACAAGAAGCTATTAATTTAGCTAATGCGGAAATAGATAATCATAATATCGATCAATTAAAAGAAGACATTGAAAATTTAAATAATCAAATTAATTTAACCAATCAAGCTATAACAAAGTTAAAAGAAGACAAAACTAATGCTATGGCAAAATTAAGACAAGGTATCGATGAAGCAACAGGTTATTACGATGCTTTTAATGATAATAAAAACAAAGAACATCAATATGATTTAGCTGTTTCTTATACATCTTCTGAACTTAATAAATTAAAAGACATTAATAAAGAAGCAACTAATTTACAAGATCTTTTAGATGCTATTGATTATTTAAATAATATTAAAGCTATTTGAAAAGCTAAAGTTGATATTATTGATGCTAATAAACTAGCTGATCAAATGAAAGATAATTCATTAGCTTCTAAAAAACAAGAATTAGTTGAAGCTATTAACGCACTAGAAACTAAAATCAATGATAAAAATGCTACAGTGGTAGAAATTGATGATTTAGATGAAAAATTATTAGCTAAAATGAAAGAAGCTAAAAATGAATTTGATAACTTTAATACTTCTAGAAATAAAGCTATAAATGAACTAAATGATAAATTAAAAGAAGCAAAAGACTGATTGAAAAATAATATGGCTAATAAAGCCGGATTAAGTAGTGAAAAAGCCTCTTTACAAAATCAAATTGATAAAGCTTCACAAAATCTTGATAATTTAAATGCAGAACAAATTAAGCAAATAAATAATGATCTTTCAGAATCTTTAAATAAAGCTAAAAAAGAAACACTCGATTATAATAAAGCAAAAGAAAATTTAGATAATAAATTAAATGAAGCTCAAGATTTATTACCTAATATGAATAATGATCCTTATTTACAAGAAGAAAAAGATAAATTAACCGAAGAAATTCAAAAAGCTTTAAATTATAAAGAAGCTAAAACAACCAATCAATTAAATGAAGATTATAACGATTTAGAAATTACATTAAATAATGCTAAAGCTAAATTAGAAGAATATAAAATCAAGAAAAATCAAGCTTTAAATACCATGAATAATTTAATTATTCAAGTAGAAAAATGAAAAGAAGATAATTTAGAAAATAAACCTGGTTTAAATGAAGAAAAAAATGATTTATTAAAAGCAATCGATAAAGCCAAATTAGTTAATGAAGATAGAACTTTAAATAACATTTTCGAAGAAGAAATGGATTTAAGAAGAGCCAAAGCTAAAGCCGAATATGATAAAGGCGTTTATGATAAAAATAAAGCTGATTTACAAGCTTTAATTACAAAAGGTGAAGGTTTAATCAATCAAATGTCGGATCCAGTTTTAAATGAAGCTAAAACTAATTTAGAAACCAAGATTAACGAGGCTAAAACCAATATTGAGAGTGATAATAAAGATGCTTTGGCAAATAAACTAGATTTATTAAATAAAGAAATAGAAAAAGCAGAAAATGCTATTAAAAACTTAAATGACGAAAAAGCTAAATTAGTTAAAACAAATAAAAGCAAAATTAATACCGATAAAAGTTTTTATGAAATGTTTGCTGAGTATAAAAACAAAGATGGTAAATATGATTCGGTTATCGAATATACCAATCAAACTTTAAGTCAATTAGAAGCCATAAATAATCCAGATTCTAAATTAGTTGATTTACAAGAAATTAAAGATAAATTACCATATATTAAAACCGTTTATAACGCCAAAATAGATATTATTAACGGCAAAGAATTAGCCGAAAAAATTAGCGATTCAAGTTTAGCAAATAAAAAAGGCGAATTACAAGCTTTAATTGATGAAATCGAAAAATCAATAGCTAATAACGGAAGCAAAGACGATATAACAGCTTTAAATAATAAATTAAAAACCAAAATCAAAGAATGTCAAAAAGCCTTAGATAATTATCTTAAAGAAAGAAATGCTAACTTAGATGAATTAAATAGAAAAATTAAGGAAGCTAAAGATTATATAAATTCGGATTTAACTTCGACTGGTTTAAATAAAACAAAAGAAAAATTACAAGCAGCAATTAATATCGCTGAAAATAATAACGATAATTTAGAAGCAAACCAAATTAAACAAAAAACTGCCGATTTAGATAACGCTATTAAGCAAGCTAAGTCTGAAAAAGCTGAATATGATTTAGCTAAAAATAATTTAAACGACAAAATTTGAGAAGCTAAAAGTTTAAAAAATAAGTTATACGCTAAAGATTTAGTAAATGAAGAAAACAAATTAGCCCAAACAATTTCTGATTATGAAAAATATTTAAATAATCATGATAAAAATGAGTTATTAGAAAATTTAAATAATTTACAAAAAATAATTGATGAAATAAACGGAATTTATCAAAAAAATAAAAAAGAAAAAACTAAGGTTAAGAGTCAAATTTCAGATATGATTCGTCTTTGAGAAAGAGATTTTGTCAAAAGTAATTTATTTAATAAAAGATATCCAGAACTAGAACCTTTATACCAAGATGAATATAAAGCAGCAAAACACATTAAAGGCGATACTTCATTAAAAGAAATTAAAAATATTTATCAAAACTTTACTTTGGGATATTGAGATAAAAGAACCTTGGGTGATATTGCCGATATGAAAGCCGCTTTAAATTCAGGCGATTTAGAAAATGATGGGTTGGTTAATATAAAAGATGAATATCAAAATTTAATTAAAGAATATGAAAGCCTAAAAGATAATAAAAATGATTCTATTGAAGATATTAAAGCTTTATATTTAAAAACCGCTAATTCAATATTAAAAAAGAATGCTAAAATTGAAGCTTATAAAAAAGAATGAAACGATATTTCTAATAAATTAAATAGTAAAATTGCCGAATCTAATGATTTGATAAATAAATTAAACGAATATCCACAATTAAAAGAAGATCAAGATAAATTAAAAGCAGAAATAGCAAAATCAAGTTTTACTAATAAAACCGATTTAAACATCATGAAAGAAAATTTAAATAGTTTATCAACCTTATTTAAAACAACATGAGACAAATATATTAAAGAACAATAAAAAACAAATTAAAATACATCAAAAAAACACCTAAACAGGTGTTTTTTAAGTTCTATTTATTCTAAAATGTTTTGTGCCGGAGTAATAAAATCATCATAAATTTTGTCAATTTTATCCATTAAAGGTAAATTGATTTCATCATATGATGAATAAGCTAGAAGCTCTTCAATTTCATAAATTTCATTTGCGTTTGCTTCGCTATCTTTTTCTAATTCAGCTTTTTTAAGTTCTAATTTATTTCTAATATCATTTACTTTTTCTCTATAAACATTGTTATACATAATAACAGCTTTATTGAAGTATTCGATGTTTAATACGCTTATATTACGTTTTTCGATTTCTTTGAATTGCTCGGTTGTTCAAGGCTGATTTACGAAAACTTTAAATATATTAAATCCAAATTCAATAATATTTCCCTCATTAGTTGTTCCGGTTTTATTTATTGTAGATGTATATCAATTATTTTTATTTTTTAAATATGCTTCATAAGCTTCCTTAGTTAAGAAATTAGCTAAATCTAGATCTTCTCCATAAACGCTTTCTTTATTTAATTTAACCCATTCCATTCTAGGATCATTTGGTCTTTGGGGATGACTACTTTCTAATGTAACTACTTCTGGATTTAAAATATCTTTTAAGAAATAAGCATATTGAATATATGGATATAAAGTTCAATAAACTTCATCGACTGTATGAATTACAGGAAAATCAGGTCAATAAGTTGGACTATATTCTCAATTAGGGTCTAATAATTGTTTATCATCAGGAATAAATCACCCATTTTCAGACGTATAGTCTTTACTTGGATAATTATTAATTTCTTCAAAAGTTGAATGTTTAGAATCCGTTAAATAATCCCTACCTTTAATAGGAATATATGCAAAAGTTTTATGCATCATTTCTCATCAAACATTATTTGGCAGTTCATATCTAGAATCAAAAATAAATTTTCCACCGTCAGCTAAACCGTTTAATAATCTATTTCTTAAAACTCTTGATGTTTCATAAATAACTGATAAATATTTATCATGAACCTTTTTAGCTGATAACCCAGGTATTTTAGGATTTTCTCAATTGGTAATATCGATTTTATAAGCTTTATTTACTGCTTTATCAAATTCTTCTTTGCTATTAGTATTAATAGTTATTTCTTCATCTGGACCTAAGAAATATTTTTCTGATTTTTTAATAATATCTTCTTTAATACCGTTATTATTTCAACCCATAATATCGTTAGCTAAAAATGAAGAATTATTCGTACTTTCATTAGCTTTTTCGGTATTATAAAGTTCAAGCGATTGAAATCCCTGATAAAAGTTATTAGTTGTATTAGTTATATCTTCATTAAACTCATTAACAAAATTAGTAATATGTTCTTTTAATTTATCAGTAGCAATTTTAATATCTTCTTTTGAAGCATTAGGATTATTTAAAATTTGTTCTAATTCAATTTTACTATCTCTTATTTTAGGATGATTAGTTACATCGTAATCTTTTAAAATTAAATTAGCTACTTTAACTACGTTGTTACCTTCTTGATGTTCAGGAGTAATATATTCTTTTATTTCAAAGTTTTCCAATTTGTTTATTACCTGTTTAATTGTTTCATTACTTGCTTGTAAATCTAGTCCCAAATTAGTAATTTCATTTAATTTATTTAAATTTTTATCTTGATTAGCCTTGCTTAAATTTGCATTATTAATTCTTTGTTTAATATCATCAATCAAATTATTTTGTTTTACTAATAATTGATTATTTTCTTTGGCATTGCTTAAAGTTATTTGATAATCATTAAAATTTTTTTCTAAATCATTTAAAGAAGTTTCTTTGTTTGAAAACTTATTTTCACCTGCAATTTTAGCTAGATCTAACTCGGTTTGGTATTTATTATTAATTGGATTAGGTAAATTTTTAGTTAAATTGTTAAATTTATTTTCTAAATCATTCCTTTTAGCATTAAATTCTTTTATTGTTTGGATTTGAAGTTTTAATTTTTCTTCTTGTTCTTTAATTTTATTTAAATCAACTAAATCACTTTGACCTAATGCCATATCTTTAGCTTTTTTAATTTCACTAGCTAATTGATTAGCTATTTCTGTTGAAATTTTATTTGTATCTAATAATAAGGCTTCATCAGCTAAATTATTTAAAACGATTTGTTCATTAAGAAAATCAACAGCATTATCCTTAGCTGTTTTTAACTTATTACAAATATTATCAACGGCATTTGTATCGGATGAATAAATATAATTATTAGCTTCAATTAATAAATCATTTAGTAATTCTAGGTCTACATAATTATTTAAATTAATTTTCTTAGAATTTTTAAGTTGATTAGTTTCATGGATTAATAATTTTAATTTCTCATTTACTATTTGATTAGGTTCGACTGGATAATTTTTATTATGTATTAACGGGAATAAAGTAGTTATTGAAGTAGTTACACCTAATATTCCGATTAGTAATGTCTTATTTTTCTTATTTCAATGAGCCATAAGTCTTATTATATAAAATTACTAATAAAAAAGTTAATTGTACTATTTAAATTGCTTAAAAAATGTAATTTTTAAGTTAAAAAAATCTAAATTTAAGCTATTATTTGGTTTTTTATAATTTTTATACATTTTAAAATTAAAAGCAACCAATTTTGGTTGCTTAAAATTATTCTAATATTTCTTTAGCAGGTTCAATAAATTGATCTTTAAAGTAAGAATATTTATCCATTAAAGGTTGTTTTAAATCGCTATATTTAGGCGCAGCTAATAAATTATTGATTTTTTCTAATGTTTCAGCATTGTTTTCAGAATCTTTTTCTAGTTCTAATTTTTTAGCCTCTAGTTGATTTCTAACGTTTTCAACTTCTTTTTGATAAGTATCGTTAAATATAGATACTGCTTCATTAAAGTATTTAGCATTTAATGAACTAATATTATGTTCAGCAATTTCGTCAACTTGTTCTGAGGTTCAAGGAATACCTGAGAAGTATTTAAAAATATCAAAACTAAATTCAAATTTAATACCATTTTGTTCAGCCACAGTCGAATTAGTTTTATCATTTTTCGTGACTGAATTAAATCAGTTATCTTTGTTTTTTAAATATGCTTCATAAGCCTCGGGTGATAAAAAGTTTTGTAATTCAACATCCTCACTGTAAACATCTTTATCACTCGCGTTATCTTCTTTTTCAACAAATTGTAAGTAATTACCGTCTTCGTTTGGATCGCTTTCAATATTAACATTTGAAGGATTTAAAATTTTATTATATAGTTGTGCATATTGGAAATAAGGATACAAGGTTCAATAAGCTTGTTCTGCTGTTACGTAAACAGGGAATAATTCATCATAAGTAGGTACATAATCTAAATTAGGAGAAAATAAGGTTTTATCAGAATCGGGAATTACTCAACCGTTTTCTTCAGTATATTCTTCTAGAGGGGTTTCATTTATGCTTTGTAAACTTAAATTATCTTGATCAGGTGATTCTCCATCAAGGGCATAATATCCGAATGTTTTATGCATCATTTGTAATCAAATATTATTAGGAATGACACCACGTGAAGCGGAAATAAATTTAGCTCCATCATTTAAACTTTTTAATAAATGTTTTCTTAAAACCCTAGTAGTTTCATAAATAACTGATAGGTATTTGTCTTCAACTTCTTTTTGAGTTACACCAGGAATTTTTGGATCTGATCAATCGGTAATGTCGATTTTATATGATTCGTCAACGGCCTTATTAAAGTCTTCGGCATTATCAGAGTGTAAAGTAGATTGCTGTGATTTATTATCAAAATATTTTGATGCTATATCAGCAATTTCATCTTTAATACCTTGGTTATCTCAACCCATTAAATCACTTTGAATAAATGAAGAGTTTTCTTCTCCTGAATTAGCTTTTTGATTGTTATATAAATCCAAGCCTTCTCATCCATTATAGAAATTGCTGGTAGTATTACTTACGTTTTCGTTAAAGTCGTTAACAAATTCAGTAACTTTTTCTTTAACTTTTTCCGTTGCTTTTTCAATTTCTTCTTCAGTAGCATTTGGATTATTTAAAACTTCATCTAATTCTTTTTTAGCTTTATCAATATCTGGGAATTTAGAAGTGTCATAAGCGTCCAAAATAGTATCAGCTACTTTTTCGGTATCCATTGCTTCTTCTTGAACTTCGGTGTAATATTCTTTTGGTTCGAAATTATTTAAAGCATCTACAATTTCTTTTAATTTAGTATTATCAACATCGTCTGCTTGGGCTGATTTAATAAGATCTTCTAGCACTTCTTTATTTTTTTCTTTATTTCTATCACTTAATTTAGAATTTTCAATTTTGGCGCTGGCTTTTTCTGCTAAATCTTTTGTTTCTCTTAACAAATCAGAGTTTTTATAAGAATTGTCAAAAGCTTTATTTAAATCATCTAGGGCTTTCTTTAAATCTTCGATAGAAGTGTCTGGCTTATTAAATTTGTCTAAAGCTTCTTGACGAGCTTGTTCTAATTCTTCTTTGTATTTTTGATTTTCATAGCCTACAACTTCATTTTGTTTCGGTCTAAATTGATCTTCTAATTCATTACGTTTAGTAATATAATCTTCGAATTCTTTCAGTGAATCGATTACTTCTTGAATTTTATCATTATCAGCTTGTGGGTCTAAGCCTGGGGTAAGAATATTGTTTACCTTTTCAGTATAATTATCTTTCAGTTCTTTAGGTAAATATGCATTATCATTAACTTTTTGTTTAATATCATCTGCTTTTGAGTTTTCTTCTCTTAATAAAGCATCATTTTTCTTAGCATTATCAATAGCTTTTTGATAATCATTAATAGCTTTTTCTAAATCAGCTAATGAAGATTCTTTATCAGCAAATTTATTTTCTGCGTTATTTTTAGCTTGATATAACTCACTTTGATATTTATCATTTGGATGAAGTGAACTATTTTTTAAATCATTAAATTTATTTTCTAAATCACGACGTTTAGTATTAAAGTCTTCAACTTCTTTCATTTGAGCTCTTAATTTTTCTTCTTGCTCTTTTACGTCGTTTAAATCAATTTCTTCGCCATTTTTACCTGATGTCATCTCAAAAGCCTTCTTGATTTCATCAGCTAATTTATTAGCCATATCAGTTGGCACTTTTTCTGTGTTTGTAATTTCGGCATATTGAGCTAGATTTTCTAAAATGTTTTGTTCACTAACGAAATTTGCAGCTTTATCTTTAGCTGCCTTCAATTTATCATATATATTTTTAACGGCTTCTTTATCCGGTGATTTAATGTAGTTTTTAGCTTCATTTACAAGATTCATTAATTCTTCTAAATCTTTATATTCCGCCATGTAATAGTCTTTTTGATTAGCTATTAATTCTTGGGTTTCATTAATTAATTTAATTAATTCTTTGTTAAGTACATCAGATGGCTTATTAGGCTCAACCGGTTTTTTAACAACTAATGGGAACATCGTATGAATTGCTGTAACTACAGATAAAACACCCACTAACAATGCTTTTTGTTTTCTATTTCATCTGGGCATAATTTTTATTATATATAAAAATGACATTTTAAGATGCAATTTAATAGATATAAAGGTGAAAAAAATATGTTTTTTCACATAAAAATGCCGATTTTGTTATTTTATTTGTATTTTAACTCATATATATATATATATATGAAACCAGAAAATAAAAAGCAGCAAAATTTGCTGCTTTAAGACTTTTACTAATTATCTTTTAAAAGTTCATTAGCTTTGCTAATAAAGCTATCGTTAAAATAAGAATATTTATCCATTAATGGTTTGTTAACTTCTTCGTATTTTGGTGTTTCTAATAGACTATTAATCTTTGCTAATGTTTCACTATTATTTGTTGAATCTTTTTCTAATTCTGCTTTTTTAGTTTCAAGTTTTTCTCTAATTTCTTCTACTTGTTTTTGGTATAAATCATTAAACATAATTACTGCTTCGTTAAAGTATTTAACGTTTAATGAACTAATATTGTTTTTGGCAAGTGCTGCTGATTGAGAAGATGAAAATGGATAATTAATAAAGAATTTAAAAATATCAAAATTAAATTCAAACTTGCTTCCGTTTTCTTCAACTGGTTTATTTTGATCTTTGTAATTTGAGTCTTGTTGTGAAGGATCAAATCAACTACCTTGATTTTTTAAAAATGCTTTATAGGCATCTTCACTTAAAAATTCACTTAAATCCATATCTTTGCTATAAATGTCTTTGTCAACATTTGCATTATCCATTTTTTCAAAAATCATGTTATAGTTTTCGTCGTCTTCTTCGTCTTCTCTAAATAAAGAAACAATTGAAGGATTTAAAATTTCATTGTTTAAATAAGCATATTGGAAATATGGATAAAGCGTTCAATAAATCTTAGAAGAATCTTCAACAAAAAGTGGGTAATCTTCATTATAAGTTGGCATATAAGCTCAATTAGGAGTAAATAGCTGTTTTTCATCAGTTGGAACAAATCAACCGTTTTCAGTCGCATATTCGTCTATTTGAGTTTCATCAATAGTCTTTAAACTTGAATTTTCATCTTCAAGTTTGCCATCTTTAGCATAATAACCAAAAGTTTTGTTCATCATTTGCAATCAAATATTATTAGGTAGTATATAACGTGAAGCAGAAATAAATTTAGCTCCGTCAGTTAAACTTTTTAATATATGACCTCTTAAAACTCTGGTTGTTTCATAAATAACTGATAAATATTTATTACGAACTTCTTCTTGACTAATACCAGGAATATTAGGTTTAGATCAATCAGAAATATCAATCTTATAAAGATTATCGACTTTGTTTTTGAAATCATTTAAATTATCAGCAGTTAAAGTGGATTCTTGTTCTTCGTTATCAAAATATTGTTTAGAAATATTAGCAATTTCTTCTTTAATATCAGTATTATTTCAACCCATTAAATCATCTTTAATAAATGAAGCATTTTGACCATCACTATTAGCTTTTTCATTGTTATATAAATCTAAATTTTCTCAACCGTTATAAAAATTAGAAGTTGTATTTGTTACTTCATTGTTAAATGCATTAACAAATTCAGTTACTTTTTCTTTAACTTTATTGGTTGCTTTTTTAATATCTTCTTGAGTTGAATTAGGATTATTTAAAATATTTTCTAATTCATTATTTGCTTTTTTAATATCGGGATAAGCAGAAGTATCGTAATGTCTTGTAATGTCATAAGATGTATCTAAAACAGCATTTGCTTCTATTTCGGCTTCTGATTCATATTTTTTAATTTCAAATTTATATAAAGCTTGATCAATTTTTTCTAAGGTATCATTATCGCGATTACCGTTTAAAGAAGCTTGTACTAAATTATTAAGTGCTTCGTAATTTTTTTGTTTACTATAATCGTTTAAATTAGAATTTTCGATTTTATGTTTGATGTCATTTACGAATTGCTTTTGTCTTTCTAATAAATCAGAATTATGTTCGGCATTAGAGTATGCATCGGAAACTTGGATATAAACTCAATCTAAATATTCAAGTGAACTTTCTCTTGAAGCAAATGCTTCGGCTGCTTCTTTTTTGGCTTTTCTTAATAAATTTAAATATTTCTCGTTAACGCTTGTTGATATAGGTTCGTTTAAAAAATAATCTTGGTAAGATTTTTCTCGTCTTGTTCTTTCTTTAATAAAGTCATAATAAATTTCAAGTTGTTTTTTAATTTCATCTTCTTGATTTAAAAGATCTGGTTTATCGACTCGTTTACCTTTACCAGATACCATATCATTAGCCACCGGTAAAATTTTATCAGTAAGTAAATGAGTTATACTGCTTGGTATTTTATTATTAGCAATTACATCTTTAGCTTTATTTATTAATTCTTTTAAAACTAATTGTTCACTGACAAAAGAAGAAGCTTCATCTTTGGCTGCTTTTAATTTATCATATATGTTTTTAACCGCTTCTTTATCAGGAGAATAAATAAACTTGTTAGCTTCTTTTAATAAACTGTTTAAGTTTTTTAAATCTTTGTAATTTGCAATATTATTTTTGTTATCTTGTAATAAACTTTTGGTTTCATTAATTAAATCGATCAATTCTTTATTAATAACTGTTGGAGGTTTTACTGGTTCGATTGGTTTTTTAGTAACAAAGGGAAACATTGTACTGATTCCAGTAACCACAGAAAGCACTCCGATTAATAAAGCTTTAGGTTTTCTATTAAACTTAGCCATAATTTGTTATTATATAACAAACAAATAAAAATGCCTTTAACTGGTTGTTAAATGCATGGATTTTTTTGTTATTTGACATAAAAAATAGATTTTTTAACTATTTATTAATAAAATAGGCTTATTTTAAGAATAAATTTAATTTAAACTGCCATTTTATTTTTAACAATTTCAATCGCTTTTTCGGTTGGGAATAATAAAGCAATTTTTAAATAACGATGGTATCAACTATCTTTCTTTTCGTCGTTATATAGTTCGTAAGCTTTTTTAAGTTCAATGTTTAAATTTTGTGCCGCTGCTACTAAATGCATATCACGATCTAGATAATATTGATCTTTTTGCATATCAAAGTAATCTTGTTTTGCTAATTTAGGATCGCAATAAACATAAAATGGACGGAAAAAATGATTTTCTTTAACAAATAAAATTAAGCTGTTTTCATCATTATTGCCAGCTAAAAAATTGTATAGGTTTTTTAATAAGGTTAAATAAACTTGGCTTGCATAATAATTATTTTCTTCATTATTTAAATCTCATTTAAAGTAATTATCTTGTTTTTGATATTCTTCTTCAAAAACTTCTTCAGTGGTCATAAAAAATTCATGAGGTTTAAAATATACGCCGTTAAAATTTGCTTTGTCATATTCACTAAAATTAGTGATATATTCACTTAGTAATATTTCACCTTCATGTTTTATTTTAGAAAGCTTAATATAAATACTAAATTCAATTGTTCTTAAAACAGGTAATAAATAATAATCATTTTCTAAATGAGTTAAAGGTATTAATGCTCGATTACAAATCATAAAAACTCCTTATTAAAAAACCACAAGACACGACACTTCTCGATATGGCTGCTATATCTCTATCCTGACCAAGTTACAAGGTTGTCATTCTCATGGCTTATTTATTATAACATATCGAAATCTTGTTTAGTATTTTTAATCTTTTAATTACTGATTGTATGAGTATATAATATTAATAATATTATTGGAGGAGATATGAATCTAAAAGAAGAAAAAGTTTATGTTTTTAGCTACGGAACTTTGCAAGATCCCTTATTTTATGAAAACATCTTTGGTAAAGAAGTTAATAAAATGCCAGCAATCTTAAATGGTTATACTTTATGTGTTGATGACTCACAATACTTTTTATTAAAAAAAGACACAGCCCAACAAGTAGAAGGAACTGTTTTTGAAATTAATTTAGAACAATTATTTGCCGTTGATAGATGAGAAATGTTTCCATCATATCAAAGATTTACTGCTAACGTTTTATTGACCGAAAAAGGCGAAATTTTAGAAAACGTGATAGTTTATACCAAATTAGAAGAAGGAAAAGTTTATCAAGTCGATAAAAAAGATCGTCATTTATTATCTGGCAATCCAGCAGCTAATGAAAATAATTTAAAATCATTTGTTGAAATGGAAAAGATTTTTGCTAATAATCCTTTAAGAGATAATATTTTACTTTATGAAGCATCTGCCCAAGATTTAGCTTATGTTGCTAGTCTAACTCATCCTTATTATGCTTTAATAATTGATGATAAAGAAAATAAAGTATTTTCAGTAGCTCAATACGCTTTAATGATTTTACAAATTCAAAATAAACAATATATTGGAGCGGTTTCATTTGGACAAAAAAATGGTTGAGACGCCGCAACTTACGCTCTTTTATTTGAAAATAAAATTCCTAATGCTAAACCAAACATTACTTGAAAAGCTTTAAACAATCAAAATAAAGCCGATTTTATAAATCAACTAAAACCTAAATATTATTTAACTTTTAGATATGATCCTGAATTAAAACAAGCTAAATTAGGTCAAAATAATAATGCTTTAGAATTAGTAGCTAACGATTTTAACATTGACCCATTTGCAAGAATGAATAGCTTAATTAAAGCTTTCGATGATACCAAAAATTTAAAAGCCTAATTTATATTAGGTTTTTTATATAATTTAAAAATCATGATTAGTAAAGATTTAATTAAAGATGTGCCTAATAAACCAGGCGTTTATTTATGGAAAAATAAAGATAATCAAATTATCTATATTGGTAAAGCTAAAAACCTAAAAAATCGGATGAGCCAGTATTTCGATAAGAAGATGTTTAATTCTTATAAAACCCCGCAAATGTTAGAAAACATCACTTCATTTGAAACTATCATTACCCAATCCGAAAGAGAAGCTTTAATTGAAGAAAGAAAACTAATTAATAAGCATAAACCTTTCTATAATGTTTTAATTCCTACTCAAAGTTCTTTTCCTTATATTCGCATTAAACCAGATATTAAAGAGCTTAAAATCGAAATAGTTAATCAATATAAAACTAAAAAAGACGCCATATATTATGGACCACTTCCCAATAATAAAGACTTTAAACCGCTTATTATTTACCTTAAACATCTTTTGTTGTCAAAAGATGGCATTTTAATCAAAAATCAAAGCAAAGAATTTATTAAAGAAAAATTTGAAGAAGCTAAAAAAATTATGAAATTTGGTTTAATCTTTAAAAAAGATTTAGAAGCTAAAATAGAAAAAGCTAATAAAGCCTTATTTTTTGAGCAAGCTAAGTTTTATCATTCAATATTAGATCTTTTAAATTACAACAAACAAGAACAAAATATTTTTATTAATAGTAATAAATCAATTGATGTATTTGCTTTTTATCAAGTTGATGAATTTATGTTAATTCATATTTTAAATTATCGTGATGGAGCTCTAATTAATCAAAGAGACATAACTTTAAAAATAAAAACTTTTGATGAATTTTTTATTGAAGAATTTTTAGATCAATTTTACGAAACAAACCCAGAAGTAGATCAAATTATTTTAGATAATAAATATGATTTTTTAAATTTTGATTTTAGAGAAAACATTGTTTTTGCTAATAATACTTTTGAAAAAAGTTTGATTGCAAAAGCTTATGATAATGCTAAAAATAATGAAGCTATAAAGTTAGAAAAATTTAAAGATAAATATAACAAAACTATTTTAGTTAACGAAAATTTAGCAGCTATTTTAGGTATTAATACTAATCGAATTGTAATGTTTGATAATTCTTTTTTAAAAGGGACAAAAGAAATAATTGGTGGTGCTGTTTATTTTGAAAATGGTTTACCAAATAAAAAATATTATCGTTATTACAATTTAAACTTTGAAATGTCTAGATATGCTGATGTGGAATTTATTTATCATAGTGCTTTAAATTATTTAAAAGAAAATAGTGCAATAATTGATCTTATTATTTGTGATGGTGGAGAACAACAAATTAAAGAAGTAAATAAAGTTTTAACTCAATTAAAGCTAAATATTGCTTTATACGGTTTAGTTAAAGACGATCGCCATGAAACAAAATATTTAATGGATAACGATGGTAATGTTATACAAATTAAAGATCAAGATGTCTTTAATTATTTAGCTTATATTCAAACGGAAGCTGATCGCTTTGCTAGAAGTAAATATCTTAAAAAACATCAACAAAATATGCTTAATAACCCCTTATTAAAAATTAAAGGAATCGGACCTAAAACATTAGATAAATTATTAAATCATTTTAAAACATATGAAAATATTATTAAAGCTAGCTTCGAAGAATTAAAAGAAGTAGCTAACGAAAAAGTCGCCGAATTAATTAAGCAAAATTTTTAAAATATTAATAAATAAAAAACCATAGGAATAAAACAATTTGGAAATGTTTATTTCTATGGTTTTAAATTTAAATTGACTAATTTAATTAGATATTGCTTTATTTTTTAAAAGTTTCTTTTTGTTTATTAATATTAATAAAGTTGTAAAGAAACCTATAATTGCTCCAGAAAAAATTACTAAATAAATAATAAAGCTAATTAAGGAACCTACTGAATGAGGTGTAATTAAGCTAAAAAATAAGTGTAAAACTATTGCTAAAAGGTTAAAGCCAAACATTACACTCACCATAACATTTGCTTTCTTTTTGCTGTAATTTTTTAAATTTATTTTATTTACATAAGCAAATGGTAAAAATGAAACTAATCAACTGTTTTTGTTCACTTTTAAAAATATAAAAATGAATAAGGAATTAATAAAAGCCATCAAAACAAATAAAATATAATCTCTTAAATAATATAAATCGTAAATAACTAAATGATCGGTATGTGGTTGGTTAGTTTCAATTTGATAACCCATTACATTTTGACCTGTTATAACTAATAAAAATATTGGCAGATATATCACCAAAGCTAAAAATAGCAATAAATAATTAGTTAATAAAAAATAACTTAAAAATTTTTTCATTGTTTTTCCCTTTAATTTCTAATTTAATCTTCAAATATATTTTCACTTTTATTATACGCTTTTTGATTTGCTTTTTTATGCGTCATTTTAAATAATAAAAAACTAGTGGTTTTTTAACACTAGTCTGATTCATAACTATTATTAGCATAAAATTCTTTTAATTTTTTACGTTTTTGAGGGTGTTTTAATTTTCTTAAAACCTTAGTTTCAAGTTGTCTAATTTTATCTTTACTAATACCCATTTCTTTTTCTAATTCATCTAAAGTATGAGGTTTATATTCGTTCCCTTTAAGATCACTAATACCAAATCTTTTTCTAATTAATAAACGATCTTCTTCTTCGGTTAACCCTTCTTCAATCATTTCGTTTAAAATCACACTTAATTCTTGATGTGAAGCATAATCAGTTGGGCTCATAATGCTTTCATCTTTAACGAAATCGGCAAATGATGAATTTTCTTCTTTACCAATGTTTTTATCCAATGAAATTGGGTCGATATTAATTTTTCGAATATGTCTTACTTTATCAGCAGTAAAATCTCCACCGTATTTAGCCGCTATTTCTTCGTCAGTTGGTTGATAACCTTTTTCTTGTTGCAATTCTCTTTCTATTTTTAAAATCTTATTAATAGTTTCAACCATGTGAACTGGAACCCTAACGGTTCTAGCTTGATCTGCTACTGCTCTTGTAATTGCTTGTCTTATTCATCAAGTTGCATAAGTTGAGAATTTAAAACCTTTGGTGTAATCATATTTAGAAACCGCCTTCATAATACCGGCGTTTCCTTCTGAAATAAGATCTATAAAACTTAATCCCCTATTTTTATATCTTTTTGCATTATTAATAACTAAACGAAGATTTCTTTTCACTAGCATATCACGAGCTTTTTTAAACTTATAATCATTGCCAGCTGCTTTAGCTTCTTCCATTTTAATAGCTAAATCTCTTTCTTCTTTTGGAGTTAAAAGTTTACCGTATTTACCAATTCATCTCATGTATCATTTAACGATGTCATTGGTTTCGGTTAATTTATTAGCTAAGGCATTATCTTCGGCAGAATATTCTCTGGTAGAAGATAATCTAATATCATTACTGTCATAATCTTTTAGAAGTGAATTAGCATCAAAAGCATCTTCTTTTTTCTTTGGTTTAACTTTGTGTTCGCTATATTCATCAAAGTCATCGTCATAATCCATGCCGTAGTATTCATCTTCTTCATCTTCATAACCATAGTCATGTTTATTAATCATGAAGTCGCTATCAGAATATTCGTCTAAATCTTCTTCACTTTCTTCGTCTTTTTTACGAATAGAACTATCGTCATAAACTTCTTCGACGTCAATTTCCTCGTCTTCGTCGATGTCTTCACCGTCTAACTCTTGTAATTTTGATTCGTCAAAACTTTCTTCTTCGTCAGTTTTTACTTCTTCTTCATCGTCATCACGATTTGAGATAATATCGTTTTCGTCAACTTCTTCGTTGTCCTCAGCATCCATTTCGTCTTGAATAACGCCGTCCGCTAGTAATTTTTCTAATAATGATTCGGCTTCCTCTTCGCCTACATATAGTTTTTTCTTATTTAATAAGGCAAAAACTTCATCTTGGGTAAAAGCGGCTTTATCTTTATTTTTTTTCTGCTGTTTTTTTAATTCTTCTTTTAGTTTTTCAACAACGATTTCAATTGAAGATTGCATATCTTTTAATTCTGATTTCATATTACACCTTTCTCTTAGTGAATAATTTTTTAGTGGTCAAACTATCATTTAGTTTATTTATTTGTTGATCGTATTGATCCTTATTATAACTGGTTTCAGCAATATCATTAATTTGGGCTATTAATTGCAAATATTCTTGTTTGATATTATTGCTTAATTTATGGTCATTTTCGATATATTTAATTCAATCTTGTTTATCAGTTAAGTTTTGATCTTTAATTAATTTAACTAGATAACAAATTAAATTTTTTAATTGACTTTGCGAACCATAATAATTAATTCTGCTAAAATTCTCAATTTTTCAATTTTTAACGAATTGAGGTTGCTGTAATGTTGTTTTAATTAATAAAGCAATAATTCTTGCTCTGCCAATTAAAGGCGGATTATTTTTTTTATATTTATTATTTTTAGGTTTAGGAAAATGATTGATATTTATTTGATAATCTTCTTCAATAAATGAAGGTTCTATTGTGTTTAAATCAATAGGATAATCATTTACATAATTTAAAGAAGATTTAGCTTTTTCTTTATTAACTTTAAAATTAGAAGAAGGGAAATTTGGTTTTACATAATTTTTAAATAATTCATCGCAAATTTCAGCGTTAAAAATTTTGTTTTCTAATAATTTATTTTTTAAAACCAATTGCAAATCAGTTTCTAAATAATAAACATATTCAAATAAGAATTGATATTGATTAATTTTTTCCGTATCGTTTAAATTTGAATTTTTAACTTCGACAAAATTATTTAATAAATAGGCAACTATATCAATTTTATTTTCAACGATGTTTTTTAAAGTTTTACCTTCGTCAAGGTTATAAAGTTCATCAGCATCTTTATCGGCTTTATTGATAATAAAATAAGGCTTTATATTTAATTGTTTACTTCAATATAAAATCTGTCTTAAATTTTTTTGTGTTGCTAATTTACCGGCTTTATCATTATCAAAAAATAAATTAATTTGACAGTTTTTTAATAATTCTAAATGTTGTTTAGAAAGCGAAGTGCCCATAGCTGCAACGGTATTTTTATAACCGGCTTTATACATTGCAATTACGTCAAACTGACCTTCAACTAAGTAAACTTCTTTTAAATTATTTATTTCAGCTTTTGCATTATAAAAATTAAATAAAACTTCATTTTTAACAAATACGCTTGTTTCCGCTGAATTTAAATATTTAGGCGTATCTTCGCTATTTAAGCTTCTTCCAGAAAAAGCTACTATATTGCCGTTCTTATCTTGAATTGGAAAAATAACACGATTATTAAAAAAGTTTTTTTGATTAGTAGTTATTAATGAAGCATTAGCGATTGCAAATTCATTTAAATTTTTGCCTTTTAAAAACTTATATAAATTAGTTTCTTTATCAGCAAACCCAATTTTAAATGCTTTAATTAATTCTTTATTTAACTTTCTTTTAATAACAAAGCTTTGTAAGTCTTTGTTATTTTTTATCTTAACTAATAGTTCATATTCAAATAAATCTAAAGCTGTTTTATTAACTTCATAAATATCTAAATGCTCTTGACTATCTTGTTTGGGTGATAATCTTTTTTCATACTGACTAATATCAATATTAAATTTATTGGCTATATATTTTAATGCATCGATTGCAGTTAAACTTTTTTGCAGTTCTACAAATTTAATCGCATTGCCACTTTTACCACAACCAAAACATTTAAAGATTTGCTTTTCAGGTGAAACAACAAATGAAGGTGTTTTCTCACCATGAAAAGGGCAGCAAGCCTTAAAGTTTTTGCCTTGTTTTATCAAAGGTAGTGATTCGGCGATAACGCTTATAATATCCATCTTCGATAAAACTAGTTCTCAAACATTTTCTTCCATTTAATTCCTTAAATTATTTTTTAAATCTTTTTAAATAATTTTCAACTTCTGAGACATGGATTCTTTCTTGTTCCATTGTATCTCTATTTCTGATTGTTACTGTTTGATTTTCTAAAGTTTCAAAATCAATTGTTAAAGCAAAAGGTGTTCCAATCGCGTCTTGACGACGATATCTTTTTCCAATTGAACCACTTTCATCATAAATTATTCTAATGTTAGTTTCGTTTTGCAATTGACGATAAATCGCTTTAGCTTCTTCGCTTAATTTTTTCATTAAAGGAAATACTGCTAATTGATAAGGAGCAATATTGTAATCTAGTTTAAGTACAACTCTTTCGTCGTTTTCTAATTTTTCAACTTCGTAAGCATCAATTAATAAAGCTAATGTTAATCTATCTAATCCAATTGAAGGTTCAATTACATAAGGAATAACTTTTGATCCATCATCTCTTACGTATTCTAAACTTTCGCCAGAATGTTTCATGTGTTGACTTAAATCATAGTCTCCACGGTTAGCAATTCCTAAAAGTTCTCCTCAACCAAATGGGAATAAATATTCAATATCGGATGTGCCTTTTGAATAATGACTTAATTCTTCTTGTTCGTGAGCTCTAATTCTAATGTTTTCTTCTTTTAAACCTAAAAGTTTGACAAAGTTAGCACATTTATTTATTCAATATTGATAAAACTTATCACTATCTTCAGCTTCACAGAAGTATTCCAATTCCATTTGTTCGAATTCTCTGGTTCTAAAAATAAAATCTCTTGGAGTTATTTCATTTCTAAAGCTTTTTCCAATTTGTCCGATACCAAAGGGAAGTTTAGCTCTTGTGGTACGATAAACATTTTTAAAGTTAATAAAAATACCTTGGGCTGTTTCTGGTCTTAAAAAAGTTTGTGAAGCAGTAGTATCCATCGCTCCCATTTGAGTTTTAAACATTAGGTTAAATGGTCTAATGGTATTTCATTCACATTTAGTTCCGTCGTATTCTTTAACTCTTTCTTTGATAATGCTTTCTAATTGTTCGAAAGTAGCTTTTTCCACATTTATTTCTGGGAATAAATCTTTAACAATGTGATCAGCTCTATAACGTTTTTTATTAACGTTGTTTTCAATTAAATAATCAGCAAAGTTTTCAAGGTGACCGCTTGCTCTTCATACCATTGGGTTCATGATAATTTTTGAATCAATTTGAAAATTGCCTTCTTTGTTAATAAATTCTCTAACTCAAGCTGTTTTAATACTTTGCATTAAATTAACGGTTAATGGTCCATAATCTCAAGTATTAATAACTCCGCCATAAATTTCTGAATTTTGATAAACAAAGCCGCTAGTTTTTAAATGATTTATTATTTCTTGAATGTTTTTATCTAGATTACTCATCAAATGACCTCTTTATATACAAAATTAATGCTAAAATTTTAACACAAAAACAGCTATTTTTAATATATATTAAAAACAAGATAATTTATAAACTTAAAAAATAGCAAAATAATTATTTGTTTTTATCAAGATAAAAATATTTTCTTAATTTAAATTTATTTTAAAAAATAACTTAATTTGCAATGTTTTTTAAATTTAATCATTAAAAATAATAAAACTAATTTAAATAAAATTGCTTGTTTCTTTTTAAAACTACTTATTCTCTTATTTTTATTTTTAAATATTTGCTTTTATTTAAATAAAAGCGATATTTTTTCTTTTGTTATAATTCTAATATGTTTAATTTCTTACAAAATCGCATGCAAAAAGCGATGCAAAAAATGTCAAAAAAAGTTTCTATTCAAGAAGAAGATATTTTAGAAACTTTACGTGAAGTTAAGTTAGCATTGTTGGAGGCCGATGTTAATTTAGATGTCGTTAAATCTTTTACTAAACAAGTTAAAGCTAAAGCTCTTGAAAGTCAAGTTATCGGAAAACTTAATAAAGAACAAACTTTTATTAAGATTTTTAAAGATGAACTTACCGCTATTTTAGGTCAAAAAACTTGTGAAGTTAAACTTAATAATATACCAACCAAAATTATGATGGTTGGACTTCAAGGTTCTGGTAAAACTACAACCTCAGCTAAGCTTTCAGTTTATTTTAAACGTAAAGGCATAGCTAAAAACCCGCTTTTAGTTGGGGATGATATTTACCGTCCTGCCGCAAGAGAACAATTAGAACAATTAGCTAAACAAACCCAAACTAATTTCTTTACCAAAACAGGCAATGATGCGATTGATATCGCTAAAAGTGCTATTGAATATAGTAAAGAAAATCATAATGATTTAATTATTATCGATACAGCTGGACGTTTAGCGATAGATGAGCAATTAATGGACGAACTTAAAAATATTAAAAAATATATTAAACCAGATTATATCTTTTTAGTAGTTGATGCCATGAGTGGACAAGACGTAATTAATACTGCTAAAAAATTTAACGAAGATTTAGGGCTAGACGGAACTATTATTACTAAATTAGATTCCGACGCTAGAGGTGGAGCCGCTTTATCTATTACTCATTTATTAGGCGTTCCTATTACTTTTATTGGTACCGGAGAAAAAATTAGTGGTTTAGAAATTTTTCACCCTGATAGGATGGCAGAAAGAATTTTGGGTATGGGAGATGTTTTAACCCTAATCGAAAAAGCTGCCGAAGAAGTCGATGAAAAAACCGTTAAAAAAATCGGATATAAAATGTTAACCGGTAAATTTGATTTAACCGATTTAATGAACAGTTTAGCCCAAATTAAAAAACTTGGTAAGATGAAGGCTATTTTAAGAATGATTCCTGGTTTAAGCGACAAAATTGATGATCAAAAAATTGAAGAAGCCGAACATAAATTTAAAATTTATACTTACTTAATTGATTCAATGACTAACTATGAAAAGAAAAATCCAAAAGTGCTAAAAAACGCTAAAAGAAAAGAAAGAATTTTAAAAGGTTCAGGACGTTCAGCTCGTGAATTTAACATGTTAGTTACTGACTTTGAAAGAATGACTAAACAAATGAAAGAAATGGCTGCCGGAAATTTAAAAATGCCAGGTGGTTTAGATCCACTTAAAGGATAATAAAAAATCGCGAATTCAACTTAATTTAAGTTAAAATTCGTGATTTTTATATTTTATTTTTTTTGATAATAGCTTTTATTTTTAAAACTTCTTTAAGGATTTTTAAAGCCACGCCAATCCCTGAATTTAAACCTAAAATATTAATTCATTTAAATGAAGATTTTTTAGGTATTTTTTTATTAACGATTCAATCGTATAAAGATACATTTTTAAACTTGTCTAGAATTTTAATAAAAAGATTATTGACAAACTTAGTATTAACTCTTAATAAGCTTAAAATCTTAGTTATGGAACTTTTTACTTGTTTATAATCCCTTACTTCTAAACTTTGCATTCTAATTGTCGATATAATCGTTTTATAAATAAATTCGCTAGTTTTTTCGATTTGATTTTCATTACTTAATTCAACAAAAATCTTGTCAAAATTGTAAATAAAATTATATTTATTTTCAACGATAATCAATTTTCATAACTCATCAAAGTTATTTAATTTAGAATACTTATTAGCATAGTTGACAATACTATCAAAGATAAAGTTTAAAAACTCTGAAAAGCTTGAAAGTGAAGATAAATATTGTCTAATACTATTTTTACTATCATCATTTTTAAAGCCAAATAAGAAATTTAAAAGTGAGGTATTTAAAGCATCACTAACAAAAGCATTAAATATTTTTTTAATTAATTCTTTGTTTTTTTCGATGATTCCGGCTGAGAAAAATTGTTTAAAGACGCTATAAATTAAATCTTGGTTATTTTTAATAATTTCATGTCAAGCAGTTTTAACATTTTTAAAATCGATATACCCGTTTTTAAGTTTAATATCTCGCAATTTATTTTGCAAGATAAATAAAATTTTGTTTAATCTACCATTTTTTAAAAACGTTAAAAATACTTCTTTGCTATGAATATCATTAGTTAAAAAATCAATAATTAAATTAATAGATTCATATTGTTCGGGTGCATTATCAAACTTTTTAACTAAATATTTTTTAGCAATAATATAAGCATTATATTTACCATATCGAACAAAAAGATTAATAATATCACTTATGTTTAAATAAGGGCTTAATTGGTTGTTATAAGCTAATTCAAAGCTATCGCTAATTAAAATATTACGATTTAAATTGTTGCCGTAAACTCTTTCAAACAAAAGTTTATTATTGTTATTTTTAAATATTTTATTATGAGATAAAACGTCTTTTTGTCAATATTCAAAATCTAAAATATAAGCTTTTTTAAGATGGATATCTTGCTTAATTAAATTAAGATCATCTTGATCTAAACTTAGCTTCGTATACAAATCAAAAGCGATTTTTTTATAACCTTTTTCACAAGGGAAAACTCCCATAGAGTTTTCAAATAAATATTCAGCTTTATCAGCTCAATATTTTTCATCATAAACATCGACATATTCAACATCTGAATGTTTAGCAACTTGTTTTTGAATAAAATTAACAGTTTTAAAAATATATTTAAATAAATCAAATTTAATTACGTCATGACGATATAAAAAAGAATTAAAAATATTTTTATAATCTTGCATTATCATTGGATAGCCAACAATAATAATTTTGGCTTGATTATTTAATTGTTTTATCTCTTTAATTAAATTTAAATATTTTTCAATTATTGTATGAGAGGCAAAATCAATTTGTTCGCAAATAGTTTTAATTGTTTGCTCTTTAAAATCAGCAGACATTTTACGAAGAGAAAAAATTAAACCATTAGGTAAGGAAGTATAAACTTCTTCAAGACTCAAACTAATTGTAATTAGATTAGCTTCTTTTAAGGTTTTTTGATAAATTGAAAAATCATTTTTTTCAATCGCTCAATTATTAAAAATATTACTAAAATAATTTTGAAACACATTATGTGAATCTCAATCAATGGATTGAATTAAATCTAACTTATTAGAAAGTTTTTTAAGCTCGGCTTTTGAATTTTTCACAAGAGCTTCAGTTAGTTCGATATTACCACTTGGTAAAGATAAATTGTAATATGAATTAAGTTGATTATTATTAAGCTTTAATAAACGAGCAAAAAAATCAGGATAACCTAAACCATTAATATTGCCATTAATTAATTTTGAATTAGTATTAAAACCAATTTTACTATTAAATCCAGATGCATAAAGATCACCAATAGCAACGTAATTGATTGGTTCTTCAATTAAATTTTCTTTATGTTTAACAGCGTAAAATCTATCTAAATCTTCAAATGTTCTAGGCATTTTCTACCTCTAGATGATCATAAATAACATTATCCATATTTTTAAAATAACTAATCAATTGATTGATAGCTTTATTAGTATCGTAAACATTATTTTTAAGTAATAAATTACGATCCGTTGCATATTTTTGGATATTGTTTAAAATATCTATTTCTTCAAAAGCAGGTTGCAAGCCTAAACTAATTAAACGTTCAGGATAATAAGTAGAAACTAATTTATAAATTTCTTGAATTAGTTCGTTTTGATTAATTGCTTCTTGACGCACAGAACCTACAATTGCAAGTTTAGCCCCAACTAAATCATTTTCAATTTTCGGCATTAAAAGACCAGGAGTGTCTAATAATAAATAATTCTTGCATTTAATTCATTGTTCTGATCTAGTAATTCCGGCAATCGAGCCTACTTTGGCTACTTTTGATTTAGCCATTAAATTAATAAAAGTACTTTTACCAACGTTAGGAACCCCTAAAACAACACATTTTAATGAAGGAGTAAGTTTGCCTTTCGCTTCGTTTTTCTTTTTGAGATCTAAAAATGCTTTGTTTAGGGCTTGATTGATTTTGTTATAAGCTTTATTTGATTTTAAATTAGTAATAATTGTATGACCTTTATCTTTATAAAGATCGACAAATTTTTCTAATCTAGACATATCGGTTTTATCTGATTTATTAAAAATAAATAAAATATTTTTTTGATTAGCAATTTTATAAATTTCACTATTAAATGAAGATAAAGGTATTCTTGAATCTAAAATAATAATAAACAAATCAAACAGTTTTTGCTTTTCTTTTAAAAGCTTAAACTGTTTTGCCATATGGCCCGGAAATCAGTGAATCATATTAATCCTTCTTTAAAATAAAATCTTTGCCTTTTTGTACTTCATATTTAGATAAGTCTTGAAAACCAGTTTGTCTTAAAATCTCATATAAAACAATTGCTCCACAAACGGATAAATTCAAGCTACGACATTCTTTAACCATTGGTATTCTTAAACAGTTATCAATATTAGTTTGCATTATTCTTTTAGGTATACCGGTGCTTTCGGTTCCAAACATAATTCAAACCTCACCGCTATCTTTGGCTTCTTTTTGAAAATCAACTTCATCATAACCTTTTAATCCATAACGAGTAATGTAATAAATATTTTTATTACCGTATTTTTGATAAAAAGATTCATAACTATCATGAATTTCATGTTGAATTTCGCTTAAATAATGCCCTGCTCCACTTCTTTTTAGCCAATGTGGATGAATGTCAAAACCTGTTGGTTTTATAATGTGTAATTTAGCATTTCCTGCCATACAAGTTCTAATAATACTTGCGGTATTATGGCTTATTTCAGGTTGGTAAAATATAATGTTAATCATGTTTAAAATTTTACTATATTTAACTTTTTTAAAATAAAGTTATTTTAAAGATCCAATATAAAAAATGCCAGCATAATAAACTGGCATTTTGCTATATTATTTCGCTTACATCAGCAATGTATAAAAACTTTTCTGGATTAATTTCTAAAAATTCTCCTGATAAAATACGTTCAACTGAATCAATAGTTTTTTCTAAAGAAACAAATTGTGGTTTAGTTTGCATAAAGTTTGCCGCCATTGCAAAAGTTTGAGAAAAGAAATTTTGAAGTTGCATTGCTTTTTTAACTATTATTTTCGATTCTTTGTCAAGTTGATCAAAACCTAAAATTAAAATAATATCTTCTAATTCTTTATATTTTTGCAATACTTTTTTAGTTTCTACAATAGCGTTGTAATGTCTTTGTGAAATTATTTTGTTATTAACACTAGCTGAATTAGATAAAAGAGGATCAAAAGCAGGAAAAATATTTTTTGAAGCAATTTCACGAGATAAAAACATGGTTCCATCTAAGTGTTTAAAAGTTGCTACCGCCGAAGGATCAGAAAAGTCGTCCATTGGTAAAAACACGGTTTGAAATGAAGTAATAGAACCTTTGTCATTAGCGAAAATACGATCTTCTACAGCTGCGATGTCACTATTTAAAGTGGCTTGATATCCTCCGATAGAAGGTTTTTTATCCATCGAAGCACTTACTTCGTTTCCAGCTTGTAAATAACGATAAATGTTATCAATAAATAATAAAACATTTTCTTTTTCTACATCACGTAAATATTCAGCCGAAGTTATTCCAATAGGAACAATATTCATTCTTGCTCCGGCATTTTCGTTCATTTTTGCAATATACATAATCGAATTTTTCATCAAGTCAGATTCTGATAAATCTTGATAAAGTTCAACACCTTCTCTCGAACGTTCTCCGGCTCCGATAAAGATTGAAGAAGTTTTATCGTTTTGTTTTGAAAGGTTAAAAATTATTTCCTTCATTAAAACAGTTTTACCGACTCCGGCTCCCCCGAAAATACCAATTTTAGAACCTTCGATAATAGGAATAAAAAAATCAATTGCTTTAATTCCGGTTTCTAAAATTTTATTTTGGATTTTGTATTCTTTTTTGACGTTTATTGTTGAATTCATTTCAACTAAGGTGACTTTTTGTTTTTCATCAACTAAATTTTTACCAGTTATATCAAAAATATTGCCTTTTGCTTTTGATCCAACCGGAACCATGAAACTTTTTTGAGTATTTTTAACTTTGTCATTAACGCTTATTTGATTATTTGAAGTAATAATAACAGCCAATAAACTATTTTCATCATTAATCTTTTTAACTAAAAGAGTTGTTTTTTTATCTTCAATTTCTAAAACTGTGTCAATTTTTGGAAGCTCTTCATTAACAAAAGTAACTTCAACAACATCAGATCAAATTTTAGTTATTTTAGCTGCCATATTATTTATCTCCTAATTCAGCAATAATATTGTTAATTAATTTATCTTCTGGTTTAATAAATTCGTTTTCAACTTTAATATTTCAATTTAAGGCTAATTTATTAGCTACTTCTTTAAGCATAAAAGCAAAGTAATTTTTTATCATATTTTCATCAACGTCTTTATTATTTTTTAAAGCTTCATATAAATCTTTTGATTGATTATCTTGGTCGATTAATTTAGTAATAATTAAACAAGATAATTCGGGTGTATCAATTTTGCTTAAAATATTTCAAATTAATAATTTAGAAAAAATAAAAACACTTTTTTCATCATATTTAGCTATATTTGGTTGATTAAACATTTTTTCAATAATTTGACCGTTATTCATTAAATTATTAGCTTCTTCGTTTAATGAATAATTAATATTAGCAAGCTTAATTTGACGTCTATAAGCTTTATATAATTTAGCAATTTGTTTCGCTAATTTTGCCATTGATTTAGATTGAGCAGAAGCGCCTACCCGACTAACAGATAAATCAATATCAATAGCTGGTCTTTTGCCTAAATCAAATTGTTTAGAACTAGTTACAATTTGACCGTCTGTAATAGAAATAATATTAGATGCAATAGCAGAGGTTATATCTCCATCAATAGTTTGCACAATTGGTAAAGCAGTAATTGATTTTCTATTTTTAAAATTACCTGATCTTTCTAGTAATCTTGAATGAGCAAAGAACATATCGCCAGGATAAGCTTCTTTACCAACCGGTTTATTAGTTAATAAAGCGATTTCTCTAAAAATATTAGCGTGAGTTGTTAAATCATCAAAAACAATCAATACATCATCTTCTTTTGAAATATTTTCCGCATGCAACATTCCGATATATGGTGCTAAATATTGTTCGTAAGGATTAGAAGCCGAAGCGTGAATAATAATAGTATTTTTCATTACATCACTATTAATTAAGGTTTGATAAACTTCACTAACAGAGTTTTTATTTTGCCCAATAGCAACATAAATACATTTAATATTTTTATTGGCTTGATTAATAATAGTATTTAAAGCTAAATGTGTCTTACCGGTTTTTCTATCTCCAATAATAAGTTGTCTTTGACCTAGACCAATTGGTGTAATTAAATCAATAATTAAGTAACCGGTTTTTAATTGGGTATCAATAGGTTTATATTCGGTTAATGGAATAAATTTACCGTATAAAGTTGAACCTGATTGTAATTCTTTTGATTTATTTTTGCTAGTTGCATTAGTAGTTAAAACATTTCCATATATATCAATTATCGAATTAAAGAATTTACTTTCTGTGATGATATCTTTTTCTTTTTCAAATACTTCATCACCGATATTTATTTTATGTAATTCATCATTTGAAATACAATAAGCTTTATCTTCATTAGCTTGTAATAAATATAAAGAAACATCGCCTTCTTTATTAGTAAATCAACTATTTTGACTAAAGTCGTATTTCCCTTCAATCTCAACAATATAGTCAATAATAGCACTTACTCTTAAATTTGATTTTTTTGTCATTATAAAACTCCTATTCCCACAAC
Organism: [Mycoplasma] falconis; assembly: GCF_006385795.1. Classification (GTDB taxonomy): domain Bacteria; phylum Bacillota_I; class Bacilli_A; order Mycoplasmatales; family Metamycoplasmataceae; genus Metamycoplasma; species Metamycoplasma falconis. The sequence continues at coordinate 13,110 of NZ_VFSS01000006.1, read as the reverse complement.
TAATAGAACAACAGTTGCTAAAATGGCAACGGCCAATATTGTTGAGCTTAAAATTAATTTTCCTTTATTATTTTTAACATTTTTTAATTTAGATAAAATCACGGTAATAATTAAAAAGATAATTGAAATTAATAAAGTGATTGCCCCTAATGAAATCATTATTTTTTTAGAAGCATCGGGTTGAAAGTAGGATGATTGATATAAGTTTTGATAAGCTTTTAATCAATTATCACTATTTTTAGTTGGATTATCAAAATCAATATTTTCTTCTTGCGATAAAGTCGAAATATTAATAAATTGATTTTGGATTTTGGTTATTAGTTCAATAATAGTGTTATATTGTTTAAGAACACTATAAGTCGAACCAATACCAACATTTTTTAAATAAATAATATCTTCTTGTAAAACCTCAATAGCTTTTAAATAGTTATTAATATTTTTATTTGCATTTTTAAAATTATTTTCAATATTTTCTTTAATTGATCTAATGTAATCTTTTAATTGATTAAAAACAAATTGATAAGAATTACCTAAATATAATCAATATGCATTTCCGTTTATTTTTAAAACTCTTAAAGAGGTTAAAAATAAACCATTAACTTCATTAATAAATTCTTTGTTTTCTTTTTTTATTAATTCGTCTTCAATAGTTAAATTATCGTTCAATAAATTAGCTTGTTTGCTTATAAAATCATTTAAAGCATTTACAAAATAATCATTATGTAAAACAGTTAAGGCTCCTTCAATCATATTAAAGACCGTTGAAGCTAGTTTTTGCGACCTTAAATTTTTAAAATAAAGATCATCGTTAATACCTAAGGCTTGATAAAAGCGATCAAAGCTTTGTTGAATAATTTTATAAGCTAGTTCATTAGCTTTGCTTATTTGCCGATTTTCAAAACGTTTTAAATCGGTAATGTAAGTTGTTCTACTTGTTGGATGATTTTTATCAACTAACATTACATTTGCTTTATAGCCTTCATCAGTTTTTAAAATATTTAAAACTTTATATTCATATCTAGTTACAATTGGATTTTTAAATCAAAAATATTTCGAACTATCTTCAATATGATCACCAATTAAATTATCATTATGTAACCCAAAATATTCATAAGAAACATAAGGTGAAAGTCTCGCTACATTTTCTCTAGCAAAATCAATTAAAGGGTCATTAATTATTTCTTCTTGTGGAATAATAGGCGGTATTTCAGGCTGTTCTTTTTCTTGTTCTTCTTGGTTTTGTTGGTTAAAGTTTTGATTTTGTTCTAAATCAAAATTAATAAATCTTTTGTTGATTTTAGTTTTTAAATAAGCATTTCAATTTTCATAGCCATCAGGAACTGCCAAATCGATTGATAAAGATTCTTCAGGACTAATAACTTTTGTATTTTTACCAATTTGAGGCAAATCATCTTCATCAATAAAAACACTTTCAAATTTCTTTTCTAACTCATCAAAATAAGTTTGGGTCGTTTCTTCTAGAGATTTCCAATCAATTGTATTGATAGTTGATTCTTTATCGGTTTTAATTTGATTGTTTTCACCTGTTATTTGACTTTGATAATTACTTTTTTCTGTATCGCCAATAATAATATTTGTATAAGTTTCATCTTCAAAAATAATTTCGCCGTTTTTATAATTTTTATTTTGAGATAAAACGTAAGGAAAAACTATTTCTAATCCATATTCATTTGGTTTTTTAATTATTTCTGCTTTGTTAGAGCTTAAATATTTAATTAATTTTTTGTAATAAACTATCTTAACTAAATTTTCTTTTAAAACGTCTAAACTAGCATTATCTAATAATTTTTCTACTTTATTTTTAAGTTCATTGATAGCAAAATCGACATATTTTTCAATACTTTTTTCGATTAATTGATTTTCTTTATCATTAAAGTTTTCAAAATCTTTATCAACTGTTTTTTCTTTTTCTTCTTTGTTGTTTTCGTTATTACTTTCAGCTGCTATCAAAGCCGTAGGAATTAATAAACTAGGAGCAAGTAGCATTGTTGAAATAACTTTTTTAATTTTTAATTTCATGAGCTTCTCCTAATGAAAAATTAATTTTGTATTTTATTTTTTTATCTTCTAATTCCAAGTTATTAATTTGGGTTTGATAAGCAGAAGAAGGATTTAAATTTTGTAAAGCTTTATATTCGTTAATCTTTGTTTGATTTACTTTTAAAATATTTTTATATTCTTTAATATCTTTTAAATCTTCTAAATAATAATTTAATTTACCTGAGTAATTAACAACTAGGTTGTCATTAAAATATTTAATAAAAACGTTTTCTAATATGAAATATCATCATTCATCGTTATTTTTAACTCTAAAGAAACAAATTTTAAAACTTCCAATTGAATTTGTCTGAATCTTAGTTCAAGCATCACTACCATTAACATTGATTTCAAGATTTTCGACTTGTAAAAAGTTTTTGTAATTACTTTCGGAAATAAACTCGATTGTCATAACACCTACTTAGAATATAACCCATTTTTTTTGTAAGACAAAATGGCAATTTCTTCTTGTTCTAATTGTTGTTGTTCTCTTTTAATATGTTTATTTAAAGCTAATAAACGTTTATCTAAATCATTTAGTTTTTGGTTTTCAGCAATTAAATTATATTTTTCGTTAACAATAGAAGATTCGTTTAATAAAGCCAGCGTAATATAGCTTAAATAAGCATTTAGTTCGCTATCTACAAATAAATTAATATCTGGATAAATTTTAATTTTTCTAAAATCAATATTGTCGATTAATATATTTTCTTGATCGTCCATTTTTAAAGCGAAATTATTAAGCGGTAAAACTTCAATTCAACTATTCGTAATCCGTGAAGAGTTAATGACGTAATTAATATTATATAAACCGTTTTTATCTAAAAAATTCTGAATTAAATTGGGTAAAAATTTAGATAAATAAGCAACATTGTTTTCTTTGTATTCGAAAGCTAAATTAATTTTATTATTATTGGCAAAATCAATCGCCCTTTGACCGATAGCTATCATAAAATCATTTTTTAAATTGATTGTCTTTAACATATCGGCTTCATGTTTTTGGTAAGGATCGGTTTGATATTTTTCGCTTTCTGTTATATAAATTCACAAAGTTTGTTTGGCTTTTTTATCGGATAAAAGTTCACTATCAGTTTGATAATATTTATTGATATTGTTTAAAAAGTTTTGAGAAACAAAAGATCTTGATAAATAAAAGTTATTATTTTTAGCTAATTTTAAAATGTTGATTAAAGTAAGATTTTTTTCTGAATCAATAATTTTTTTAATATTTTCTAAGCTTTGTTTTTTAGCTAGTAATTCTTTAAGATTCATTGATTAAATTTGGTGAAAAGAAAATTTTTACAGTCTGAGTTTCAAAATCTACTTTAATATAAATGTCATTATTTATTTTAATAATTTGTTGATTAACAAATAAAACTTCATCGATTAAGGTGTTTAAGTTTAATAGAAATTCATTAATTAAGATATCTTGATTATTTTTTAAATTTAAGGCAATGTTGTTGCTATCAATTTCATAATCAATAATAGGAATTAAATCAGTAAAACTAAATTTATCGTTTCTATTTCAATTAATGTTAAATTTATCGAAAATAATTTGTTTTTTATTTTTTATAGCTTGATCTAATTTTGATTTAATTTCTTTGGCTTCTTTAACTACTTTTAACAATGGATTTTTAATTATTGTTTGATTAATTAAAAGTTCAAAATCTAAACTTGCTTGTTTTTGAATGTCAAAATATAAAGCAAAAACTTGATCTTGATAAGCTTTTTGATCTTTTAAGATTTTTTTATTCATTTAAAACTCCTTTTTCGTTTAGATTTTGTTTTTTATATTGTTTTATCAAGTTAGTTGAACTAATAATTCAACCAACACCTTTAATAATTAGATTTAAAGCTAAAACAGCAATAATTAACATGATGCCTAGATCAGCAAAATCAAATGCTGTTTGAGTTAAAGATAATTGGGTTGAACCATAACTTGCTAGTAATACGTTTAATTGTTGTGTTATTAAACTAAATAATAAACTTAGATAAACAAATAATAAGTAGTAATTATCTTTATTGAACTTAGTTTTATATACTTTTTTATTCAAACCATAAACAATTAATAAATTAATCGCAAAGAAACCTAAATTAATTGAATTAACTAATTGTGAGGTTCCAGATAATTTAATTATTAGTCAAATAATTGCTAGTAAAAGTTCTAAAGCAAAAGTAATTATTGAATAATAACTGATAATTTGATTTCTAGTTTTTAATATTCTTGGTGATAAACCAATAAAAGTTAAAATTCCAATAGTAATAACAATAAATATTATTGAAATTCAAACTTGATTAGACTTTTCGTTAAACACACCATTTTGATATTTATTAGTAAATAAACTAATCATAAATCAAGCAGTAAAACTAATTAAAATACTAATAATTACATTAAATATATATTTTAAATCATATAAAAATTCTTTTTTATAGCTATATGCAAACGCCAAATATAAATAACTAACAATAATTAAAGTTATAAATATTACCACTAATAAAAACAATAATAAATAACCTAAAAAACCGTTATTAATTAATGTTTTATTAAATCAATTTATTAAATTATTTTCTACAAATAAGTTATTAACTTCACTGGCAGTTTTATTTTTAGTGAATACATATAAAAGAATAATTAATGTTGACAATAAAATTGCTTTTGTAATATAAGAAATAACTTCTAAGCTTAAATATTTTTTTCAAGTAGGTAAAACCTCTTTTTTAACAATTCAACCATATATTGAATAACTTAGATTAATTAAATAAACCCCAATAAATAATAAAGATTGATAAACTAATGAATTTAAACTTGTTTTATTTCAAACGAAAGCTAAAATTAGCACCAAAACAAAATACAAGTTATAAATAATAAATCAAGGCAAATAATATTTATTCTTTCTAATATTAAGTCGTTGGTTTCTTAGGTTATAAAAGCTAATTAAAACCAATAGAAATATAAACATTGAAATATGTAATAAAACTAAAAAGTTTTTTGCTTTTAATTCCAAACTTTCATTATTAAATAGGTATTTATAACTAAAAAATTCAGGAATATTAATAAGTTTGCTAGCTAGGAGTAAAAAGATAAATAAACCTAACGTTAGAATAGTAAAAGTTAAATATTTAAGTAGCAAGCTAGAATTAAGTTTTTTAGAAGTCATAATCAAATCCTTCATCATTATTATCTAAACTTGCTGGTTTAACCACAAAGTGAACGTTGAATTTTCTAGCCGCTTGTGTTTGATTTAAAACATCAGCCATCGCTTGATTATCAACATAATATTTACTAAATTCATATCTTCCTGCTTCTAATAATCCGTATAAAGGAGCATTATATCCGTTTGGTAAATCAGAAATATTACCTTTAATATATAGACTATCTACCGCTCCGCCTTTAAAAATCAATTTAGATCTAGTTGGACCTTTAACAATTAAGGCATTTCATTGATCTTTAACAAGGTTAGCCCCAGTTACTTCGAAAACATTTGATTTAGCAAATAAAGTTAGTTGATAAAAGACTTTACCATATAAGTTAATATCTTTTAAACTTTGGATTTCTGGAACTTCAGAAAAATCTAAATAAGTAGGTCAACTTCCTTCTCCAAAAGCTCCTTGAAACACTCTTTGATCCCCTTTAGTTACAAATGCGATTTTTTGACCGGCATTAATTTCAGCTAGGTTTGAGCCTTTGGTGTATTTAAGCGTATTAAAGACAATACCACCGGCTACTTTTTGATCTTTATTATTCATGTAGTTATTGTTGTATTCAAAAACTATATTTTTAACATCATTAATGCTATTAGGGTCGATTGCTCATTTATCAGAAATATTGTTTAAACCTGAATACATTTGCAATTCTTGGATTTTTTTATTATGTAAACCAATTAAAGAAGCAGTATTATACCCTTCAAAGAACAATGTAACACTTTTTACCACGCTAGGTATGCTTGCTAAAATGTTTTTGAAATCTTGTTTTTCGTCAAATTTACCCATGTTTTGAATAATAACCCCATCGAGTTGTTTGTTATTATTAACTACATCATTCATAAATTGAATAAAACTTGCATAACCTTGAGGATTAGCTGCATCTAATACTACAAAAATCTTATCGCCTAAATTATTGTCAATAGCATATTTATTTGATGGTGCTGGGGTATATCTATAAACATTAATTCCTTTTGAAGATGATGCCCCGTATCTTTCATATTCACTAGTAGCATTAGATTTTTTTCAACCGATAAATTCGTTATTAACTATTGCTGATGGATTACGGTTATATTCGCTATCGTTAGATAAAATTCTATTTTTATTATCTTGAATCATTTTATTTCTAACTTTATTATCAGCAGGGTTTATAGGTCCTCAAGTATTACCTAAACTCATTGAACCTAAATGCAATACCGGAATCATTCCTTTTGCTAAAAATGAATCCATTTGTTTAATGTAATTGTCCATCATAGTTTTTCATAAAGCAGCGTAATCTTCGCCATCTCTTTTACCGGGGAAAGTAAAATTAGGATTGCCTTTTGGATCATTAATAAATTTAATGTAATCTTTAAAATAATCGTTATTAAATTGCATACCGTCGTTGGTATAACTCATTTCATATATTGCTTTATAAGCATCGGCTAGTTTATTAATATCGGCTTCACTTAATTTGCCAGACACAACAATTCCTGATAATTTTTGAATATCAGCAAAAGCATTTTTAATAATTTTAGCGTCAGCCGCACTTACCTCTTTACCCTTTGATTCGCCGGTTGTAATTTTAGGTTCATCAACTTTAATATTATTTACATCAATATTTGGTCCAGCTTTAGCAACATAAGGAGTAATGTCAACTTTTTCCTCTTCTTTTGGTAAAGGTTTAGGTTTATCGTCGTCAACGTCTTTAATATTATCGTTTACAACACTTACAGTATAAGTTTTACCAGGTTGTAAATTACTAATAGTAAATCCTGGTTTTAATTTATAACCGCTTGGAATTTGAGCTTGTCAATTAACTTCTTGATCATTTTTAGTTGTAATAATTACAGACGAAATCGTTTCTGAGCCATTAACGTAATTAAAAGTTGTATGGTAAGTTACAGTGTCTAAAGCAATAACAATTTCGTTTAATTGATCTAAATTAATTTTTTGATCTGAATTTGCCAAATGATAACCAATCGGAACGTATTGATTTAATTTAATTTTTTCATCGCCAGTTGTTTCTACTTCAATTTGTTGAATTACTTTTTTATTTTGTAAAACAAATTTTAATTGAGTTTTATGTTTAATTAAAATTTGTTCAACTTGAATATCAATAGTTTCTCCTGGGGTTATGTTAATGTTATTATCATTAACTAATTTATATCCACTTGGAATTTTAGCTTTTCAATCTATTGGATCATTATTATAAGTTGTAAAATCAACCCGTTCAACTAGTCTTCCGCCTTCTTTAAAATTAATAGTTGTTGTATATTTAACAATATCTTTGGCAACTACTAACTCATTAGTTTGATCTACTTTAATGTCAACATTTTTTTCATCGCCCACTAAGTGATAACCCTTAGGCATTAAAGATTTTCATTCAACAGGATCATTATTAATAGTAGTTACGCTTTGTTCTAAAATTTGTTGACCGTCATTAGTTTTAAAAATAATAATTGTTTCGTGTTTAATAACAATAGGTTCGATTTCAATATCATAATTACCACCAGGTTTAATTTCAGGTAAACTTTTTTCTCTATTAATTTGATAACCAGTTGGCACTTTAGCTTCTCATAAAACAGGATTATCATTTTCAGATTTAACTTGGGCGCTTTCAATGGTTTTATTATTGTAAATAAAATTAAAAGTAGTTGTAAATTCGTTAACGTTTTTAGCGACAATAACTATATTTTCTTGATCAATCTTAACTTCGTTTTCTTGATTAACCAAATGATATCCATCAGGTACAAAATTTTGATATTCAACCTTATCCTCGTTATTAGTTTCAAAAACTTTACGAGAGATTTCTAACCCTTCTTGGGTTTGATAAATTACTGTAGTACTATGTTTAACTATTTTAGGCTCAATTTGAATGTCGTACGTATTACCAGGTAAAACTTCCGGAATTTGAAAACCGGTTTTAATTTTATAACCTTGTGGTAATTTATCCATTCAAACAACAGCTTGATCGTTATAAGAAATTATTTCTTGGGTATCAATATTTTCGCCGTTATACTTAAAATTAAAAATAGTTTTATATTCAGATACATTTTTAGCAATAACTAATACATTTTCTTTATCAATAATAATAGTTGGGTTTTCTGAAACAAGATGATAACCTTCGGGAATGTATTTTTGATAATCTAAAAGTTCATTGTTGATGGTTTCAACAACAATTTTTTTAAATTCTTGACTAGTATTTGCATCTAATTTAAAAATCAATGTTGTTTTATGGACGATTTTTTTAGGGCGTACATAAATAACATTTTTAGAATTATCTTCTGATAAATTAACGTGTTTTAAATTGATATTGCTATCAACTAGTTCATAACCTTCGGGTAAAGAGGCTTCGATATTTACGTTATTTAAATCATTGGTTGTAATGTTATATTGTTTAATGATTTGATCGTTGTCTTTGTATGTAACAACAACATTAAAATCTTTTTTAGGTAAATTATCACGTGCTGATGTTGAACTGCCATCATCACTTTTAATTTCACTATTTAAAGAATTATTAATATTTTTTTCATAAGTTTGAAAATCATTTTTTAATTTGTTATTTCTATTATTTAAAGCTACAAAACCAGTAATAGCAGCCGCCGAAACGACCGCTGCTAAACTCAGGGATACACTTAAAATAATTTTTGTTTTTTTAGCTTTTATCATATCCCTTCCTTATCTATTTATTAAATTTAAATTGTTCAGGTACATTTTCATCTGATAAACCCGAAGCAAAAAGATTGGTTTTATAGTTATCTCCATATGCTGCTAATAAAGCTTGACGATATGAAGTTCTTTGGTTTTTACCACCACCATAAATTAAGTCATATTCCTCTAATTTATATTTACCGTATAAGTCACCGTAATCATAACCATTAGATCTAAATGCTTGGGCTATAGATTGAAGTGAAACTCCATTAGTATCACCGGCAGCAAAGTTAATAGCGATCAAATTATTATTAATATCTCTTATTGAAGATCCAGAAGCCCCTTGTAAAGGTTCTCAAGCCCCAGGTATCATTCCTAAACCGTAGTTTAGGTAAAATTGTCCTTGATATGGACTAGTTGTATCCTTTAAATTGGCTGAATAATAAGAAGAATTATTATTTAAAGTGTCAATTACAGGGTTAGTAATTAAAATATCTGTAACACCTTTTTTATAAGTTCAGTTTCTAAATGAAAAACCTTTATTTAATCCTGAACCGAAATCATAAGTAAACTTACTCATATTAAAAGGTTTGTTAACTCAAACTGAAGAAGTAAAACTTAATGATTCGCGACCAATTCTTTCAATTTCTTCGTTGGTTAAACGATTATCTGTTGCTGCATTAGGAAAACCAAGAGCTATATAATTAACATCATCTCTTGGAATAGAAATTTCTCTTCCGTTAGTTAAAGTTACTTTTTCAGTTTCATTAGCTAAACTTTCAGGGATATCTAACATTGATTTATCATTAAATTTAAGTTGACGATCTTTATCTCAATTAGCGTAATTAGCGGTTGCTTTTTTAGCTAATTCATAAACTGAATTTACTTCAATATCTTTTAAACCATCAGCTTGTGAAACATAAGAATATTTATTTTGAGGATTGCTAAAATCAAATTCTAAAACTGCAAAGTCTGCCATTTCTTGATTATTAAAGTATGGTGAATTATTAGCTAAATAATCACTTGGGTTTTGATTTAAAAAGTCGTTTCCGGCATAAACTATTTTAACTTGTGAAGGTTTAAAACTAAATCTATCAACAGTATTAGCAAGGTTAGTTACGTTTAAATCTTGTTGTAATGGCGTTAATTCATTAAAGTGATATAAAGTAATATCTTCGGTCAAACCAACTGATTTAGCTTCTAAAAGTTTTAACTCTTTGTTTAGTTCTCTTCATTTATTAGCCGGTTCACTTTGATCTGCTGCTTCTTGGCCTTGATTTTTTAAGATTTCGTTGTATTTTTCTAGTTGTTCTTGTAAACCTTTTTCCAATTCATCTAATTTAGCTTTGGTATTTCTTAAATCTTCGTCAGTAACAATATTTGAATAATTAGTATTGTTATCTTTATAAGTTTTAGTTAAATCTTGAGCGACGTGTAAATTAGTTGCTAAATATCATTTGGTTGGATATTCTTGACCTTCTTCAATTTTATAATCTAAAATTCAAGCTGTTCCGATACCAACATTAGCTTTTCTTTCATTAATATATTTATTAGAATTAGTAATCGAAATTTGAAAACTTTGTAATAAAACGTCTTTATATTTATCATTAGGAATTACTCTTGGTAGACCTCTGTTTTTAAGATCGCTTTTTCAATAAGCGGCAACGGCATATTTTTTACCGTTTGGTCTTAAAACTAATCCATCTCCATAATCGACAGAAAAGTTTCTAATTCAAGCATCAAAAAATGAAGATTGTCCGTATTTTTGCGCTTCTTCGTCATAATTTTTATTGGCAGGTTTGGGACCTTCTGAGACGTTCATGTATTTTTTTAAAGCATCAACATAAGCTTCAAGTTCGGCATCAGTTTTTTGTTTTTCACTATATGTTTTTCATTCAGGACTATCGGCAGCAGCTGGTTTACCAGGAATATTTAGAGATGGTTTATTTTCTGAATTAGGATTACTTGGTTCATCAGGAACATCTTCCCCAGCGTTTGCACCACCATTTGGTTGTGGTTTAGGTTTATCAGGATTAAATACTTGAAAACCAGAAATTCAAAAATCGATATTACTTAAATCAATTTTTTCGCCGTTATCTTTTTGATAATAACCTTCCACTTTAAAAGCAATTGAAGTGTCGGTATCATGCTCATTGTTTTGTAAACTTAATTTTTTAATATAAAAGCCGTCTTTGTTTAGATCTTTGACTTGAACTAAAACATCATGAACTTGTTTTTTGTTCATTTCTGAATTAACATTTAAAACATTAATCAAACCTTTGTATTGATTAATAGTTACTCCATTTACACTTCCACCTTCGCTAGTAGTATCAGTACATGCAACAGACACAAAAGGAAGAACTGCAAGTGAACTTAAACTGGTTATTGATAATATTTTCTTTGCATTAAATATATTTAAATTTGATTTTTTCATGTAAAAATTATAGCTAAACTGCGGCGACCTTTTCTTTTTTTTTTTTTTGATTTAAGAAATTAATTTATTTATAAATAAATTAGTTTTCACTAGCCTTTTAAACATAAAAACTTTTATTAACTAGCGATTAGATTAGATATATAAATAATCTGCTATAATATTGAAGAATTTATTAAAAAATAGCTGAAATTAAGCTTAAAATAAGGAGAAAACATGTCAGGACATTCAAAATGAGCTACTACTAAACACCATAAAGCAGCTCAAGATGCTAAAAGATCAAAAATGTTTCAAAAATTTTCTAAAGAAATAATTGTTGCGGCAACAATCGGAGGACCAGACCCCGATTCAAACCCTGCTTTAAAACTTGCTATTGCTAAAGCCAAAGCTAAAAGTATGCCAAAAGCCAACATTGAAAAAGCAATTTCCAAAGTTGCTGGCGGGTCAAAAGATGCTGCTAATTTTCAAGGATATTTATATTCAGGAACCGCTTTTGGTGGAGTTAGCTTTATTGTAAGTTGTTTAACCGATAACTTTAATCGTTTAGCTTCAAACATCAAACACTACTTTAACAAATATAACGGTCAATTAGGTAAACAAGGAACTGTGCCTTACGTATTCGACCAAAAAGGTTTAATCGAATTTTCAACAGAAATTGCTAGCGAAGACGAAGTTATGATGACCGCTTTAGACGCTGGGGCCGAAGATTTTAAAGTTGAAGATGGATTATACATTATTACCACTTTACCATCAGATTTTCAAAAAGTAAAACAAGCTTTAGATGAAACTTTTAAAATTGAAAATTACAGCACCGCTGAAGTTACATATATTCCTAATTCAGAAGTAGAAGTAGATAAAGAAAAAGCTGATCAAATTGAAGCATTTGTTGATTTCTTAGAAGATGACGAAGACGTACAAGAAGTTTGACATAACGCTTATTTTAGTGAATAAAATAATTTTGAAAAACCTGTCAAAAGCGGGTTTTTCTTTATTTTTTCTTATTTATAATTAATACTTTTTTAATTATTAGAAACTAAATACAGGAGGTTTATATAAGTAAAAAGGCAATTTATATAGGAATTACATTTTTATTATCATCAACGGCTATTTTATTTACCGTTGGCATAGTTAAATATCAAAAAGAAAAACCAGATTATGAAGATAAAAATGAAAAAATTAAAATTAATAAAATATCAATTTCTGGTGCAGTTGAATATCCTGGTGAATACGAACTAAAAAACGGTAGTATATTAAATGATCTATTAAAATTAGCGATTTTAAAAAGTGGAGCAAATTTAGAAAACATAAACAAAAATTACATTTTAAAAAATAAAGAAAAAATTTACATACCTTATTTAGAAAACCATAAAAAATCTATTAAAACCGTAGTAGATTCAAATGTATTAATAAATTTAAAAATCAAAAAGAATATTGCAGAAAAAATTTATCAGTTTTTAGTAAAAAATAATTATGAGGTTCAATGAAAAGATTTATTAGAAATTTCAGGAGTTGGTGAAAAAACTATTGAAATTTTACAAAACAATTTTCTTATTGAAAATTAATAACTCCTGCGATATTATCGACTTTATTACTTTTGATTTTTTTAATTGATATAAATAATTATTTATTTTTAATGGTTTTTATTTTTATTAATTTATTATTGTTTTTAAATAAAAAATATGTTTTGCTACTTTTAATATTTACAACTTTAGCCTTGTTTTTCTATTTCTTTTATTTAAGAGATATTTATTTAATTAATAATCGTTTTATATCCGGAGATTTTATAG
>NZ_VFSS01000005.1 GCF_006385795.1 [Mycoplasma] falconis | reverse complement strand
CAACATTTCTTCATATTTTTCGATCAAATCATCAATAATTCCGATAGTGTTAATTACTACTAAGAAAAATTAGAAATATTTATTTAATAAAATGTCTTTAATTTCTATTAAAGTTTTTAATTTTATTTTTATTTTAATAATTAATTCAAAATAAAAATTTATATTTTGAATTTCTCTTATTTCTGTTTTAGGAATTTTTAAATAATCAATACTTTCCTTGGCGTGCAAAATTGTTGTTCCTTTTGAGTGAAGCCGTATTATTTCTTTATTGTGTTTATTTTTTAAAGAAAAATATATTAATCCGGCATAGTTTTTATTAAAGGGTTTTACTATATTAATTGAACTTGAAATTGCGCCTTTTAATCCCACGGCCATTCTACCTGGGGCTCCATCAAAAGTTATTAATATGTCATTGTAATCACAAATTTTATATTTTATTTTTTTATCTATATAAGTATTTTTATATTCACCAGATAAATCGGAAACTCTTATATATTTAATTGTGTTTTCGTTTTTAAATTCTAAATAATTTTGAGAACCAACTTCAATTCCTTTTTCGAATTTGCAATATTTTTTAATATCTTCTAAATTATTTTTATAAAATATTAACTCAATATTTTTATTTCCTAAATCTTCGAATTTATTAATAATTTCTTCATATTTTTCAATCAAATCATCAATAGTTCCGATAGTGTTAACTATGTGTTGTTGTGTTTTGTAATTATGCAACCTACAATTTATATTTAGTAAATCATTTATTCTTAGGTTTGGTCTAGTTGTACTTGAAATAGAAACTGATTTTATTGCTTTTTGTATATTTTTAGAATTAAGAAGCAAATATATGTAAAATGGCTCAAATTCTTTTTTCACCTCTAATCTTATTAACCCATTATTAAAAACAGAATTTAAATTTTTTTTAGCAAAAAATAAAGAACCCGGAGATCCCGTCCTCGCTAGAAAAATTTGATTTCTTTTTATTAAAAAATTATTATATTTTTGAATTTTAACTTCGGTATTGCCTCAGCATTCGAATTTATTTTTCGAATTAATATCATTTATTCTTAAACATTTTATTCCGGTGTAATTATCTACTATAGGAGCCAGTTTAATGGCATCTAATCCTGTTTTTGTAGACGATAAACAATCTATTATTTTTTTCATATTTCCTCATTATTGATTGAAGGTGGTTTATTTTATGTATATAAAAGAAATTTGTAAAGTAAAAAGTTCAAAAAGAGTTCTTACAAAAGATTTTAAAAAAGAAGGAATACCTTTTTTAAGAGGCAGCGATTTTATTAATTGAAAAAATAAAAATAAAAATCAATTTAATTTTTTTATATCAAAAGAACATTTTAATAAATTAATTAAGATTACTGGAAAACCAAAAAAAGGCGATTTGTTTATAACTGGTGATGGTACTATAGGTAATGTTTTTTATTTAAAAGAGCAAATTGATTTTTATTTTAAAGATGGTGTAATTTGGCTGAAAGATTTTAAAAAAAATATAAATTCAAAATTTGTTTATTATTATCTTGAAACCCCTAAAAATAAAAATAAATTAATTTCCCTTTCTATTGGTTCCGTTATTCCACATTTAACAACTGAAGTTGTTAGAAATGCTTTTATAAAAGATTTTACCCTCAAAGCTCAACAACACATAGTTAACATTATTTAGGAGAGAGATGTTATTTAAAAATATAATCCAAAAAATAATTGATAATAGGGGCAAAAGTGTTAAAAATTCATCAGAAAAAGGTTTGAGAATAATACAATCTTTTTTGGTTAAAAATACTAGATATCCAAAAAACTTATCAAAAGCTAAAATTTTAGACTTTAAAGAAATAAAAAAATTTATAAGAGATAATTTAAATAAAAATGATTTGTTAATTTCTACTTGTGGTAATATAGGTTGCGTAACATTGGCTCCTGAAAAATCTTGTGTAATTCAAACAGTAATAGGTTTTAGGTTTATTGATTCAATTTCTCCGCTTTACATGTTTTATTATTTTGCTTCTAATACTCATATTTTAACTAATTTGAATATAGGACCACAAGACCTTCAATAAAATTAAATGATATTTTAAACTTAGAAATAAATATACATAATAAAAAAATTCAAGATTACATAGTTAACACTATGACTAATTAACTTCTTTTTTAAGAATTTCTAAAACTTTTTCTTCTAATTCTTTGCCCTCCACCATTAGATTTAAAAGTTCTTCACTTAATTTTTTAAGTTCAATTTTAATTTCTTCTTCAGTCATTTCATTAGATGTATCAACACCTACAAAACGACCAGGGTTTAAAGAATAATCTTTTTCTGCTATTTCTGATAAATCAACCGATTTAGCAAAACCTGGAATATCCACTTTTTTATTATTTCGATAATCTTTAAATATTTCTAAAATCTTATCAATATCAGTTTTTTCTAAAACTCTGATTTTCCGAGAAATTAAAGTTCCCATTTCTGAAGCATTAACAAATAAGAAATTTTTGTTATTTTTATTTTTATTTAAAATTCAGCATTGCACTGAAATAGAAACGTTAGCAAATAATTTATCGGGTAAAGCAATAATAGCTTCAACCGCTCCGGCTTCAACCATCGCTTTTCTTAATTTATCATCTCCGCCAGTTGAAGAAGTGGTGGCTCCGTTTGGCATTAAAATTGCCGCTTTGCCGTTTGCATTTAATTTGGCATACATTAAAGATAATCAAGCATAGTTGGCGTTTTTCTCATTTGGTTTACCAAAGATTCAACGTTCATCGCCTTCTAGACTTTCTCTTCAATAGTCTTTAATGTTATATGGTGGATTAGCTAAAATAAAATCAAATTGTCTGCCTTTATGTTTATCTTCGGTAAAAGAATCGCCATTACGATCACCTAAGTTAGCTTCAATTCCTCTAATGGCTAAATTCATTTTTGCCATTTTTCAGTTTCCAGGGTTTGATTCTTGACCGTAAATTGAAATATCGCCAGTTTCACCTGAATGTTCTTTAGCAAATTTGCTACATTGTACAAACATTCCGCCAGATCCACAACAAGGGTCATATACTTTTCCCTTATATGGTTCTAAAATATCAACCATAAGTTCAACCACAGATTTAGGAGTAAAGAATTCTCCGCCTTTGGTTGCAATATGTTTGGCAAAAGCCCCTAAATAAAATTCATAAATCTGTCCAAAGAAATCCCCATCAGCATCTTCCATTTTTAAATGTTCAGTAAAAAAATCAACTAAATTACCTAATGCTACTTTATCAAGTTCACTTTTAGAGTATGTTTTAGGTAAAATTCCTTTTAGATTTTCATTTTTATTTTCTAAAAGTTCAAAAGCTTCGTCAATTTTTTGACCGATTTCTGGACTTTTAGAAAAACTGGCGACATAATCTCATTGTGCTTCTTTTGGTACAATTAAAACGTTTTTAGCTATAAAATAATCATCTTTATCTGAAAGGCCATCTCAACCTTTTGCTTTTAATTCATTAGCTAAAACGTTATAACGATCGGAAGCATATTTTAAAAAGACCAAACCTAGTACGACATTTTTATAATCACTAGGGTCAACTTTGTCCCGCATCTTTTCGGCGGCACCTCATAAAACTTTTTCATCAATCAGTTGTGACATATTAAACCTACCTGTTTTATTAAATGATATGTAAATTATAACTAATATAAAACCCTTAAAAATATAAAATGTAATTTTATATATTTTAGCTTGTATATTTACTTTGAGTTTTTATTATAATTTTTAATTATGATGTCTATCTCAGAAGAAGTTATTGAAAATTCAATAATTAAGTTATTAGAAGAACAAAATTATCAATATATTAATAAACATCAAGATGATTGATTATTAAAACGTCAAGATAAAGATTTTAAAGAATTTATTAACTTTGATCTGCTTTTTACTTGCATGAAAAAAATCAATCATTTTCAAAATGATATTTTAACTAATGATGGTAATAAACTTTCAGAAGAACAAATCGATGAAATAATTAAAGAGGCAATTGATAAATTAAAGTTAAAAAATGATCAAACTTTGACTTTATTTGAAGCTAATAAAAAAATCCATGAATACTTAATCGATGGTGTTTATATTAATCGTCCTGATTGTAGAGTAAATCCGTTAGTTAAATTCATTGATTTTAATAATGTTGATAATAATATTTTTCAAGTAACTAATCAATTTGAGCTAGTTGAAATTAAACAAAAACGTATTCCTGATGTAGTAGTTTTTATTAACGGTATTCCCCTTGTTATTATGGAGCTTAAATCGTTTGATGAAAATGGCTCTCAAAATAATTTAATTGATGCTTATAATCAACTAGGTAATAACACGACTAATAGTGGTTATCGTTTTGATATTCCTTCCATTTTTAAATATAATGCTTTTTTAGTTATTAGTGATGGTGTAGCTTCATTAGTGGGAACTTTAACCTCAAAAATTACTCGTTTTAACGAATGAAAGAAAACTGAATTTAGTAATACTTATGATAATAAAGTAAGCCAAACCAAAAAATTACAAACTTTAATTGCTGGTTTATTTAATAAAGCAACTTTTTTAGACGTTTTAAAAAACGGAATTTTCTTTATTCAAAAAGATAATAAAGAATTAGTAAAAATTATTAATCAATACCACCAATATTATGGGGTTAAAAAAGCTAAAGCTTCGATTGATAAAGCTTTAAAACCGACCGGAAACGGGTTGGGTGGAATTTTATGACATACCCAAGGTTCTGGTAAATCATTTTCAATGGTAATGTTAGCTCATCGACTTTTAGTTGAAAGAGTCAAAATTAGCGGCGAATATAAAGTTCCAACTATCGTTGTTTTAACCGATAGAAATGATTTAGATGACCAATTAGTTAAAACTTTTGATAATGCAGCGGATTTTTTAAGATCTAAAATCGTACAAGTCGGTAGTCGTAAACAACTTTTAAATGTATTAAGAAAAAGTCAACAAGGCAAAGTCATCTTAACTACTATTCATAAATTTAGCAAAGAAGAAATCGCTAAAAACGAAAACGAAAATATTATTGTTATGGTTGATGAAGCCCACCGGAGCCATTACGGTATGAACGAAACTATTAGTTATAAGGTTGACGAAGAAACAGGTAAAACTTATGCTGAACATAATTTTGGCATTGAAAAATATATCCGTGAGTCTTTACCTAATGCAACTTTTATCGGTTTTACCGGAACCCCAATCGAAACCAATAAAAAACAAACTACCGAAGTTTATGGTAGTCTAATTGATATTTACGATATGACCCAATCGGTAGCTGATGGTTCAACCGTTCCTATTAGCTATGAACATCGTTTATTAGATATTAAAACCTTAGAAGACGCGTTAGATAAAATTGATAGTACTTATGATGAAATTGAAAATAGTAAATCTTTAAGTTGAAAACAAATCGAGCAATCAAAACGTAAACTTTCTAGATTACAATCTATTTTTGAAGATCCCGATTTAATCGAAACACTTGCTAATGATATATTAGATCACTATAAAAACTTTTTAAACGGGAAAGTAATGGTGGTTACTGAAACTAGAGCTGCTGCTATTAAATTATTTAAAAAGCTGCAACAGTTAGCCGAAGAAAAATTTAGCGATAAAATTAGTAAAGATCAAATTATTGTTGTGGCAACTACTAGCAATAAAGATTCAGCTGAGGATAGATATATTTTAGGTAGCAAAGAAGAAAGAAAAGAAAAAGGTACCGAGTTTAAAAAAGATAACTCAAAATACAAAATTGCCGTTGTTTGTGACATGTGATTAACTGGTTTTGATGTTCCTGATCTAGAAACAATGTACTTTATTAAACGTTTAAAAGCACATAATTTAATGCAAGCAATAGCTCGGGTAAATAGAGTTTATCCCGGTAAAACTTCTGGTTTATTAGTTGATTATTTAGGGATTAAAAAATATTTAGATGAAGCTAGAAATCAATACACCAACCGTGATTTAGAAAAAAACTTTTTAGATGTAGCTAAAAGTGCTTATCCTGAATTACAAAAGATTTTAGTTAAATTAAATCAACAATTTGCAGCCGTTAATACTGATAGATTTGACAGCAATGACGGTTTAGAAGTATTTGAAATGATTCAAAGTGGAGCCAATATTGCTTTAAAAACTAAAGAAAGCGAAATTGAATTTTTAAATTATGATTCTTATAATTTAAAACGTTTATATAACGTTTGTCGTAGTTTATTAACTGCCAAAGAAGATTTAAAAACTAGATATTATTTAGGGGTTAGAAGTTTTATTCAAAGATTAAATAATACAAAAGAAAATATTAATACTTTTGAATTAGACAAAAAGATTTTACAACTTCGTGATGAAGCTATTAAAGTTGATGAAGTCAAAATTCTAAACAAATATGAAACGACACCGGAAGAATATATTTCAATTTTAAATAAAGATTATTTAAATAAAACTACCGATAAATTTAAAGGCATTGCTAAAATTAAAGTTTTAACCAAAGCTATTGCTATGTTAATTGAAACATCTCGTACTTCTTTGGAAAAA
The DNA here is from genome assembly GCF_006385795.1 of [Mycoplasma] falconis. Lineage (GTDB taxonomy): Bacteria > Bacillota_I > Bacilli_A > Mycoplasmatales > Metamycoplasmataceae > Metamycoplasma > Metamycoplasma falconis. The sequence goes on along the minus strand of NZ_VFSS01000005.1, from coordinate 40,588 downwards.
TCTAAAAAGTATTCTAAACATTTAAAAGATATTTTAAACAAGTATAAAAGCCAAGATGAAGAATTTGATATTAATAATACTATTTATGATTTAACTAAATTCGCTAACGAGATTTTAGAAGAAAAAGCTGATATTGAAGCTGAAAAATTAGATCCGCTTGAAGAAGCTTTTTATCAAGTTTTAAAAACCGAAAGTGTTAAACGTATTTTATCCGATAACAAAATTAGACAGATTGCCAAAGAGTTAAAAGAAATTTTAACTACTTACTATGAAGAGCATACTGATGATATTTTTGAAAGAAATAGCAAAAGAGCGGCAATTAGAGTTAAAATCAAAGAACAACTAGAAAAATATGATTTATTAAATAAAAACTTTAATCAAGAAGCCGATCTAACTGAAAAATTGTTTTCAGAAGCTCAACACATTTATAAAAAACAACACCAACAATAATTTAAAATGTTGACTTTAAAAGCCAACATTTTTTAATTCAATTTATTAATAGTTTTATTTTCTATTGATTTATTTTTCTTAGTCAATTTTATTAATTTAATTTTATATACTGCTTTTCAAAAATAAGCAATCGCTGGAAAAATTAATAACCCGAAAATTACAATTGCTAAATTTAAAAAGATTTTAATAGCTATTGAATCACCTTTATAAAATAAGGGTTGCTCGAAGTTTAAAAAGCTATATACTGTTAAACCAAAAGTTCGATAACTTTCATTTGAAGGGTTGCTATCTAAATCAATTAATTTAATGCCACTATAAAAAGCAATTAAAGCAAAGAAATAATAAGCTAAAGCTACTACATCGGTTAATCAAATAGTTAAAGTCGTTATTTCAATATTTTTACGATTTATACCTAAAACAATAAAACCGATAATCGGATTTATTAAATGCATAATAATTGATAAACTACCATTTAAAGGTTGAAATCTTTTAATTGATTCTGGAAAAATTAAAGTTCAATAAACTAAAAAAGTTACACTAATAAATACGACAGTTAAAAACATTGCTTTTTTAGCATATTTATGATGATAAAAAATTGCAAATAAAACGCAAGTTATTCCTAAACCTAAATTTGATATCCATGTAAAGGTAAAATTGATCGATCAAAAAATTGATAATATCGGCGGTATTGCTTGATTTTTAATCATTAATTCAAAAGCTTCGGGATTTTGAATTTTAACAGCATTTAGTCGATCATAATATAACCCAGCATAAACATGTCATTTTAAAATGGTTGTTAGCATAATAATAACTAACAAACTAATACCAATAAATAAAGTTGCTTTTTGCTTTTTAGTTCATTTAGCCCATTTCATCTTTACCTCTTATTAAAAATTAGATGCTTAGTTAGCATCTAATAATATAGTAATAATTATTATTTATATTGAATCTTTTTATATTCTTCTTCGTTAAATTCTTGTAAAAAGTTAATTAATAAATCAGCAGCAGCTAAAAGATCACTCATAGCACAAACTCCAATTGGAGAATGTAAATAACGTTGTGGTAATGAAATCGTCATAATTTGAGCTCCACCTTTAGCGTATTGAAGTTCTGATGAGTCAGTTCCACCGCCCATTGCTACAAATTTATAAGCGGGAATTTTATGTTTTTTAGCTACATTAGTCATAAATTTTAATAAACTAGGATCTACCATAGTTGCTCGATCTTGCAATCTTAAAGCAGCCCCTTTAAACAAGGCAGTATTACCTTTAATAGTACCAGGTGTATCATGAGAAGCGCAAGTATCTAGTGCCATAGCAATATCTGGATTAATTAAAGAAACTGATGATTTAGCACCACGAGTTCCGACTTCTTCTTGTACGGTTCCCACTAAATATAAATCAACATCTAGTTCTTTTTTAGCAATCGCTCTGGCTACTCATTCCATAACAGTAACCCCAGCACGGTTATCCATTGCCTTACCACCTAATAAATCCGGATCAGCAAATTGGATAGTTTCACCAGACATATAAACTCTATCACCAATTTCAACACCGTGCTTTTCAGCATCTTCTCTGCTCCTAAAACCGAAATCAGCGTATAGTTCATCCATTGTTATCGCTTTGCTTCTAGCTTCGGCTTGCATAATATGGATAGAAGTATGTCCAAATAAACCAAAATAAGTTTCATTTGAAGTAGTAACTAATTTAGCTTTTGTACCAATAACAACAGTCGGTCAAATTCCACCGACAGCTGAAAGTAATAATTGACCTGTTGGTTCAATGTTTCTAACAATAAAACCTACTTCATCCATATGGGCAGCAATCATTACTTTAGGTGCATTAGGATTAGCAGATGGTTTATGCATAATTAATGACCCGAAGTTATCACGGCTAAATTCAAAACCTAAGCCTTCTAATGATTTTTTTAACTCTTGAGCTACTGGTTCTTCATAACGAGACATCGCTTCAATTTCCATGTATCTAATTAAACGTTCTTTAAATAATTCTTTTTTTGTCATATTTGCTCCTTAAATATTAATTAATAACACATAAAATTTTACCTTATAAATTCTCTAAAAGTACATATAAGCTTTTGATTTGATTAAGATCCAATTGCTCGGCTCTAACGTTTAAACTAAGATTTAATTTTTCTAAACTTTTAACTATTAATTCTTTAGGATAAGAGGTCTGCAAATTATTAATTAAAGTTTTACGTTTGAATTGAAAAATGATTTTAATAAAATGTAACATTTTTTCCAAATTAAAATCAATGTTATCAACAAAATCAAGTCTTACTACAGCTGAATCCACCTTAGGTACAGGATTAAATTCATTAGCTTTAACGTTAATAATTTTTTTAACGCTTGCAACTAAATTAACTGATAATGTTAATTTAGAATAAGCCTTAGAATTAGGGCTTGCTACTAAACGATCCGCAACTTCTTTTTGTACCATTAGGGTTGCTCTTTTTAAGGTTTTAAAAGATCTAATTAATTTAAAAATAATATCGCTAGTAATGTTATACGGTATATTACCGATTACTACTAACTTATTTTCTAAATCGAGATTAGCTTCTAAAAAATCTTGATGTTTAAAATGAATATTACTTGGTAAAGCCTTGTTTAATCAAAGATTATAAATTTCAAGATCTAATTCATAACAATTCAAAGTTTTAACTTTATCAATTAAATGATTAGTTAAAGCCCCTAATCCCGGTCCAATTTCAATTACATCTTCGTTATTAACTTCGGCAGCTTCAACGATTTTTTGTTGAATATTTTTATTAATTAAAAAGTTTTGCCCAAATGATTTTTTTGCTTTTATTTCCAAGTTAAACTCCAAAAATATTTTTAATATTGTTTCTTATTTGATTTACAAATTGTTCATCATCAATATTTTTAAGGGCAGCAATATATTGATAAGTATAAGCAACATAAGGAGAAATGTTTTCTTGACCTCTTTTAGGAGTTGGGGCTAAATAAGGAGTATCGGTTTCACAAATCATTCTTTCAATAGGTATTGCTTTAACAGCTTCTTGAGTTGTTAAAGAGTTTTTAAAAGTAACAACTCCGGAAATTGAAAAGTAAATATTAGGATAAGGTAAACATTTTTTAACAAATTCAGCGTCGCCACTAAAAGAATGTAAAACAATATTAACGTCTTTTCATTCTGGTTTAATAATTTCGTTATAAGCATCTTCTAGGGCATCTCTTATATGTAACATTGCAACAATATTATGTTTTTTAGCTACTTCTAATTGAGCAACAAAACTTTCGTGTTGAATTTCTTTCGAAGGACTATCATCATAGTGATAATCTAAACCAAATTCTCCAATTGCGATAACGTTTTTATCAATAATACTTTCTAAAAATTCACCATCTTTTTTACCTGTAGCATTAGTTGGATGAATACCAATAATCGGTTTAACAAATTGGGGTAATTCTTGTCCTAATTTAAGTACCTCTTTACTATCTTCTTGACAAGTACCAACTGCAAAAATCATTTCTAAACTTTGTTGTTGTCATTGTTTAACAGTTTCTAATGGATTTTTATAATATTCTAAAAATGGGTGACTGTGAGTATCGATATATTTTAAATTTGAAGTTTGCGGAGCTAAAACTTCAAAGAAAATATCTTTAATTTTATTTTGTCAAATTTCTTTAGATTCACGATATTCCATTTTATTATTTGAATCAACTAAGTTATCACTTATAACTTTAATCGCTACAAAAGTTTGACTATATATATTAGCAATATAATTTAAAGCCGCTCCTTCCATATCAACCACTTCAGCTTTAGGAAAATTATTTTTAATAATTTCAATATCACTAGAAGTAGCAAAACGATCAGATGAAACCAATCCTGCTTGGGAAGAATTTTTAAAAATTTTAGATAGTTTATAGGTTTGAGTTTTATCAGCTTTAATAATATATTCGTTTTGATTTGGTAGTTGTCCTAAATGATAATTAGGTAAAGCGGTTAAATCGACATCAAAAAATGCAGTCGAATTAATGATTTTAATATCTCCAACTTTATCATTTTCATTAATTGAGGCAGCAGGTCCTAAATTAATGAAAATTTTATTTAATTCATCTTCTAAATAGTTAATAGCATTTAACATCCCTAAAGCAGCGTTTATTTTACCTACTCCGGTTATTAATAAAGCAAACTTTTGGTTTTTATATTTACCTAAATACATTTTTTGCAGTTTATTAAATTTGATTTCTTCGTAAGTTAACACTTGTTTTAAAATAAGCTCAGCTTCTTGTTTTTCAGCAAAAGTAAATATGTACATCTTTTCTCCTTAGTTAATAATTAAAAGTATAAACCATTTTAAATAAATAAAATAACTGCAAAAAGCAGTTATTAAATTATTTTTTTAAATATAGGTTATCTAATTAAGCCACTAATCCGTATTTTTTTAGAGTTCTTGCATTTTTAGCAGTTGTACGTACAGTTTTTTTAGTACCGTTTTCTAATAAAACGGTTACTTTTTGCAAGTTAAGGTCAAAGGTTCTTTTTGATGTATTTAAAGCGTGTGATCTTTTGTTTCCACTTAAAGCTTTTTGACCGGTTAATTGATCTCTTCCTGGCATAAACGTCTCCTTTACTCGTCTTCTTGTAATTAGTATTTTAATATTTTATATTATTTTTGCCTTTTTTTATAATATTTGTTATTTTAACTTATTTCTTATAAGAAATAAGAGCTTATTAAATTAAGGCATATAAAAACCACCGTTTTTATAATGGTGGTTTTTAAGATCAAATTAATGATATGGTGCGAACGAATGGACTTGAACCATCGACCTCACGATTATCAGTCGTGTGCTCTAACCAGCTGAGCTACGCTCGCAAATGATATGGTGTAATTTACACCATAATATTATAACATAAATAAATTAACGTTTTGAAAATTGTCTTGCTCTTCTTGCTTTTCTCAATCCAAATTTCTTACGTTCTTTAACACGTGCATCACGAGTTAAAAATCCAGCATCTTTTAAAGAATTTCTGTATTCATTGTTTGATGCTTCTAATAAAGCTCTCGCAATACCTAATCTGATTGCTCCGGCTTGTCCACTTAAACCTCCACCGTTAACGTTTGCAAAAACGTCGAATTGTTTTTCGGTTTCGGTTAATGCAAATGGACTTAAAGCATCTTTAATTAAAATATCTGAATTTAAATAGCTTTTAGCTTCTTTACCATTAATGATAAAGCTACCTTTTCCTGGTAATAAGTAAACTCTAGCAACTGATGATTTACGACGGCCTAAACCGTAATATCTGATTTTATCTGCCATTATTTAACCTCGATTTTAACTGGTTGTTGAGCTTCTTGTTTGTGATCTGCCCCAGCGTATACATATAAGTTTTTAAATTGTTTACGTCCTAGTTTAGTGTGAGGTAACATTCCTCTAACTGCTTTTTCAACTAGTAATTCAGGTTTTTTAGCACGTAGACCAGCTGCTGTAATTTGTTTTAATCCACCAGGGTATCCTGTGTGGTGGTAGTAGATTTTCTTTTCGTCTTTTTTAGCTGTAAGAACAACGTCTTTAGCATTAATAACAACTACATTGTCGCCCATGTCAACATTTGGAGTAAATGTTGGTTTATTTTTTCCACGTAGGATTGAAGCTACAAGAGTTGAAAGTCTTCCTAAAGGAACGTTGGCTGCATCGACGATATATCATTTTTTATCAACTAATTCTTTTCTAATAATTGTTGTTTGACGCATACTTTCTTCTTTCTATTGTATTTTGTTGTGATATTTGCACCTTTATATTTAATATAAAATGCTTTACAATTATAACAACTTTTTAATATTTAAAAATAAACTTTTCAAATAAATTTATTTTAGCCGACTTAGCATATAAATTAATGCCGTTTCAGCTCTTAAAATAGCTGGTGATAACATCACAATTTCAATATTTTTTTGCTTAGCTTTACTAATTTCCGCTTCGCTAAAGCCACCTTCTGGGCCAACCATTAATAAACAATCTTGGTTAATTTCTTGAAGATGAACTTGTTTTTCATTTTCGTAAGCAATAATGATGTTTTGATAATTATTAATAATTTCTTCATAAGTTTTAGGTTGATTTAATTTGGGTATTGCATTTCTAAAAGATTGTTGAGCTGCTTCTAAAATGATTTTATTAAAACGATCATATTTACGGACAATATTTAAATTAGATTTATCGGTATATTCCGAAGTAAACGGAATTATTTCCTTAGCTCCTAGTTCAACTGCTTTTTGCAAGGCAATTTCAAAATTACTTAGTTTAATAATTGGAATAGCAACAATAACATTTTGCTTATATTCATGATTAATATTTAATTTTTCAATAATTTCGGCTTTATTTGGAAAAACAAAATTACACTTGTAATATTCATTTTGATAGTTAATTAAAATTGGTTCATTTTTTAGTCTTATTACTTTAATATGACGTTGAATATCTTCATCTAAAACAAAGTAATTATCAATCTTTTGGTTAACAAAAAATTTATACATATTATTTAATATCTTTATTAACTAAGGCTTTTAAAATATTTACTTCGTCTTGGGTTAAATAACGTCAATCGCCAATTTTTAAAGCATTATGATTAATTGGTCCATAACTTTTACGGTGTAATTTTTTGACATAATTATTAACTAATAAAAATAAGTTTTTAACGTGGTGATTACGTCCTTCTCTTAACTTGATTGAATATTTATTATTACCAATTTGTTTAACAATTTGTTTTGAAGGTTTACCGTTTAACATCACTTTATTTGAATTTAAATAGTTAAGTTCTTTTTCCTCTAATGGTTTTTCAAGCTCTACTAAATATTCTCTTTCGATTTGGCTTGAAGGGTGAGCTAGTAAATTAGCTAACTCGCCGTCATTAGTAATAATAATAACTCCGGTGGTATTAAAATCTAACCTACCCACCGAAAACATATGCTCTTTAATTTTTAAGTATTGATAAATAGTACGTCTTTCTTGTGGATCTTTTAAAGTACAAATTGTATTTTGCGGTTTATTAAGTAAAATATAAACGATTTTTTTAGGTTTATTTAAAGTGATTACTTTCCCGTTAATTTTAATTTCATCATGGTTATTTACCCGCATACCAATATAAGCAAGTTCACCATTTACTAATACTTTATTTTCAGCAATTAATCGCTCGGCTTCACGTCGTGAACAAAACCCAATTTCTGAAATTCTTTTTTGTAGTTTAATATCTTGATTTTCCATATTAACTCCTAAAAACTAAGTAAAAAATATATTTATTTATAAATATAGCATAAGCTAAGTACCAATCTTAGAAAAAATAAAAATATTTGTTTTGTAATGTAAACGAAAGAAGGAATAATGGTTGTCATAAATGAGGCTTATCAAAATCAAGATAATAAGTGAATAGAAAACTTTTATATAAAAACCGAAACGATTAATTATCATCCAAAAGCAATTGATTATTTAGTTTACGGTCAGCTTAATTTAGAAAGGTTAATTAAAAACAATAAATTTATTATTAGGTTTAAATATTTTAATCCTTATTTTTCTGGTGGAGTTATTAAAGCAAAACTTTATATTAACAATAAGGAATATGAATTTAAATTAAATCACATTAAAGAAAATTCAGAATTTAATTTTATTTGTATCAGTGAATTAACTAAGGGTTTAACAAACGAAGTTTTCGAAAATATTGAAAACATTAATATATCGATAAGTGGAATTAAATATGGTTTTAATGTCGAAGAAAAAATAACTGATTTTGTTTATAAAATCTCTAATATTAATCAAAATAAAGAAATAAAAGTGCAATCAAAAGGCATAATTATTAATTTTCTAAACAATTTAATTATTGATTCTAATGTTGATATTGAAAATTCAGATAAATTTATTCACTTTGAAAGTCGAAAATATACACAATTTAATTTTTATCCGACTTTATTAAAACAAAATCAATTAAATAAAACTTTATATCAAGTTTCTATAAATAAAGTTTTTAATGATAAAAACATTGATGAAGATATTAAACAATCTGATGTTTATAATATTAAACTTAAAAGTGAATTTAATACCTCATTAATTGATGGTGATATTAAACTCTTATTTAATCCTTATGATTTAAAAAACGGAATTACTTTTGATAATTATTCTTATTACGACAAAATAAAACAAAAAATAATTGTTTCAGCCAATAGCAATCAAGCTCAAAAGGGCTTATTAATTCCACCTAACTTTTTTGGTAATCTTAACCATAAAACAACAATTAATTTTGGTAATAAAGATAAAACTTTTGTTCTTATTTATAATCAAGTATTTCTTAAGCCATTACTTAATCTTTATAAAGGTTTAATTAAGTTAAATATAGAAAAACATCAGCAAAAAATAATTAATATTAAATATCACAAACTTAAAGAAGAATCAATACCAAAAATAATTAAACGAGCAACTTCGATTGAAGAAATTATTAAATTAGGAGAATAAATGAATTACAACTTAGAAATTGACATAATAAATCAACAATCTTTACAATCAAAAAGACACTTTATTTGAAAATTTTGTCAAAAAATAAAATGTATCAATGAAGTAAATAAATTAAAAGGGCAAAGCAAAAATAATAAAACCTTAGAAAGCTTTGCTAATTTATTAGACGCAGATGAGAAAAACATTTTTACAAATAATTTTGTAAATAAAGATATTGATAATTTTTGATATTTAAATTATTTTTCTAAAAATACTTACTACCGAAAATTAAAACAAGTTGTAGATTTATTTTTTACTTATATAAAGGAGATGTATAAAAATGAAAAATAAAATAATTTTAGGTGTTACTTTTGGTGCTGTTGCCTTAATTTCAGTCGGAGCGACTGTTGCAACATTTCTTTTAACCAAAGGCAAAAAGCCGGATATTGTTTGAAATGATGATGATGTAAAAGTTGATGATTCTTTACCAAATAAAAAATCAGATGATAATCCCAAAGTAATAAAGGATAATGATGATATAGAAATTCCTAAATTAGAAGAAAAACAATTAATTGATTGACAAGAAATTTTTCCAAACATTTCAAGCGAAGAATATTATGATAAATTAAATTTTAAAAACGGTCAAGCTTGAATTGATGAAGAAATGATAACTTACATAACCAAAGATGTTCTAAACAGAATGACTAATATTGATGGAGAAACTTATTTTGCTTATAAAATTGTTGACGATCAAAAAGTATTAATTAGTTTTAAATGAGAAAACGAAAAACAAAAAACTTTTGTGACTTATCAAATTAGCACCAATAAGTTATAATTCTATGCATGGAAACAGAAAAAATTGTTTTTAATCAAATTAAAAAATTAACCAAAGTTAAATTTAATTTAGATTCAGAAATTAACGATTTAAAAATTGATAGTTTAGACCTTGTTATTTTAATTAGTGACATTGAAAAAGAACTTAATATTACTATTAGCGATGAAGAACTAATGCAACTTAAAAAGGTTGCTGACATCGTTAATTTACTGGAATTAAAATTAAAAAAATAAAGAAAAGTGTGTAAAATATTAATTGTAAATTCTACATACATATAGCTTATATTTATTTATAAGCTTATATACGGGTATAGTTCAATGGTAGAACAACGGGCTTCAACCCCGTGTGTTGTGAGTTCGAGTCTTGCTACCCGTGCCATATCTTAATGACCTGATGTATCAATTTGATACATCTTTTTTTATTTTTATTTAAAAATTTAAAATAAAAAAAGATGCCACAAAGACATCTTCAAGGTTGTAAAAACAATATGGTGCCGCTAATTGGATTTGAACCAACGACCCCTTCCTTACCATGGAAGTGCTCTGCCCCTGAGCTATAGCGGCAATTACTTTATCTATTATATATAAAAAACATATTTTTACATTAAATAATTTATATTTCATTTTTTAAGCTTATTTTGAAGGCAATATAATACAATTTACTTATTAAATTAAGGAGTAATATGGCAGAAGATACAAAACACATTATTAAGATTACTAATTTGGTAAAAAAATTCAAAAAACAAGTTGCAGTAAATAATTTAAGCTTTCAAGTTAAAAAAGGTGAACTTTATGGTTTTTTAGGTTTAAACGGAGCAGGCAAAACTACAACATTAAACATTATTTTAGGTTTACTTAAAAAGGATAGCGGACGAATCGAAGTTGATGGTTTAGATGCAACCAAAGACTATATGAAAATTAGAAATAAAATTGGTATTGTTTTTCAGCAATCTATTTTAGATGCTCAACTTACTGTTAAAGAAAATTTAATGAGTAGAGCAGCAATGTATTACGGCTTAATTAAAGATCAAAATAATAAGTCAGTAACTACGCAAAAATTAGTTGATAATATGGTTCAAGAATTTCAACTAGAAGAGTTATTAAACAAACCATATGGCAAATTAAGTGGTGGGCAAAAAAGAAGAGTAGATATTGCAAGAGCTTTAATTCATGAACCAGAAATTTTATTTTTAGATGAACCAACTACTGGTCTTGATCCTAATTCTAGAAAAATGGTTTGAGACACACTTCAAAATATTCAAAATAAAAGACGTTTAACCATAGTATTAACAACTCACTATATGGAAGAAGCTAATAATTGTAATTATGTAATTATTATTAAAAAAGGTACAAAATTAGCTGAAGGTACACCAAGTGAACTTAAAAATATTTATTCTAAAACAGCTGTTATTGTAAATCAAAAACCTAACGAAAATTTTGATGAATGATTAACTCATTTTAATGATTTATTCACCATTAAAAAAGATGAAAATCGTTATATTTTAAAATTTAATAACTATGAAGAAGCTAAGGAATTTAGTGTTTGACATAGTGGTAAATTAAAAGATTATGAACTGCAAAAAGGAACAATGGATGAGGTCTTTTTAAACGTTACCGAAGGAGAAAATAATGTATAAATTAAGTCAACTTATTAAACGTAATTTATTACTATTTTTTAGAGATAAAAGAAAAGTAATAATGACATTCTTTTCACCTTTAATTACTTTATTTATTTTTATCTTATTTGCCAAATCACTTTATACCCAAAACATTTCTAAGGAAATGACTTCTGTCCAATCTCAAATCGGAAACGGTTCACTTTTAGTTGGTCTTTTAGGAATTTCTCTTTTAACTAACGCAATCTCAATTTCAATTTTAATTGTTAATGATAGTGAAAAAAATGTCTTTAATGATCTATCAATGACACCGATTAGAACATCAACCATTAGAATAAGCTACTTAATCGTAAACGTTATTTTAAATATTGCTTTAACAACGATGATTTATTTAGTTTTACTAGCTTATTTAGCAATTAGTAAAAATTTAAGTGAGCAAATTATTACTATTGAAGATAAACAAATTGTTATTCCTGCTTTATTAACTATTAAAACTGGTTTTAGTATTTTTGGAATGATTGTTTTAGGAGCTTTATTAAATTCAACTTTCTTCGTTTTTGTATTTAGCTTTGTTAAAAATACCACAGTGTTTTCTGTTTTATCAGGAGCTTTATCTTCAACATCAGGGTTTTTTATTGGGGCATTTATTCCTATTACTATACTTCCTTTATTTTTAAAAAACTTGGCTTCTGCTTTACCAGCAACCCAAGTAGTTCAAGTTATTAAATATTTAACATTTTTAAATCTTGCTGAACATTTACAAGTAGTTTCACAACAAGTTGAATCATTAAAACCACTTCTAGCTTCTGTTAACTTTTTACAAAATATTTATTTTGTTGGTTATGAAAACTTCCAAATAGGATATTCAATATTATATGTGGCAATTTGCTTTGCGGTTGTGTTTATTGTTTCATCAGTAGTAAGATTTAGAGTTACTAAGAAATAGCTTTATGCTATTTTTATTTTGCCTTGATTTAAGTGTGTTTTTGTTATAATTTGTCATTATGGAAAAAACAATGTACGAATCACTATTGGCAATTAAGGCTCAATACGAAGAATTAAATAATAAATTAAACGAACCAGAAATATATAGCGATATCAAAAAATACACTAAATTATCAAAAGAAAAAGCAGATTTAGAAGATATTTATAATTCATTTAAAAAATATCAAGAAATCGAAGAATTATATGCTTTATCAAAAGATATTATTAACAATGAAAAAGACGAAGAATTAATTGCTTTAGCCAAAGCTGATATTGATAATCAACAAGCTCAATTAGAAAGTCTAGAAGATACAATCAAAGAATTATTAATTCCTCAAGACGAAAACGATAAACGTGATGTTATTGTTGAAATTAGAGGAGCTGCCGGAGGAGATGAAGCTAATATCTTTTCAGGAGATTTATTTAAGATGTATCAAAAATATTGCGATACAAAGGGTTTTAAAATTAAAGTTATTGATTCGACATACGGAACAGCTGGTGGATTTAGTCAAATTATTTTTAGTGTTAAAGGCGACAAAGTTTTTTCAAAAATGAAATTTGAACGTGGCGTACACAGAGTTCAAAGAGTACCTCAAACCGAAACCCAAGGTAGAGTTCATACTTCTACTGCTACGGTTACAGTTTTACCCGAAGTTGATGATGATGTACAAATTGATATTAAACCAGATGAAATTGAAGTAGATGTATTTAGATCATCAGGGGCTGGTGGACAATCAGTTAATACTACTGACTCAGCAGTTAGAATTACTCATAAACCGACCGGTATTGTAGTAACTTCACAAGATGAAAGAAGTCAAATTCAAAACCGTGAAACTGCTTTAAAAGTTTTAAAATCTCGTTTATATGAAATGGAAATGCGTAAACGTGAAGAAGAAGAAAGTGGTTTAAGAAAATTGGCTGGTACCGGAGACAGAAGTGAAAAAATTAGAACTTATAATTATCCACAAGATCGGATCACCGATCATAGAATTGGTTTTTCAACTTCTCTAAAAGTAGTTATGGACGGAGCTTTAGATAAAATAATCGAAGAGCTTATTGCAGCTGAAAAAGCTGAAAAAATCAAACAGGCAGGCTTATAATGATTGAAAAAGAGGTATTACTACGTGAAAAGATGCGTTATAATATGCCTCTTTTTGTTTCAAAAAAGGAGCTTAAACTTTTAAAAAAAGATTATCCAGTGCAAAAAATTATTGGTTGACAAGAAATGCAAGGCGTATGGATTAATCTTAAATATAAAGTTTTAATTCCTCGATATGAAACAGAAGAAGTTATATTAGCAACTTATCCATTGATTAATAAAAATTCAAAAGTTTTAGATTTGGGTTGCGGTTCAGGTTTTATTGGACTTGCAATTAAAAAAAATATTGATTGTGATGTAACGTTAATTGATATTTCTAAGCAAGCTATTAAGCAAACTAAATTTAACGCTAAATATAATAATTTAGACGTTAAAGTTATTAAATCAAATTGATTTAAAAAGATAAACGATAAATTTGATTTAATTGTTTCTAATCCTCCTTATTTAAATAAGAAACATTGTTTTGCTAAATCTTTAAAATATGAACCTAGCAAGGCTTTATATGCTAAAGACAAAGGATTGGCTGATTATAAATTTATTTGTCAAAATGCTAAAAATTATTTAAATGAAAAAGGTCATTTAGTTTTTGAAATCGATCCTTATGCTGCTAAATGATTTAAGCAAAATTATGCTAATTGTTTAATTTACAAAGACATTAATAATAAAGAAAGAATTTGTATTCTTAAAAAAGAAGATTTATAAATCGAAGAGTGTTAATTTCGCAAAAATTAGCACTCTTTTATATTTTGTGCTAAAATGTTAATATTATGGAAAAACGTGATTATTATGAAGTGCTTGGCATTAATAAAAATGCTACAGACAAAGAAATTAAAAGTGCATATCGTAAATTAGCAATGCAGTATCACCCCGATCGCAACAAAGAAGAAGGAGCCGAAGAAAAATTCAAAGAAGTAAGTGAAGCCTACGAAGTTTTATCTGATCCTGAAAAAAGAAAAAAATACGACCAATTTGGACATGGTGCTTTTGACCAAAGCAGTTTCCATTATTCTGAAGATATTTTTAATTCATTTTTTAGTCAATTTAAAGATGCATTTTCTGGTTTTGGTTCATTTGACGGTTTTGGCGATATATTTGGTTTTGGGGGATCTTCTAGACAAAGAAGAAACACCAAAGGCGATGATTTACAAATGCGAATGAGCATTGATTTTATGGACTCAATTAAAGGTAAGAACGCTCAAGTTAGATTAACCAAACACAGCAAATGTCAAACCTGTAATGGAAGAGGTGCCGAAAACGATAGCGATATTGTTTCTTGTGATAAATGTCATGGTAGCGGACAAGTTAAAATTAGAAGTGGCTTTTTTACTCAGGTTATGCCTTGTGATAAATGTGGCGGCTATGGACAAATTATTAAAAAACCATGTAAAACTTGTTCTGGAAAAGGGCATGAACAAAAAGATGTTTATGAAAACATTAATATTCCAGCCGGTATTAGCTCTGGAGAAGCAATAAAAATGGAAGGCTTTGGTATGCCTTCTGAAAATGGTGGCGAAAACGGAGATTTATATATTATTGTTAATGTAAGAGCAGATAAACATTTTGAAAGATTAAATAACGATTTAGTTTTAAGTGTACCAGTTTCAATTAAAGATATTATGTTAGGAAATAAAATTACCATTCCTACGCCCTATGGTAATGAAGAAATTCAGTTAAAACCTGATATGAAATTAGATTCAATTTTAACTTTAAAAGGATTAGGGGTTCCATATCGTGGAACAAATAAAAAAGGTAATTTAATAATCACATTAAAACCTTATATTCCAAAAATGAAAAATGAAAGCAAAGAAAAAATTGCAGAAATTTTCGATAATACAAATAATGATGAATACAAAAAGTGATTGGAAACATTCTAATCATTTTTTAATTTAAGTAGATGTCTTTGTGTTATTATAATACCATCAAAGCGAGGTTCACATGGCAAATAAAGTAATGATCGTTGAGTCACCTAATAAGGTTAATACTATTCAAAAATATATTGGAGATGAAGTAAAAGTTTTATCTTCTGTTGGACATATTTTAAAAATGTCTACAAAAGGTAAAGGCGGATTAGGTATCGATTTTGAAAATTGAGAACCACAAATGGTTGCAGATCCAGCTAAAAAGAAAATAATTTCTGAATTAAAAGCTGCGGTTAAAAATGCTGACGAAGTTTATATCGCAACTGACCCTGATCGTGAAGGTGAGGCGATTGCTAAAAATTTAGTTACTACTTTAAAAATTGATAAAAAATATTACAGAATTACTTATCACGAAATTACCGATGAAGCTATTAAAACCGCCATTGAAAATAAACATGATATTGACGAAGATTTAGTAAACGCTCAAAAATCAAGAAGAATGCTGGACCGGATTATTGGTTTTAAACTTTCTCAATTAATGAAAAAATCAGTAAGAAACACTCCGACTAATCCTTCTGCAGGACGTGTACAATCAATTGCTTTAAAATTAGTTGTTGACCGCGAAAGAGAAATTGAAGCTTTTATTCCAACTTTATATTCACAAATTAACGCTAAAATTACCGACGAAATTATTGCAGATTTCTTTTGAAAAAATGAACCTGACTTTAAAGGTGAAAATACTTGAATTAATCGTGATAAAGCTCAAAATATTTTAGAAGAATTAAATAAAAATAAAACTTTAGAAGTGGTTGATTTTAAAATTTCACACCGTAAAGAAGGAGCAATAACTCCCTATAAACAATCGGTTTTATATAAAGAAGCAAAATATGCTTCTTCAACCGTCCAAGCTGCCGCTCAAAAATTGTTTGAAAGTGGGCTTATTACTTATCCCAGAACCGATTCAACTAGACTTTCAGAAGTATTTATTCAAAAAGCTAAAAAATATATTGAAAAACAATACGGCAAAGAATACGTCGCCGATGAGGTTAAAGGTTTTGCTGGCGATCAAGATGCCCATGAAGCTATAAGACCAACCGATGTTAAATTAACACCCGAAGAAGCTCAAAACAAATATGGTTTAAGTGATATTGATACTTATATTTACAAAATTATTTATCAAAAAACTATGATGGCAATTATGAAAAGTCCCCAAAGAGATATCTTTTCATATGAACTAAAAAATGGGGAATACTTTTTTAGAATGTCATACAGTGTTATTACTTTTATGGGTTATTACGCTATTAGCGGTTATGAAAGTGGTAAAACTTTACCTAAATATAATATTGGTGATGTTTTAGATGTGGCTGAATTTATCAAATTAGATAAAGAAACTAATCCACCAGCTAGATATAATGAAGGTTCGCTAATTAAAGCCTTAGATGATATAAAAGTTGGACGTCCTTCAACTTTTGCTTCAACTGTTAAAATCATTAAGGACCGTTTATTTGTAGAAAGTCAAGGTTCTGCTTTAAAACCAACCGAATTTGGAAAAGTTGTTTTAGATAAATTGATCGAAAACTTCCCTACAACTATTAACGAAGAATATACCGCTAAGGTCGAAGAAGAGCTCGACGAAATCGCCGATGGCAAACAAAACTATCAAGAAATAATGCAAGAATTTTGAGATAGATTTATTCAACATTACGACGGTGTAAGCCAAAATATTGAAGTAACTGTTTTAGAAAACGAAAAATTAGAAGAACCTTGCCCTGAATGTGGTTCAGAGCTAGTATATCGTTATGCTAAATCTAATGGGAATAAATTTATTGGTTGCTCTAATTTTCCTAATTGCCGTTATGTTAAATCTTTGGAAAACAAAAAAAGATTTTATAGAAGATGAAAAAAATAGTCCTTTGTGATTATTTTTTATTTTTAATAAAAAACACAGAAAACAAGGCGTTTATTATAAAATTTAACTATTAAAAGGACGTTATTATGGATATGAAAAGTCATAAAACCAGAAAACAAAAAGCTATTGGCGGTTTGCTTTGAACCGGTCTTTCACTAGCTATTGTTGGTTCGGTTAGTGGTGCTTTATACTTCATGGTAAAAAACTCTCGAAAAGTTAATAAAGAACATTGATCTGCCGAGAAGTTTTTAAAACATGCCGAAGAAATTAAATTAGATTCGCCTATAATAACTCCTTCATCTGCTAAAAATATTTATAACAGTTTAGAACAAGAAATTAAAGCAGCTAACGATAAAATTAGAAAATATATCGAAAACAATCCTGAAATCGAACCTTATATTGATAGAACAGCCATTGACGGAATTCAACTTACCATTTTAAATACAGCCGGTGAAAAAATGATTAAAAGATCTATTTTCGAAAGTGCTGATGACGGTGAAAACGATGATAAAAATAATACTAATAGCAAAAAACATCTAAGAAAACTATTAGAAAATATTCCTCCTAAATATGATGTTAATGCTTATATAAGTCAAAGAATTCAAATTAAAAGTAATTTTGAAAATAATAAATTTTTAGTAATTAGATTTACTGGTTTTGATAAAACCGAAGATATAAAAGTTTTAAAAGTAAATTATATTATTACTTTAAATCACGATTATGCTGCTTCTGATTTACAAATTGGAATCGATCCAGATTCACCTAAATCAAAATACTATTTTAAAGGTAGTCAAGAAGTTAAATTTTTAACTAGTGGTGAAAAAATTAGCTATGGTTCTGAATTTGATATTCATTCTGTCGAAATAATAAAACAAGCAAGAAAAATTATTAACAGCGGTATAACTGACGATCCAGCTGAAACCGAAGAGTGATTTAAATCAGAAAAATTTGCCGAAGAGATTTTTGCTTGATTTGTTGATAATCTTAAAAAATATGATGCTTTCCCCGATATTTATCCAGAAGATAAATTTAAAATAATTCCTTATTTAAATAATGGTAGATATGTAATATGAAACCCAAATAAAGGGCTTGATAGTTTAACAATTACTTATCAATATCAAAACAAAGAAAACCCCGATTCGGTATCACGTGGTTTAATGAAAATATTTACAGTAGGTGAATAAAAATGGGAATACATAATGATAAAGTTTTATTAAAAGAAAAAATTAACGAAATTAAGCAATTTGAAAAGGATTTACAAAAGATTAAAAGCTATTTTCAAATTAGTGAAAATCAACAAAATATGTCATTACAAGAATTTTATGAAACAGTTAATATTTTGGATGAAGACATTAATATTAATAATTTAAATAAAAAAAATAATGACAGTCAAAGTTTAAGACAACTAGCAATTATTATTAATGAATTGAAAAATCAATTAGAAGAAAAAGTGCAAGAAGAAAATGTCGATTTAGATTTAAATAAAATTAATGAATTTAAAGATTGAATAAAGAAACACAAGGGAGAATAATTATGGAAAAACGAATTAACATTGCTATTGATGGACCAAGTGGCGTTGGAAAAACTGTAATGAGTACGATGTTAGCCAATAAACTTGGTTATAAGTTTTTAAGCTCAGGTAGTTTTTATCGTGTTATCGCTTATAATGCTTTAAAAGAGAATATTTCACTTAGCGATGAAGAAGCTGTTAACTCAGCTTGAAATATAGAAGATTTACACATTG
Source organism: [Mycoplasma] falconis (assembly GCF_006385795.1). GTDB lineage: Bacteria > Bacillota_I > Bacilli_A > Mycoplasmatales > Metamycoplasmataceae > Metamycoplasma > Metamycoplasma falconis. The sequence goes on along the minus strand of NZ_VFSS01000005.1, from coordinate 21,641 downwards.
ATGAAAAAGATCGTTTAATCTTTAAAGGCGAAGATGTAACAACTTTAATTAGACAAGACGAAGTTTCACAAGCTGCTTCAAGTATTGCAAAATATTCATCTGTTAGATTAAAAGTAAACGAATTTATTCAATCTTTTGCTAATAAAAACAAAGGCGTTATTGTTGATGGTAGAGATGCTACTTACCGTATTTTACCCCAAGCCGAAGCTAAATTTTTCTTATGAGCTGAACCAGAAGTAAGAGCGAATAGAAGACTAAAACAAGATTTACAAATGGGGATTTCTTCTAATTATGATGAAGTTTTAGCTTCAATTAAAAAACGTGATTATAACGACATGAATCGTGATATAGATCCGTTAAAGGTAAGCGAAGGAAGTTTAGTAATTGATACCTCTAACATGAGCGTACAAGAAAACTTTGATGTCATGTATGACGAAATTTTAAAGAGGTTATCATAATGAAAAATATAGTTGCGATTGTTGGTAAGCCTAATGTAGGTAAATCAACTCTTTTTAATAAAATAATTAATAAAAGAAAATCAATCGTCTATGACAGTCCAGGTGTAACCAGAGATAGAATTTATGAAAATGCCGAATGATCAGGACATGAATTTAAAGTTATCGATACCGGTGGAATTACAATTGAAAATGAAGACTTTAAAGAACAAATTAAAGTCCAAGCCCAAATTGCTATTGATGAAGCAAGTGTTTTAATTTTTATAATCGACGGTAGAGAACCATTAACCGCCGAAGATTATTATGTAGCTTCTTTATTAAGAAAAACTAATAAACCAATTTTATTAGCGGTTAATAAATTAGAAGGAAGTAAAACTGATTATTTCGATGGAACAATTTATTCTTTAGGTTTTAAAGAAATCTTTCCAATTTCTTCAATTCACGGAGACGGTATTGGTAACTTATTAGATGCTGTTTTAGAAAACTTTGATTATTCTCAACCTGAAGTAGATAAACATTTCAAATTAGCTATTTTAGGAAAACCTAATGTTGGAAAATCTACTTTATTAAACTGTTTAGCTAATGAAAATAGAGCTATTGTTAGTGATGTAGCCGGAACAACTCGTGATTCTGTTTCTGAATTAATTAAAATTAACGGTGAGGAATTTGAAGTTATTGATACCGCCGGTATTAAACGTAAATCTAAATTAACCGATAGTGTCGAACACTACGCTTTAATGAGAGCAACTAATTCGATCGAAGAAGCTGATTTATGTTTATTACTATTAGATGCCACTGATGAAGTTACTCACTTCCATCAAAGCATTATCGGGATTGCTTACGAACTTAAAAAACCAATGATCGTTATTGTTAACAAGTGGGATTTAATTGAAAAAGATACCAATACAATGGATCGTTTTAAAAAAGATTTAGCTAAAAAACTTAAATTTGTCGATTGAGCACCATTAGTATTTATTTCAGCAAAACAAAATACCAGAGTTAATAAATTAAAAGATGAAATTATTAGAGTTAAAAATAATATTTCAAGAAAAATCAACACTAATCAATTAAACAACTTAATGATGTCAGCACAAATGATAAGACCAGCTTCTTCAATTAATGGTAGAAGATTGTCAATTACTTTTTCAAAACAAATAGAAGCTAAAATTCCAACTTTTATTTTATTTGTTAATAATACAGACTTAGCTCACTTTACTTATTTGAGATATATTGAAAATCAAATTAGAGAACACTATGATTTTGCTGGTACACCAATTGAATTAGTGTTAAGAAACAAAAATAAAAAAGTAGGTGAACAATAATATGCCTAGCAAAAAAATAACTATTTTAGGGTCTGGTGCAATGGGTTCAGCCTGCGCTTCTATCTTAGCCAACAATAAACACGAAGTCATTATATATGGCATTGACAATCAGGAATTAACTGATTTACAAAACGGCAAAAATAGTCGTTATTTTAAAGAAATAGAACTACCTAAATTTAAAACTACAACTGATTTAGATTTAGCAATTGAAAACGCAGATTATATTTTATTTGCTATTCCTACTAAATTTATTCCTGCTATTTTTGAACTAGTTGTTTCAAAAATAAAAAACAAAACCACAATCATCAACGTAGCCAAAGGTTTTTGACCAGAAAAAAATATTTCCGTGCATGAACAAATGCAAAATTTAACTGTTTTAAACGATCATATTAAAGGAATAGTTTCACTTATTGGTCCTTCTTTTGCAATTGATATGGTGGCAAAAAACATTACTTTAATTGACGCAGTTTCAACTGATTTAAAAATCGCTCAAGATGTACAAAAACTATTTTCTAATAGTTATTTTAGAGTTTATACACAAACAGATGTTAAAGGTGCGGAAACTGGTTCTATTTTTAAAAATATGTACGCTATTGCAGCGGGTTTAGCTGTGGCATTAGGATATTCAACTAACACTCAAGTTGCCTTATTAACTAAAGGTTTACAAGAAATGAGTGTTTATAATAAATTTATTGGTGGCAAAGAAAATACAATTTACGGCTTAACTGGCTTAGGCGATTTAATTCTTACAGCTTTATCTGAAAAATCAAGAAACTATCAATATGGTTTAAACTTTTTCAACAACAATTTTAGTGCTTTGACTAACACCGTTGAAGGTTTAAAATCAATTGAAATAGTTTATGATAAATACGTAGCAACTAAGGTTTTAAATTTACCAATCGTTGAAGCTCTATACGAAATAATTTATAAAAAAACAAACCCTAAAAAAGTTATTGAAAATTTAATGAATAAAGAACTTAAAAACGAATAAAGGAGAATTTATATAATGAATAAACGCGAATTAATATTAAAAACAGCTAATCTAACTGGTTATCAACAGGTTATGATTGAAGATATTTTTGACAACATAATTTACGTTATTACAAGCGAGATTGCACAAGGACAACAAGTTTCTATTTCAGGATTTGGAAATTTAAGTTCTAAAATAATGCCCGCTAAAACTAAAATTCACAACATTACTAAAGAAGAAATTAATGTTGAAGAAAAAATGGTTCCTCGTTTTAAATGTTCTAACGCTTATAAAGAAAAACTAAACCAACTTTATAAAGAATATAAAAAATAATTTGAAGCTATAAAAGCTTCTTTTTTATACTTTATTTTTAATCGGTCATAAATAATCTAAAATACCTGGAAAATCTAGTTTTAGTAAAATACCGATTTTCTCTACTTTGGCATACGTCAAAGTTTTTTTATTTAAAATGGCTTCTTTAAAATCAGTATGTCAAATAAAATAAAAAGTATTTTGCTCACTAAAATAGATGATTCAAAAAGCTAAACCACCATAAAAATTAATTTGATCTAAATATTCAATTTGATGTTTTTTGATGTTATATAAAGTAAAATTCTTTTCTTCGGTACTTTTAGCTTCGAATGCTAAAAATCTACCGTTGAAAACACCATAATAATCAACAGTAGATTTAGATTTGATAGTTGCATCTTTTAATTGAAATTGTTTATTAACAAGGTCAATTCCTTTAAACTTAATATCTAGATTTTTCTTGTGAATTAAAGCCATTTTATTAAGCAAATAAAATTCATTAGTTTTGTTAATAATACTTTCTAAAAACATGCCACGATTATTAGTGTTTTTCATATTTTAATTACACTATTAAATCGTTAATATTATTCTTTATTATTTCGCTATTTTTTCTTAGGTTTTTTAACGTTAGTTAATAAACTTTCAGCTAATAACTCTTGGTAATTATTAAAATATTTGACTTTATCTTTTTTTAGTAATTCTTCTATTAATTCAAATGACATAATCATCGCCAAAACATCGTTATGGCAATATTTTTTTAGCTTAGAAGTTAAATCTAATCATTCATTATCACCAATTCCACTAGGTACAGCTCTGGCAGTTGCTAGCTGTAAAGCCATAGAACCATTTTTAACTTCCAATTCGGCATAAGGTTTAATAATATGTTTAATATTTAAACCTAATTCATCGGCAAAATGAGTTGCAAACTTTTCTATCTTTTTAATTGAATAACGATGTTTGTTATAAGCAATTAAAACAGGAGTTTTTTTTATGTCATAAGGGTTTTTACTATTTAGATAATATAAATCCACTAAATCAACTAATTTACCACTTATTTTGGAATTAGAACTAATTTGATCAGGATTGCCAACAATTTCATAAACTTTGTTCTTAATCTCATTAAATTTATCAAAACTAATTGAACCATCTTTTAAATATTCACTTAATATTTCAATCGATTCTAATAATCTCGATTTTTCATATGTTTTATTAAAAACAACATAATATTTAGCGTCTTTATCATAAAGATCTTCAATCATCTTAATAATACTTAAATAAGAATAATTTTTAGGATCATATATATAATCTGCCGAATCAATTATTTCGCCATTTAATGTTTTGATAATTGATGTTTGACACACCAGTTGTTTTCAACCAGCAAAATAATTAATTAACGGTACAGGTAGAGTAACTCCTTCATAATCAAATCAAACAATTTTGGCGTCTTTTTCTTTTAAGGCTAAATAAACTTCATGACTTTCAATATCTGGACTTATAGCTACTTTATTGTGATTATAAAAATTAGCAAAAGCAGGGTGTAAAAATTGTTCCGAAGCATTAGTAGATTTATCAACATCGTTAATTAACAATTTAATTAAACATTTTCCTGCTTCTTTTAAATTTTCGATCTGGGGATAATAATAAGTTAAAAGATCACTGTAATATTTATCACTGCCACCAAGATTGTCTACTAAATCGTTCCCCGAATCAAAATTACCGTCTAATTGTTTGGCGTCAATTCACTGATCCAAATCAAATTGTTTCATTTTAGTTAAAAATTTATTAAAATCACATTTGTATTTACTAAAAGATTTATTATCGCTTGTTTCGTTAAAATTATTTTCATCGGCTGAAAAGTCAAAAATTGAACTTAAATTTTCATCAATATGTTGAATAATTGTTTTAGCTTCTTGTTTAGATCTACAAGAAAGAATTTTGCCGTTTATTTTATCCCTTAATTCTAATACACTCGCTGTCGAAACTAATTCTTTTTGATTTAGTTCTTTGGCTAATGAACTAGCTGAAAATTTACTTTTAGTTGTTTTAGCATATTCAGATAATCCAAAAGTAATTTCGCCTTTTTGAATATCACGATTTAAAACAAATTCAGGTTTAACTAAATAAACTTTATTAATCTTGATATTAGTTGCTTTTTGAAAAACGTTAACATCATAATAAGCTCTTAAAATGTTTTTAAATTTAGTAGCCGAAGAATAAAGCAAAATGCCCAAAGCTTTTTCTTTTGAATCATAATAAAACGGTTTGGAAATTACGTTTTCAAAAACAAAAACTGGGTTAATAATTAAACAATCTTTTTTTAAGGCATTTAAAGTAAACTCAATTTTATCTTTCAATTTATCTTTGGCTTTAATAGTTTTAATTGCAAAATCTAGACCGTATTTTTGTTTATAAAAACTATTTAAAAATGTTTTAGCTCTACTTTCTACTAATTCTATTCCTGTACGAGAAATTTTGAATTGTTCGTAATTGCTTAATAAAATTTCATAAATTTCTTTATTGATTTTATTGTGAAATTTATCATCGTTATGGTAAAGCTGTTTAATGTATAAAAACTTTTCGCCAGTTGAATTTAAAGTATCTATTTTTTTGGCTTGATCTTCATCTAAGTTATTAATAAAATGCTGTTCGATAATTTCATTAACTGGATTAAAGTCCATATCCCAGTTTGAATATTCATCACTTTTTGATTCTTCAAATTCGTCGTCAGATTCGTCTTCATTCTCTAAAAAGTTTTTATTAAAAACTAAATAAGGTCTCATCCGATTGAGACCTTCAAATTCACGGTAAGTATGATATTTAGGTTTATTATTTTTCATACTGAGGAACTGCTTTCCCTTCTCTAACTCATTTTAAATATAATTGTTGCCATTCTTCTTGATTTTGACAAGCTAAATAATCAATTAAATCTTGATCGGTTTCTTCGTTTCAGGTTGGGCTGATGCCTTTTAAAACGTATTCATCGTATCAGTGTTGACATTTTTGCATATCGTCTAACACTTCAGGTTCATTAACATAAAATTTTCAAGATTTAACTTTTCTAGTTTTAACATCAACTTCATAAGGATTAATATAATCATTTTCTTCTAAAAAACAAGCCACAATAATAAAATCTTTTTCTCCCATTAAATGAGTATAAAGCATTGCTTGTTTAATATATTTAACTGGTAGACCAAACTTATCTCAGTTTTCTAAATTTTTAGCTCCAGATGTTTTAATTTCAACTACTAAATGATCTTTTTCGATATACCCATCAGGCAAACCACCAAATAATTTATTTTCTTTAAAATAATCGTAGTTATATTCATGAGCTGGATATCTTTTAATTTCAACGTTTAATTTCTTTTCAATCCCAGCTAAAATTTTAGGTTCTAAGGCAACCCCTGCATTAATATATTTAGGATCTAAAACTGGAAGTGCACAACGAAAAATACGAGTAAAAGCGGCAAACGGACTGCTAAATTTTTCAACTTGTAATATATCACCAATACTTGAACCAGTAATTTTACCTAATCCAAAAGCAGTTCCAATTTTATTATTAATTTTTTTACCTAAAATTTCAGGTTTAATAACTAATCTTTTATTAACAAAATCTAAGTCATAATTAACGCCGTTAAAACCGCCTTTACGATCCGGAATAATAATATTCATATTGACTCCTATTCTTCAAATTTAACATATTGATGATTTTTAATAATATCGTGATAAAACTTACGATCCTCGCTTGGTAATTTACTTATTTCGAAGTAATTACCGGCTTTAACTCTTAAATAACAAACCTTAGTTAAAGCTACAATTTCATGTTTTTCGTTTTTTGCTTTTCATTCTTCATAAGCATTTTTTAAAAAGATATTGACTTCGTCTTCCTTTTTATTTGGATAGTATGTATGAATAATTTCATGTAATAAGGCAAAAAAGATAAATCCTTCATTCTTATGCATGTCAGATAAAAAGATATAACGCACTAAACCTTTTTTAAGGGTTATTGCTCTTACAAAAGAATCTTCAATATAGGTTTTAGTAATAAGCACAATGCCTTTTTCAGCTAAAAAGTTTTTAATTAAAGCAATTCGGTGAGCAAAGCTATATTCTTTAATACACATATAGCTTAAAATCTTTTCAAAAGTATAAGTAAAATTAGTAGATCTAAAAATACCTAAATGCGGTAGATTTTTAATTCTTTCGACTTGTAGCTCGCAATATCTAATTCAAACTAAAGCATTTGGTCTTTTACGATAAATTTCATGATTAGAAATAACAATGGTATCTAAAATCTTTATATAATCTTCCAATCAATAAACACCGTAAAAACGTTTTAATATCATTAGTTTAGCAATATCGTTCATATCTTCAGAAAAAGCAATTTTTATTGCTTGCGAAAATTCAGGATGTTTAATTAAAAAGTTAATACCAAACTTTTCAAAAAGATAATCTAATTTTTGCGATTGAATTGCTAACTTTTTGCTGTTGTAATATTTATAAACTTGAAATAAATCGCCACTTTTTAAATCAAAAGCATTTTCCATGGCTTCAATAACAGAAGCAAAAATATCACGATGCTCATTGTTAAAAAGTTGAGTTAAATAACGTGGTGTAATTCTGGCTCTTATTGCCATTTCTTTAACACTAATTCGCATCTTTTTTAAATAATATTTAACTTCGCCACCAAAACTATCGCTATGTAAATCAATATTTTTTAAAATCTTATTACTATTTGAAAATCCCATTTTATTTCCTTATCTTCTTTACATAAAAATTATATATTATTAAACTAATATATAAGCTAACCTTTAATACTTACAAACTTTGACATTTTAAAAAATAAGCAGTTAAAATTGTTAATATGAAAGTTTTTAGCTGAGATTTTAAAAATAATTTAAATATTAATGAAGATTTGATTTTAATTATGGGTTCATTTGAATCAATCCATTTAGGTCATTATGAACTAATTAAATTAGCCAAATCAATTAAACAACAAAGAAATTGTAAAATAGCAATGATGTTAATGCAATCACCGATTAAAAAAGGTGAAGTCGCTTCATTAAAAGCTTTTCAACCTAAAGTAAGGCTTTATACTTTAGATAAGTTAGGTATTGATTATGCCTTTGCTGTGGAACCTAATCAAGAAATAATTAATTTAGATTATAAAAAAGTAATTGAAAATTTAAAACTAAATAACGTTAAATATATTGTTTGTGGAGAAGATTTTAAATTTGGTTTTAACCGTTTAGGAACAATTGAAAAATTAAGAAAGCATTTTGACGTTAATGTCGCTTCGGCTAAAAAGGTATCAGGTGTTAAAATTTCTTCTTCATTAATTAACGAATTTATTTTAGAAGGTAATATTTCAGCGGCTAACGAACTTTTAATTGATAATTATGCTTTTATTACTAATATTGAACAATTTTATTTTAACCAACCAAAACATTTAACGAAATTAAAAAATGGGGTTTATATTGTAAACGTCATTATAGCTAATTTTGAGTATCACGGTTTAGTTAAAATAGATAATAATGTTGAAAGTGAAGAAATTAGAAAGAGTGTAATGTATCTTTTTGATTTAGAATTCATACCGTCAAAATATCAAGAAATATACATTGAATTTATTGCTAAAATAAGACAAATAAATAATGAAAGTGAAAACAACTTAACAGAAAAAGATATTCAAATAGCTAAAAAATATTTTGTGGATTTATTAAATAAAGAAAAATAAAAATGGTTTTTATCAAACCATTTTTTTGTTTTAAGATTGAGGTTTTGTATCAGGATTATTAGTAATAAAAGAATTAGATTCCTGAGGTATACTAATAATTTGATCTTCGCCGTTTTCGCTGTTTATCATTATGTTTACATTATATTTAACTTTAAAGTTTAATCTGTCATATTCACTACTTTGAAGTTCAAATCCTTCAATAGATTTTACTTCAATGCTTAAATGCATTAATTGATAACCAAAATTAGCATTTATCAAGCCATTTTCACTATCTATTTCATCTAAAGACATAGCTTTATTTGAACCATTATCAATTATGACGTAAGCATATTTTGAAGAATTATTTATTGTTTCAAATCCTTCGCTTGTTTCTCTAAATAAATTTCAAACTGGATAGCGATTTAAAAAGTACTTATTTAATTCGTTGCCTTCAATTTTTAAATCGTCTTTATTATTTTGTTGTTTATATCAATCAATTAAACCTTCTCAAGCTTTTTTTGTTCTAAGTTCAGCAGGATTTAAAACAAGTAGTATTGAATTTTTTAAAGTTTCTACATTAGCTTTTTTAAATCCACTAATTTCTTTTTCTATATAATCTGATTCAAAATTTTGAGAATTATTTCTTCATTTTAATTTAATTTGTAAATATAGTTTACCAGTTGCGTCATCAGCTTTAAAATTAGTTTCAAAAACAATAGGTGTATCTTTATAAATTTGATATTCCGGGTTGATTATAAAAAATAGATGGGTGTAATCAATGTTTTGACGACTTTTAGCAAAATAATATGAAGCATAATAATCTTTTATATGACTTTCTTGGTCTTTGGTCGAAATTATTTGATTATTTAAAACATAATTTAAATAATCTTCCTCAGTGTAATCCAATTGATTATACGTATATAAGATGTATTTAGAATTGTAAACATTTAGCGGAGTTAAATTTGGATCACTGTTTATATTATAATTAGCTGATAAATATTCAACAGTGGAAATAATCCTAATAATATTACCGTGTTGTTCAATTGCCAAACTGCTTATTTCAAAGTTTTTATTATTTAAAATATCATATGTTTCTTCACCGATTAATAAATCATATTTTTTAAGATAAGTTTTTAATTGATTGGTATCTTTTAATATAAGTTCTTTTACTGTTAATTTTTCAGAAAAAATTTTGTTGAAATCGAACTCAATATTTGCAGTTTGAGTTGGTGTTATTTTTTTAAATAATGAAATTTCTACCTGATTATTATTTTCATCAAGAGAAATGCTGCCATATTTACCGCTTAATTGTATTTTAATAGTTCCTTTTTGATCACTAAATTCTAGAACTTCAACTTTAGTAATATTAATTTCTTTATCTTTATTATCAATTTTTATTTCATTAAGTTGTTTGTATACTTGCGAAGGTAGTTGGGTGTTATTGATATTTAAATATTGTAATAAATCTCCATAAGAAGAAATTCTTAACCCGTTATAATCTGCTTCTTGATAATTTAAATCATCAATAGGTTTTATATTATTTTTTTTAAAACCAGAAATTTTAAAAACAATATTATCTAAACTGTTTGCTTTATATTTTCCATTAATTTTAAAATCAATAGATTGATCTTTTTCGTTTTTAGAAATTACTGTTATTTTTTCAATATCAAAATCACCTTTGGCAGGTTGTAAACTTTCTAGATAATCAGCAGCTTCGTCAACGGTCATTGTATTTTTAAGATTTAAAAAAGCTATTAAATCTTTATATTTGTTGATTGATAGATTATTGTATTTACCGCCAGCTTCAGGGTTAGAACATGACAAACTTATAAGAGGTGCAGACAAAACAACACCAGAAGATAAAGCAATCATTAATTTATTGATTTTTTTCATTAAAACCTCTTTATTTTTAATAATTTTATAAATATTATAAATACTAAATTTTAAATTTATAAAACATAGAGAATAGCTTTACATTTTTATATTAAATTTTAAGATAAATGACTTTAAACAAAATATTAAAATATGGAAAAATATAAAAAATAAGAAAAATTTTATATATAATAATTAAGCACAAAAAACAAGCCGTTTTAGCTCAGTTGGCAGAGCAACTGACTTGTAATCAGTAGGTCGTAGGTTCAAGTCCTATAAACGGCACCATAAACGCGCGAGTGGTGAAATTGGCAGACACGTTAGTTTTAGGCACTAATGCTTTACGGCGTGAGGGTTCAAGTCCCTCCTCGCGCACCATATCACTTTGTGTTAATAAAGAGCTTAATCGCTCTTTTTTTATTTATCTTTTATAAATTAAAACTAGAACTTAAATCTAAGTTCTAGTTGAAATTATTATTTATCACTTAAAAATTTAGCTTTTAAATAATGTTTATATTCGTTTAAGAATTCATTAAGTGATTTTTCTTTAACATCTTGACCGTTATTTAAACTATAAACAACTACAGAGTTAGGATTGTAAAACAAATCTTCAATATCGTTATCACGATAAGTTAATCATGAATTTTTTTGAATTTGTTGATACATTGGATCTTGAGATCTAACTGTATATAAATATTCTTCATATTTTTTATCAAATTCTTTTTTATTCATTTTTTCAAAATTTTGGGTTTCTTTAATAATTGACACTTTTTTATCCATATGTTCCATTCAAGCTACTTCTTTTTCAATTTGGCTTGAATTTTTGTTTACTTTATAAGTGCTTTCGTCTGAACCTAAAATTTCTTGTTCTTTTCTTTGCTCATTTTCAATAAAAGCTAATGATTCATTAAAGAATTTAATTTTAAATTGTTGATTTAAAAATTCTAAGTATTGTTGTCAATTATTTTTAGTTTCCATTTTGTTATAAAAACTAATAAAGTTAGCTAAAACTCTTGGTAATAATGGATTATTAGCTTCCATTTTTTTGACATCAATTTTAATTTCAGCAGGATATTCTAAACTTAATTCATCATGAATATTTTCGTGTAAAGATTTAAGTTCTAAATCAATATCTTTTTTACCATGTTTATATTGAGGATAATTAAATGATAAATGTCATATTAATAAAATAGCAGTATTTGTCGCAATTAGACCAATAATAGATAAAGCGATTAAAACATAATAAATATTAATATTATTCGATTTTATTCCTCTTGCTTTAATCACACCAATAATAACTACAATTAAAGAAAATAAATAAAGAATATTTATCATTATTCAGTTTAAAGCTGATGATGATTTTAATTTAAATCCTTGAACATATTTAATAACTAAATCATTGCCTAAAACATCTTTAGTTTTTTTAGCACTTTGTTTAAAGTAAACAATAAATTTAATTGACATGTATAAAGCAAAAGCTAATAAGGCTAAGGAAATTAAAATAAATACTATTCAATTATGACTAGGAGTTGATGCAGCTGGTTTTTCGCTTGAAGTAGTTGCAGAATTGGTTTCTTCTAAAAAAGAAAGCATTAATTAACCTCTTTATCGTCTTCTTCGTTATCTTGTTTTTTAGATTTTTCTTCTGGCTTAGTTACAATATTTTTTTCTTCAAAAATAGCTGCTATTTTTTCTATTAATTCTTCACGGCTAAAACTGTTAGCTCCAAAAATATTTAATTTTTCTGCCATGGCTAATAATTGTTTATCGTCTAAACGAGCTAATTTAGATCTATAGTCATCTTTATACATTTCTGCTGCAGAAGCTTCTTGGTTTTGACTTGTTTGCGGAAATTCTTCACTTGGACGCATACCGTTAGCTTGCTGCATAAAATTATTAAATAATTCGTTAAATCCACTGTTTGCCATCATTTGTTTTTGAGTAATGTTGAATTTTAAAATTCTAAATAGTTTAATAACTTTACCGCATCTTCATCAAACAGCGAAATAAACCACAATAACTAATAAAGTATAAACAAGTTTTAAAATTTGGTTTATATCTCAAGCCGGTATTGAGAAATAACTAATTCCTCCAAAAATAATGCTTAAAATATTTCAAATAATAATAAAGATATAAATTTGTACTAATCAAAATGAATATAAAGAATAATCTTTTTTATTCATTGCTCTTACAAAAGAAACAACGTGTCATACAAAAACAGCTGCTCCTAAAATCGTTGCAAAAGTTTGTAATAATAAACTTGTTAAATACTGGTTATTAGCACTCGCTTGTGGATTAGCTAAGCTTTTGTTAGATTCGCTAATTGCACTAGTGTAATATGCAATATAAGTTTGTTTTGCAGCAGCATAATAAATTAAAGTAGCTACTTGCAATAAAACGATTAAAGCAAATAAAACAGTAAAAGCAATAAATCATGGATTTCACTTTTTATAGTTTTTATCATATAGTTGTTGCGGTGAACTATATTCGTTTAAATCAATATTCATGATTCCTCCTTTTTTTAGAATATTAATATATAAATTTTAATTTATTTATGTTATTTATGCTGCATTTTCAATTTCTTGTTGCATTTGTTTTGGCAGGTCAACTTCAAAATGCATTTCTTTACCATTAGGATCGATGAAACTTAATTCTTTGGCGTGTAATCTTTGATTAAAATCATCAACTTGTTTATTATAAATAGGATCACCATATACAGGGTGTTTAATGTAGTTCATGTGTACTCTTATTTGATGTGTTCTACCGGTTTTTAAATTACATTTAACAAGGGTTTTATCTTTATTATTAACTTTAAGGTATTTAATCACTTCAACTGAGGTAAAAGCATTTTTAGAATTTTCTTCTGTAACTGCAAATTTTTGTCGGTTTTTAGGATCTCTACCAATTGGTAAATCAATGTTTATATGTTTATTTGCGACAATACCATCAACGATAGCGTAATAAGTTCGTTTAATATCGTGATTTTTAAGTAAAGAAACAAAATAATTATGAGTTTTATTATTTTTAGCAATTATTAATAATCCGCTAGTATCTTTATCAATCCGGTGTACGACACCCATTCTTAAAAGTCCATTAACATTACTTAAATTATTTTTAAAATGATACATTAAAGCGTTGACAAGCGTGCCTTGATGATGACCGGGTGCTGGATGAACCACCATTCCACTTGGTTTATTAATAATTAAATAATCATCACATTCATAAACGATATCAAGATCAATATTTTCCTCTTTTACATCTGTTTGTTTATCAATTAATTTAACTACTTCAATTTCATCGTTTTCATTAACAACAAACTTATTTTTATTAACTTTAATGCCATTAACAAAAACAGCTCCTTCTTCAATTAGAGCTTGAATATCATTTCTAGTAATTTCAGAATTATTAGCAATATATTTATCAATTCTTTCTGTATATTTAGCGATTAATTTTAGCATATGAAAATTATAACAAATAAGATATAATACAAGAATGAAAGCTCTTGAAATCAAACGCTCGAAATTTATCCCTATAATGAAAGAAATTCACAGTAAAGATGAATTTAAAAAAATAAGAGAAGATTTAAGATTAGAATATAGACCTAAACACATAGTTCATGCGTTTATTATTGAAGAAGACGGAAAAATTATTAATGGGTTTAGTGATGATAAAGAACCAAAAGGTGTAGCCGGAATGCCAATTTATAATTTAATGATTAGAAAGAATTTAAAAAACAAAGTTATCTTTGTTATTAGATATTTTGGTGGCGTTGAATTAGGTAAGGGTAATTTAAGAAGAGCTTACGTTGACGCAGCTAATTTGCTATTTGAAGAAGAATAAATAAAATCTGGAAATAATCCAGATTTTTTATTATTTAATTGTTTGAGGATTTAATTTTTCTTGTTTACGCATTTTACTTTCAAAATTAAAAATAAAGGCAGTTTGAATTCCGTAAACAGTTAAAGAAACAATTTGTCAAGTAATACCACCAATAATTCCTCTTAAACCACCTTTTGTTTGAATTCTAATTGCTTCAGCTACATTTGGATCATTAATAATATTATTCATTGATACAAGGGTTAACGCGAAGTAAATAATTCATCAAGTGTTGTTCATCATAAAGATTAAAGGCATTCAAGGGGTTTGACCTCTGAAATCTTTTTTCTTTAAACTGATAATTAATTGAGGTAAAAAGGCAAGAGTGGTAAATGATGGAGAAATTAAACCAATGATTAAAGCAGTAGTTTCATCAAATGTAGGGATTACGCTAGTATGTTCAGCACTGTCATAAAATTTACCAAATTTTAGTTTTTGTCATACAGTTACAATAAAGACAGCAAACATTGCTAAAGCGACCAATTCACATAAAATTATTCCTAAAATTGGTTTTCACATCATTTTTTTATCGTAATCTTTTTTGTATTTATATAAATAAAACATTGTAAATGAATAAATTAGTGTACATAAAAAGTTTGATAAGAAAATGTATCATCCTTGTTCGTTTTTATTAAATACACCATAAACTAATCAAGCTAATAGACCAACAAAGAAAATTCAATATGGTAAAAATTTAACATTACCTGAATCTTTTGTTTTACGCAGTCTTAAAAGCTGAGGAAACCCTAAACAAACTGTTGTTAAAGCTCCAAAAGCTCCAAAAATATTAATAAATATTTGTATTGTTGTCATAACTTCAAAATTATACCAAAATTGAGTTTATTTATTATTTCATAATAAATAGAACAATCTTCAATTAATAAATTTAATTGTAAAAAATAATAAAAAAACACCAAATGGTGTTAGTCATTTCTGAAATGGTGGCTCCGGCAGGAATCGAACCAGCGACACACGGAGCTTCAGTCCGTTGCTCTACCAACTGAGCTACAGAGCCATGGCGGTCCAGACGGGAATTGAACCCGCGATCTCTTCCGTGACAGGGAAGCGTATTAAACCACTTTACCACTGGACCGTGGTTGCGGAGATTGGATTCGAACCAATGACCTTTGGGTTATGAGCCCAACGAGCTGCCGACTGCTCTACTCCGCTATATGGCGGGCAATGAGGGATTTGAACCCCCGCGGGCCGTGAAGCCCCTGGCAGTTTTCAAGACTGCTCCCTTCAGCCTCTTGGGTAATTGCCCATGGTGGACCCAACAGGACTCGAACCTGTAACCGACCGGTTATGAGCCGGTTGCTCTAACCATTGAGCTATGGGTCCTATACCCTTGTTGAGTTACATTCATTTGGTAGCACCGATGAGAGTCGAACTCATGACCTTCCGGGTATGAACCGGACGCTCTAACCAACTGAGCTACAGTGCCATAATGGTGGAGAGGAAGGGACTCGAACCCTCTACCTCCTGCGTGCAAGGCAGGCGCTCTGGCCAGGTGAGCTACCCCCCCATAAATGGTGAAGAAGACAGGATTCGAACCTGCGACCGCTTGAGCCCAAGTCAAGTGCTCTACCAAGCTGAGCTACTTCTCCACTTTTTTTGTTTTGAATGCTTAATTATTATATATAAAATTAAATAATTATTTTAAAAAAATTAATTTTTATTAAACCCTAAAAAGTATTAAATTTGATAACTAAAATTCGTCTGAATTTCAATCGAATTGATAGTCTTTGATCTTGACTGTGTCACCGTCTTTAACACCGGCTTGAACTAATTTTTCAAAAACTCCTAAGCCTTTTAATTTATTATTAAATCTTCATAAGTTG
Source organism: [Mycoplasma] falconis (assembly GCF_006385795.1). GTDB lineage: Bacteria > Bacillota_I > Bacilli_A > Mycoplasmatales > Metamycoplasmataceae > Metamycoplasma > Metamycoplasma falconis. Next base: position 5,286 of record NZ_VFSS01000005.1, on the reverse strand, counting down.
TCGATTGAGTTTAAAGGAATTAAATCATAAATTCTATAAACATCATCTCCACTAATTTCTCATTCGTTATAGCCAACCATTTTAACCACGACTGGGTTTTTATCTAAAGTTATAGTTACAACTTGTTCTTCAATTTCTTGATTAATTACAGCTTTGGCATTTTCTAAAGCATGTCATAAAGCTGCTTTAACAGGATCAATGTTATTGTCGTATAAAGCTGAATATTCAACTAATTTAACATCTGGATAAGCTTCTTCGAAAGCTTTTTTATGTTCTTCAAAAGCTTCTAAATCAGATTTATTAGCAATAACTACTTGGGTTAATTTTTCAAGTGATAAATTGTAACTTTTTAATTCATTATTAATAATTTGATAATCGACAACCGGATTTTTTTCCGGTGAGCCAAAGTCAATAATATGAGCGATAACCTTACATCTTTCAATATGTTTTAAAAATTGAATACCTAAGCCCTTGCCTTCGTGTGCGTTTTCAATTAAACCGGGTAAATCGGCTACAACAAAGCTTTTGTCATAAAACTTAACTAAACCTAATTGCGGCACTAAGGTTGTAAATTCATAATCAGCAATTTTAGGTTTAGCATTACTTATTTGTGAAAGAATAGTACTTTTACCAGCGCTTGGTTTACCAACGAAACCAACATCAGCTAAAACTTTTAAAGTTAAATGTAAATCAAATTTTTCACCAGGGGTTCCGTTTTCAGAAATTCTAGGTGCGGTATTACGACTAGATTTAAAACGAGGATTTCCTTTTCCTCCTTTTCCACCTTTAGCAATTAAGTATTTACCTTCATCAACAACGTCAGCAATTAGTTTTCCATCTTTAAAAACCATAGTTCCTAATGGTACTTTAACAATTAAATCTTGTCCATTAGCTCCGTAAGCGTTTTTAGGTTTTCCGTTTTCTCCGGCTTGAGCTATTAATTTGTTTTGGTAATAAAATGGCAACAAAGTATTTTGACCTGTATCTCCTTGGAAATATACAGATCCACCATCACCACCATCGCCGCCGTCTGGTCCACCTTTATCAACATTAGCTTCTCTTCTAAAACTAATTATTCCGTCGCCACCTTTTCCGGCTTGTACATATACATTAACTTCGTCTATAAATCTCATGATTAATAATTTTATCAAAATAACCTTAAAATAAGTGGTTTTGACAAGGGTAAATAAAAAATATACCCACTGTATATTTTTCTAGATTTGTCATATATATTTTGGATATATTTTTTAATATTATTTTTTAATTCTAGCAAATAAAATTTCTTTAACATCAACATGTTTGTTATCAAACTTTTTAAAATCAAATAATTTTGATTCAGAAAGATTTTCTTGACATAAAAAGTTAAAAACTTTCGCCGTTGTTTTAGGCATTACTGGACTTAACATATAATTAACCGCATAAATTCCTTGTAATAAAGTATTTAAAACAACATTTAATCTTTCTAAATTATCTTTAAGTTTTCAAGGTTCGTTTTTATCAATATATTCATTCATATGCTTACTAAATTCAATTGCTTTATGATAAGCTAAATCAGCATGGTAATTATCCATTTGTTCGCAATAAAATTCATAAGTAGTAGTTATTTCAGCTAAAAGGTGTTTGTCAATATCTAATAAATTATTTTCAACAAAAATAGTTCCATTGTCAAAAGATTGATTAATCATTTTTACAGTTCTATTTAACAGGTTACCAAAGTTATTAGCTAAATCAGCATTTAAAACATTAATTAGTAAATCCTCAGAAAAACTAAAATCATTATCAATATTAATTTGACTACTAAAGAAATATTTAACTGGTTCGGCTCCATATTTTTCAATTAAAGGTAAGGGTTCTACGACATTACCTTTTGATTTAGACATTTTACCTTCAGGAGTAATAATTCAAGAGTGAACTACTTCTTTGGTTGGTAAATTTAAATCCAATGAATGTAAAAATATTGGTCAATAAATGGCGTGAAAACGACTTATTTCTTTAGCTAACATATGTACTCTTTCATCACCGTTAGCTCAATATTTTTCATATTGTTGCTGATCCTTAGATAAATAACCAATACCACTTAAATAACTAAATAAAGCATCTAATCAAACGTAAATAACATGTTGTTTATCGTTATCTTTTTTATCAATTTTGATTCCTCAATCAAAAGTAATACGAGTAACTGATAAATCTTCTAAACCTTTATCAATAAAGTTATTTAAAAGTTCTTTTTGTGTTGCTTTGTTAGTAATAAAATTAGGATGATTTAAAAAGTATTGTTTAATTCAGTCATTAAACATTGACATTTTAAAGAAATAACTTTCCTCTTTAATTAATTCTAGTTTTTGTCCTGAAACAGGGTGGAAATATTCACCATCTTTTAAAATAGCTTGTGATTTAGTCATAAACTCTTCATCACTAATAGAATATAAACCTTCATAAGAACCTGAATAAATAAAACCTTTTTCTAACATTTTTTCAAACACTAATTTAACGGTTTCTTCGTGGTTTTTATTAGTTGTGCGACTAAATACTTGATAATCAATATCTAATTTCTTTCAAAGGTCAACAAACTTTTCGGCTTGCATATCGACATAAGCTTGTGGTGTCATATTATTAGCTAAAGCTTTTTGTTGAATTTTTTGTCCGTGTTCATCTATTCCGGTTGAAAAAACAACATCATAACCTCTTTGACGTTTATAGTTAGCATACATTCAAGCTAAAGTAGTAGTAAGTAAATGCCCAATGTGTAAATTGCCACTTGGGTAATATATAGGTGTTGTAATATAAAAAGTTTTCTTTTTCATCTTATTCTCCTTTAGCTTTTATTGGTTTGTATAATTGCTTAACTTCATCGCGATAAACATGGGTAGTTTTATCTTCGGGGTGTAAATAAATATTTGGTTCAAAATACGTGCCTCAGCCAGCATTAAACCTTGCTTCTACTAAGCAAAATTTGGGACGACTATTAATTCTTGTATAAACTATTTGTACTCTTTTAGGTTCAAAATTGTATTTTCTTAAAAGACATATTAAATCAATGTATCTTGCCATTGGTAAAACAATCGCTAAATAACCTTTTTGTTCGATGATTTTAGCTGATTTAGATATTAATTGTTCTAAATTAAGATTAATTTCATGAGTAGCTAATTTTAATTCTTCACTGCCAGTTTTTCGTGGCTGATTATAATCCTCATTATAATAAGGTGGATTAGCAACTATTAGATCATATTTTTTAGCTTTATTATTGCCACATAAAATTGCATAATCATCAGCTCAAACCTTAAAATCGGCTTCGATAATATTAATCTGATTTTCCATCTTATTTAACTTAACATTTTCCTTAGCTAAATTAGCAGCTTTAGATTGGATCTCGATTGCATCAATTTGAACTTTTTTAGATCGAGCAGTCATAAAGATTGATAAAGCCCCATTATTAGTACCGACTTCTAAAACCTGTCTAACTTTGCGATTCATTGAAGCAAAATTGCCTAATAAAATAGTATCAACCGAATAATTAAACATCTCTTTGTCTTGATAAACAAAAAGATCACCGCTATAACCTAAATTATTTTTAATAATGCCTTTTTTCATACGTTTAATTATAAATTAAACGTTATAAAGTTTTATATCTTAGTTATAAAAACAAGTTAACTTTTTGAGCTAACTTGTTGAATTTTTATCGAGATTTTCATGTTCTTGTAAAACTTTTTGATAAGTTTTTTTATCAAAAACCACATAAGCATCTTGATATTTATTAATATCTTGAATCCCTTCTTTTGAAAGAAGACCAGAACCAACTACACTAACATAAGCTTTTTTGATGTAGTAGTATAAAGAAACTGACGTAATAATACTAATTAAAATACCAAAACAAAAGATGGTTCAAATGTCTTTAAATCCAGTAACCCCTTTACCCGTTGGTATTAAAACATCTTTAATAAAAACAATTCAACCTCCATTAGGCATATTAGTTGTAATAGTTAATCCCGATAAAATAGCAAATCAAGAAATAAATGGAGTAATTAAAACAATAATTACAAAATACATTAATGGACTTAGGAAAAATAAAGTAATAATTAAGCTATGATATTGTCCGAATAATAAAGAAATAATAATTGATATAGCATAAATACTTACTGCGTAAGTTTGACGTCCTTTATTAGCACTAATTATAAAAACCATCCCTAAAAAAGGAGCTACAAACATTGATAAAATTAAATCAAAATAAGTTGTATCTTTGGCTAAAAACATTAGTTCAAAACCTTTATCAAAATTTAAAATATTTAATCCTAAAATCAACATATAAGCAACTAAGGTATTAGAATTGTTATTTACCATAGTTTGATTAGAATTAACTGTTGTAGCGACTTGTTGCACTAAATAAATAAGTGGCATCATTAAACTAACATGTAAAATTCCAAAAGCAATAGATAAACCAATAATAGTTAGTGAAGTTAAAATAACTTTATTTATTCATAAAAATAAACGTTTAGATTTTGATAAATAAATAAGATTAACAATTTTAGCATTAAGATACCCAACTAAAAAACCTAGTAAAACATTAGTTCTAACAAATGCAAGTTTAAAACCTTTATAACCCATATATGTATCAATTATTTCTGTTCCTTCAATGTTTTTAATCGAAGTATTTAAATAACTAAACGAACCAGTTTCACCATAAATAAACATACTTTGTATCATTAACATCATCGCTCATCCAATAATGGTTAATATCGCCGCTAATGACTTATTAAAACTAAAAGCAACAGCAATCGAAAGAGCAGTAAATAAAGGCACTAAATTAATTAGTTCTCGTATTACTTGTCAAGCAACATTTAAATGATAATAACTGCTACTTTTTTCATCAATATTAACAACAATAGTTTGTAAGACACCATTAACAATAGATAAAAATGTCAAAATAGCAATTGGTAATAAAACTGCTTTAAAAACATCAGTCATAAATAAACGCATTAAAGCAAATATTCGATTTTTAGGTATTAATCTTTTATTAGTTTCGTTGTTATTTATTTGCTTTGTTTTCATATTTAAAAATTATATGGATTTTTAATTTTAAAGCTTAATTTAAGTTCAAAATAAATAAAAACTACAAGGAGTTAACCTTGTAGTTATTTGTTCTCTGAAAACTGAATATCGTCTATTTAGATTACTTCTATAGAATTAACTATTAAACCTATCAATTTATTAGTACTGGTCAGCTGAATACATTGCTGTACTTACACCTCCAGCCTATCAACCTCATAGTCTATAAGGAATTTAAAGGGA
>NZ_VFSS01000004.1 GCF_006385795.1 [Mycoplasma] falconis | reverse complement strand
GGCTTATATTTTTTATTTAATTTCAGTTCAATAGGTTTAAAAAATATTTTTTTCCCTTTATTTATTAATAAATTTAAGTTAAATTAAATTTGACTTAATCTTAATTTAGTATAACAGTCGCGGTTATTATTTTGTCTAATCTAAAAACTTAAAATTGTATAATTTATAAATTATTATAAATAATTTAAAAATATTTAAAGGTATCGCCCTAGAAAAGAGAGAATATGAAAAGACTTTTTAAAGAAGTATTTAAATCTCTGGCTAGAAATAAAGTTACAATAGTTTGTTTAACTATTTTGATTTTTTTAACCACTTTTTTATTTACTTTATTAAATGATGTTAAAACAAGTTATTCATCAACTATTAATGCTTATGATAAAGTGTCTAAATTACATGATATTACCGTTGATTTAGATGTTAACTCATACGGTGTTATTCCTAAATCTGGTTATAATCAAATTGGAGAGGATAACGAAAAAATAACTGCTGAACCCGCTACTTTTGAAGATAGTCATAATGGTAGCAATCTTTCATATTCTTTATCTTTACCTAATAAATATCAAGCTTATATACCTTTAAAAGATACTTTTACAAATTATAATGTTGCTGATAAATCTTTAAGAATTAGTACTGAAGATTTTATGAATCTATACTATAAGTCTAATATTCCTAACAGTGGTGTTAGTTTTGAATTGGCTAAGCAAGATGATTGAAATTCAAATAATATTAAAAAGTTTAAATTAACCAAACCTTATGAATTTAAACTATATCAAGAAGTAAACGGTAAGGTAATCCCTGTTAAAAAAGAAATTTTAGTTAAAAAAGGTCAAACTTTAAATCTTTTACATAACCCAACAATTAATAATGTTTTTTCTATTAGTTATGCACCAAGAGGATTAAACGGTCAACAAACTAAGGCTGATGAAATTTATATAATTAATCCACTTTATGTAAATGTTGAAACATTACAAGCTTCATTTTTAACAGCTGATTATAATCAATGAGAAGCAGAACAAAAATTGGCTGTTATTTCTCCTGAAGAAGTGGCTAAACTTTTTGGTTTAGATAAAAATTCAAACGGAAATTGAACTTTTGATGAAGATAATCAAAAATTAGAAGCATCTATTAAATTACAAGATGATTTTAAATCAACTAATAAAACTATAAATGCAAGCGATAAACTTAAATTAGAAATTAATATTGATAAATATTTAGAAGATCATTTATTAAAAGCTTCAACTTTTGTTTATGACAACATTCCAAATGGAGAATATGAAATTCCTTATGAATTCGTTAGAGAAACTTCGGTTGATATAGTTTATAACTGATATCGTTATATTTTAAACTGAAATGAACAATTAGATGAAAACGAATCTAACTGAAAAGGTTCATATTTTAAATTTATTAGTGAATATCAAAAAAATAATCCAGAAGCTTATGATAAATTACTATATTTTACTTACTGAGATAAAACAGTTAAGACTAACTATAAAATTGGTGGTAAATTAGAATATAAAACCGAATCAACTAAACCAATTGAAAAAGAAGATTTAAATAAAGTTTTTAAATCTCCTTGAAACGGTGGAAAAGAAAACAAAAAAATTCCAGTTGAAAAACAAAATTTAGATCATAAAAATTTACATACTATTAAACAAGTCGAATTTAATAAGTATGGAGAAGAAATTGTTTCATCTGAGGAATTTAAAACCATTTCTGATATTAACAGTCTTAAAGAATATCAAAATTTAATTCATCAAAAAACCCAAAATTATGCTCATGAATCTATTTTAAATTCAATTAAAAACGAAGTTGGTGAAGATAATATAGGAGTTAAACAATCTTTAACTGTTGAAACCATTGATGAAGATACATCAAGAAAAAATGTTTTCCATTTTGTTAATACCGGAGATAAGGATCGTCAAATTTACGGTATTACTCAAAACGTTGATAAACTGTATAATGAAACTTTAAATCCAGGAATTTTAAATAGTTCTATTACTCAGGATAATGTTGATAGATTTATTTTAAAACCAGACCCTAATAATAAAAAGATTTTAAAAATACCTTCAGTTTATACTAAAGAACTAATTCAAAATATTTTTAGAGCTTATACTCCAAGTGTTGAATATTTCGATGCCGATATTAGATTTGAAGATTACTATGACTTTTTACCAAATACTAAAATACCTTATTTAAAAAATGGTAAATTGCTATTAATTACAACTGATATTACCGAACCTTGAAGTCCACAAGGCGGAACAATAATTGGAGCTATAACCAGACCGGAAGATGGTAAATATATTCTTTTAAAATACTCTCCTATTGATGGTTTTATTAATAAACCAGTTTGAAATCGAATTGATATTAATAACAACCAGTATTTAAACTTAAATGAGTTATATAACTACATGGTAACTAATGGTTATACAATTAAGGGTAATATTGGTGAAAACGGTTGAGCTTATGTTGATCCTTATTTTAAAAACTCAATTAACTTACCAGTTCAATTTGGATCAATTAGCCCAGATTTAACTTCTGAAATTTACCAAAAAAACTCAATTAAAGGTTTAATTGATCGTGTTGCTGAGGTTATCTCTACAACTGATTTACAAAAAATCTTTAGAAAAGATGATTTAAAAAGATTATTTAACGCAATTAGAACCAGTATTGAAAAAAATAACTTACACATGCTATTAGCAACTTCTAAAATTAATAACAGTGTTTTAGAAAAAACTTTATTAGAAATTATTAAATATTTAATTCATGATGAAGATAAAACTAGTGGAGTTGTTTATTCAAAAACTGATGTAAACAGCTTTTTAAAATCAATGTTAAATAATGTTATTGATTACTTTAAACAAAAATATTTAACTTCTGGTGATACACAAGCTAAAAGAGATGAATATTTAGTTTCAGAACTTTCAAAATTAAATCATTTAATTAACATTAATTCAATTTTAGTGCCGAGTTTAAATTTAGGTTTAATTGATATTCTTTCTTACTTAGAAGATAAAAGTGTTATTTTAGATGTTTTAAAACAAATTATTGATTCAATAGATTTTGTTAAATTTTCAAACATAATTGAAAATTGATTTGAAAAACATCCTTATAAACAATTTACTGCTGTCGATAAAGAATATTGAGCAATGTCTCATGACCGGATTTTAATTAGCTTTTTACAATCTGTTGATAGCTATAAATTAAAAACAGCTTTAGTAAATTTAATTAATACTATTGATTTTGAAAAAGTTTTAAGTCCAGAATCAACTAACAGTATTTATCAAAAATGATTACAAGTTAATAAAACTAATTTATCAGAAAGCCAAAAACAAGAAGTTAAAGATTTATTTAATAAGTTAAATGGTAATGATAACGCCGATAAATATAAAAATATCGGAGCAGGTCTTTACACCATAATTCAAAACTTTGACTTAAATAAATTTATTGAAAATTTAGAATATTTAATTAAACACGAAACATATCCGATAACTGCTAACGGTAGAATTTATAATAACTTTAATACTGAAAGTTTACAAAAATCTGATTATATAGCTTCTGCTTTATCGGCTACTGTTTCTATTATGGGATATGACGATAATTTTGGTAAAGTAAGTCAAATTCAAGATGCAATTATTACTTTATTTAATCTTTCTTCTAAAACTGAAAAAATTAATAAAGATTGAACTTTAGCTTACCCAGCAAAAGATAATCAAAAAATTTCTATTTGAGATTTAACTAGCTTGTCTAATTTAACTGCTTCTTCAAATGATAATAAATACAAATATTCATTTGATAAATACAACATTGAAGATATTGATAAGTTATCATTAAAAATCAAAAACGTTTTAAAGAATAATGATCAACCAAAATTAACCTTAGATGAATACAACTTTTTAACTAATGATTTAATAATTGATGCTCACGAATTAGATGATTTAGCTAATGTTTTAGTTAAAATAGCTAAATACAGAGAAATTATTACCTTGCTAAAACCAAATGGTTTTTATAACAAACAAGACAAATATGATTTCAATGAAACTTTAAATATAAAAGATATCAATTCATATTGAGATTTAGCTTATTATTCTGCTTCTTTTGATGCTAATTCATCTAAACATAAAGACGATATAGAGGTTTTAAAATCTATTCATAATGTTTTAGCTCCTAATGTAGCACAACTATTAGGTGTTAATGGTTCTAATTTAACTCAAAATGTTTTATCTTTATACGCTATTTGAATTAAATTGGCTTATAAATTAAATGAATTAGCAGATGTTGAATCAAAAATTGAAACCGATTTAGTAACTGGCGAAAAGAAAATAGTTTATATAACTCATAAGAAATTAGACTATAAACAAATTAGTGCTATTTTAACTGGTTTCTTAGAAGCTTCTTTAAACCCAGAAATTTTAAATGAAATCGCTAACTTTAAAAAGGTTAGAAATCCAATTCCTAGTTTTGGTGTTTTAGGAGCTGACAAAGATTATCAATCTACTTCATTAAGAATTGCATATGCTAATGCTCAAAGTTACGAAGGAAATAAATTATTTGAAAACTTATTAGCTAAAAAAGAAATTTATAACAATTTCTTTAATTCTTTAACTAATTTAGGTATTAAAGATCAAGAAGTATTGAAACAAATTAAAAATATTTTTGATGATAATAGTTATGAATTAAGTCAAAACTTAGGTTTACTAGCTTCAAGTTCAGAAATGCCAACTAATTACCTAAATGCTACAAAATTATTTGTTAACAATTTTATTGCTAATGGTAAAAATGAAATCACTCCTTTAATAAGTGATGATTATAGCTTTGATTTACTATACAAAAATACATTATCAGCCGGATATCTACAAAGCTCATTACAAATTTTTAATATCCCAGGTATGTTAATTAATCCATTTGTATTAATCAGTTTTCCTCAAATTGTTTTATATTACGCAGTTTCTCCAAATCCTAACGAAGGTAATTTAGTTTATATTGTTAAACAAGTTTTAAATAACTTACGTTTTGCTACTATCGACGACATTAGAAAACAATATTTAGCAGTTTCACAAACATTTATCCCTAAATCTAAAAAGGTAGCTTCAAAAACCGATGAATCAATCGATTTAGACGTAGCGGTAATTAATAATATTTTTAAAAATTTAATTGTTGCTGAGGATGGTTCGGACTTAATAATATTTGATATTAATGTTACTGAATCAGTTAAAAAAGCAGTTTTGAAAACAATCGAACCTATTACTATACCTAATGCAATTTCTTACACCGATGCCGGTTCTTATTTAGCTAAGGTAAATTACGGATATTTTGCTAATAACAATAAAAAAGTTTACGAAGGAGATATTAGTAAGTATCTAAGTGATCCATATTCAATGCAACTATTTATTGAAGAATTACCTAGTGAATATAAAATTGTAATTAATAATCAACAATATTTAATTATTGGTGTTGATTCAAGTGCTGATTACTTATATCCAGTTGTTAACGAAGAGAATTTGCAAGTAGATCCTAAAACCCAAGCAATTATTTTTGTTAACCAAAAAGGTTTCGACAGAATGTACTCAGCTTATCCAACTTTTGCTATTAAAAGTTATGCAGTAGTTAAGGCTCCAGTAGATGCAAAGGGAAAAGAAATTAAAGGTAAAACAAAAGAAGAATTAGTTGCTAAATTTAATAAGATTATTGACGCTGTTGCCCCTTCATCAGCTAAAAAAGTATTTTATGCTAATGAGCAAGATCCTTTAAACCCAGAAAGATACATTAGAGTTGTAACTATTAGACAAATTGTTTCAACTATTAAAAATGCAACGATTTATTTAATAACTGTTTTAACCTTTTTAGTTTCATTTATTGTTTACTTCATTATTAGAAGATATATTGAAGCTAGAAATAAAGTTATTGGTATTTTAAGAGCACAAGGTTATAAATCAAAAGAAATTGCTTTATCATTTTGTGTTTTTGGCTGAATTCCGGCAATCGTAGGTGCTATTGTAGGTTATATTATTGGTTTTGCCTTACAAGGACCAGCAATGAGCATCTTAGCTTCTTATTGAACGCTGGAACGGAATATCATACCATTTAATCCGCTAGCATTAATAATGACAATATTAGTACCTTTAATCTTTGTTTCATTATTAATCTTTATTATCACTTTAATTTCTGTAAGAAGAAAACCAACCGAATTAATGAGTGGTTTAACCGAAGTTAGTGTTGGAAACGTAGCAAGAAGATTTTCATTAATGTTTAGAAGATTACCAGTTAAAGCAAGATTTATTGCTTCTATGGCTTTAAACAATTTCTGAAAAATGTTTTCATTATTTTTAGCCTTTTCAACCACTTCTTTAATTTCAATGTTCTTCTTATCTTCAAATAACGTCTTTAATAAAGCGATAACCAAAACTTATAAAGATCGTTTATATAACTTTAAATTAGATTTAGAAACACCGACAACCGAAGGTGGACCGTACATTACTTATAATAAAAATGATTTAAATAATTATTTATATGTGCCTAACGATTTAGCAGGTAATGCTTCTTCTAACGGAAGCCAATTAGATTATAATAATCCAAACTTTATGCGTCCGGGTAGTTCATTTAATACTGACGTTATTCAAAAACCATTTGATCCAACTGTTATTACTAAATCTTCATTAGATTTATTGATGGACTTATCGGTAGAATTATCTCCATGAGATATTACTTATGCTAATATGCCCGAAACCCAAAAAGCAAGGGTAACTCAAATCTTTAAAAGAGTTTCAAAAGCGATGGAAGGATCTCAACAATTAATTGATATTAAAAAATTAAAGGAAGGCAAAGAGTTTTTAAATCCTGAAATTAATTCATATTACGAATATCAAAGAATTATTGCCGTTCGTGATTTAGATAAATATATTAACGATCATTTAAACGGTTTACCAGAAGATTACAGTAATAGAACAAGTTACTTTATCTTTTCAGGTAAAAACCACGCTGGTTATGAAGATACATTTATGTATGTCGAATGAAATCCAGAAATGAACGATTACATGTATCCAATTAGAGTTACAACCGCTAAGGCAAGAAATGAATATCGTCAATTTTTAATTAATGCTTATCAAAGAATTAGTTTAAACGATTATTACGTTTCATTCGGTGGAGTATTTTGAAATGATGCAACTAATGAAAAATATACTTATGCTCAAGGTCTTTTAAATAATAAAGATATTAGAATTTATGGATATTACAGTGATAGTCAATTAGTAAGATTACACGATAATAAAAATCAAGATCTTTCAAAATTACTAGATAATTATGATTATAAATTTGATAGTGAAGAAGCTATTCCTATCGTTGTTAACGATGTAGCAGCACGTAAATATCATTGAAAAGTTGGCTCAACTTTTAGTGTTGATATTACAAATCATGTTGATCGTTTCGCTTATCAAGCTTTAATGCAAAAAGCACCAAAATTAAAATATGAATTTAAAGTAATTGGTATTTCTGAAACTTATATTAATACTGAATTAGTAACAAGGAAAGACATTTTAGATCATATTTTAGGCTTTGATACGTTAGCTAATCGTTTAAGAAAATCAAGAAAATATGAACTTAAAAATGCTATTTATGCTAATCCTGATAAAGTTGAATTATTAACTAAACAATTTAACCGTAAATACGACGCATTTAATGGTGTTCTATCTATTGATAAAACTCCAGTTCAAACTATTGATACTTTAACCACTTATTCTTCAACCGGTTTTTGAGGAGCTGCTTCTTCATTTGATGTGGCTTCTGCTAGTGAAGAAAGTTTATGAGCTTTCTTTAAACGTATATTTATTTCTGATCCGACTGTAAACTTCATTTCAGTTTACGAACATAATATTGATGCTTATAATGAAGCTCACCCTGAGGCAAAATTAGATTACAAAGAAACACTTAAAAAATTACTAAATGTCAACGACTTACAATTAGAAGAAATAAGAAGTTTAGCTTCATCTAATGAAAAATACAAAAATATTACAAGAGAAGTTTTAACTAAATTCTACGGAACTCAAAGCGGTTCAATATACGGTAAAAATATTATGTATGGAGCTTCATTTGATGTTAATAGTAAAGACATCGAAGTAGGATTTATTGAAGGTATTTCAAAAACTGTTAATACTATTCTTGTAGCCTTTATCTTAATTTCGCTTCTAATCTGTATTATTATCTTAGTTGTAATTACTAATATAATGATTGCTTCAAATCAAAGATCAATAGCAACATTCTCTGTTTTAGGTTATACTAACAAAGAAAAAATCTTTTTATTCTTCTTTAACTTTGTACCAGCAATCATCATGGCTTGTTTATTAATGATTCCAGTAACGATTTCCATTATCGCAATATTTAATGCCTTTATGATGGCGACAAGTCAAATATCATTACCTTTAATTCTTTACATTTCAAATGTTTTATTATCAATGGTTATTTGTTTAACTGTATTTACATTAACATCAATTGCTACTTGAAATAGTTTAAATAAAGTTAAAGCTGTTGATGCTCTGAAAGGAAAATAATGGCTAGACCAAGAAAAAATCAAAAAGCTAATAAAAATTTAGCTGATGAAAAAACAATTGAAGATATTAATTTAATAGAAATTAATAAATTAAAAGCTCCAATTGAAGTTAAAGATGAAGATATCGCAACAAAAGTTTTAGATAACGCCACTTTAAAGAAAATTAAATTAGCTAATAATAAACCAAGAAAAAAAGATGCTAAGATCAACGAAAAAAATAGCGATGGCAATATCGTTGAAGTTCGCGATCTTAAAAAATCTTATTTATCAGGTAATGTGGTTACTGAAGTTTTAAAAGGCATTAACTTTAGTATTAAAAAAGGTGAAATTGCCATTTTATATGGTAAATCGGGTTCAGGTAAATCTACTTTACTAAATATTATTAGTGGTTTAGACCGTCCGACTGAAGGTGATGTTATTGTTAACGATATTTCTTTACCTTATTTAACTGACAATAAACAAACTTGATTTAGAAGAGAAAATATTTCATTTATTTTTCAAAACTATAACTTATTGCAAAATTTAAACAGTTATGATAATGTGGAAACGGGAGCTTATTTACAAACTGACAAATCTAAACATTTAAATATCAAACAATTATTTAAAGATTTTGATTTAGAAGAATGTATGTATAAATATCCTTCACAAATGTCAGGGGGTCAACAACAACGGGTTTCTATTTTAAGAGCAATTGCTAAAAACTCAGAAATCATTGTTGCCGATGAACCAACTGGAGCTCTTGATGAAAAAACCGGTTATATTGTTTTAAAAATTTTACAAACTATTAACCGTGATTATGGAACTACTGTTATCATTGTTTCTCACGATCCAGATGTTGCCGAAGTTGCAGATAAAGTTATTTATTTAGAACTAGGTCATATAAAAGAAATTAAAGAACAAAAACGTAAATGATTAATTGATCCAGTTAAAACAAAAGAACAAAATTAGAAGATAAAATTGCAGAGAAATCTGCAATTTTTATCAATTTAAATTAGGGTTGTAATTTTTAGTATAATTTACATATTAAATATAAAAGGAGCAATAAATGAACTCAGTATTAGGCTTAATTATTTCATTTTTTGTACTAGGTTTCCTAGCGATGATTTACAACTGATTTGTAGCTATTACTTTATTTAAAAAGAACTTAAATAAACACTTTATTTTACCAGCTTTAATTTTATTTGGTTTTCTAGCAGGCATAACCATTTTTATGATTTGATTAGCAAGTATAAACACCGGAGCAGATACTGCTTCTGGAATTGCTTTATTAGCATGTTCAATTATTTTCTTAATTTTAGTATTTGCTTTAACTGCTGTATTTACTGTTATCTATGTTCTAAGATTAAAAGGTTATACTATTAAAAAAGTTAACAAATCAAAAACTGCTACATCTCAAAAATCTAAATAATAAAATGTGGATTCAATTCCACATTTTTATTTTGAACAAAATACATCATTATCATTATTTGCTTGTTCTAATACTTCTTCAATGTCTTTTGATTCGTGATTAATAATATCTACCGGAGAAATATAAATTTGATTAGATAATTCAAATTCTTTATTTTGATAATTATTTCCATATAAATTATTTAAATATTTATCAGCCTCAACAATACATTGAATTTCAATATTATCTTCAATTTTTAAAGTTTCAGTTTCAAAATTGAAATTGCTTAATCATTTATCGGCGACGTTACTTTTTATATATTTGGAAGTAATAATATAACCTTCATATTTTTGCGTATTTAATAAATTAAAAACATCTTTATAGTTTAAATTTGAAACAAATTTTTTAAAAAGTTTAGCAAATCTAATTTTTGTTTTATAAGGACTTAAAGTTGATAAATTCATTTGGGCAAAGTAATTTATTTTACTTTTGTTTCTAGTTTTTAATTTAGTGTATTGTTTAAGATTTTTTAAATTAGTTGAAATTACAAAATTAATGTTTACAAAAGGCTGTGAATTATGAACTTCTAAATAATTGTCCACAAATTTAGCTTGAATACCATAATATTCAGAATTAGAAATTCCGTCTATTAAACGGTTTGGAACTATTTTTTTTAATTGTTTATAGCTGTCATAAGTCATCATAATATCGTGATGGTCAAAAATTTCTTCGTTATTTTTATTGCTATAAGCTTGTAAAAGAGTTTGATTATCAGCACTATATCACAAATTATTTTCTTTACAAATGTTGATTAGTTCTTTTAAAATACGGTTTTTATTATCAAAAATAATATTCATAATGAATATTATAACCTTAAACTGAAATTTAATAGTTATATGTAAATTTAATGTTTGCTTTAATTAGGTCAAAATTTGGTTTTCTTTTTAAATTAAGTTATTTTTTAATATTTTTTTGTTTTTAAATTGTTATATTTTCGCTTTTAATTCTTATGCTTAATATATTTAATATATTAACTTAATTTAAAAATGATAAAATTAATATAATTTATTCGATAGAAAGGTTGAAAAATGTCAGATAAAAAAATCAGAACTACTGAACAAAAAGCTAAAAGAAAAAGAATCTTATGAGGTGCCTTTTGAGGTACAGCTATTACTGCTGCTGTTTCCGCAGGTATTGCAATTCCGATTGTTCAAGCTCAAAAAAAACTACCACAACCTACACCGGTTTTAACTAATGATGATGCAATTATTAGTATTGTTACGCCTAATGGTAAAAATTACAATTTAAATTACGGTGACTTAGACAAAAACCATAATGAATTAAATGGACCTAAATATATTGCTTCTCAAGTAGAGAAATTTTTAACAAAATACTTATACGAGCAAGAATACAAAGGTTCTTTATGATATGAAGCTGTTTATAATGCTGATAAAGCTGAAAACAAACGTAGATCATTTGCCTTAGATAGCATTGACAAAATTAAGTCTGAAAATACAAAAAAAATTAATGATTTAGAAAAGAAAATTCAGGAAGACTACGGCTTAGAAAAAAAATGAGATGAAAAATTTAAAGAAGAATTAGCTTCTAGTCAATATGGTAATGCTAAATCAAAAGAAGAAGCCATTGAATATTTAACTACTAAGCAAATGGAATCTAATGCTTATAGAAGATATCAAACTGAGGTTAATAAAGACTGAACTTACAGCGAACTTAAAAATGGAATTATAGCTAACAGAGATATTTACTACACTTATAATGGCGAAAAAATAGAAGTGGCTAAACAAGGTGAAACTATTACTTTATCTTTTGCCAAAGAAAATGTTAATTACGTTTTACCACTAGAAAATAGTGAAGAATTATTAACTGAAAATAAAGACCAATTAGCTATTCCGATGTTTGTTACTAAATCATTTGTAGCCGACCAAAAAGAAGCTTCAAGATTTATAACTCCATGAATCGAAAGAAAACAAGCAATTATTTCTGACTTTAAATTAGCTTCTAAACCTAATAAAGATGATGTTGTTACGCCATGATCTGTAAGTAAAGATGAAGTTATTAAACTTTTATCATATAACGCTTTTGTATTAGAAGATAAAAACAAAGTCGAAGTAGCACAAGGTATAGATAAAATTGCGACATTTAGTGGTATCAGCCCATTAATTATTGTTGACGAAACAAAACAAGAAGAATGAAATAAAGCTTTAATTAAAGCAAACAATGATGCAAAATTATTGGAATTTGTTTCTTCTGATAAATCTGCAGCTGATCAATATGGTTCAATCGGTTTTCAAAATATATTTAGCCAATTACAAGGTAAGGAAGCCAAAGAATATATTCCATTAATTTCTATTTTATTAGGTGATGCAACTGAAACTACTGGAATTTATAAATATAACGAACAAAACGAATTATTTACAAATTTAAAAGAAGAATTGAATAAATCATTACTAGAAATAATCAAAAATTCAGCCGGCGAAAATTCACAAACTTACAAAGATTTAAAAAATGCATTAGATAGCACTAATTCAAAAGAGCTTAATAAAACTGATTTAAATAGCAATAATATAGCTACTTTAAATGACACAATTAAAAATACAATTAACAGTATGATTGATTCAGATTTTAATAAAGCAATTAGCAAAGTTTATCAAACAGTATTTTCAACCAATAATCCTGACAATAAAATTTCTTCAATTATTAAAGTTAAAGATAACTATTTAAGAGTAACTTCTGATGGTATTTTATTGCAAAACGTTTACTACCTATCAGATGTAAACAAGGTTAATTCATTAATCATTCATGATTTAACAATTCAATCAAAATCAAATTACAACGGAGCATTTAAAAAAGAAGTTTTAAATCTAAATAATATTTTTAATGAAATTTTAACTAAGGATTTCCAAGTAGCTGATTTATTAAGCCAAGACGAATTTATTAACTATATTAAAGAACAATCATTTATTCAACAAGAAACTAATGAAGAACGTAAATTTACTCAAGAGGACATTGAAAAAGCTATTGAGTATGAAAAATTAGTTAAACAAGCCGACAATAGTTCCTTAATTAATAACAAGGCGAAACAAATTGAATCATTTGTTAAAAACGAATTTAATTCTGGTATTTATGCAGACTGAAAAGCAACTTTAGAAGCTGACAATCAATATAAATGAGAATTAGCTCCTCATACAAATCAAAAACCTATTGATTACTTATTCAAAACTATTAACGATTTTATTAACAGTAATTTATCTAAAAAATTAAAATCAAACTAAGAAAGGGGTAAACATGAAAAAGATTAATAAATTTTTATTAACAGCAACTCCAATTTTAGTAGCTACACCAGCCATTACTGTTTCTTGTTATAAACCACAAGACGGAGAAAACCCTGGTTATCAAGCCAAAGTTATTGCTGAACAACTTTCGAAAAATAAAATTGTTACTTTTATTGCCAATACTTATTTAGAATCTTTTTATAAAGATGATTTAGAAGCTAATGCGATAAAAGCTGATAGTAAAGACCCTATTTTAGATTTATTAAATGTTAATAGTGATTTAGCAAAAGATGCTAGTGAAATCTTTCAATATTATGCAGCTAATAAAATTAAAGATAATCCACAATATTTCTCAAACTTAAAATCAGATTTTATTAAAGCAAATGTAAATACAGCTGATTATAATCCAACACCTTTTGCAATTCCAACTGAAGAAGAATTTAAATTTTTACTAAATAATTCTTCTAAGATAACTTCTGATGTTAGATTAGATATTGAAAAATTAATTCTTTCAAGATTATATTTATTAAAAAACCGTGACGAATATTACAACCTAAGCGTTAATGAAAACGGTGAAGATAAATATTTATTATCTCAAGCAGATAAAATGAAAGAAAAAGATACTCCTGCGGCACAAAAAGATTTCTATGAAGCTTTAAACTTAAAAGATAAATTAGTTTATTTAACTAAGTATTTAGTTGAAAAACCTCAAGTTGTTTCTTGAAGCTTTAACGATAGTAGAGATATGAATATAAGATGAGCTCAGGCTTCAATTTCAAGTTTTAAGGAATTTAATGATTTAGCTCAATATAATCCATCATCAAAACCACAATATGATTTAAATTCACCTGCTAAATACCCAAATCAAGTTATACCAACAGGGTTAAGTGAAGGGACAGTTTCTTTAACTTTACCTAATCAATCTTCTGCTTCTGAATTTAGTATTGTTGCTAACCTTAGTGCATACCAAGGCTTATCAGACAATTCAGCAACCTCAGGACAACTACTAGGAAGTATTTACGGAATTAAAAGTAATAAAAATAATGTTTTCGGTTTTGTAGATCCAAATACTAAAATGGTTTATTCACAAGACGCTTTTAAATTCGCTAATTTATTAGCCAAAGAAATTAACTTGCCTTTAATTAAAGCAACCGCTTCATTAAAACAAAAAGTAGCAAATGAATCAACCGAAGAAAAAGTTACTTTTGATGCAAATGACGTAGATTTTGAAGGTTTAATAAGAGATGGAGAAAATTCAACTCAATTTGTAAAAAATAATGTTAATTTAGATAGTCAAAATTATGATTTAGTCTTTAAACAAGAAGGCTTAATTACTTTTAATAACAATATTTTAACTGTTCCGATGGTTTTAACTGTTGCTCAGTTTGAAAATAAAAATATTAAATACGAATTTGAAGCTAAATTAACTTATAATCCTGAAACTAAAGAATTTTCAGCTACTCAAAATAAATATAATTTATCAAAATATCCAACTAGTGTTGATATGGTTAAAAACAATCAAATCGAAGCTAAATACGTTATTAAATTAGCTCCTTTATATCAAACTGTTGATTTTGAAGCGGCCGATAAAACTAAAACTTCAAAAGATGTATTATCGATGAAAAACACCCCTTGAGAAGAAGAAAAAGCATTGCTAGTTTTAGCTAATAATTTAATTATTAAAGATAAAGATAGTTTATTTAGAACGGCACAAAATTACTTTAAAGAATTAGGTTTTAAATTTGAAAATGTCAACTCTTCTGTTGAAGATTATCTAAAAACAATAGGATTAATATAATATGGAAAAAGATATATTTCAAAGAATTATTGATCGTGAAATACCCTCAACTATTATTTATGAAGACGATAAAGCCATCGCTATTGTCGATATTCATCCAGTTAATAAAGGGCACTTTTTAGTAATTCCTAAAAATTACAGCGAAAACTTATTTGATATTGAAGATGAAGATTTAACTTATTTAATTGTTCTAGCTAAAAATTTAGCAATCGAACAAGTAGAAAAATTAAATGCTAAAGGTTTTAAATTAACTATTAATAATGGTGAAACAGCTGGACAAGTTATTTTTAGAACCCACATTCACATTATTCCTTATTATGAAGACTAAACAAAAGTTCTCCTTGGTGAGAACTTTTTATATAATTTAACTTATGTGGCAAGAAATAGATAAAAAAGCAATTATTCTTAAAAAAACACCTTATTACGATTATGATGAGCTTATTACCTGCTTAACTAATGAGGGCATTAAATATTATTTTTGCAAAGGGGTTAGAAAAAGTTCATCTAAAAATCGTTTTGCTTTAAATTTATTAAATCTTGTTAACTTAACCCTGCTTTATAAAGAAGATATAAATAGTAATTTAGTTTTAAAAACTGCTACTTTAATTAAAGAGTTTAATTATCAAAGTTATCTTTCTAATACTTATGAAACTTTAATTAGATTATTTAACAGTTTAAGGTTAAATAATTTAGATGTTATTTTAAGTAGCTATGAAAAAGTTTTACCGTATTTTGAAAAACGTAATTTTGTAGCAATGTCTTATTTATGTTTTCAGGTTTTAAAAGTAATGGGGTTATTACCTCAGCTTGAACATTGTGTGGAATGTAATAATCGCGATAATATTGTTGATTTTAACTTATATAAAGGTGGTTTTTTATGCAGAGAACATTCTAATAAGCAGCCTAATTTATCTTTTTTAAAATCAATTTATTATCTGTCTAAAAGTTTTGACGATTATGATTTAGCGGTTTCTAATGAAGAAGCTAAAACAATTTTAGATTTAATTTTAAATTTTATTTGACAATATATTTAAAAGTTAAAATTAGCTTAATTTAAGTAAGATTTGCGTTTTGCAAATCTTTTTAATTTTCTTAAATAAAAAAATCTAAAAAAACGTGAAACACCGGCACAGTTGTTGTATAATTTAACAGTATTTTAGTTAAGAGCTAAATACCAAACATATTTAATTTATAGAAAGGAAAACGAAATGCCTACAGTTGCACAATTAGTTAAACAAGGCCGTAAAGATAAAACTACAAAATCTAAAGCTCCTGCTTTAGGTAAAATGTATAACTCTTTACACAAAAAAGAAACTCTAATTCCTGCTCCATTTAAACGTGGTGTATGTACTAGGGTTGCAACCATGACCCCTAAAAAACCTAACTCAGCTATTCGTAAATATGCCCGTGTTAGATTATCAAATGGTCAAGAAGTTACTGCTTATATTCCAGGTGAAGGACACAACTTACAAGAACACTCAGTTGTTTTAATTCGTGGAGGTAAAGTTAAAGATTTACCCGGAGTTAGATATACAATCGTTAGAGGTACACAAGATGCTGCTGGTGTTGATGGAAGAAAACAAGGCCGTTCAATCTACGGTACTAAAAAACCAAAAAGTAATTAATTAAAAAGTTAGAAAGGAAATTATATGTCAAGAAAACATAAAGCACCTGTTAGAGATGTCTTAGCAGATCCAGTTTTTAACTCAAAAATTATTACTAAATTAGTTAACACCATCATGTTAGACGGTAAAAAATCTATCGCTGAAAACATCTTATACAATGCCTTTGATATTATTAAAGAAAAAACCGGAAAAGAAGCAATCGAAGTATTTAATACTGCTTTAGAAAACATTAGCCCTCAATTAGAAGTTAGATCAAGAAGAGTTGGTGGATCAAACTACCAAGTTCCTTGTGAAGTTAGTGCTAAAAGAAAACAAACCTTAGCATTAAGATGATTAATTCAATATGCAAGATTAAGAAACGAAAAAACTATGGAAGAAAAGTTAGCACATGAAATTATTGATGCTTCAAACAAAATGGGTGGAGCAATCAAAAAACGTGAAGATACCCACAAAATGGCTGAATCTAACAAAGCATTTGCTCACTTTAGATGATAATAGGAATTATTTATGGCTAGAGAATATGATTTAAATGATTACCGTAATATCGGTATTATGGCGCATATTGATGCTGGTAAAACTACTACAACTGAAAGAGTTTTATACCACACAGGAAAAATTCATAAAATTGGTGAAACCCACGAAGGTGCTTCACAAATGGACTGAATGGTTCAAGAACAAGAAAGAGGTATTACTATTACCTCAGCTGCTACTACAGCTTACTGAAAAGGTAAAAGATTAAACATTATCGATACCCCAGGTCACGTTGACTTTACTATTGAAGTAGAACGTTCATTACGTGTACTTGACGGTGCTGTTGCAGTTTTAGATGCTCAAAGTGGAGTTGAACCTCAAACCGAAACTGTTTGAAGACAAGCAACTAACTACAGAGTCCCAAGAATTGTTTATGTTAACAAAATGGATAAAATGGGAGCAAACTTTAAAGCTTCTGTTGAATCATTAGGAAAATTATTAGCAGCTAACGCTCATGCTATTCAATTAAATATTGGGGAAGAATCACAATTCAACGGAATTATTGACCTTGTTGAAATGAAAGCCTACCAATATGACGGTGGTGTTGAAGAAAATGCTACTGAAATTGAAATTCCTGCTCACTTAAAAGATGAAGCAGTTCTAATGAGAAATTCATTAGCTGAAGCTGTTGCTGATTTTGATGAAACCGTTATGGAAATGATGTTAGCTGAAGAAGAAATTCCAGCTGACGTGTTAAAAAGAGCAATTAGAAAAGCTACATTAACCGCTGACTTCTTCCCAGTAGTTTGTGGTACATCTTTCAAAAACAAAGGTGTTAAATTAATGTTGGATGCTGTTGTTGATTATTTACCATCACCATTAGACATCCCAGCTATGAAAGCTTACAAAGGTGAACAAGAAATTGCTATCCCTGCTTCAGATGATGAATTTTTCTCATCATTAGCATTTAAAGTTATGAACGACCCATTCGTTGGAAACTTAACTTTCTTTAGAGTTTATTCAGGTGTTATCACCAAAGGTTCATATGTATTTAACTCAACTAAGGGTGAAAAAGAAAGATTTAGCCGTATTTTATTAATGCACGCTAACTCAAGAACCGATATTGACGAAGTTAGAGCCGGAGATATTGCAGCTGCTGTTGGTTTAAAAACCACAACAACTGGTGATACTCTAATCGACGAAAAACACAAAGACATCGTTCTAGAAAACATGAATTTCCCTGAACCAGTTATTTCACAAGCTATTGAACCAAAAACTAAAGACGCTTCTGAAAAACTTTCATTAGCTCTTCAAAGATTAGCTGCCGAAGACCCTACATTTAGATACTACACCGATGAAGAAACCGGACAAACTATTATTGCTGGTATGGGTGAATTACACCTAGACATCATCGTAGACCGTCTAAAAAGAGAATTTAAAGTTGAAGTTACAGTTGGAGCACCACAAGTTTCATACCGTGAAACCATTACCAAATCAGCCGAAGTTGAAGGTATCCACAAGAAACAATCAGGTGGTAAAGGTCAATATGGTCACGTATGAATTAAATACGAACCTAACCCAGATGGTGGATTTGAATTCATCGACAAAATTGTTGGTGGAAAAATTCCTAAAGAATACATTAAATCAATAGAAAAAGGATTGAAAGAAAAAATGGCTATTGGTATTTTAGCTGGATATCCTATGATCGATGTTAAAGCAACTTTATTTGATGGTTCATACCATGAAGTCGATTCATCTGAATTAGCATATAAAATTGCTGCTTCTAAATCATTGACAAAAGGTCGTGAAGCATTAGGAACAGTTCTATTAGAACCTATTATGGACGTTGCGGTTGTTGTTCCTGAAGATTTCTTCGGAGACGTTATGGGAGATATTTCAAGACGTCGTGGACAAGTTAGAGACAACGAAACCAGAAATGATGGAGCACACGTTATTAAAGCATATATCCCATTATCAGAAATGTTTGGTTATGCTACTCAACTAAGATCTATGACCACAGGTCGTGGAACATATCAAATGTGATTCGATCACTATGAAAAATTACCACGTAATTTAGCTGATGAAATCATCAAAAAACGTGGTGGTAAAGTTTCAGTAGACGAAGATTAATATTAAATAGCAACTTTGGTTGCTATTTTTTATTATCTTATTTTTTATATATAATATTTAATTATGCAAAATGAAACAGTTAAACCAAAATCTCTTTTTCCTTTTAAAAGTAATGATAAAAAACGCTTAGCGACCTTTTGAGTTGGCGTTACAATTTTAATTATTTTATTTTCTACGTTTGTTGCTTCTTGACCTTCAACTGCCAGTGATATGTATAATAACATTAACAACCTTAAACCTGAAACGATTAAAGATCTAATTAATAAAGGTGTTTTTCCTTCTATTTCAGGTGGTTTGCTTCAAGTTAGATTTACTTTTACTTATATTACAAATATTTTAGCCGGAGTATCGCTTATTACTTATGCTGCAATGCCAAAACATTTATGAACTAAAAGAATGTTATTTTTATCTAATGTTTATATTTCAATAACTTTTATTGTTTTTTGAAGTGTTATTATTCCTTTTGTTTTTACTACTCCTCATTTTTGAAGTTTTTTAAAAGCTAATGCCGCTTGAATAGCTTTAACAATACCGGTTCATTTTTTAAATCCCTTAATTGCGATTATTATGTTTATAATTAACCGTAAAAATTTAGTTGTTTCTCATAGAACAATGTTATATTCATTTTTAATGATGATATCTTATTGATTATTTGCTTTATTACTATTTGTTTCTGGTATTAGAGTAGCTGAATTATTTTTAAATCAAGCTACACCAGAACAACAAAGTAATATTACTGGTATTGATAGTATTTATTTACAAACCCAAGTTATTATTTATCCCTTTTTAAATTTTTCTCATCCAATGGGATATGCCGGCGATAATGTTGCAATTAAAACTATCATTAATATTTTAATTCCAATCTCAGGTAGTTTATTATGTATTGGTTTAGCTTATTTTTGAAAAGGTGTTTGCCATATTAAAATTTATAATAAAAAAGATTTATTAAAACCTGAATTTAAATCTAATAATAAACCTTTATTTGATAAATAAAAATCAGAGCAGAATTAATATAAATTCTAACTCTGATTTTTATGCTAACTTAGCGTTTATATTACCTTTTTCTTTTTCCACTGAGGTAATAATAATTAAATATTTTTTTCCAACTTTTAAGGTTTTAGTCATACCTTTGGCTTCAAAGTTTGATACTTTTTGCATATTATCTTCAATATCATCGTATCTAATTAATACGCTTGTTTGAAATTCTTCGATGTTAAAAAATACTCCAAATTTTTCAACACTAACTAAAGTTGCATTAAAAGTTTTACCAATAAATTTTTCAAAAAATTCTGATTTTCTAACGTCAACAATATCTCTTTCAACAGTAACTGCCGTTTTTTCAGATTCTGAATTTTTAATAGCTATCTCTTCAATTTTATGTTTAATTTCTTCTTTATTATCTTCATCAATTTTTTGTTTTTCAAAAATATATTTTCTAATTAAACGGTGTAATAGTAAGTCTGGATATCTTCTAATTGGACTTGTAAAGTGAGAATAAGCTTTTGAAGCTAATCCAAAATGACCAATATTGTCAGAAGAATAAACAGCTTTTTGCATGGTTCTTAACATTGCCATTTTCATATAGTCATCAAAGCCATTATTTTTAATTTTAGCTATCATTTCGCCAAAAGATTTAGGTTGACCATCAAAAGGTACATTAATATTTTTATAACCGCTAAAATTGATTAAATCTTGTAAATTTAATAATTTTTCGTTTTCCGGTTTATCATGAATTCTATAAATAGAAGGTATTTCTTTTTGGGTCATCATTTCAGCAACAGTTTCATTGGCTCTGACCATGAAATCTTCTATTAGTTTTTCACTTTCTCCCTCTTCGCGAATTTTAATATCAATGACTTGATCACCATCCATTATAATTTTAGGTTCTTTGATTTCAAAATCAACATAACCTTCTTCTAGTTTTTTTTGTCTAATAATTTTAGATAAATCTCTAGACGCATCTAATATTTTAGAAACTTCTTGAGGAACATTATTTTTATTATTAAAGTAATCATTTACCTCATTATAAGTCAAACGGTAATTAGAATTAATTACACTAGCATATATATCACTAGAAACATTATTTCCATCTTTATCAATTTCTAATTCTAAAGTTAAACAAGCTCTATCTACATTGGGATTTAAAGAACAAATACCGTTAGATAATTCAAAAGGAAGCATTGGTATAACTTTATCTGGTAAATATATGCTTGTTCCTCTTTTTAAAGCCTCTTTGTCAATTTCAGAATCCTCTTTAACATAATAAGAAACGTCTGCAATATGAATAAATAATTTTCAATTGCCGTTTTCTAATTGATAACAAGAAATAGCGTCGTCAAAATCCTTAGTGTCTAAACCGTCAATAGTAACCGTCATTAAATCTCGTAGATCTTTTCTTTCTTTTATTTCTCTTGGTGTTACTTCTTGACTAATATTTTTTACTTCTTTTAAAACTTCTTGATTAAAAGAAGTGTTTACTTCATTGGTTGCTATTATCTTTTTAATAACAAATTCTTTATCTTCGACATTGCCGATAATTTTTTTAAAACCAATAGCAATGTTTTTATTATTTGGTTTTAAAATTACACAGCTTATAACATCTTTTTCGGTTAGTTTTTCTAAGGATTTTGCATCAGCTATAAATTCAAAATTACCTTTGTCTTTTTCGTCCATTGGCGTAAAATAAACTTTATTATTAGCCTTTTTAATGGTGCCAACAATGATGTTTCTACTGTGTTGTAAAACTTTTTTAATATTAGCTTTATATAAAATTTCTTTTTTATCGTTATAGTAATAAAAAATATCTGCTAATACCAAATCATTACTTAAACAATTTTTAATTTGAAACGGAGCTACAAAAGCACTTTTTGGTTCGCCTTGATCTTCAAAGTCAATAAAACCCAGTCTTTTGTTAGTTATTGCAATATTCGTTTCTATTTCTTTAACAAAATAAATCGCAATATATTTGTTATCACGATTTATTTCTATCTTATTATCTTTAATTAATTCATTTAATAAAACGGTTAATTCTTTGTTAAAAATAGAAGGAACTTTTAGTTTTTTAGCTAAGTCTAAAAAAGCAACAGGTTCATTGTTTTGAATAAATTCTAATAGTTGTTGTTGATTTACTTTAAATTTAGGTGTTTTAAATTTATTTTTTAAATTACTATCCATTTTGAATTACAACCCTTAAAACAATGGCAAATATAAATAATAAGGCACCTAAAGTAATCATTGATCATTTTAAAACTTTTTTAATGCCTCTTTCTTTTGAAACCTTAAATAAGTCTAGGTCATTACTTCCAACCAAAGCACCACTAAAACTATTAGAATCTGGTGCCATCATAAATGAAATTCCAATTATAGCTAATGAAATTATCATTAAAACAACTATTAAAACTATTGCTCCAACGCTCATAGTTCCTCCTTATTTTTATTTTTTTAACTCTAAACCGTATTCATCTAATTGTTCTTTTGTAACGTCAGAAGGAGCTTTGGTTAATAAATCAACTCCTTTTGCATTTTTAGGAAATGCGATAACATCCCTAATTGATAATGAGTTAGTTAAAATCATTAAAATTCTTTCAATACCAAATGCAACACCATTGTGTGGTGGTAAACCATATTCAAATGATTTTAAAAAGAAACCAAATCTTTCTTGTTGTTGTTTTTCAGATATTTTAAGAATATCAAACATCATTTTTTGAGTTTTTAGATCGTGAATTCTAATTGATCCTGAACCCAATTCAAAACCATTTAAAACTAAGTCGTATGATTTTGCTCTTACTTTATCTAGTTCATTGTTTTCTAAATATTGTAAAGTACTTTCATCAAATTGTGTAAAAGCGTGATGAGCAGGAGCATATGTTTGAGTTTCTCTATCGTATTCAAACATTGGTCAATTTACAATTCATAAAAAGTTTAATTTGTTTGGATCGGCTAAATTATAAAGTTCATTTAATAAGGTTCTAATTGCTCCTAATGATTTTAAAGCATCTTCTTCATAATCGCTAGCTGATACTATTGCTCATGCTTTTTTAATTCCTTGTTTATTAGCTAATTCAGCCAAGGTTTTTCTTATCTTACCTTCTGGACTTTCTAATGCTAAAATATCTAATTTTTGACCATTGTTTTTCTTAAAGGTTTCTTCTACTATCTTGATATTTTCATTTATATCACGATCAAAAATAATGGCTTTAACTGATTTTAAATTATATTCATCAGCCAATTCTTTACTTAAATCATTAATTAAATATTCATACCTTGTATCGGGTTTATCGTTTCCGTATTTTGCCATTGAATCAAAATAATTCATTCTAGCAAAAGGAGTTTGAATTTTAAAGCCTAATTGTTCTAGAACTTCCTTTCAAAGATTTTCACATAAAGCAAAAATTTCTTCTTGAGAACCAAAAGACATTTCAATATCTAATTGAGTAAATTCTGGTTGTCTATCTTTTCTTAAATCTTCATCCCTAAATACTCTTGCTACTTGGAAGTATTTTTCGAAACCTGCCGCCATTAAAAGTTGCTTAAATAATTGTGGAGATTGAGGAAGTGCAAAAAAACGACCTTTTCTTCTAGTTGGAACTAAATAATCACGAGCTCCTTCTGGGGTTGATTTACCTAAAATTGGTGTTTCAACTTCTATATAGCCGTGTTTGTCAAAAAATTGTCTTACTAATAAAAGCAATTTATGTCTTAATTTAAGGTTTTCTAGCATTTTAGGTTGTCTTAAATCTAAAAAACGATATTCTAATCTTAAATCTTCATTAGCATTGTTTTCGGCTTTGGTATTTATATCGAAAGGTAATTGTTTTGAAGAGTTTAATATTTCATAATTATCAACTAAAAGTTCTATTTCCCCAGTTTTCATTTCTGGGTTAGCTTCTAATCTTTTTTGAATAATACCTTCGACTTTAATGCAGCTTTCTTTTGTTAATAAAGGATCACTTACATTTTCTAAAATAATTTGAATAAGACCACTTGAATCTCTTAAATCAATAAAAGTTTGTTTTTTAAATTTTCTTTTATTGGCAATTCAACCATATAGAGCGACTTTTTCGCCTACATTTTCAATATTTAAATTTCCACAGTAATACTTTTTCATAATTATTCCTTTATAGCTTTTTTAAAATCTTCAATGTCGTTATATTCAAATATAAATTCTTTTTCTGATGTTTTAACTTTTAATTCTTTTTCTTTTGTATTTAATTCTTTAAAAATTAAATATTTAGGTTTAAATTTAAATTGATTTTTAAATAAATTTTTAATTGAAATTTGCTTGTTAATTAATTTAACATTAAATTCTTTTCTAATTTCATAAGCAACTTTTAAAATAAAATCCTTATCTTCTTCGTTTTGTCATCCAATTAAAATTGAATTATCTTCCAACAACTCTTCATAATTATCGATGTTAAAAGTAATAATTTCGGATAACCGGTCCACACCGAAAGCAAATCCGATTGATCCGATATCAGGACCGCCAAATTCCTTAATCATACCGTCATATCTTCCACCGGCTAAAATGGTTGATTGAGAACCTAATGCTTCTGAATTTGATACAAATTCAAACACAATATCGTTGTAATAATCTAACCCTCTTACTAAATATGGGTTTATTTGATAATTGATATTAAATTTTTCTAAAAGATTTAAAAGGTCTTGGAAATCTTGTTTTTCTTCACTTGATAAAAAATCTAATAATTTAGGAGCATTTTTAACAAACTCTTTTTGAATTTCTTCTTTATCATCCAAAATTCTTAAAACATTTTTTTCTAATCTTATTTTTGAAATTTCGTTTAATTGATCTTTATAGTTTTCAAAATATTTTTTTAGTTCACTAATGTATTTGTTTCTAGTTTCAAAAGAACCCAAATTATTAATTTGTAAAATATAATCTTTAACTTTAATTGCTTCTAAAAAATCAACAGCTAATTTAATAATTTCCAAATTAGTATATGAGCTTTTATTTTCTATTAATTCTATTCCACCTTGAAGAAATTGTCTATAACGTCCTTTTTGTGGTCTTTCATAACGGAACATAGGCCCAAAATAAGAAAACCTACCTCATTCCATATTGTTAATTCTGTTTTCGCAAAAAGCTCTAATAGCAGATGCTGTTCCCTCTGGTCTTAATGCGATTTTTCTACCGCCCAAATCTTCAAAGGCATACATTTCTTTGCTTACAATATCACTCGTTTCACCGACTGACCTGATAAATAAATTAATATCTTCAATAATCGGTGTTTGAATTTCTTCGCAATTATATTTTTTTGAAACATTAAAAAACATCTCTTTAATATAATTAACTACTTTTAATTCAAGACCATATATATCTTTTGTGCCCTTTAAACGGTTAAACATATAACCTCCTATATAGAAAAATCGTTAATACCAATAAATGTTTGTTCTTCAATTTTTTCTGTTTTTCAGTATTTGTTTTTAATTCTTTTTTCTTTTATTTGATATTTTCTATTTAAAAGTTTCATTCAAATATAAGTTATTAAGAATTGGTTTATAAACGCTGTTGAAATTAAACCAAAACTAAATCCTAAAACAAAAGTAGAATTTAAATCTGTAATTAAATTTAAGTTTGCAATTATAAATACAATAGCAAATAAAAATGTAAATAAATTACGTACAAAAATTTGATTTGCAAATAATTTAAACATTTTGCTTAAATCTTCTTTACTGTAAATAAAGTTTTTAGTTGTTAAATCGTGGCTAAATTCTCCTTTTAATTGAGATGATAACATATAGTCATCAACCACGTTAAACATTGTAATTAAAATAAATACTCCAAAAATAGAATAATTAAATTGAGTGTAAGTAATAAACATTCAAGCAAAAATTGAAATAAATACTAATACATTTTTAATAACTAAAATAATCGCATTTACCAATGAATATCTAATTGTCATATAAATGAAATTAAATATTAATGAAAGTACTATTAATAAAATTACAAATCCTGTATCTTTGACTATTGATTCTGAAGATAATTGATAAGAAACAAATGAAATTTTATCTTGAGTATTTAATATTGATTGAATATCTGATAATAAAGAATTATTAAATATATCGGTTAAATCGTTTTTGCTTATCACGTTAATTAAATAAGTTTGCTCTTGAATATTGTTTAAAATTGGTTCGACACTTAAAGCCACATTCTTTTCTTTAATAAGTTGTGAAATTTTTAAAGCTTGATCTAAATTAATTTTTAAATTGTTGTTTTGAGATCCGATTACTAGCTCGTAATTTTGACTTGCTTGTGAACTTAAATATAAACCATTGACAGATGAACTAAAAGCACCGCTATAAATGCCGATAAAAATTAAAGACATTATTATGAATAAAGCAAAACCAATAAAGTAATATTTAGCTTTTTTAATTAAATCGAATTTTTCATTTAAAACATTTAATTTGGAACTATTTCAAACTAATAGTTTTAATTTATCATCAAAGCTTTCTGTTTTTACAATACTTCTAAATAGTAAAAGCGGAATTATATTTGCAAATATCAACATTGCAAAGATGGAAATAAACATAATTATCCCTATTGTATTGATATATGCAACATTTATAAAAATTGCTATTAATGAAACAATTGTTAAACCTACTAATGCATCTAAATTAGAAATAAGACCATTTTTGTTAGATTTTTTAATCGCTTTATTTGCGTTTCCGCCTTGTAAGGTTTCGCGTTTAAATATTTCTAAATGGTTGTTTAAAATTAAAAAACCTATAAAGAAAGATATTAATAATGTAAATGCTACTATTGGATTAATTGTTATTCCGAATGCAGATATTATGCTTAAAACAACAAACATAAATAAACTAATTAAAATTGTTGCTATTAAACCAAATACTCTAAATCTGACTATCAAGAATACTGCAAATAATGCAAAAATAATTGAAATTGCTACTAGATATAAATTACCAGCTTTTTTAGATTTTTCAAAATATGAATATTCTTCTTTTAAAGAAAATGGGGCATAAGCAAAATTAATTGCATTAGCTAATTCTTTGTCTGTTAAGCCTTGTTTGTTATTGTTTAATAAAGTAAATGAAGAACTTAACTTATCTTTTGATAGTAATCCTCATGGTACTATCGAACTAATTAAATATTTACGAGCGTTAATTTGATGGTATTTTAAAACAGGATTGTCAACTCTTTCTAAATTTTTTTGACCGTTTGAATCGGTTTTATAAATCGCCTTAGGAGCTGATTGATTATTGATATAGGCAAAGTTTACTGGGTTTTCTCCTGAAGCTTTTCATTCTTCTGGGTAATTTGTTTTAGCTTCTTGAATAAATTCTTCTAAATTAATTCAAAAATAAACTTTATTAGCAGGATTGTCTTTTGGATCATATTCTTGATTTTGTTGTTGTAATGAATATGAATACATTAAATAGTATTCGTTAGTCATTTTGACAAATTGATCTCAACCTTTTTGGTCTAATTTTATTTCAACACGATTTGTTAAACCGTTTTTGTTACTTAAACTTGCTGGGTTTGCCTGCAAACTCATATTAAAGTTTTCTGAGCCTTCATTAATAAAATCTTTCAAAGTAAATTTTTTATTACTTTCAGGCATGTCAGCTGCATAATATTTCGGAATGTAAATACCTTTGTAAAATAAAGGATTTCCATCTTTATCAGTAACTGTTAAATAAGTTTTTTTTTCTAGTGAATTTATCAATCTATCCTTATCTAAATCAGTTTTATCTTTAATACTTGAAATGTCAAGAGTTTCCTTGCTATTAACATTTATGGTGTAATTAGAAGACAAAATTTCACTTTCGTTTTCCAAATAAGCTTTTGTATAACTCAAAACATCCTTGTTATTAAAATTTTTATATTTATCGTCATCATTAATATTAATTTTTAAAGCGATATTGCTTTTTAAAATATCGGTGTTTTGTTGTTTGAGTTTAGGTGATAAATAAAAAAGACCGCCAAAGATTACGGTTAATATCATTGCTATTATTACAAATATATTAATTATTCACCTAAATTTATTGCTAATAAACTTTGCCTTTTTCATAATTTTTAAATTATACAAAATAAATATTATAAATATTTAAATAATATCTAGATCACTTAGGTATTTACTTCCCTCTTTTGTAATTCTTCTGCCTCTTGGTCCTTTTTCAATTAAATTATTTACTATTAAAAGAGGTTCAATTTCGTTTAAAATCGTGTATTTATCATCACGTGTAATTGAACTTATAGTTTCTAGAGAAGCAAATTTTTCTTTAAAAATATTTTTTAATGTTTTTAAATATTCTATTTGTGGTTGATACAATCCAAACATATGCACGTCTAAATATTTAAAGGAATTTTTTACAATTTGCACTGTAATTTTATCTTGTTTGTTAAAGATAGAAAAATCGTTAACTCTTTTTAAAAGATTGTTAGCAATTCTTGGTGTTTGTCGTGAATGAATAGCAATATAATTTGCCGCTTCTTCCGTGATACTTATATTATTTCTTTTTGCTGAATTTAAAATTATATTTTTAATTTCTTCGCTATTATAGGGCAACAATTTTCCTATATAGCCAAACCGATCTTTAAGTGGTTTAGAAACTAAATTTAATTTTGTTGTAGCACCAATTAAAGAAAAGTTTTTTAAATTAAGACGCATTATTTTTTTATTGCCTTCTACACCTAAGGCAATGTCAATAACCCGATCTTCTAAAGCTGAATAAAATAATTCTTCAACGTTTTTATTAATACTATGAATTTCGTCAATAAAAATAATGTCATTATCTTTAATTGAAGAAAAAATAGTTAAAATATCACTTTTCTTTTCAATCATTGGTCCTTGTACATAAACAATGCTACCATTTAGTTCGTTTGCAATAATTTTAGCAAGACTAGTTTTACCTAATCCTGGCGGTCCGTAAAATAATAAATGATCTATTGGTCTAGTTTGCTCTTTTGCTGAAGCGATAATTATTTTTAATGTTTTAATTAATTTTTCTTGACCAATAAAATCATCAAAAGTATTAACCCTGAACTCTTGGTTCATTTTGTTGTTTTAAGCTAATAACTTTGATAGCATTTTCAACGCATTGTTCGATATTATCTGATAATGTAATATTTTCCAAAGCGTATTTAATTTGATTATATTTAAAACCTAACATTTTCATAGTTTCTTCAAACTGACTTTTATTTTTAGATGTTTCAATTTTTTCTTTAAATTTTGTTTCATCATCTTCACTTAATTTATTTAAAAACTTTTTGTATTTCTCACTGTATGTAAAAACAATATTGTTAGCGATTTTATTAGATACAAATTGCAACTTGCTTAAATTTTTAACTTCGCTATTTGCTATTCAAGATAATACATTTTCTCAACCGTTATTTAAAATTGATAAAGCAATTTTAGGTCCAATGCCTGATAAAGCGATTAAATCTTCAAATAAAACTAATTCCTTAAAATTGTCAAACCCATAAGTAGTGTTTGTATATTCATTTGAAATATTACATATAAAAATTTTTCTTAATTCGTCTTTTTTAAAACGCGATATATTAGGAACGTAAATTAATTCTCCGATGCCGGCGTGATCTAAAATTAAATAGTTAGTGTTAATATGCATAATTTTGCCAAATAAGTAAACCTTCATTTTTCCTCCTAACCCTAGTTTAAGATTTAATAAAAATCTATTTTCTCTTTTAAGAAAAACTGAGGAAAACTTTTCGAAAAATTAAAAAATGCTAAAATAATTTGTATGAAAAATATTGAAGTAAATATTGAAATTAGTAAAGATTCAAAAATTAAATACGAATACGATCGTAAATCAGGAAAAATTAAAGTAGATAGAATTTTAAGAGGCGATTTTAAATATCCTGCTAACTATGGTTATATCTCAGAAGCTCTTGATTGAGATGGCGACGAATTAGACGTTTTGGTTTATTCAAGTGAAACATTTATGCCTGGCACAAGTTTAGAAGCTAGAGTTATTGGTGCAATGCAAATGATTGATTCGGGTGAAACCGATACCAAATTAATCGCCGTTCATGCCGATGATTATCGTTTAGATCATATTAAATCACTAGCTGATATTGACCAAATGTGATTAGTTTCTGTTCGTAATTTCTTTAGTACTTATAAAGAATTTAAAGGTAAAAACGTTACCGAAGTTAAAGGTTTTAAAGACATCGAATGAGCACAAAAAGAATACGAAGAATGTGTTGAATTAATGGAAAAATACGGCAAAATGGATAAAGATGAATTTGTTGCTAAAATGAAAGTTGAACACCCTGATAAATACGTTTAATTTTTCAAAAACAAGAAAAACTGCAATAATTGCAATTTTTTAAAAAATTTATTAGAAATTTAAAAATCTGTGAAAACACAGATTTTTATTTATTTTAAGAAAATTTTTCTTTTTAAAAAAATTAAAAAATGCAGTATTTTATTATACAAAGGAGGCAAATGAAAAGAATTTTAGCGGAAAATAAATTAGTTGAATTACACATGAACCTCGCTTGTTGAGTTGATGTAAGTAATTTACCTAATGAAATTCCTAATGAATTATTTAATAAAGAAAAATTAACAAAATTAAAAGCTTTATTTGATGCGGTTAAAAAGAAGTTATACGATACCTTTGTAAATTCTTTACCTGAAGAAATACAAAAAATGTATAAACATATTTTTATCGATAAAAATGGCAATAATACATGTTGAAAAGAATTTTATTGTTCTAAATCAACATATTATCGTAATTTAAAAAAGTTATTTTTATGTTTAACTTGATTATGAAAATAAAACTGATTGAAAAATTTATTTATATAAATAAGTTTATTTTAAAGTTTCTAATTAATTTCTTTTAGCAAAAAAGATGATGTGATTTAGGTGTCTAGATAAAACTAGACAAAAAGGGAGTAAAAAATGATAAAAAGGTTTAATGCTTTATTGAATTTAGCAATCATGTGAAGATTTAAACAGTTTATAGATTTAAAAACTTGCATATTCAATAGCTATTTAGCCTTAATTAAACAATGGAAAAAATAAATGATTGTAGATGCAAATATTGTTAATTCCAATCAAATTGTTTATCAAAAAAATTTAGATTTTGATTTTAATTGACATCCACTTTATTATCGAGATAGTTTACAAGGTGTTGGGGTAGGTGGTCATCTTGGTAAAAACAAAGAAGTCAATAATGATAAATTAAAAGATAAACCAATTGAAATTGAAATACATAGAAATCAAAATAATACTGCGACTTTAATATTTAAAATACATAATAGTTTACTAAATACTAATTTTCAAAATATTTTTATTAACGGTTATAAAGCAAAATTTAATATTGATAAAAATGTTAATTCAAATAATTATCAAATTATTAAGATAAATAAATTTTTAAATAAAAACCTTGAAAAAGATATTATTTTTAACGAAATTAAATCAATAAAAATAGAATCATATAATAAGTTTAGAAATACACATTTTTATCAGTTTGGTTTTAGGTTAGATTTAAATAATAAAATTTCTGAATCAGGTTCTTTAACTAAAGTTTTTGAAGGTCCGATTAAATTTGGTTATGTAGATAACTTGTATTTTAAAATATCTGGCAAAATACCGAATATTGATGAAATTAAAAACAAAGTTTTAATTAAAAGATTTATAAATAGCTTATTAACTTTTAACAAACCAGAATTAGGAAAACCTTGAAATAAAATAGCTACGAGTGAATATCGAATGTTTTATTCTTCGCCTTTTAAAACATCTAAAATTGAAGATTTAAAAGGTTTGAAACCGATTGTGGAATCTGTTGAAATAGATAATAATTTTAAAAATAAAAATTTAAATTTAGAATCAAGAAAAATTGCAACAGGAACTGATTTAATTAAATATGAATATTCACATAAAAATAAATATGTTTATGACACAAATTTAAGTGAATTTATATTAAGTGACAAATCAATTTTAGATACCGGTTATTATTTACCTTTAAACTATAAAGGCCAAGTTTCTGGAAATTTTTTAATAAAACTTAATAATGTTTTTAATAGTAAAAAAATTCCTTTCTCTTTTAATATTGAAAAACCATTTTTTAATATTAATAATGGTTTAATTAAATTGCAAATTAAAACTTTAAAATTAGAAGAAAAAATAAATTACGAACAATTTAATAACTGAACTAAATTTAATAAATAAATTTAAATAATCAATTAAAAATAAGTAAGTTTTTAAAAAATAAAGGTAGAAATCAATCGTTTCTACCTTTATTTTAGTTTGGGACCCACAGGAATTCTATCTCTTTTATGATCTGTTAATTTATGTGCTTTTTCAATTTTTGATTGTACTTCTTTTGAGACTGAATTTTTATCGATTAATCATTTTTCAAATTGGTCATATGAAAAACCTAATTCGTCTTCGTCATATTGCTCTTCTTCTAAATTAGCAGAAGGTTTTTTATCGATTATACTTTTCGGTATATTTAAAATGTTCGCCATTGCATAAACGTCTGATTTTTTAATGTTTGCAAATGGTAAAAGATCACATCCACCATCGCCATACTTAGTAAAATATCCTAAATAAAATTCATCGTAATTATCGGTTCCTAAAACTAAACAATTTTTATCTTGACTTAGTGCGTATATTGAGGTCATAAACAATCTTGATTTTGTGTTTATTTTAGCAATTCTTTTTTCTAATTTTAAATTATTAATAATAAGTTTATATTCGTTGGTTAAATCAATAATTTCTATCTTATTTTTTAAAACCTTTTGTAATTGATTTATATGATCTTCGGTATAAGTGTCTTGTTTAGTTTTAAAGTAATAAAAATGAGCTTTTTCTTGAAATTCTTCATCGCAAATTTTAGCTAAAGTAGCACTATCTATCCCGCCTGAAATACCTAAAGCAATTCCATTAGCTTTAGCAGAATTTACTTTTTGTCTTAATCAATTTCTAATTTTTTTAATTAAAATTTGGTAAATTTTTAATTCTTTATTAGTTAAGATAGTTTTCTTGAAATCGTTATTATTCATAAGCTTAATTTTATTAAATATTTAGAAAATATAGCCATTTTTTATTATCATTTTATTTATTATTATTTATTTTATTAATTAAATTTATATTTTAAAAAACGGAGGAATCATGATAAATGTTAATGATTTAAAACCAGGAGTTACATTCCAATTAGACGGACAAATTTATGTTGTTTTAGAAGCACAACATTCAAAACAAGGACGTGGACAAGCTAACGTTAAAGCTAAAGTTAAAGATTTAAGAACTGGATCAACCACTATTAAATCATTTACTGGTGGAGATAAAGTTGAAAAAGCAATGATCGACAAAGTTAATATGGACTACTTATACAATACTGGCGAAGCCGTAGTTTTAATGGACCAAGAAACTTTTGAACAAATTGAAATCCCAGTTTCACATCTAGAATGAGAAATGAATTTCCTAAAAGAAGGCCAAAAAGTAGTTGTAAGAAAATTCGAAAGCGAAGTTTTAGATTTAGAACTACCTTCAAACGTAGCTTTAGTAGTAACCGAATCACCAGACGCAGTTAAGGGAAATACTGCCCAAGCAGCTCAAAAGAAAGTTACTTTAGAAACTGGTTATATAGTAGAAACTCCATTATTTATTAAAGAAGGAGAAGTTATTTTAATTTCAACAGAAACAGGTAAATACGTAGGTCGTGCTTAATATGGAACCAATTTTTGTTAATACTAATACAGAAACTCCTTATTATGTTGAAATTGATGCTATTAAAAAATCTATTCAACAAATTTTTGAAGATAGTAGCGATTTAGTATCAACTAGTGAGATTAATATTAAACCTAATAAAACTAAATCAAATTTTAGATTTAGTTTATCTTATAAAGCTAAAAACTCAAATAGTTTTTTGTTTGAAACTAAAAAATTAATTTTTTTAATCGAACAAAAAGTTTATTCATTAATCGATAATAAACCAATCAACATTAACTTAATTTTTGAAGGTTTTGTAAATGAAAAGAAATAAAAATTTCGATCAATTAGCAATTGACAATTTAAAAATTAATACCTTAGCAGCAATAGAACAATCTAATTTAGGCGAACCTGCCAAAATTATGACAGCTGCTAAAATTTTTCACGAGCTTTTTTTCTATCATTATAACTTTGATGTTAAAAATCCCTTAAGTCCTAAAAGAGACAGAATCATTGTTTCATCAAACCTTTTAAATCCTTTATATCTAGCGACTTTAAGATTTATGGGTTTAATTTCGGATGAAGAATTTAGATCTTATGGTACTAAAAATGCAAAATTAGATGTTATTTTAAATAAGAACTTAAATTTAGGTATTGAAGTTTCCGGTTCTAGTAAAGGTCAAAATTTAGCTCAAGCGGTTGGCTTTGCTTTAGCTGAAAATTATTTAAGCAATAAATTTTCAGAATTAAAAAACTATACTTATTTAATTTGTAATCGTTCTGATTTATCAGAAGGTATCGCTAGCGAAGCATTGGCTTTCGCAGGGGAACAACAGCTTAAAAGATTGATTATTTTAGCAGATAGTGGTAGTTATTTTAGCGATTATCAATCCTTGTCAACTAGAAGATTAAAACCGGCTCAATATTTTGATTCTCTTAATTTAGGTTATATTTTTGTTAAAGACGGAAGACCTAAATCAATTTATAAAGCTATTAACAAGGCTAAAAGATTTAATAAACCTGTTGTAATTGAAATCGATTCAATTTTAGGTGAAAAAGTTTTAAATTTTGATCTTAAAAAAGATGGAAAGCTTCTAAACGAAGAAGATTTAGAAAGTTTAAAAGAAAGTTTATTATTTAAAAAAACTGACAATTTTGCAATATATAAAGAAGTTGCAGAAATTTATCAAAACAGATTTGCTAAACTAAGTGATCAATTTTCACATTGAACTCCATCAGACGAATTAATTAAATTTTTAAACAATAATTTGAAAGAAAATTTAAATGATTTAACAATTCAAAAAGATAGTAATTTAGGTGAAATAACCGAACAAATTTTGGATAATTTAGCCCAAAAATATGAAAATCTTTTTTTAGGTGCTAATAACCATCATGATTTTCAAAATATCAAATCATTAGATGGAGCTTATGCTTTAAATAATAAAGAAGGTCGAAGCGTTTTATTTGGTCCTAGAAATGAATGTTCGGCAAGTATTATTAGCGGTATTTCAGCTTATTTAAATAGCAAACCAGTTTTAATAAGTTCATTAGCTTATGCCGATAAATTAATTGATTCAATTGAATTAGCTATTAAAAATAAAGTAAATATTTTATATATCTTTAAAGATGATAATTTATTGAATTCAACTAATATTATTAACAATGTTGGACCTGCTACAATAGCTAAATTAAGAACTATTGACGGTCTTAAATTGTTTAGATCAGCCGATAAAAACGAACTTAAAGGGGCATTTGAATTTTATTTAAATAATAACAACGGACCGGTCGCTATTTGTTTTGATAAAAATTCAAATTTTGAATTAAATAATACTTCTAAAAATGAAATTAAATTTGGTGCTTATTATCTTAAAAAAGAAAACTTCGATTGAGTTTTAATTTCTTCTGGTCATGATTTAAAATTAGCTTTAGAAGTTGGTAAACTTTTAGGTTTGAGTGTTATTTCAGCTTCAAATAGAGACAATTTAAGAGAACTTAAATATACAAAAAATTATGCAATTTCCTTTGAAAGTGTTTCTTCTTTTAGCTGAAATAAGTATGCTAAATATTGCATTGGTTTAGATAATATAGACGAATTAAAATCAGGCAAAGACATTGCGGAAAAAACAGCATTAGATAAAAAGAATTTAATTAATAAAATTAGCAAAATAATTACTAAATCTAAACAAAATAAAACTAAATAATTTATAAAAATCTGCCCTATAATGAAGCAGATTTTTGTTTGCTTTTTTTAAGGTTAAAAAAGCAAATCATATAAAATTAAATTATGTCAAAATTAATAGCAATCAATAAATTTGCTAAATCTGATTATGAAATAAAAGATTCTTGAGAATGTGGCATTTCTCTTTTAGGTTGAGAGGTTAAAAGTTTAAGAGCTAAAAATGTTAAAATGGAAACAGCTTTTTGTTCTATTAGCAACAAACTTGAAATGTGATTAAACAATCTAAATATCGCTCAATATATGTTAGTGAAGTGTGATCCTTATCGTTCAAGAAAATTACTATTACATAAAAAAGAAATTTTAGCAATTAAAAACAAGGCAGAACGTTTAAATATGATTATTTTACCTTTAAAAATTTATTGAGAAGGCAATCATATTAAAGTAGAAATAGCTTTGGCTAAAAGATTGAAAAAATTTGACAAACGCCAAAAAATTATCCAAGAAGAGCAAAACAAAAACATTGCTAAAAGTTTGAAGTATTAGTGGGGGTGTAATGGCTTCGACAGACATCCTAATCATTGATTTGCAGTGGTTTGATAAACCTTAATATCACTAGGCTTTTTAAGCGCAAACGAAAACAAAAAAGTTGAAACAGCTTACATGAACAATGTAAACTCATTCAACACACAATACCTATTTGCTTAATTTATAAAATAGGCAGACCTACAAATTAGCTCGGTTTGTAATTCGTCTGATTGGAGAGCTTGGCAAAATAAAGTTAGCATATATTTTGCGACATTTATGCTAAAGTTAGCAGAGAAGTTTTTTAGTTTACTATCTTCACTAACTGCTTATAAAACTGAATAAACTTGTAGACGATCAATGCCTAAGATGTGTGGACCGGGGTTCAATTCCCCGCATCTCCACCATTTTTTTATTTTTGTTTTAAAAAACTGCTTATTTTTAATATTATTATTAATATAAATATTTTAACTAGGAGGCAATTATGGCTGTTCGTTATGTTGTAAACCATGATGAGGGTTGAGCTGTTAAAAACCCAAAAGGTAAAAAAGCTTTAAGAATTTTTAAAACCCAAAAAGAAGCAATGGAATATGCATGATCTTTAAGTGATACAACATCAGTTTTAGTACAATCTAAAAAAGGTGCATTTAGAAAAGCTTAATACATGATTTTATTAGATGGTAAAGCATTATCAACACAAATTAAAGAAACAATTTTAAATGATTTTAAAAATTTACCAGTTGATATTGTTAAACCAACATTAGGTATTCTTCAAGTCGGTAATCTAGAAGAATCTAACATTTATATTAAACATAAAATTAACAATGCATCGGTTTTGGGTATCAAAACGATGTTTTTAAAATTAAAAGAAAATGCAGATCAAGAAGAAATAATTGCCGCAATTAAAAAACTATCTAATGAAACAAACGGTTTTATTATTCAACTTCCGATGATGACAAATAAAATAAAAAATGTCAACGAATTATTAAATTTAATTCCAACTGATAAAGATATTGATGCTTTAAACGATTTTAATGCAAATAGTGATTTTAAAAATCCGCCTTATTTTATGTCTGCTACCCCATTAGGTATTTTAATTTTATTAAAAGCTTATGGTATTAATTTTAATCATAAAACAATTGGTGTCATAGGACAAAGCAAAATAGTGGGTAAACCTTTAACCAATTATTTTAAATCCTTAAACTGCAACGTTAATGCTTACGATAAATTTACTTCTAAAGATAATATGAATCAAAACGATATTATTATTGTAGCAACAGGTCAAAGAGACTGTATTACAGTAGATCAAGTTAAAAATGATGTTGTCGTGGTTGATGTCGGCATTCATCGTATTGACAATAAAATTTACGGGGATTTAAATTTTGATGAATTTATTAAAAAAGCATCTTATATTACCCCGGTACCAGGTGGGGTTGGTCCGATGACAGTAATTGCCTTAAATTTAAATTTAATTAAAACTTGGGCTAATAAAAATAATTTATGAACTTATTTACCCAATATTAAACGTATAGTCGACGTATTAGAAAGAAAATAAGCCAAATTTGAAATATAATATTAATATATAAGTTAAATAAGGAAGAATAATGGAAAACTTACAAAGACAATAT
This sequence comes from [Mycoplasma] falconis, assembly GCF_006385795.1. Classification (GTDB taxonomy): domain Bacteria; phylum Bacillota_I; class Bacilli_A; order Mycoplasmatales; family Metamycoplasmataceae; genus Metamycoplasma; species Metamycoplasma falconis. Next base: position 11,677 of record NZ_VFSS01000004.1, on the reverse strand, counting down.
AAAAGAGCCAGAGGGGCAATGATAACAAATATTTTGGCAATAATATTTGGCGTATTAACCTTAATTGTGTTGTCTCTTTTACAATTATTTGTTTACAAATCTGTTGCCAATCAACCAAAAAATACAGAATCAACAGAAGCCAATGAACAAAATACTAAAATTTTAGTTGCTTCGATAACTGTTTTTATCTTAAATTTAGCATTTTTTGGAGGAGCTTTTGCAGTATTTATTACCAACTTAGTGTTTACTGCTTTAGCTGCTAGTTCAAAATTAGATGAAAAAGCAAGAACTTTTAAAGTTTTACTATGAGTAGGTTTTGGATTAACATTTGTTATGTATATAATTGGTCCAGTTATTGCTTTAATCGGAGCCGTACAACTAAAACTACACATTAAAGAATTGATGAAAAAAACTCCAAGTGAACCTCAAGAAGAAGTTATAACAACAGAAAAATAATGTTGACAAAAAGGCGTTAAACAAAGACGCTTTTTATTTTTTCTTAGTTTCTTCATAAAACAAGAACAAATTCTAAATTATTTTTTTAAAGGTAATTTAAACCTAAAAATTGACCAATTTTTTATTTTTTAAAAGTTAAAAATAAGCTTTATTAATTGATAAAATAATCTTAAATAAAATCAACAAGGGAGTAATTATGATTATTGGTATTAGCGGTATGATAGCTGCCGGTAAAAGTTCGCTATCTGAAAAATTACATAAGCACTATAAAACTTCTTTAATGCTACATGAGTTTGAAGAAGATGACGAAGTATTTAATACTTTTTTAAAATGACTATATGAAAAGAAACCTAATTTAACAATTGGTTTCCAATCTTATATTGTCGAAAACCACTCTACAAAATTTACTGAAATAGTTAAAAAATATACTGAAAACAACTACAAATATGAAAATGACCATATTTTTCTAGATCGTTTCTCAATAGAACATTATATTTTTGCTAAGTTAATTTTGGCTGAAAAAGGACAAAGGTATTTAGATGCTTATGACGCCTTATTTGAAAGATTAATAAGCGAAGAAGAATTACCCGATTTGGCGATCTTTTTAGATATTAACTTTGATACTTTTAAAAAACGTATTTTAAAAAGAGGACGTGAAAGTGAAGTTAATAACTGGGAACAAAACTATGAATATTTTAAAAATCTACATACTAATTATTTAAAGATTTTTAAAGAAATAGCACAACGTTTTAATTTAAATTATGTTATCTTAGATACCAATAATTTAACTCAAAAAGAAGTATTAGAAGAAGCTATTAAAATTATTGATGAGGCAGCTAAACATGAAAATAGATAGTTGTATCGATCGAATTTTATTTACTCAGGATCAATTAGAAAATCGAATAAAAGAACTAAGTCAATGAGTTAATGAAACTTATAAAAATTCTGATAATTTAATTTTAGTTGGTCTTTTAAAAGGTTCATTTCCCTTCCTAGCTCAACTAATTAAAAACGTTGAAGTTGATTTTGTAATTGATTTTATGATAGCTAGTTCTTACGGCGGAGGTGAATCTTCTTCCGGTAATGTTAAAATAGTTTTAGATTTAGCTAACAACATTGAAGATAAAGATGTTTTAATTGTTGAAGATATTGTTGATACAGCTAAAACTATGAATACTGTTTATAACATGTTGGCAAGAAGAAATCCTAAATCATTAAAAGTTTTAACACTTTTAGATAAGCCTGATAATCGTAAAATTGATTTTAAACCAGATATGTTTGGTTTTAAAATCAATAAAGAAGATTTTGTTGTTGGTTTTGGCTTTGATATTGATGAAAAAAAGAGAAATTTACCATACATTGGAACATTTAAAAAGCGGGTATAAAAATATACCGGCTTTTATTATTTTCATAAATATAAATTATAATTATATTTATGATTGAAATTAAGAAGTTAAGTTATAAATATCCAGGAGCAAAAAAACTAGCATTAGATGATATTAATTTATTTATCGAAGAAGGTAAATACGTTGCGATTTTAGGACACAATGGTTCAGGAAAATCTACTTTCTCTAAGCTTCTTTCAGCAATTTATAAACCTACTTCTGGAAAAATAATTATTGATGGTTTAGAAGTAAATAGTGAAAATTTAAATGAAATAAGAAGTAAGATTGGTATTGTTTTTCAAAACCCTGACAACCAATTTATCGGTTCAACCGTTGAAGACGACATTGCTTTTGGATTAGAAAATAAAATGATGACATACGAAGAAATGTATGACATTATCAGACATTTTGCCAAAGAAGTAAGTATGCTAGATTTTTTAGATCATGAACCACAAAATCTTTCTGGTGGTCAAAAACAAAGAGTGGCAATTGCTTCTACGCTAGCCCTTGATCCTAAAATAATTATTTTTGATGAAATAACTTCAATGTTAGATCCTAAGGGTAGAAGTGATATTTATAAAATAATTCACGATCTACATAAAAAAACTTCAAAAACTTTGATTTCAATTACTCACGATATGGATGAAGCTTTATTAGCAGACGAATTAATTGTTTTTTCTGGTGGTAAAGTTATAGCCCAAGGTAAACCGATTGATATCTTAAAAGACAAAGAAATCATTGAAATAGCTAAAATTGATTCTCCATTTATTTACAAATTAAGCGAAATGATTGATGGTATAGAACCCACTTATAACGAGGAGGAGTTAATAAAACAATTATGCAAATAAAAGTTAACGACATAAGTAAAGAATATAATAAAAAATTTCCTACTTATATTAAGGTTTTAGATCATATTTCGGTTGATATTAAAGAAGGGGAATCTATTTCTATTATCGGACCTACAGGTTCAGGTAAAACAACTTTTATAGAACATTTAAATGCTTTAATAACTCCGAGTGAAGGAAGTATTTTTTTTGAAGGAGTCCCTTTAAAAATAAAAGAAAAAAAGCCTAAAAAACCTAATGCTAAGAAGTTTGAAAATGAAAATGAATATCAATTGGCCTTACAAGATTATGAAAATAATTTAAAAAAATGAAAGGCAAAAAATAAAAGTGATCGTTTTGAAATTATTCAAACTGACATCAACATTACCAATACAATTAAAAAAATTAAAAATGCTAAATCATTAAGAAAACAAGTAGGCGTGGTTTTTCAATTTGCTGAATATCAATTATTTGAATCTACAATTGAAAAGGATATTATTTTTGGACCAGTTTCGATGGGAGTTAAAAAAGATAAAGCAAAAGAATTGGCTGAAAAATATATTCAAATGGTTGGACTGCCACTGGATTATTTAAAGAGAAGCCCCTTTGATCTTTCGGGAGGTCAAAAAAGAAGAGTTGCATTGGCCGGCATATTAGCAATGGAACCAAAATTTTTAGTTTTAGATGAGCCAACGGCAGGTTTAGATCCGCAAGGTGTTGAAGAAATGCTGCATCTATTTTATAAACTTTATCAAGATGGTAAAACCATTATTATTGTTACTCACGATTTAGACAACGCTTTAAAATGAACAAACCGTACTTTATTTATTAAAGATGGTACCATTATTCAAGACGGTAATACATACGATATTTTGAATAACGAAGAATTATTAAAAAACAACAATCTAATTCCTACAAAGTTGCTTTCTTTTGTTAATCGCTTAAAAGAAAAAGGAATTGATGTCGGCAAAGTAACCAGTTTAGAAGAACTAGGAAAGAAATTAAACCAAATTTATCATAATAAAAAATAAGGAGGTGAATAATGAAACAAGCCATTATTGGTAAGTATTTAAACATTGATACATTTATCCATCGACTTGACCCTAGATTAAAGTTTTTGGCTAATGTTATTTTTATTGTTTTACTATTTGTAACTAATTATTTCATCACCTTAGGAATATTAGTTCTTTCTATTATGGTGATGTACGTAATAGCTACTAAATCGATAAAATCTGTATTTTTAAAATTAAAAATTCCATTTTATATTGCTTTATTTATTTTTATTGTCAATATGTTTACAGTAAAAGGGGCTGTGCCTAACATCGAAGGAGATAATTTTATTCCAATATCTTCGACCCTTAATATTGATGCTTACGTTATTCATCGCGATCAAACTTTTATTAATACCATATACTGAGCCCCTTTTGGTCCAGATAAAGTTTTCCAAATTACTCAATTTACGATTGTGCGTACTTTTTCAATTTTATTAAGAATTTACGGCGTTATTTTAACTACCACAATCTTGATGGTGTCAACTAAACCAATTTTATTAACGAGAGCTATAAATGATTTATTATTGCCACTTAAATTAATTAAAATCCCAACCGAAATTATTACAATGATTATTTCTATTGCTTTAAGATTTATTCCGACTTTATTAGAAGAATCAAGCAGAATTATGAAAGCCCAGTCAAGTCGTGGAGTCGATTTTAAAAACGGAAATTTAAAAGATAAATCAAAAGCTTTTATTGTTTTAATTATTCCTTTATTTGTTTCTTCTTTTAATAAAGCTAATGATTTATCTGATGCTATGACTTCAAGAGGCTATCAACCTTATGCCAAAAGAAGTTTTTATCGTCAATTAAATCCTAGTTGAAGAGATTTAATTGCTGTATTATTTATCGGTTTATTAGTTGCGATGGTAACTGTTTGTCAAATTGATGCTGTACCACTTCCTTATTGATTTGTTTTAACATACCAAAGGGTTTAAGATGTCTGAAAAAGAAATTAAAATTAAAGAAGAAATTTTGCAAATACAAAAACAAATTAGCGAGTGAGATCATCATTATTATGATTTAGATAATCCGTTGGTTAGCGATGAAATTTACGATATAACTTTTAATAAATTAAAAAATTTAGAACAAACTTATAGTTATTTATTTAGCTATGAAGAACTTAAAAATTCTCCTACTCAAAAAATTAATGCTAATTCTTTAGAAATTTTTTCTAAGGTAAAACATGATAAACCAATGCTTTCTTTAAATAAGGCTTATACCATTGAAGAAATTGAAAAGTTTATTGACAACATTAAAAAAATAACTTTAAATTATAGTTTTTGAATTGAACCTAAAATCGATGGTTTATCTGTTTCAATTAAATATAAAAATGGTTTATTATATCAAGCCACAACAAGAGGCGATGGCTCAGTTGGGGAAGATGTAACACAAAATGTTTTACAAATAGCTTCTATACCTAAACAAATTGATTATTTTAAAGATTTAGAAGTAAGAGGAGAAATATATCTTTCTATATCTAACTTCAAAAAATTAAACGAAAGTCTTTTGGCTTTAAATAAACCGGCTATGGCTAATCCAAGAAATGCTGCCGCCGGAACTTTAAGACAACTAGATGCCAACATTGTTAAAGAAAGAAATTTATCTGCATTTTTATATTACGTAGTTGATCCATTGCAACACAATATTGAAACGATGCAACAACAATTTGATTTTTTAAATAAGTTAGGTTTTCAAACAACTTTAGAATCCGAACATATAACTTCAATCGAAGCAATAAAAGAATATATTAATACTTTTAAAGACATTAAACAAAAACTAGATTATGAAACTGATGGTATTGTTATTAAGCTTAACGAAGTTAAATATTACGATGAATTAGGTTATACGGCTAAGTTTCCTCACTCAGCAATCGCCTTTAAATATGAACCAGATACAGCGATAACTACCTTAAAAGATATTTTCATCACTATTGGTAGAACTGGTTTAGTAACTTATAATGCTTCTTTAGAACCGGTAGAACTATCTGGTTCACTAGTTTCTTTTGCCACATTAAATAATTTTCAATATATTACTGATTTACAAATTAATAAAAACGATTTAGTTTATATTAAAAAAGCGGGAGAAATTATTCCGTGTGTTATTGGTTTAGCTTCAAAAATATCAGATTTAAAACCATTTGAAAAAATTAAACTGTGTCCTTATTGCAAATCAAATTTACAAGATAACGAAACCGGTTTAGAACAATATTGTTTAAACGAAAATTGCCCTGAAATTAAAAGACGTAAATTAGTTCATTTTGTTTCTAAAGACGCCATGGATATTAACACTTTAGGCGATAAAAATATCGAATTATTAATTAATAATAATTTATTAACGAGTGTTATTGATTTATATAAATTAAAAGATAAAAAAGAACAATTAAGCAATCTTGAAAGAATGGGTGAAAAATCAGTTAATAAAATAATTGATAATATCGAAAAATCTAAATTTAATTCTCTGGATCGTTTAATTTTTGCTTTATCTATAAAATTAATTGGAGCAAAAGTTGCTAAATTTGTGGCTTCAAAAGTTTTAAATTTAAAAAGTTTTTTAACTTATGATTTTATGGCATTGACTGAATATCATGAAATTGGAGAAAAAATCGCCACTTCTTTACAAAACTGAGTTAATCAAGAAGAAAATCAAAAGCTAATTAATGATTTAATAGAAATTGGCTTAGATTTAAAATATCAAACAGAAGAAATAAATAATAAACTAAATAATAATTCGCTTGTTATAACCGGAATATTAAGCAAACCGCGTAGTTATTTTGAAAAGTTAATAATAGCTAACGGTGGAATAACTTTAAATTCAATTTCTAAAAAAACTAATTATTTATTAGTTGGTCAAGACGCTGGGTCTAAATTAGATAAAGCTAAAAAATTAAACGTTAAAATAATCAATGAAAACGAATTTTATGAATTAATTAAAGATTAAAAGAAAAAGCAGAATTTGAATTTCTGCTTTTTTAATTATTATTTAATGTCGTAAGCTTTTTCAGTTAATTTAATAACTGTGTCAGTTGGAATAGCTCCGTTTCTTAGTAGAAGATCAAATAATTCAACTACATTGCCAAAAGGAATTTCAACTCCATTTTCTTTAAAAGTTGAACTTTCGAAGAATTCTTTTTTAGTCATTTGTTTAGCGTTAATTGCTAGATTTAAAGCATCAACAAATTTTTCACGTCCACTTAAATAAGCTAAGGCTTGAGCTGGGTAAACGTTATATCTTCTAGTTTCTACTACAATTTGATCAATTGACATTGCTGAGTTATCTAACATAAATTGTCTTGCTTGAGCTAATGAAGCTCCGCCAGGTAAATCTTCTTTACCTTGTACTGGGTAGTTAATTGAAGTATCGATTGCTAAACGTAAATTACGGAATTGAGATTCGTTAATAGCTCCTAAGTATTGCAACATGTTTGCAATTTTAACTGCTTTTTTAGCATGAGCTTTTTCGTTAGTTTCACTATTAATTGAAGTAGCTAGCTGTCAGTAAATTCCGTTGTGTAAATCTTTAATTTGATTTACCATTTCATCAGTAATCTTGCTTTCATCAGTGGTTGTAAAGAAGCTGGTAATGCCTTTAGCTAAATCAAATGATTTAGGAATAGCCATATAGTCATTTGAACTTAAATCAGGTGTACCATATAGTCCGAATGGAACTGCTAATAGTTCACTAAATAAAGCTCAACCTTCTTGATATGAAGTAAATGACATACCTAAGTTTAATTTAATTCCATCAACGTCTGCTGCATATTGTTTAGCATAATCAATTTGACCGTGGTGTCCCATAACAGTTTCGTGAGTTGTTAATGAAGATAGACTTCATTTAGGAATGGTGTAGTATGGGTCTGGGTTGTAACTAAATGTACCTGTTGAAGGACTGTAAGCTCCAGCGCCTTGTTCTGCTCTAACTTTAAATGGATAAGCTGTAAAATCAAAATTGTTTAGTTGTTTTCCAAAGTAAGGTAATAGATTTGGAGTAGCTACATCTTTAAATTGTAAATAAGCTTTAATTGAGCTTAAAGCACCATACCAATATTCTTGATAATTAATGCTATTGTAAGCTTCGTCTTTTTTACTTTCTTCAGCAAATCTACCATAACCATTTTTTTGTAAGTTTTGTTTGTATGAGGCTAGGTTTTCGTTTGAATTTAATAAATTCATAAAGTCTTGGGTGTAGACGCTTGATCCTTCACGTCCAAAGAAAAACATTTCTGAATTCAATCATTTAACAAAATTATTAAAATCAACGTTTCCTTTTTCATCTCTAATAGTAATTGTTAATTCTTCTGGTTGTCCTGCACCGCTTCCATCTTCGTCGTATTTAATGGTTGTTGTTCAGATTCTATTTTTACCAGCAATTTCATCTGCTAATAAATTAGCGATTGTAATGTATTTTTCTTTTGATTGTTTTACTAAATCATAACCCTTATCATATAGTTCTTGAGGAGTATAGTCAAAGGTTGTTGACATTTTTACTAATTGTTCATATAACTTTTGACCGCTATATTTGTCATTGCCTTTAATAAAACCGTAACCAATATCATTTTTTTCTAATTCTTGTTGAGTTAAACCAACACCGTATAATTTAACGATTTGGTTATCAGCAGTTACTTCTAAAATGTTTTCCACTTCTGGGTTTGATTCAATATTAGTTTTTGTTAAAGTTAAATCGCCTTCTCCACCAGCAGCATTTCACATTTTGGTTGCATAAAAGTTGTAAAAAGCATTAATACGTTGTTTTGGATTCGCTTCGCTCAATGATACACTTTCATCAACGCCTATTAATTCTTTAACGGTAATAGAATCTTTTTCTGATTTAACAAATTCTACTAATTTGCTACCATAAACATTATTTAAAATGCTTCTAATATTCATTTTAATAATTTGTAATGATGGCACAAAATTATTTTCAATAGCTGTTTCGTAATTTTTAATTCATTTTAAAGGAACATCCTTTAAGTTTGAAATTTGCCCTGCATAAATATCAATGTTTTTATCATTTAAGATTGTCATTGTGCTATTAAATGCTTCTAATGGGAATTGTGTTCCTGAATTTAAACCTCATGAGTTTAAAATTCTTGTTCCTGCTTCTCAATCTTGTTTTAATAATTTAGCGTTGTATAATAAACTTTCTTTTCACACAAAGCTATCATTATTTAAATTATCGTTATTAATAATTTCTAATTTAGCTATTAAATTGTCTACTGATTCTAAAATTTTTTGAGCGTCTTCATCTGAAACCGCTAATGCATAAATATTGTCTGGGTAACCTTTTTTAGCTAAATCTTTATCAAATTCATCTTTTACATTTTTGATATATTGAGCTACGTATTTAAGTTCGCTTTCAGATTTTTTACCTGGTTTACTTAATAAAACATCGTCTAAATTTAAAGCTTTTATTTCTTTTTCAATTTTTGATATTTCAGGTCTGTAATAGTTGTTTATTTCGTCTTCTAATGTTTTTTTAGCTTTTTGTTCTTGTTCTGTTAGATCTTTTTTGCTAGCCAATTTTCTATACATTGTCACTTTTTGACTGTAAGCTGTTCTTAAATCTTTTCTTGTGTTAAATAATTCGTTTCATTGATTTGCTTTTTCTCTTACTTCAACAGCTTCTGGATCTACTTTAAAACCTTCTAAAGTATGTTTTTCTACTTGATTTGTTTTAAGGTTTTTTACATATAAATCCAATGTTCCTTCGGCATCATCGGCTTGGGTTTTAACAACTTCATATTTTGTTAATGCCGATCCGACAACAGCAAAATCTGAAGCTTTCATTTCTGAAGCTAATTTTTCTTTTGCAGCTTCTTGGTCGTATCTAATTTCTACAGTCTTGTTATCTAAGGCAGTGAAACCTAAAACTAAACCTAATCCAAGTGCTCCTATCATTGCTCCGGCAGCACCGCCGACAAAAGCAGCACCTTTATTGATCTTTTTAGCCATTTTTTCTCCTTTAATCTTCTATTTTAATTGATTCAATATTTATAAATTATAACAATAATATACACCTTGGTTTATATTTTTTTGTGCTGTTTTTTAAGTTAAATTAACAAAAAAATAAGCTGTAGCTTATTAAATTTGATCTAAATATATCGCTTCTATTGTTTCGATTGTCATTTGTCCCTTTGAATTGATAATATCAGGACATCTAACTTCGTAAACTATACATGGAACTTTTTTGTCATTAAATTCTTCAAAAAGTTTTATTGAAACCGGATGCCCATATATAAAAGGCAACAGTGGATAAGAAATTTCAAAATATTTTTTAAATTCTTCCTCGTTTGCTAAACCTGATATTAAATTATCTTCAGAATAGCCGTTTGCTAACAATTTATTTCTTAATTTTTTAATAATTTCTAACTGGTGATAAGCGCTTAATTTTCTTCCGTAATCAGTTAATTTAAAAGAAAACAAGTTTTTTATGTTATCCAGTTGTGAAGAATCTAAAAGTCCATATGTTTTTTTAGATAAGTCACTAAAATCTTCTTGATCTTTTATTTCTGTTTTTTTGGGTTGAAAACCCAAAGTTGCTCGAGGTTTTTTGTCATTATTTTTTTCTATTTCTTGATTTTTATTATTGCATGAAGAAGAAATTATTGCTGTTGAAGCAATTAAAGCAAAAGGTAAAATTGTTTTAAATTTAATCATAAGTTTTATTATAAAACAAATTCTATAAAGTATCTACCGGAATAGTTTCTTTTGCTTCAATAGCGTAATTTTGATCTGGACATAAAACTGTATAAATTAAGGCTGGTAAATTTTTATCTTTACTACTTGCAATTAATTTAATGTAAACAGGGTGCCCTCAAAATTCAAGTTTTTCAGGTATTACTAAATTAAATAATTTTTTAAAATTTGAATCTTTTAAAATTTTCTGAGTTTGTTCTGTTTCTAGCTGATATTTTTCAATTAAATCTTCATTTAAATTATTAGAAACAATTTTATATTTACTTAATAAATTATTAACTTCTAAAATTAATTGATTTAAATTTTCTTTTCTACCTTCATTAGTTAATGTAAATTTAAAACTCTCTTTAATATTTTCTAGTTGTTGAACATCCAACAAAGTAACAGTTATATCACCATAACGATTAGGTTTTTTAGGATCCTCAGGTTTTTTATAATTATTATCATCTTGTTTCGTTTGATTATTAGGTTGATTGGGTTCAACAGGTTTATAACAAGAAATAGTTATTAGAGGTACAAAAATCGGCAAAGTTAAAGTTAATAATTTAAATGTTTTTTTCATAATATAAATTATATTACGTCGTTTTAAATATATTTTTAGTATTAAAGTTAAAAGCGTCATTTTACATTTTAATTTTTTCTTTCTTTATTAATTTGAAAAAATAAATTTCATAAATTAAATAAACGCAAACAATTGGTAGAAAATAAGGCAACTTAAAATTAATATTAATAATTGAAACGCTAATAAAGTTTATAAATAAGTTAAAAGAATAAAATAAATAATAAGTTATCCAATTACTTCAACAAAAAATAATAGAAAGCGCATAAATTAAGCAAATTATTGGCATAAATATTAATTGATAAATAAAACCTAAAATATTAATTTTATTTTCAAAATTATTTACTATTAAAGTTGAAATAAAATAAGCTAAAAACAAAGTAAAAATAAATTTTAAAAAACCATTTTTTCAAGTTTTTGTTATTTCAATAGATAAAAGAATTACAAACGTAATAGCAAAAGACAATATAAAACTAAAATTGTAAAAAATATAAGGATTTATTAAAACAAATATAAAAGCAGTTATTAATAATGAGTCGATATTTTTTAATTTCTTTTTAAAGGAATCATTAACACTGATTAATAAGATAAAAACAAAAGCTCTAGTTGCACTTATTAAAAAGTTAATTAATATTAAATAGCTTAAAAGTAAATTTAAAATTATGAAATTGGCTATAAATTTATTGATTTTTAATTTAGCAAATAT
>NZ_VFSS01000003.1 GCF_006385795.1 [Mycoplasma] falconis | reverse complement strand
ATAAGTTTTTTATTTTTATTAGAAATAATTAACTTAGGTTTTAATAAGTTATTTTTTAGCAACAAACAGCAAAAAGTAAATTTTAAAAAATATGAACTAAAAAGATCTTTTAAAAAAATATTTTTATTAATAATTTTTATTTTATTCGTAGTTTTAATTATTATTTCTATTTGAACTATTTCTTCTTCTTCTAGTTTCTACAAAGAACAATCAAAAGATTATTTAAACCAACTATTTAATCCTAATTGAAAAAACGTTAAATGAAACTTTACTATTGACGGATTTTTTTATATGGTTATCCAACTTGGATTTTTAGTTTTTTTAACCATGTTATTAACTAACTTTTTAGTAAAAATAAAATTATTTTTTATGACTAAACAACTTTTTGGCTATAAATTTTCTTTAATCACCAGACTATATAATTCCTTAATAAGAACAATCCCAATAATTAGTTATTTTTTAATAATATCTAATTTATTTTATAGTTCTGCTGCTGCTTTTGTTTTAGCTTTTGCGATACATTCTTCGGCAACTTTAAGTAGAAATGTTGAAAGTTCAATTAGAAAAATAGATCAATCTAAAATAAATAATTTATTAAAAAATAATTTTTCTAAATTATGAATTTTTAGAAATTATATTATGCCAACAATTAAATTGGATTACATTACTTTTTTAAGTCTAGAAACAGAAAAAATAATTAGAAATTTTATTACTTATGGTCTTTATAATGCTTCAGCAATTGGTATTGCTTCGAAATTAAATAGAGCTAATAATATTGAAGATATAGCACCTTATTTATGAATAAGTTTTTTTATTTTATGCTTTGTTGCTTTAATTTCTTATTTAGTTAGATTAAAGCTTAATGGCAAGTTTAAAAATATTTTTAAAACAGGATTTACGTTTAAAAAAGCGTAAATTTTTTTATTTTTTTAACGTTTTGTCCATTTTTTTAGCTGTTTTGCTTGTAAATCATGTATTATTAATGCGTATCAAGGTAAGAAAAATGAAATCAAAACAGAACACATTAAGAAACTGAACAATGATTTCAGCAACTAAAAAGGTTGCTATTTTTGCCATTGAAATTATTAACTTCATGATGAAGAATATTGCCGATATTAAGACTATTTGCAACGACTTCATTTTAGAAGCTAATAACGTCTCATATATCAGCAAATAATCATTCATTTATTTTTTAATTTATAAGCTAGAAGTAGATAAATTTTAAAAATAAACTATTAAAAAATCAATATTCTTTATATAAGTATAAAAATTTCAACAAAGATACAAAATTAGGAAATTTATATAGAATCTATTTTTATTTTTTACATTAAAAAGTGTAAAAAAACTGTCTATGTCAATAAAAAATGCTTTTAAAAATGAACTTAATTTGCCATAGATAGCCCTTAAATGAATTAATTCATTTATAATTATTAACAATATGTAATTTTACATATTAATCAAGATACAAAAAATTAAGGAGAAATTATGCGTAAAAAGCACAGACTTTGACTTTTAGGTGTAACAGCTGTTTCACCACTTGTTGCTTCTGTTGCGGCATTAAGCTGTACACCAGAACCAGCATGAAAAAGAAACGAGTATGTCGAAGAATATAACGCTACAAAACCATTCGCAGCTTATAACAACGACCCAAGTATGTCATACGGTTCAGTTGTTCCAGGTACTAACACAGCTCATTTAGGATTAGGTTTAGTAAGATATGCTGCTGAGGATAAACCAGCGACTCAAAGTAGTAGAGGTGTAACTTACATTACTGCTCCTTCATACAAATATAGAAAATTAGAATTAGCTTCAGCTATTGTTTTAACTTTAAATGACGATACTGTTAAAGTTTACGATAATGATAAACACGAAGTTAGACCAGGTGCTGATGGAAAAGCAACTATTAACGGAGTAGAAGTTCCGACTTATAGTGCAATGACACTTACTGCAACTTCTACCGATGAACGTTCAATTAACAACGAACAATTTGCTAAGGATATTGCAAATGCTAAAAAACTTCAATTTAAAGTAAGAGAAGGTGTTACTTGAACTAACGATGAAGGTCAAAAACTTGACTATAAAGTAGTTCCAGAAGACTTTAAATATGGTTGAATGAGAACTTTATTCATTAACCAATCTACTCGTCATAAAAATGGTGGTAGTGAAGCATTAGATGATTTAGTACGTCAAAATTTATTTGAACCAACATCAACTTACTTGTCAGAAAATATTTCATTCTCAAATATCTATCTATACGACGTTTTTGGAATGAATACTAAGAAATTATTATCAGGAGATATTTTAGAAGCTTTACCAGCTGCAGCTAACTTAGGCTCAGAACAAGCAGTTACAGTTGAAGCGGGAGAAAAACCTGATTTTGCATCAGTATTAGATTTAATTATGACTGGTATGGAATTTATGCCTGCACCATCAGAATATATTAATGCTATGAATGCAACAGGTCAACAACCTTTATATAAATATGACGAAACTGCATTAACAGGCGCAGAAAAAGAACAAGTATTAACAGCAATTAATGCTATCGATCATAATTCATGAGCTTATAAAATTGGTCAATACTGATACGGTGTTTCGGTTCCTAACACTTTATATTCAGGATACTACTACTTAAACAAATCAAGCAAACAAAACGGTAATACTGTATTAGAAGCAAATCCTAACTACTGAGATAAAACTTGAGTAGAAAACGAAAACAAAGTTAAAAAGATTTCATTTAAATATAAAACATCAACATCAGAAGCAACAGTTTTTGCTAATGATCAATGAAATGCTTACAACAGTGGAATTGTTTCAGCATTAGGTTACAACAGATTAAACGACACCGCTAAAGTTGAAGTAGATAAAAACCCAACCAAATACGGTTTATTTTTATCACAACGTGGAAACACAAACCAACTTTACACCAGATTAATTTTCAACCCATGATTAAACCCAGATGCATCTAAGCCAGAAGATTACCAATTTAGTGACGCCTGAGCTAAAATGATGTACGGTGGAACTAGAAAAGAAATTATGGAAAACAAGACCAAAGGTGTTAACGATGGAACAACATATTTAACTGGAACAGGTCTACAATTTAGAACTTTATTAAATGCAGCAATTAACTGACAATACTATTCACAAGTAGCTTCAAATAATACCCAAACAGCTTGATTAGCACAAGTAGCTGACTCAAGTTTAATTGGTACCAGAGATGCTAACGGGGCAGCTGACACCAGTTTACCTTTAAATTACGATAACCAAATTAACGCTTTAAGTGCAGTTGGAACAGATGGAAACTTACTTTCATTCGTTAACTCAGAAAGTCAAGCAATTACCAACATTACTGGAGAAGATAACGATGTTGTTAAACGTCATCTAACTTCAGCTTCAGAATCAATTAAATCAGTAGGATTTGTTCAAATCAAATCTGAAATGGCAAAATTAATAGCTGAATTCGATAAAAACAACCCTGAATTAGCAGGACAAGAATTTAGTATTAAATACTTCTTCCCATATTCAAACCAACCATCACAACACTACAGAAAAGCTTACAATTTATTAATCCAAGCTTACCAATCATTAAACCCTAGATTAAAATTTGAATTTGTTGAAAAGAATGATGCTAACAGACAAGAAATCAGCAACATCGTTAATAAAGGATTTAACGGATCTAAATTAGTTGCTTGAGGTTACGACTTTAACTCTTCAACTTCTGGTTATGATGGTTTATCATGAGCTTATCCTTTAATCCCCTCATTAGTAGCAATTCACAACACTAAATCAGATTCATTTAACAAGAGCTTCCCAGAGATAGCTAAATTAGCAGAATGATTTGTAAAATACGAATCAGAACACAAAATGTCATTCCCTAACAAAGACATTCAATTCTCAGATTTAGGAAGCTTTGGAGCTAAATTTATCGGAAACGATATGTGACAATACTTACAATCATATGTTTTCCAAAAAAATGATGAAGGTGCCGTTGAATTAGTAAGATACTACCAATGATACGCAACTAATAGTGCTAAAGGTTTAGAAGAAAAAGAAGCTATTGCATTTGAAATCACTAAAGATCAAACAGCTCCAGCAGACCACCCACAATATGGTCCATATAAAGCTGTTCCGGTAGATTCAAAAGACGCTTCAAAAGGACAAAAGAAAGTTCCATTAGCAATTGATAGCTTAACTGAAGAACAACAAAAAGAATACGGATTAGATCAAATTACCCCTTCAGATTTATACACATGATCTGCTAAAGCATGATTAGCTTACGGATTAGAACACAAAACAGAAGATTATCTAAAATTAATGCAAGAATTAACAACCTTATTTGGAGTAGTATTCGTATCAGACATGTTTAGATCAACAGATAGATTTACAAAACTATTAATGAACGAACACTACAACAACCCATTTATTTATTCATATGGTGTATCAAACTACTACGATTGAACAGTTACCCAAGATGAAGAAAATGCTAAAAAATAAACTAAATATTAAATAAAATAGCCCAGGTATTGCAATGTTTAAATACATTCGTCAAAGAGTCCTGTGGGCTATTCTTACTTTATTCATAATTGCCTTTTTTTCATACATTTTAATCGCAACTTATGCACCAGACCCATTTGAACCTGTTATCGAAAATATTAAAACCACAAAAAAAGGGATGACAGAAGCTCAAGTGAATGCTTTCATCGATGAACTTCGGGTAACCACCGGATTAGCTCGATGAGAAATTATTAATGGGGAAAAATTAGCAGTTATTTACACTCCGTTTGAAAGATTTTTCTTATATTTAGGCAAAATCTTTAAAAGTGGAGATTTTGGGTTCTTTATTAACCCTGCAAATAACCCTAATAGCTCTATTTTTACCGAAGAAAAAGGAATGGCTTATCTATTTTTCAAACCTCTTTCTTACACATTAATTATTACCGGACCAGCGATGTTGATATCTACACCTTTAGGTATTATTATCGGTGTTATCTCTGGTTATAAAAGGGGAAAAACCTTTGATAATGTGGCTAACTTTTTTGCAACTATTATTATTGGTATTCCTTCATTTATTCTTGCTCCAATTTTCATTTCAATATTTATGAGTTTTGGCATTCCACCAAGAGTATTCATTGGTCAAGACCAAACCATAGGCACTAAAATAATTTCATTTATACCACCTATTATTGTTATGACAATTGTTTCAACTGTCGGCTTTATTGCCTTCACAAGAAACCAAGTTATTACTGTTTTATCTTCAAACTATATTTTAATTGCTAAAACAAAAGGTTTAAGCACATGACAAATTTTTAGTAAATATGTTTTAAGAAATATTTTTATTCCTTTAATTGGCGCGATATTAGGTTCATTTGTTGGACTTTTATCAGGATCAATTATTATCGAAACATATTGATCAGTACCGGGTACTTCTAATGTTATTGCCCATGCTTTCCCAATGGGCGAAATTAACATTATTATGTTCTCAACCTTATTCTTTACTTTAATTTCACTAATATTAACTATTATTGTTGACATTTCATATGTTTTATTAGACCCTCGTATTACTTACGCTCAAAAATCAAAAAGAAATTACTGATTATTCTTTAAAGCTTGAAAAGAAAGAAGAAAAATCGAAAAAGATTTATATCAAACCCATTTACAATCACAACCAGCTCAAATTAGTAAAGGAGAAAAATAATCATGGCAGATTTATCTACCCAGATTAAAGAATTTAACAAGAAGTATAAAATTAATTCTGAATTACAAGAAAAAGTTAAATTTGCACATGATAATGATGCAAAACGCTCTGGTTCTATTGCTGGTAAACCTAAAAAAATGGGAATTGAGATTTTAAAAAGATTTTTTACAAACCCAATTGTTGTTATTTTTTCAGTAGTATTTATTGTTCTTATTTTAATGTCAATTATTATTCCAGCTACCTCACCTTATAAAGCCGGTATTCCAATTAATGACTCAACTTATAATAACAGTCTACCACCTGCATATACCAGTTTAGTTACTGATTATTTAGACTATACTGATAAAAAATATCTTTTAATTGAAGATATTAGAAAAGCAAACGAAGCAGGTCCTTATAAAGGTATTTTTGATGAATTTTTTGCAACTATGCAAATTGATGAGTCTCTAGGTTTAAAAGCTAAAGTTTCTTATAATCCTTATTTATTGATGAAATACTTTACATTATGAGAATGATTAAAAGACCCCTCAAAAATCTTCTTAAATTTAAGAGAACCAATTTCAGCCGCTGTTTCTCAATTAAGACCAGCCGAAACCATCGAATATACTAAGGTAGCTATTTCTTCAAATGCTGTTGCTGCTGTTGTCTCATCATTTGTTCCAAGTTATTACACTGTTTTAGGAACATCAGACACAGGATGAGATATTTGAGTTACAACTTGAAAAGCAACTTGAAACGCCTTTACTATTGCTGTTTTAGTTTCTTTCGCCCAAGTTATTATTGGAGTATCAATTGGAGCTTATCTAGGTTTCAATGCTGGTAAACAAGTTGATACTATTGTCATGAGATTAATTGACATCTTTACTTCTCCACCTACAATTGTTTGAATGCTAATGTTTGTTACTATTTTAGGAGCTAATACTTGAGCTTTAATCGCAGCTTTAATTATTGTTGGTTGACCAAGCTTTGTTAGCTTAACTAGAATGTATATCATTACTGTTAAAAACCAAGAATATATCACTGCTGCTAAGGCAATCGGAGCAACTAGTGGAAGACAAATCTTTATTCACGCCTTCCCTGCTATTGTCGGTAAAATTGCAAACAGCTTTGTAAGAACAATTCCTGCAACAATTATGTGAATTGCTTCATTAGCTTTCCTAGGTTTCCTAAAATCTGATACCGGAGTTAATAACTTAGGTGAACTTCTAATTAAAGCAACTCCACAAGCCGATCAAAATGCTTGAATTCTAATCTTACCAACCTTAATCTTGTTACTTCTATCTATGTCACTTTACTTTATTGCTTTAGGCTTACATGATGCTCTTGACCCAAGAGTTATGTCTAAGAAAAGGAGATAATTAATATGAAAAAGAAAAATAATCAAGAATATGAATTATCTAAATCTTTAGACCAACAATCAAAAAACAAAGCTAAAAGTGAAAAAGCAAGAAACAAAATAACTAAGGTTTTAAATACTATTACTACCGACATCTTGCCAAACAACAAAATCTTAGAAGTTAGAAATTTACACGTAAGTTTCCCTATCGGACGTAAGAAAACCATTCATATTGTTCGGGGAGTTGATTTTGATGTTTATAAAGGTCAAATCGTTGGGTTAGTAGGAGAATCTGGTTCAGGTAAATCAGTTACTTCTAAAACCTTAATTAACGTTAACGAAAATGGAATTATTAGTAGCGATAAAATCCAAGTTGATAAATATTTAATTTCAGAAATTAAAAAACCTAAATATTGAGAATATATTAGAGGTAAAAAAATCGGATATATTCCTCAAGATCCTTTAACTTCATTAAATCCAACTAGAACAATCGGACTTCAACTTTTAGATGCTTTAAACAATAACCCCGATTGAATGACTAAGTCTTATTCCCAAAAGAAAGAATATTTAGTTGGCTTGCTGCAAAAATTTGGATTAAGAAATGCTGAAAAGATCTTCCATCAATATCCTCATACTTTATCAGGAGGGATGAAACAACGGGTAGTTATTACTATGGTTGTAGCCTTAAAACCAGATGTTATTATTGCCGATGAACCAACTACTGCCCTAGACCCAACCGTCCAAGCTTCAGTTCTTTCTTTATTTGAAAACATTCGTCAAGAATTTAAAATTGCTATTATCTTAATTAGCCATAACATTTCTGTTATTGCTAAGTTCTGTGATTATGTATACGTTATGTATGCTGGAAGAATTGTGGAAAGAGGTAAAAAAGAAGAAATTTTTGCTTATCCTGCCCATCCATATACTTGAGCTTTAATTTCAGCTATTCCTGAAAGTAAAGATGAAAAATTATTTAATATTAAAGGAACACCTCCTGATATGGCCAACTTGCCATTAGGAGATCCTTTCGCTCCACGGAACGACTATGCTTTAGAAATTGACTTTATTAAAGAACCACCTTTAATTCCAATTACCCCAACTCATAGTGCTGCAACATGATTGCTTCACCCAGATGCACCAAAAGTAAAATTATCAGAAGATTTAACTAAACGTCTAGAACTATTTAGAAAGGCTTTCAGTAACAATGAATAAAAAAGATGACAGAAAAGTTATTTTAACCATTGACAATCTTAAAAAATACTTTGTTAATGGTGGTTATATTAACAAAGCCGTAGACGGTGTTAGTTTTCAAGTGCATGAAGGTGAAATAGTTGGACTTATTGGAGAATCGGGTTCAGGTAAAACTACAGTTGGTAGAACTTTATTAAGACTTTATGAAGATTTTAATGGGTTTGTTAAACTGGAAGATAATATTATTTCAGGTAAAAAAATATCAAGTAAACTAAATCACTATTTAAGAAGAAATGTGCAAATGATCTTCCAAGATCCACATGCTTCTTTGAACGGACAACAAAATATTTTCACTATTCTTAAAGAACCTTTATTGGTTAACGGAATAATGAAAGAAAAAATTAAAGATATTGCTTCAGATTGATTAGAAGTTAAGAAAAACTTTAAATATACTTTTAACATCAGAGCAATGCAATTAGAGCTGCAAAATTTAAAAGAAATTAATAATTTAGCAGCTCCTCACTTTAATAAATGAAAAGATAAATTTGATAATTTTGCGTTCGATCCAGATGCTGATTTTAACGATAACTTTAATGCCTTTTTTAGTTATCTAGATGAAAAACAACAAATGGAAAGTAAGATCATTAATAACATGTATTCAAATACAAATGAACTTATTAATTTCTACTTTGAACAGCAAACTAAATTAAGAAATAAAGATTTATCTTCAATCGAAATGAAGCTAATTGATGAAACTAAAAACCTTGAAAAATGAAAATTACTTTCAAAATATTCAATGGAAGGCTATCAAGCTTTATTAAGATTAAAAGAAGTTAAAAAAGAATTAGCAGCTTATAAAGAAGCTTTACGTGTAGCTAAAAATGCAACTTTAAATACTTTTAATAATTTTGTTAATGAAAATAAAAACGAAAAATTAATGTCAAATATAACTCGTTTAGGTTCTGGCGACATTGAATTCTATCTATATAACTATAAAAACGAACGTATTTATAGACACAAACAAAATTTAATTAAAAAAATGAAAGCAGATTGCAGACATATTCAATATGAAGAAGTTAGAAATCTGATTAACGAATTAGATGCTTACGTACAAAAATTTTACAAAGCTCATTTAGAGAAATTAGAATTAGTTTACAGTGATAAAAAGGTTATTGCCAATACTCGTTTATTAATTAATTCAATTATTGAAAAAGAATTTAAATTTGATTACAGCAAATATGTTGAATTATCTAAAAAACATCAAACTGAAGTTGAAACTAAATTAAATAATTACAAAAAACAAATTAATGATTTAAACGAAATTATTAGACAAAATCCAACTCCTTATATTAATAAAGAACAACTACAAGTTCATTACCATGATTTAGAAGAAGCTAAAAAAGTTTATGAAGAAGAAAGACATAACTATTTAGTTAAACTAAAAAGTAAAATTAAAAAGTTATATGACGAAATTCAAGAACAAAAAGCTATTTATCATTCACTAGTGGATATGCAAACCTATTGCAATCAAAAATTTGACGAAGCCAAAGATGCTTACTTTGAATTTATAGCTTCTTCTGGCGAAAGCGACAAAATTTCAAAAGGTTCAATGCAAGCAATTAAATCTTATAAGTCAGATATTGCTATTAAAGTCGACACTTTAAAATCATTTGATATTGAAAAAAAATACTTAGAAAAAGATATAAATGACATTTATGTTTTACTAGGTGTTGACATTAAATGAGTTGAGCTTAACTTATCAGAAGAAAAATCTCATAAGAAAAAATGAAAAAATGTCAAAAGATTTTATGACAGTAAAATTGCCGTCCCTTTTGCAATGCACCGTATTTCTAACTTGTTGTATAAAACCACAATTTATAAAGCTTTAGAAGACGTTGGTTTATTAAAACAATTTGCTTATCGTTATCCACACGAATTTAGTGGAGGACAGCTACAAAGAATTGTTATTGCCAGAGCATTAATTACTAATCCAAAAATTATCGTAGCCGACGAGCCTATCGCTTCACTAGATATTTCTATTCAAGCTCAAGTGGTTAACTTATTAAAAGAGTTATGTATTAAAAATAACATTGGATTAATTTTTATCGCTCATGACTTAAGTATGATTGAATATGTTGCCGATAACGTTCAAATTATGCACTTAGGTAAAATCGTTGAACACGGTAAAACCGAAAAAATTTACGATCACCCTTATCACCCATATACTATTAACTTATTTAAAGCGATTCCTAAAATTTCTAATGCTAACGAAAAATTTCAAAACGTTTCTTTTGAATTAGATTATTTAATGGAACAACAATTCCCAAATATTCCTGAAGACTTTGAAGTTAGTGAAGATCACTACGTTTACGGTACTAAAAAACAAGTTACTGCTTGAACAAAAGAAAATAAATAATTACCTAATTTTTGTATCGATATTTAATTAGAAAACACAGCCAATAATCAGCTGTGTTTTTGTTTACATTAGTTTTATATTATTTATAATTTATAAGATATAAATTATGAATAAACAAATTAATCGTAGATCTTTTAGACAATATTGTAAAAGTGGATTAACACCTATTAGAATAACCTTTTTTTCTTTAATATGAGGCTTTTTTATTCTACTTTTTTTCATTACTTATTTTGGTCTTAAAAAAGATATAGTTACTAGCTTAACTGTTTTTTGAGCTGGTATTTTATCAATTTCTTTAATTCAATTAGCAATTACTAAAGGTTTTGGTGAAGGAATAGCTGCTAGCGTATCTAGCTGAAGATTTGAAAATAAGGTAAGAAAAGAAGCTAAAAAAGAATATGTATCAGATCATATGACTGTTTTTGAAAAAGATAAAATTTTAAATAGAACTAGAAACAGATTAAGACAAGAACAAGCAAAAGCTGCTCGCGAAAAATTTAAAAACCCAACTAGTAATTTTTTAATTTATTTATCTTTATTGTTAATTGCTTTCTTTTTTATTGTAGTTATGATTCCTTTATATGTTTTACATGCGAAAGGACAAATCTAATGGCTAATTTAAAATTTGTTTTTAAACACGGAGAAAAGCTTGATAAACTAGTAGATTTTATATTATCTAAACCAAATATTGAAGCGTTATTGTTAAACGGCGAATTAGGAGCGGGCAAAACAACACTAACTTCTCAAATAGCAAGGAGATTGAATATCAATAAACCAATTATTTCACCAACGTTTAATACTATTTTAGTTTATGATGGTTTGGTTCATATTGATGCTTATAAATTAAAAGGTGATTTGTTTGCTTATGAAGATTATTTTGAAAATAATTTAGTTGTAATTGAATGAGCTGATAATATTCAACATAATTTTAGAAATTACTTAAAAATTAACGTTTATTTTGACAAAAACCAAAATCACGTTTTTGAAATTGATGAAGATAAATAATTTATAAAAAGGAGGTAAAAGTGAATCTTTTTATTGAAACTTCATTAAGCGATTTGTATTTTTGTTTGTTTAAAAAAAATAAAGTTATTGCTTCAATAAATAAACCCAATTTAGTTAAAAAAACTGATGCTTTTTATGAAACTTTAAATGAACTTTTTAAAAAAGCTAATGTTAGTTTAAAAGATATTGAAAATATTTATACAACCTTAGGACCTGGCAGTTTTTCAGGAGCAAGAATTGGTTTATTATTTGCTAAAACAATCGCTCAAATAAGCGATAAACAAATGTATACAACAGCGACATATAATTTATTTAAAGTTCAAAATTATTTACAAAATAAAGATGTAAATAATGTTTATATTAAAGCCAATAAATATTCAGTTTATCATATTTCTTTTTTACCAAATCTTGCTAGTGAAATAATAAACAATGATAATAATTTTGAAATTTTTGATTATTCACTATTTGAAAATAATTTATCTTTATATTTTCAAGAATTTAAACAAGAAAAAGATTTAGAAACCGTTGAATTACTTTATTTACACGAACCTCAAATTGGAGGTAATAAATGTTAATATTTGCAATTGAAAGTTCTCATGATGACACTTCCTTCGCTTTATTAGAAGATAATAAACCTCTTTGAATGAAAACTATTTCTCAAATTGAAATACATAAGCAATATGGTGGAACTGTTCCGGAAATAGCTTCACGGCTACACGTTAAAAATATCGGTCTTTTAATTGAAGATTTAAAAAAAGAAATAGATCTTTCTGAAATAGATTATATATGCTACACCAAAGAACCTGGTTTGATTGGTTCTCTTCATGTTGGATATATGGTTGCTAATGCCTTGGCGTTGCAGTTAAATAAACCAATATTAGGCTTAAATCACTTAGAAGGGCATTTTTACTCAGCGTTTATTGGAAAAGAAGTAGTTTATCCTGCTCTAGGTTTATTAGTTTCCGGTGGGCATTCGCAGTTAATGTTATATCATTCTTTGGATAACTATGAATTACTAGGTGAAACCGAGGACGATGCTGTTGGTGAAGTTTATGATAAAGTTGCTCGTAAATTAGATCTAGGATTCCCCGGTGGACCTGTTATTGATAAATTATGACAAGAAAATAATGAAAAATATTTAGAGCATTACACTATTCCCCATACTAATAAAGAGCTTAATTTTTCTTTTAGCGGCATTAAAACAAACGTAATTAATTTAATTAATAATGACATTAACCGTAAGATAGAAATTAATAAAGAAAAATATGCCACTGTTTTTCAAAATACGGTTGTTTTATATTTAAAAGAGCACGTTGAAAAAGCGATTGAATTATATAAACCTAAATGTATTGCTTTAGTTGGTGGTGTTTCTGCTAATAAAGCTATTAGAGAAATGTTTTTAAATTTACATGAAAAGGTTTATTTGCCTGACATGAAATATACAACTGATAATGCAATGATGATAGCCCGTTTAGGTTTTGAAAAAATTAGAAACAAATAATATTAAAAGCTGACTTTTAAAAAAGTTCAGCTTTATTTTTTCAATATAAATTAAAAGATAATATGGCAAGCTACTTCTGGATGTTTATCTGAATAGTCTTGATGATATTCTTCTGCTAAGAAATAATTTTCTAATTTTTTAACTTCGGTTACTACTAGTTTGGTGTAATTTTTAGCTAGTTGTGAAATTTTGTTTATAATAACGTCTTTATCGCTTTCGATTTCGTAATATATACCGTTGCGATATTGAGTGCCGTGATCTGGACCTTGAAAATTTAAAGCAGTTGGATCAATAACTTTGAATAATTTTTCAATTATTTCTTCTAAATTTATTAAGCTTTCGTCATAGTAAATTTCAGTTGTTTCGGCAGCATTAGTTTTACCGGTTTTTACTAATTCATAACTAGGATTTTCAATTAATGAATTGGCATATCCAACACTTGTAAATTTTACACCCTTGATTGTTTTAAAATAGCCTTGTACGCCTCAAAAACAACCACCAGCAAGGTAAATTCTTTTCATAATTTCTCTTTTCTTAATGTCCTTTTATTTAAAAGATAATTTTATATTATTTACTTTCTTTTTAATTAATAATTAATTAAAAAGCATATAGCTAAATTCTTTGATTATTACTTAAATTTAGGTAAAATTAAACTAAATACAAAACGAGGTTATTTATGGTTAATAATTTAAATATTGAAAATATAAAAAATACTGTTATTCAAGGAGATAGCATTGAAGTGCTAAAACAAATACCTGATAATAGTATTGATTTTATTTTTGCAGATCCACCTTATTTTATGCAAACCAACGGAGAGTTATTTAGATTTAACGGTCAAGTTTACGACGGCGTTAAAGATGAATGAGATAAATTCAATAATTACAAAGAATATGATTTATTTAGTTTAAGTTGATTAAAAGAATGTAAAAGAATTTTAAAAAATACCGGCTCTATTGTTGTTATAGGTTCATTTCAGAATATTTATCGTTTAGGTTATATTATGCAAGATTTAGGATTTTGAATCTTAAATGATTTAATTTGAAGTAAAACTAATCCTGTACCTAATTTTGGTGGAACAAGGTTTTGCAACTCACATGAAACTATGCTTTGATGTTCAAAGAGTTCTAAATCAAAACCAACTTTTAACTATAAAACAATGAAATATTTAAATAATGATAAGCAGGAAAAATCGGTGTGAAATATTGCTTTGTGTAATGGTAAAGAAAGATTAAAAAATAAAGAAGGCAAAAAGCTTCATTCAACCCAAAAACCAGAAAAATTATTAGAAAAAATTATTTTAGCTGCTACCAAACCTAATGATATAGTTTTAGATCCATTTTTTGGTACTGGCACAACCGGAGCGGCTGCTAAAAAATTAGGAAGAAATTATATTGGCATCGAAAAAGAACAAGAATATATTTCAGCTGCTGATATGCGTATCAAAAATATTCAACCAGAATTAAACGATATCAATCTTTTAAGGCTAGAAGTTAAACCGCCAAGAGTTAGCTTAGAAAAATTAGTAGAAAATAATTATTTAAAAGAAGGTCAAGAATTATATTCACCTGATAAAAAGGCTATTTGCAAAATTTTATTTAACGGAAAAGTTTGAGATGGTTTAGAAGAATTATCGATTCATAAAATGTCAGCTAAGGTTTTAAATAAAATAAATCATAACGGTTGAGAATATTTTTATGTTTATTATAAAAATACATTTATTCCTCTTAATAATTTAAGATACATTTACCAAGAAGAACACAATGAATAATAATTTGAAAAAACTTATTTATCAATCTGTTGTCGAAATGATTGATAAATGCCAACAAGATAAAATACTAGAAAAACTAAAAAATAAGCATTTACAAAAAATCCATTTTATACCAAGTAAAATACGTACTTTTGGAGGGATACTACAAAGTCTTAATATTCAGTTTGGTAATTTCATTCAAACTTTATTAAAAAATCTTATTAAAAGCAATGTCAATTACGAAATTTTAGAAAAATATTCAGGAAAAACTAGTTTGTTTGGCATTCCTCTTCAAACGGAGCTTATTATTGACGAATATATAACTAATTCTCAAATTAATAAAAATTTAGATTTAAACTCAACTTTTAGAGATTTACAAAATAAAATTATTTATCAAGCTAATAACATTATTAACAAACAAATAAAAATTAAGCACGATATAGATTTAATGTTTAAGGATAAAATTACTAACCAGATTTATCTTTTAGAAATTAAATATAATGATGATCATGATACTGGTAAATTTATAGATATTAATCGCAAACTAATCAAAACTTATGCCTATATTGTCAATGAATTAAATATTGAAGATATTAACACATTAACGCCTATTTTGTTTTTCTTTAATGATAGCAAGAAAAGCCCAAATATCTTTCTACCAGAAGGAATAAATATTTTAAGAGGCAAAGAATTTTTGATCAATTCTTAAATGTAAAATTTGATGAATTAGATCATTATTTGAAAAGTATTTCCGAAAGCAAGGAAATAATGCAAAAGTTTCAAGAGTTGTTTAACAAAATAACTTCTTAATAATTACAATGAAGGGGGTATACCTACAAATTTTATAAAGGTATAATTTAAAATTATGAGCAATAAATACAATAAATTATTTATATCTACAACGGACACAGTTTTAGGAATCGGTGGACCAGTTAATGATGAAGTTAAAGATTTAATATATGAAATAAAAGGCAGAGATAGAGCTAAAAAACTGATAATTTTAGTAGGTTCTATTAAACAAGCTAAGGAATTTTCACAATGAAATAGCCAAGCCGAACATTACGCTAAGGAATTTTGACCAGGGGCAACAACCTTAGTAGTAAATGATCAAGGGTTTAGAATGCCTAATCAACCTAAATTAATTGATTATTTATTAAAAAACGGACCAGTTTATATGTCAAGCTGTAATTTATCTAACGGTCCAATTTGTCGTACCTTAGATAATGCAAAAGCTTTATTCCCGGAAGTTGTAAACGTTTATAATTTCGGTGAAATGAGCCAACAACCAAGCCAAATTATTAAAGTTGAAACAGGAGAAATTTTAAGAAAGTAGGAATAATTATGAAAAAAGTAAAAATTACAAGCGATCATGCAGGACATCAAGCAAAAGTTGAACTTGCTAATAGATTAGAAAAAGAAGGATACGAAGTAGAACTTTTTGGTTCTAAATCAGCGGATATATCAACTTCTTACGCTGACGCCGGAATTGAATTCGCGGAAGAATTATTAAAAGATAAAGAAAAAGACAATAATTTATACGTGGCTTTTTGTGGCTCAGGAATCGGTATAAGCATTGCTTTGAACCGTTTTCAACATGTTAGATGTGCAAGAATTAATAATGAAGAAGAAGCAAGACTAGCCAAATTACATAACAATGCCAATATTTTATGTATGGGTGGTAGATTAAATAATTCTGATGAAATTGAAAATATGTTTCATACTTGAGAAAAAACAGAGTATGAAGGCGGTAGACATCAAGCCAGAATTGATCGTTTAGATGAAGTTGGTCAAAAACAATAATTTAAAAGAGGTTTTTTAAGTGTTAACTAAGGATAATATAAACAAAACTTTATCTAAATATCAAAAATATAACAAAGCAATCATTTATACTTTTATGATTTTAGAATCATTATTAACACTTGCGATTGTATTGTTGTTAGCGATAAGCAATAATAGAACTAATATGTTTATTTCAATTGGATTCGGAATTGCAATGGCGATTGGTTGAATAATAATTTCATTTAATTTTGTTAAATATATGTATGCTGCTCATTTAAAGGAATATTTTGAAAATTACAAAGACAACAGCGCAAGTTTTATTAGAGTGCATGTTAATTTAAAAAAGATTTCTAAAAGGTATAAAAACAAATATTCCCCAGAAATAGAA
Source organism: [Mycoplasma] falconis (assembly GCF_006385795.1). Lineage (GTDB taxonomy): Bacteria > Bacillota_I > Bacilli_A > Mycoplasmatales > Metamycoplasmataceae > Metamycoplasma > Metamycoplasma falconis. Next base: position 65,312 of record NZ_VFSS01000003.1, on the reverse strand, counting down.
AAGAGTCTTGTATGATAAAAAGACCTGATGAAATAAAAAGAATTAATAAAAAATCTATATTAATTTTATTAACTGCCTGTTTATGTTTTTTAGTTCAACTTTTTATAATGATTTTTGATTTTATATTTCCAATGAATGAACTATACGGCATATTTAATATTATTTTTATTACTTTAATTTCAGGTTCTTTTTTATTTGAAGAAATTTTTATAATTGTAAGTTTAAAAACAGAAACCAATTCTAAATATACCAACGTTAAACAAAAACTAAATGCGAATAATTTAATTTTTATAGAAAAAATAAATTATAAGAACATTGATTTATATAAAACATTAATCAATATTGAAAATTTTGATTATACCTATAAATTAGATGATATTTCTTATAATGAAGGTTATATTGAAGTTAAAGATGATAAAAATAATCTAGATCAAAATATTAATGAATATTACATAGGTAATGAAAAACCTTATTTAATACTAAAAATAGATGAAGCTATATTAAAGGATTTTGAAGGTAAAGATTTAGTTTTATTAAATAAGGGTACAAAAACTTATCAAATATTTTTTGATAATAAAAATTTAGAATATAAGCAATTGCTAAACATTATTAATAAAAATAAGAATTTAATTTCTATTGTTGAAACTAACGACGCAATATTAAAACTTCTATTAGTTGATTTATTAAAAATAAATAAAAATAACATTTTATTAAATAACGTTTTAGAATGGCAAAGACCTCTTATATAAATCAAAAAGCGAGTTTCCTCGCTTTTTATTAATATCCAATTGGAAAATTTACGAAACCCCCGTTTCAGCCTCCACCATTTCAAGAATTAACTTCCCTTTTTGGAGGTTCAGGAAATTCAGTTATAGAACTTAAAGTTTTATTAGATTTTATTAAATATTTATTTGTATCTTTTTGTTCGTTGTAAACATAATTTTTATCAAATTTGTTTTCATCAATATCGATTAAAGTATATCTAAGTGGTTTGCCGCCATATTTTTCCTTAAACAAAATTTCACTTGTTCGATCTACCGGTTTAGCTTGAAAACCTTCAGTCATTTCGATAAATTTATTTAAACTAAAACCTTGCAATACTTCTTTATCGGCTGCAACATTTTTAAAGACATGAATATAACCATAATTTTGAATAAAAGGCTCTTCACCTTCACGATGATTAATAGTAAAAGAAATAATAAACCCAGCCTCTGTTAATAAATAAACTTTATCAATAGTTTTATCATATTTTTGAACAGTAAAATCAATTATTTTATTGCTTTGTGGTTTATAAAATGTTCCTAGTTTTAAACTATTAGCATAGATTTCATTAGTTGTATTAGCGATACTTGAATCGAATTGATCAAAATCAGGATAACTAGCAAAAATAAATTTATCTAAATTAAATAAATATCATAGTCAGTTTTTTGAAAATAATTCTTCAATATTTTCAGTGCCATCTCTTAAAAGTTCGGGTTTAGGACTTCATTCACCACCTTGATAACCTCAAGAACTAACAATATTATTTGCGTAATACAAAGACCATTTTAGTTTTGATACATAATTTAAATTTAATTTACGTTGCGATTTTACATAGGCTGTAATTTTATCTTGATTATCGATGCCGTAAACGTATTTAAGCAACATTTGAATATAAGTGGTATTAACAAAATTTTCTCATTTATAATCTAAATCATCTTTATTGTTGTCTTTTTTATCTTCTATTATTTTAGCTATTTCACTTTTATTTACTTTTGTATTATTACAAGCAACTAAACAAGTAGGTATAACAGACGTTAAACTTATTAAACCTGTTAATAATTTAAGCTTCATTGTTTGCCTCCTTGTAAATTAAAGTGTAATAAGCTGGTTCTCCATATTTATTTTTAACAACCATATCTTTTTCAAAATGTTCGAAACCAATTTGAAAACCGTGTAAGTAAGCAAAGTGAACAATATCACTTACTAAAGGAATTGATATGTTGTCGTTTTTTGCATTTGGAAAATATCAAAATAAATTTTGAAAATTCATTATTGGATTTTCAGTTAAAGTTCGATCGATATCTAATCTAAATAAAGCTTTATCTTTCTTTAAATATAAAACTTTTTTATTTGCTAATTCGGCTGATTCGTCACCTTCTTTTAATTGTTTTAAATAATTGTTTTTAAAATCAATGTTATTTGGCGTATCAATTTCTTTTAAATGTTGTAAATATTCTTTTGAATGCTTTCCACCTTCTGAACCGTTAGGAAAAACAACTCACTTAACGAATTCACCTTCAAAGTTTTTTAAATTACGTAAAATAAATAATCAATTTTGGTTATAAAAATTGTAGTACTTATTAACAATATTTTCCTTAGCTTCAAAATTATTTTTAATATTTTCGTTATTAAATTCTTTAGCGATTGCAATAAATTTGGCTTTGATTTCTTTTTGATATTCAGAATCGTTTTGTTGATTTAAATAAGTCGTTAATCTAGCTTTATTATTTTTAAAAACAAAGTTTAAAAGTTGATCAATAATAGCATTAGTGTGTTTTTGTTCTTTATCTCCAACTTGTTGAATAACATTACGATCAGTCGGTATTAAATCTTTTAATTTATCTCTTTCGCCATAATTAGTACAACTTATTAAACAAGAAGCAATAGCTGGAGTTATAGAAGATGCAATAAGAGAAAATTTAATAAATTTATTTTTCATCTATAGTCCTCCATGTTAATCTAATTGCTTTAAAGTCTTCTTGATTATATGTTTCTAAGGCTTGATTGATAATTTCAGCATATGCATGATTATTAAAAGGTTTTATAAAGCTTGCATCGTTTCTTTTTGCATAAAATTTCTTTTTATATGATTCCTTAAATTCTTCTTCGCTCATGTTATAAGGTTGGTCTTCTAACAAAATTTCATAGTTTAATCATTTTTCTGAACTTTTAATTATTTGATTAGTTATTAATTCATTTAGATTTGCAATTTCTTGTTTGGTTTCATTAATATTTTTAGCTTGATTAAAATATAAAACATCTGGGGCTATATAAAATTTAGTTTCGCCATTTTGTTTTCAAGTATAAAGACCGACGGCTTTGTTTGTATCGATTATTAAATAATAAACTTCACGTTCGTCTAAAGTTTTATATTCATTTAATTTTTCGTTATATCAAGGCAATTTAACAATATCTTGAATTACGTTTGAGTTTAATTTAAGACTAAAACCATTTAATATTTTTTTAACGTTTCAAAATCTGTTTTCATCAAATAATTCTCCACCGTAGTTATCACCATACGGGTTATAGGTAAAAACAAATTTTTCAATATTTTTTAAATATCAATATCAATTTTTAGTTAAAGTTTCGACAACTACACCTTTTGATTTTTGAATTATTCTTTGAAAATCATTTCATAAATCAGAATTTTGAATTAAAAAAGGCGGAAAGAATTCCATAGCATAGCTTAATTCTTTAAACATTGCATCAGGAAAATTATTTTGATTATTAACAAGTTGATCTTGTTTATTTTTATCTTTTTCAAATAAGTTTAATAGATTTTGAATGTTTTTATTATTTTGAAATTGTTTATCACTTTTAACTTTTTTTAAATAAGAATTATTACTCAAAGGCTTTTCTTCGTCTTTTTTTTCTTTTTGGCAAGCTATTGTAACAAGTGGTGTTGATAATAAGGTTAAAGATAAAACATTAGTTAGCAATCACTTTTTCATAAAAGATCGCTTCTAAGTTTTTATATTTAACACCACTATATAAAATTTCACCTTTATGAATTAAAGTTAAAGAATCCGTATATCTATCAATTTCAGATAAGATGTGAGAACTAATAAAAATCGTTTTACCTTCATTTTTAAGTTGTTTTAAAGTATAAAATAATTCATAACGAGCAGTAGGGTCTAAATTAGCGGCCGGTTCATCTAAAATAATTAATTGCGGATTAGCTATTAAAGCTTGAATTAATAAAACTTTTTTCTTTTGTCCGCTCGAAAAACTTTGAGGTTGTTTATATTTAAGATCAATAATGCCAAATTTATTTAACATGTTATCAATTTTTAAGTCAATTTTTTCTTTATTAATACCTGACAGCAAGGCTAACGACTTTAAATAATCATAAGTGGTAAGTTCACTTGGAAAAATTGCGTTTTCAGGAACATAACCAATTATTTTTTTAGCCTCTGCATTTTTTGTATTTACACCGTTTATTAAAATGTCACCCTTTAAATTAAAATAACTACCAATAATTGATTTAATTGTTGTGGTTTTACCCGCTCCGTTTTCGCCAATAAATGCATGAAAGTTACCTTTAGGAACTACAAATGAAATATTCTTAACACCAGCATTTGTTTTTTTGTATTGCTTAGTTAAATTTTTAATTTCTAAAATGTTATCCATTATTTATATTCCTTTCTTTGGTATAGTATTGCATTTATTGTTAATAAAATTATTGCTATTGCCATTCAAATAATTAGAAAAGCGTATTTGTTAACAATTTTATGATCTCTTTCAATAGCATAAACTTGATCTGAGGTTTGAAATAAAAAGTTGTTTTTTGATTCTTCTAATTCATATCTAACTACAACTTTATCGTTTCTAACTTCTGTTTTAGTGTTGTAAGAAGAATAACCACCAATTTGATATTGATATTGACCGATCTTAATATTAATAGGATTTGCAGCGTAAGTATTTTTATCAGTATCTACTTTTAGAAGTGATTTAATTAAATTAGATTCGTTGTTTTTAAAGTATTCAAAATATATTAAAGTAATAGCTAAATAAATTTTTCTTTCTTCCGGAGATTTAATTGTGCCATTTTTTTCGGCATAGATATCAAATAAAGGAAATTGATTATTATTGATTTCATATAACTTAGATTTAACATCGTTTACTTCGTCTGAAAGGTAATTTAAATAAAATTCTTTTACTTTTAATAAGTTATTTAAATCATTTTTTTGATTTGCTAATTTATTTTCTAAATCGCCATAAATTTTATTAGCAGTCTCGATAAAAGGTTTGTATTGTAATGCTTCAGCTACATAATTTCAATTTAATTCGCCTACTAAGTTATTAGGTGAACTATATGTAAAATTATCTTCTTCAAATACAGTATCAAAATCTCAAGCTTTTTCACGAGCATATATTAAATGAGTATCCACTTGATTAGGAATAGTTGAATTAACCTTTAACATTCCTGGGACAAAATATTTATTTTCTATTTTTCCTTCAATATTAACGGCTAGATTTAATAAATTAGGTTTTTTATTTAATTTATATGAATATAAAATATTTTCTTGATTTGAATAGTTAACATAATTTGATAGATTATTTAAAGGAGCAGCACTAATAGAATTAAAAACGTTTTTATTTTCAATGTTAAAAATATCTATCATTTGATAAGGCAACATTGTTCAAGAATAAGCCTGTCAATCAATAGCACTATTTTTAGAAATTTCCATTACTTTATCAATATATTTATTTTGTGTTTCGCTGAAAGTTTTTTCATCAACTCCGTTAGGAATGATAAAAAACTTATCAGAATTATTAGCTAAATAAAAAGTATTAACATCTAATTCATTACCAGCTTTATGATATTTATAAGGTTGATTAATATAGTAAGCAGAATTATTAATTGAAGGAGTGGAATTACCATAAACAAAACTTCCTCCAATTGCCATAGGAGCAAAAAGTAATAATGGAATAGTTATAGCAATTTTTTGACTTGTTTTATAAGCAATTAAAGAAGCAATCATGCCAAAAATTAAAAAAGTAAATCAAGGTGTTATAAAACTTAAAACAGCAATAATAGCTAAATTAGTTACATTAATCAAAGCTCCGATTGCTAACATCATTGCAATTAAAGTTATAGTTGATCAAATTAATGAGAAGTAAATAAAACTTAACATTTTTCCCATTATCATTTGTTTACGAGAAATCGGTTTTGCAAATATTAAAAGTTCTATTCCTTCATTTTCGGGATCTCTAAAAATATTTAAAGCTTTTAATGAAGTGTATAAAACCGTCATTAATAGAGCTACAAATACATAAGAGTAAATAATAATGTTGTTATAATCGCTACTTAATTTAAGTCCTAATAAAGTAAACGATAGAATTATGCTTATAAGCATAAAAACTGACGGAATAATAATAGAACTTTTTTTCTTCGCGGTTATTTTAAATAAAAAATTAGCATAATTAGTCGTAGCATTTTTCATATTTATTCTCCTTATCTTGATTTTAATTTTAGCATATTAAAAAATCTAAATACAAAAAATTTTAAATTAAAGGTTAAATTATTTTGTAAATAATAAAAAACAAAAAAATGCAATAAATTTAACTAATAATTAAATAAAAAATGTAAAAAAATAAGAAGAACTAACGCTCTTCCTTATTTTTGTTAAAATGATATCTAATTTCAAAATCTGGTTTAATGGCAGTTTTTGAAATGGTTCTAAAATGGCTAAATGCTTTAAAACCATTATAACCATGATAGCCGCCTATCCCACTATTTCCGACTCCGCCAAATGGTAGTTTTTTAGAAGATATATGCATTATCGTATCGTTTATAGCAACACCACCACTATTGATACTATTAATAATATGTTCAATATTTTTTTTATCTTTACTAAAAACGTATAAAGCTAAAGGAGATGGTCTTTCATTTATTTCAACGATAATATCATCGATATTTTGATAAGAGATAATTGGTAAGATCGGACAAAATAGTTCGTTTTCCATTTCTTTTGAATCAAATGATGAATTTTCAACTATTAAAAGTTCCATTTGTCTTTTATTATTAACTTTAATATCTAAACCTAAATTTTTAATTCTGTTTAAATGTCTATCGCTAATAATAGCTGGCATTGATTTATTTTCTAAAGGTTTTTTACCATAAATTCGATGATATTCGTTTTTAATTTCTTTAATTAATTTTTCTTTTATCGATTCATGAACGCAAATATAATCGGGAGCAACACAGGTTTGACCAGAATTCATAATTTTGCCAAAAATAATTCTTTTAGCTGTTGTCTTAATATCTGTAGTTTGATCAACTATCGTAGGGCATTTACCACCAAGTTCTAAAACACAAGGTATTAATTTTTTGGCTGCTTGCTGATATAAAATTCTTCCTACTTCGGTATTACCGGTAAAAAATAGAAATTTAATATCTCTTTGCATTAACTCTTGGGTTACTTCTTTTTCGCCTAAAAACACTTCTACAACTTCTTTATCAAAAATTTCTTCCATCATTTCCTTAATTAAATTAGAAGTATTGCTTGAAAATTCAGATGGCTTTAAATAAGCAGTATTACCAGCTGCTAAAGCCGAAATTAAAGGTCTTATAGTTAAACTGAAAGGATAGTTTCATGGAGAAATAATTAATACTTTACCATAAGGAAAAGCTTGAGAATAAAACTTTAAAGTAGGCAAAGACGATAATTCTCATGATCTTTTTCTTTTAGTTCATTTTTTAATATTTTTTAAAGCAATTTTAAGTTCTTCATAAATACCGTCTAATTCAGTGTTATCTACTTCAGCAACAGATTTATTCAAATCCTTATTTAAAGCTTCATAAATTAAGTTTTTATTATTGTTAATTCAGTTTTTAATATTTTTTAAATAAGTGATTCTAGTTTTTATATCAATATAGTTCATTTTATTTCCTTTTATTAAGTTATTTAAGCAAATTCGATTTGACCGTTTGCTTTAATCGCTGCATTTCATTTAGTTACAGTCATTGCAAATATTAATCCAATCATTCAAACTAATGGCATTAATAATGGTAAAGGTAAGCTAATTAATAGTAACACCTTAGCAACTGTTGATCTTTTACCGTTAGTAATAAATAAAACAACAAATGACAATAATCAAGCAACGGTACCTAAAACTAAACCTGAAGCAATTAAAATTCACGCTGTTTTTAAAGTAATCATGTATTCTCAAAAAGCTAATAAAGCTTTTCTAAATTCTTCAAAATTTTCTTTAAAAGCATCCGCAATTGTATTAAGGTCTGTAGCATTTATTGCGTTTTTATTACCGTTTTTAATTAAGGTAACTAAGGTATCAATTACATTGCTACCTCTTTTATAAATTTCACCATAATTTTTAGCAATAAGAATTCCACCGGCTAAAAATAAAATAAAAGCAATAATTAAAAAACTAAATGCAACAATTGCCGGTACTCTTCCACGAGCTTTAGTCATATTTTCCTCCTTATATATTTAATGTAATTAATTATAGTAAAAGCAATAAAAAACCGCTTTATTATTTAGCGGTTTAATAATTGAATTAGTTTTCTGATTTGCCTTCGTCTGGTTTTTGTTGGTTTTCTTGCATTTTTTTCATCATTTCCATTGCTTGAGCCATTTTTTGTTCGAATTCAGTTATTTTCTTTTCAAGGTTTTCAATATCTTTTTTATCTTTTAATTGTTTTAGCTCTTCAATTTCTTTTTTAACTTCTGAAAGTTGTGCTTCTGGAACTTTTTTAGCTTCATCAGTGTTTAAACTTTTTTCCATGTCATTAATTAGTTGTTCTGCTTTGACGATAACTTCTACTTCATGACGTTTTTTCTTATCTGCTTCACGGTTTTCTTCGGCTTCTTTAACCATCTTATCTACTTCTTCTGGACTTAAAGATGAAGTGTTTTGAATAGTAATAGTTTGTTCTTTATTTGTCTTTTTATCTTTAGCAGTAACTTTGGTAATACCATTAACATCGATTGAGAAACTTACTTCGATTTGAGGAACGCCTCTAGGTGCTGGTTCGATACCTTCTAAGTTAAATTGACCTAAGATTTTGTTATCTCTTGCCATTTGTCTTTCACCTTGAGTAACAACAATAGTTACAGCAGTTTGATTATCGGCAGCAGTTGAGAATACTTGACTTTTTGTAACTGGAATAGTAGTATTTCTTGGTATTAAAGGGGCTACTAAATCACCTTCAACAACAATACCTAGGGTTAATGGAGTAACGTCTAGTAATAAAACGTCTTTAATTTCACCAGCTAAAATAGCACCTTGAATAGCAGCACCAACGCTGACTACTTCGTCTGGGTTAATTGAATTGTTAGGTTTTTTACCAGTAATTTCTGATACAAGTTTTTGTACAGCTGGCATTCTGGTTGAACCACCAACCAATAAAACTTCGTTAATTTCGTTTCAACTTAATTTAGCTTCACTTAAAGCATCTTCTAAAGGTTTTTTAACTCTTTGTAGTAAATCTGAAGTCATAGCTTCAAATTCTGAACGTTTAAGTTCTAGCTCAACGTTAACAGGTCCTTCGGCGTTCATTGCTAAAAATGGTAATGAAATGTTAGCTAACATTGATTCAGATAAAGTAATTTTAGCTCTTTCAGCTTCTTCTTTTAATCTAGCCATTGCCATTTTATCGTTGCTTGGATCATAGTTATATTTGGCTTTAATTTCTTTGATCATTCATTCAACGATTTTGTGGTCTCAGTCATCCCCTCCTAAGTGGTTATCTCCAGAAGTTGATAGAACTTCAAATGTTCCACTTTCCATTTCTAGAATAGAAACGTCAAATGTGCCTCCACCTAAGTCGAATACTAAGATTTTGTGGTTTTGATCTTTATCTTTATCAACACCAAAAGCTAAGGCTGCAGCTGTAGGTTCATTAATAATTCTAACTACATCTAAACCAGCGATTTTTCCCGCGTTTTTTGTAGCTTCACGTTGTGCATTATCAAAGTAAGCAGGAACAGTAATAACAGCTTTTTTAACTGGTTGACCTAATTTTTTATCAGCATAATCTTTCATGTATGAAAGGATCATTGCACTAATTTCTTCTGGTTTGTAATCCTTACCATTTAATTTAACAGTTTCAGTAGTTCCCATTAATCTTTTAATAGAAGCAACTGAATCTGGGTTAGTTTCTAATTGTCTTTTAGCAGCTTCTCCAACGATAATTTCACCGTTTTTAAAAGCAACTACAGATGGGGTTGTCCTTTTTCCATTAGGATTTTCTAAAACTTTTGGATTTCCATTTTCGATCACTGATACAACAGAGTTAGTTGTACCTAAATCGATACCTAAAATAATTTCTTTTGCCATGTTTTTCTCCTTTTAGTTTTACATAAATACATTAGTAAAATTCGTTAATTTCGCTTTTTACATTTAACATTGTATCATAAAATTTAGCACTTATCAAAAAAGAGTGCTAAAAATTTAATTTTTTGATTTTTAAAGTATTTAATGAAATTTTGTCGATAGTTTAATGACTTTAAATAAGGAGAAATAATTATTTATACTATTTATATTAATTATTTATAAAAACGGTTTTTTACTAAATTACAAACTTTTTATTTATAATATTTAAGCAAAACACGCATCCTTAGCTCAGTTGGCAGAGCAAGGGACTCTTAATCCCTGGGTCGTGGGTTCGAGCCCCACAGGATGTACCATATGAAAAAACTAAGGCAGACCCTTAGTTTTTTGTTTTATTAATTATTTAAAAATTTTAATTATTTGTATTTTCAATATTTAATAATTTATTATCTTCTTCGCTTTGATCTGCGATATTAAAATTCAAGCTTTTAATATTATTTTGGGTATTTTGAATTTTATCTTTGGTTTTGTCAATTGATCTAACAGTTTTTTCTGCGTTATTTCTTGCTTCTTCCATTTTTATAACAGCTTCGTCATAATCTTTTTGAACTTTAATTAAGACATTTCTAATTTGGTTTAAATTATCCCCAATACTTCTAGTTGCTCATGTTCTTTTAATATTATCAATTAAAAATAAGATAGTTGTTGGACCGGCAATAATGATTTTATATTTTTCATAAATGTCTTTAAGGTTAACCTTAGAAACAATAAAGGCAAATAAAGCCTCGCTTGGAATAAACATAATTGCTTCATCGGTGGTAAAACCTTCAATAATGTATTTAGAACTTATTTTTGTAACTTCTTCTTTAACGTCGGCTTTGATATCTTTTTCTGCTTTTTCTCTTAAATTAATATCACCTTGTTCATCAGCTTCTAAATATCTTAAAAATGAAGCAGTTGGGAATTTGGCATCGATTGGTAAATATTGAATGCCGCCTTTAATTGGAATTTGTATAGCAAAATCAACTTTATATTCTTCTGATCTAGAACTTTTTTTCTTGCCTGATAATTTTTGTAAATCTACCTGACGTAGACAGTATTTGCTTTCACCGAAAGTTTCGTATAAAATATTTTCTAAAATAACTTCGCCGTAAACTCCTCTGGTTTTGTTATTAGTCATTGTTTTGCTAATTTCAGTAATTGTATTTTGAACTGTTTCAAATTGAGTTAAATGACTAGTTAAACTTGTCATTTGTTCGTTAATTGAGCCAAAGTGCTCATTTAATCTTTTTTGTAATTTACTTTGGAAGTATTCATCAATTTCGTTTTTAAGTTGATTTAAGACTTCTTTATTATTAGTTGATATAGTTTCTAAAGATTTTTTAGATTCACTAATCATGTTTTCCATTTTTTTATCAATTTCAGCTCTTAAATCTTTAAAATCAGAAGCAATTTTAGCGACGGTTTGTTCTTTTATAGCATTTAAATTATTAGATTGATTTTCTTTTTGATCATTTAAAACCCTGCTAACAATTTCCCTATTATTATTTAAAGTATTGTTTAAATCAATTTTGTTTTCTAATTGATTTTTTTGCATTTCAGCAAAAGAATTATTAATATTTTCTTTAATTTGATTCAAATTAGAAACAAATACTTCTTTTAAGTTGTTAACTTCACTATTTAAATTTTTAATTAAAGCTATTTCAAAATCATTTTTAAGTTGATTTTTTATCTCTAAATTACCTTGATTAAAAATGTCTTCAACTTCTTTTTTAGTTAAATTATTATTTTTGTTTTTTCTAGAACTTAAAAGAACAAAAACTAAAACAACTATTGAAGATAATAAAGCTAAAATTCCAATAATTAAAATTACAATTTCCATAATTTCATCTCCATTTCTAATAATATAAATATTGTACACACAATAATCGCTTATTTTTCTCTATCTAGGATTTTTTTAGGAATTATAGTAAAATAATAATAATTATTTTGAAAGGTAGATATGAATATAAATATTAAAGAATTTACACGAAAAAGACCGGTTATTTTTTCAGATGTTGATGGAACAATTTATCGTCATTTTAAATTATTAGAAAGCACCAAACAAGATGTTTTACATGCCGTTATTAAAGCTAAAAGCCATTTTAACATCTGTACCGGTAATCCAGTTAAAGACCGTATGTTAGAATTAGTTGAAACTCTAAAAGCTAGATATTTAATCGGATCTTCTGGGGCTCAAATTTATGATGTTAAAAACAAAGAAATTATTAAATCTTGACACATTGATTTTGAAACAACTAAAAAGATTTTAGAAGTAGCTAAGATTAATAACTTTCAAGTTATTTTCTGGGACAATGAAAAATATTATTATTTAATTGATGATAAAGCTAGTGTGGAAAGTATTGGTGAATATCATTTTACGCAGTTAGACCGTTTAAATGAAGTAGGTGAAAAATACGCCGGTCAATTTATAGAACCTGTCAAGATTGAATTTTATTCTTTAACAAATCCAGAAACCGAAGCCGGAGCCTTAGAAATGTTTGAACATGTTAAACATTTTGATAATGTAACTATGATTCCAACTGATTGTAATATTGAGATCTCGCCTTTAAATGTTGATAAAGGTTCCGCTATAAAATGAATGATTGAAAATATTTATAATCAATCTACCGAAAAATACGATGCTTTAACTTTGAATGATGTTATGACTATTGGCGATAGTAATAACGATTTACCAATGATAAAAATTACTCATTATTCATATGCAATGGCTAATGCTTGTAAAAATGTTTTAAATTCTGCAACTTTTTTCACTTCGGCTGTAGAGCAAAATGGATTAGGCGAAGCTGTTTTTGATTATTTATATCGTTATAAAAATTATGTTAAAAAATATTTATTACATGATTTTCATACAGAGGAATGAATTGATCCTAATGAAAACTTTGAATTTGAGGATTAAGGAGAAAATATGAATTTATTAAGATTTGGAGAAAATTACGAAATCCAATTAAAACCAAAACCAACAACCACTTTTCCGTTTTTAAATAAGGAATTTAAAACCGTTAAAGTTAATATGGATAACTTTAGGTTTTATGCTACAAACAACCAAACTCACGAAGATTTTGGTAACTATATTGTTTTTTTATTAGGATTGGTTCCTATTTATAGTGATATGTGATTTGACGTTACTTATTTAGCTAACGGCAAAACTATTACTTATCATAGTTCTTTTGAAGATATTTTGAACTTCGAAAGAGTTTTAGATGGAACAATGTTATCTTTAAATAATGCAATGGATCAAGATTTTTCTTTTGCTACTTCAAAAGAGTTAGAAATTACTTTTACTGCTATGTGTGTTAATGGTGCGGCTTTTTCATTTGATGTTATTGTTAATCAGGTTGAAGATAACTTTTTATCTCCAATTGAAAATAAAAAGCTATTAGAATTAAGTACTTATTCAATATCTGAAACCATTAAACATAATAAAGAAATTATTATGAAATTAATTGAACTTGGTGTTGAAGAAGATCCAACTTTAAACTATGAAGATTTTAGTCCTGAAATGATTTCAAACGATTTAAAAGAAAACTATGCTTCATTATTAGAATTTTTATCTAAGAATGCTAAGATCAACAAAAACATTATTAAATATCCAGTTGAATTTAACGTTTCTGATGAAGAAATTTCAGAATATAAAATCACATGAGACCCAACTTATAAAAAACACATTGAAGAAGAAAAAGCAGCTCAAAAACCAATTGAAACAAAAGTTGAGCAAAAACCTGCAACACCTAATCCCGCAGCTAACATGTTTGATTTTTCAAAATTAGGTAATATGTCTTCATTATTTAGCTTTGATAAAATGATGGAAGATACCTTCAATTCAGCTAAAGTAATGGGGGTTCCGGATGATGAAATTATTAATTACATTGAAAATACAATAGATGCTTTTAAAGATCAATTAGGTTTTAATGATACTTATTACCAACAATTTAAAGAAATGGCTTTAAGTTCTTTAAAAGAATATATTAATAATAAAAACAAAGAAAAAGATAATCAAGAAATTAACAAACAAACTAAACAAACCCAAATTACTTCTCCGACCGCAGAAATTGAAGAAGATGAAGAAGACTTCGATGGAGATGTAAATTAATAATAAATATATATGATAAGTTATATGCATGTCATATAACTTTTTATATAATTTGTTTTATGAAAAACGAAATTATCATTAAAGGTGCCAAAGAAAATAATTTAAAAAATGTTGATTTAATCATTCCTAGAAACAAATTTGTGGTTTTTAGTGGGGTTAGTGGTTCGGGAAAATCTTCACTGGCTTTTAACACTATTTATGAAGAAGGTAGACGTAGATATGTAGATAGCTTGTCTAATTATGCACGTCAATTTTTAGGCGGAGTTAAAAAACCAGCTGTCGATAGTATTGAAGGGTTAAGTCCTGCTATTTCAATCGAGCAAAAAACAGTACATAATAATCCGCGGAGCATTGTAGGAACAGTTACCGAAATTTATGATTATTTAAGACTTTTATTTGCTCGTATTGGGAAACCATTTTGCCCTAATCATAAACAAGAAATAACCGCTCAAAAAACCAGAGATATTTTAAACAACATTTTTAAATTGGAAGAAGGTACCAAGTTATACGTTTTAGCACCTTTGGTTCAAAAGAAAAAAGGTTCTCATCAAAATTTATTTGCCAAACTAAAAAGGGATGGCTTTTTAAGAGTAAAAATTAATGATGAAATAGTTTCACTAGACGAAGATATTGAACTTGATAAGAATAAGTTTTATAACATTGATTTAGTTATTGACCGTTTAACTTGAAATAAGGAAATGGAATCACGGGTAGCTGAAGCTGTTGATATGGCAATTAAAGAAGCTAAAGGTTTGGTAACTATTGATTGTCCGGAGCTAAATAAAACAACAACTTATTCAATTTATCATAGCTGTGAACATGGTGATTTTGAAATGCCTAAAATAGAACCGAGATTGTTTTCTTTTAATGCTCCTGCTGGGATGTGCGAAACTTGTAAAGGATTAGGTGTTTTACAACAAGCAGATTTTGATTTGATTGTCCCTGATAAAACTTTAACTATTAATAATGGGGCAATAACTTATTTTAAAAATATGATTAATACTCCAAACTTAGAATGACAAGAATTTAAAAAAATGCTTGATTATTACCAAATAAGTTTAGATCGTCCAATTGATGATTTAAGCGACGAGCAAATTGAAGTTATTAAATATGGTTCTTTTGAAGAAATTGCTTTTACTCTTGTTTCAGCTAATGGTATTAAGTATGAAAAAGTTAAAAAAGTCGAAGGTTTAGTCGATAAATTACAAAGAAAATATCATGAAACAAATTCGGAAGAATGAAGAAAATATTACGCTAAATATTTAAGTGATATTAAATGTAAGACTTGTAAAGGTAAAAGATTAAACGAGTTTGCCTTAGCAGTTAAAGTTGCTAATTTAGATATTTATGAAATGTGTAATAAGTCAATTGATGAATTACATGAAATTATTAGTAATTTACAATTAAGTGAAATTGAAAAAGAAATCAGTTCTTTAATTACAGCAGAACTTTTACATAGAACTGAGTTTTTAATTAATGTAGGGTTACAATATTTAACTTTAAATCGTAAAGCTGAAACTCTAAGTGGAGGAGAAGCCCAAAGAATTAGATTAGCTACTCAAATAGGTTCTAATTTAACTGGTGTTTTATATGTTTTAGATGAACCTTCTATCGGACTTCACCAAAAAGATAATGATCGTCTTTTAGCTTCTCTTCGTAAAATGGTTGACATCGGCAATAGTTTAATTGTTGTAGAACATGACGAAGATACTATTTATGAAGCCGATTATATTGTTGATATCGGACCTTATGCTGGAGAAAAAGGTGGAAAAATTGTCGCTGCCGGTACCCTTGAAGATATTAAAAAAGCCAAAGATTCTTTAACAGGTCAATATTTAAGTGGCGAAAAACAAATTGAAATACCTAAAATTAGAAGAGCTGGTAATGGGCAAGAAATTAAACTTTTTGATTTAAAAACTAATAATTTAAATATTTCCAAAGTGTCTTTTCCACTAGGTAAATTTGTAGCTATTACCGGAGTTAGTGGATCTGGTAAGTCTAGTTTGATGCACGATGAATTAGTTACTTCAATTAATAAATTTGGTGATAATAAAAATAGATCTAAAATTCAAGGTGTGGGGAATATTGATAAATTAGTAGAAATCGATCAAAACCCAATTGGAAGAACCCCAAGATCTAACCCTGCTACTTATACTAATCTTTTTACTGATATTAGAGAAATATATGCTTCAGTTGAAGAAAGTAAGATAAGAGGATATACGATGTCTCGTTTTTCATTTAACGTGCCTGGTGGTCGTTGTGATAAATGTGAAGGCGACGGAGTTATTAAAATTGAAATGCACTTTTTACCTGATGTTTATGTAACTTGTGATCACTGCGATGGTAAAAGATATAAACGAGAAACTCTTGAAATTAAATATCATGGTAAAGATATTAATGATGTTTTAGAAATGACTGTTGATGAAGCTTATGCTTTCTTTGTTAATAAACCGAATTTAAGAAATAAATTACAACATTTGGTAGATGTAGGTTTGGGTTATATTAAACTAGGTCAAAACGCTACAACTTTAAGTGGGGGAGAAGCTCAACGGGTAAAACTAGCTACTTATTTACAAAAAAGAAATACCGGTAAAACTTTATTTGTTTTAGATGAACCAACTACAGGATTACACCCATACGATATTCAAAATTTATTAAATGTATTAAATAGAATTGTTGATGCAGGTAATACAGTAATCGTAATTGAACATAACCTAGATGTTATTAAAACGGCGGATTATATTATTGATTTAGGTCCAGACGGTGGAACTGGTGGCGGAAGAATTATAGCTACAGGAACGCCAGAAGAAATCGCTAAAAAAGAAATTTCATATACTGGTCAATATTTAAATAGAATATTAAGAAAATAATTTAAACTTATTATTTTATAATTATTAAATATAAATTTAAAGTTAGAAGAAAGGAGAATAATGCAACCTAAAGATTGAGCGGGCGTTAGCCTTAAATTAGGTGTGGTTAATGTTTATTCTCTAACAATGATGCTAGGGATGCTAGCAGCCATATTGACAGTATTTTATTTTTGAAAAAGAGAAAAATATACTTTAGATCAGTTTGGCATAATTATCATTATTGCATTACCAACAGCTATTATTGGAGCTAGAACTGTTTTTGTTATTCAGCAATTAATCGAGCATAAAGGCTGAACCAACGGAGCTTGATATCATGTCTTCTTTATTTGAGAAGGTGGTTTATCAATTCACGGAGGGGTTATAACGGCAACGATTTGTGTTGTTTTATACATAGTCTTTTCTAAAAATCCGAAAAAAATTGATCTTAAAGTAGCTTTTAGTATTATCTTACCAGCAGTTTTAATTGGTCAAGCTATTGGACGTTGAGGAAACTTTGCTAACCACGAGGTTTACGGAGGTGTGATGTCAACTGATTCAACCGCTTATAAAATTCTTCCTGACATTATTCGTCAACACATGTATATTAATGGTCAATATCATTATCCTCTGTTCTTATACGAATCATGTGCGAACTTAGTGGCTTATATTTTATTAGTTTGAGTTTTAAATAAATGAAATTGATTACGTCCAGGTACAACAGGAGCCATGTATATTCTTTACTACGGAATCATTCGTTTTGGAATGGAACCTTTAAGAGAAGGCAGCTACGGTATTTATAAAGTAATTTCTGCCTTATATATTATCGTCGGAGTTTTACTAACTATATTCTTTGAATTTATTATCAAACTTAACTACAATGTTTATAAGATACCTAACTTTAAAAATCCTAAAACCCATAAATATTTTTACTTTATAGTTTACGAACCAAAAGTTAAAAATAAACCATTAACTAAAAAACAACGTGAAGAAGTAAAAGATATTTATCAAATTGAAAATAATCAACAAGTAAATGCTGCTAAATAAGCAGCATTTATCATAAGGAGACAAAATGAACAAAGATTTTGATGTATTAATAATTGGAGCAGGTCCTGCCGGTCTTACCGCGGCTTTATATTTAGCTAGAAACGATGTTAAAGTTGCTTTTATTGAAGGTATGTATCCAGGCGGCAAAATGGCAGAACAATCAAAAATTGAAAATTACCCAGGTTTTGATTTTGTTTCAGGTCCTGAGCTATCTAAAAAAATGTTTAATCAAGCTAAATTAAACGGCGCTAAAATGATTTTCGGCTTTGTTGAAAAAATCGAATCTTTAAGCGATAACGAAAAGATAGTTACATTAGCTAACGGAGATCAATATTTATCTAAGGCAGTAATTATTGCAACCGGTATGAAAAACTTAGTGCCTAAAGAAGTTATTAATATCGATAAATTTAATGGTAAAGGTGTTTCATATTGTGTTTTATGTGACGGTGCTATGTATAAAGGTTTACCAGCGGCTATTATCGGAGGGGGTAATTCTGCCTTTGAAGAAAGTTCTTATTTAGCAAGCATAGCTTCCGAAGTACATATTTTTGTTCGTGATGGAATTATTGCAGAGAAAAGATTGGTAGAAGACGCCAAAAAACATGCAAATATTTTTATTCATGAAAATTCGGTTATTTTAGAACTATTAGGTGAAGATAAAGTTTCATCAATTAAAGCTAATGTTAACGGAGAAATTAAAAATATGGATATTAAAGCCGTGTTTCCTTATATTGGTTTTAAACCTTCAACTAACTTTATTTCTCAGAAAGAAATTCTTGATGAAAAAGGTTTTATTTTAGTTGATGAAAGTATGGAAACTAAAATAAAAAATATTTTTGCGGTTGGAGATGTTATTAAAAAAGATGTAAGACAAATTACAACTGCTACCAACGACGGTACCGTAGCGGCCAAAGTTGTAAACTCTCGAATTTAATTTTTATTATCAGAATAAAGTAACTATGCAAATAGTTATTTTTTTATTTATTTTTAACTAAAAAAATCTTATAAATAAAATTTATAAAATGTTAAGGTTTAAATTTTAGCCTTTGTGTTATAATTACCGGTGCAATATATTAAGACAGTAACGGCGTAAGCTTAATAAGGTTACCGAGTATGTGTACTAGTTTAGATATTGCAAAAATATAATAGGAGGAAAAATGAGTGCTTTAAGAGATGCTAAAGTTTTAGTAGTTGACGAAATCGCTAAAAACATCGAAGAATCTAAAGCTGTTTATGTTGTTAACTATAAAACTCTTGATGTTGTTTCATTACAAACCATTCGTAATGAATTAGCTAAAGCTGGTGTTTTATTAAAAGTTTATAAAAACAGACTTGTTAAACAAGCTACACCAAAATTTGGCTACGAAGCAATCAATGATCTATTATTAGGTCAAAACATTTATGCTTTTGCAAAAGCAGACGATCTAAGCTCACTAAAAACTTTAGTAAACTTTAAAAAACAATTTCCAGCTTTAGAATTAGTAGCTGGTATCTACGAAAACCAAGTAGTAGACGCAACCGCTTTAAGCGAAATTTCAAAACTTCCTTCATATGAAGAATCACTTATGATTCTTGGAAACTCATTACTATCACCAATCAGAAATTTAGCTATTGGATTAAATGAGTTAGTTAAACAAGGAAAAGTATCTGAATAATATATTAAGGAGAATTTAATTATGGCAAAATTAACAAAAGAAGAATTTGTTTCAGCATTAAAAGAAATGAACATTAAAGAAGTTATGGAACTTGTTGAAGGTCTAAAAGAAGAATTTGGAATTGACCCAACCGCTGTTGTAGCTGCTGCTGCTCCTGCTGCTGCTGAAGCTGCTGAAGAAAAATCATCATTCAACGTAACTTTAAAATCAGATGGTGGAAACAAATTAGCTGTTATTAAAGCAGTTAAAGATTTATTAGGTCTAGGATTAATGGACGCTAAAAAATTAGTAGAATCAGCTCCAGCTGTTCTAAAAGAAAATGTTTCAAAAGAAGAAGCTGAATCAATCAAAGCTAAATTAACCGAAGTTAAAGCTGAAGTTACTTTAGACTAATAATTTATACACACAAACTAGGCTTTATAGCCTTTTTTGTGTTTTTATATAAAAATGCGCGTGTATACGCGTTATATTACAAAAACTAAATATTTTTACAAAAAATTAAAATTATCTAAATAAAACAAATGAGGTAAGATATGGCAAACAAATCTAATTATGAAATCAGAAAGTTTGGTCCAATAACCGAAAGACGTGATTATTCAATAAGTCAAAAGAAATTTGAAACCCCTGACTATTTGGAAATGCAAAGAAATTCAGTTAAGGAATTTATTGAAAAAGGAATCGAAGAAGAATTAAGAAACATTTATCCAATCGAAGCAGCTGGTAAAGTTAAAATCGATTATATTCATAATTCTGCTCGTTTTGAATATCCTAAAAAAACTGAATTTGAATGCATTAAAGAAGCTAAACAAAAGGGTTCTTCTTACCAAGGAAAGCTAAAAGCAAAATTAAGACAAACTAACATCGAAACTGGTGAGGTTGAAGATGCTGAAGTTGTGTTTGCTGAAATTCCAATTATGACTTATGGAGGATCATTTATTATTAACGGATCTGAAAAAGTTATTGTTTCTCAACTAATCCGTTCTACCGGTGCTTACTTTGGAATTAACGTTAGAAATAAACAAGCTAATGACTTATTTAACAAAGTTGAAATAATTCCACAAGTGGGTTCATGAGTAGAAATTTATCACAAAGTTACATCAGCTAACCCTGATAGTGTCAAAATTCATATCGATAAAAATAAATCATTTTTACTAACCGTTTTCCTTAAAGCTTTAGGTTTTACTGAAAAAGGAATTAGAAAAATGTTTGGTTATGTTCCTGAACTAGAGGAAACATTTAAAAAAGATAAAATTGTTGGAGATGTTAAAGAAGCTGTTACACGTGAAGCCCAAGAAACTATTTACCGTTTAATTAGAAAAGGGGACAGAATGACTGCTGAATCAGCACGTAATTTAATCCCATCAATTCTATTTAACGAAAAAAGATATAACTTAACCGAAACAGGTCGTTTCACATTAAATCGTAAATTAAACATTATCGAAAGAATTACTAATTCATATTTAGCTGAAAGCATTTTTTCACAAGAAACTGGTGAGTTATTATACAAAAAAGGTGATTTTATCGATTATGAAACTGCTTTAAAAATTCATGAAGAAATTAAAGCTGGTATTATTCCGATGTGACAATTACCTGACATCGATGAAAGTGTTTATGGTAATCAATTAGATGATTCACGTAATAGCGAGCTTTACAAACGTCTATATGTTCCACAAATTTGAATTTATCCAACCGAAGCTGATATGAACCATGACAAAAAGGTATTAGTATTAGGAAACGATCCTACCTCAAACGAAAACTTTCTATTAATTCCTGATATTGTCGCAACAATATCATATTACTTTAACTTATTATCAAAAGTTGGAGCGGATGATGATCCCGATTCACTTGTTAATAAGAGAATTGTTACTATCGGTGAACTTTTACAAAATCAATTTAGAGTTGGTTTAATTAAACTAGAAAAAAATACTCGTGAAAGAATTTCAACTAAAGATATTGATAAAATTACACCTAAAAATGTAACAAACAATAAACCTATTTTTAATCAATTTAAATCATTTTTCAACACATCAAAACTTTCACAATTCATGGATCAATGTAATCCACTTGCTGAAATTTCAAACAAACGTCGTATCACTTCATTAGGTCCAAGAGGTCTTAACCGTGATACCGCTCAATTCGAGGTTCGGGACGTTCACCCTACTCACTTTGGTAGAATTTGTCCAATTGAAACTCCTGAAGGTCCAAACATCGGACTTATCTTAAACTTAGCATCATTTGCCCATATTGACAAATACGGTTTTATTCAATCACCATACTTTAGAGTAAAAAACCGTAAAGTTGATTTTTCAGAACCTGTTTATTTAACAGCAATCGAAGAAGCTGATTATGCTTTTGCTCAATCAACTTGTCATATTAAAGATGATATGATCGTTGATGATTACGTTATGGTTAGACGTAATAACGAATTTGTTGAAGTTAAAGCTGAAGAAGTTGATTTTATCGGGGTTTCAAACCGTCAAATGACTTCTATCGCTGCTTCTGCAATTCCATTTCTAGAAAATGACGATGCTAACCGTGCCTTGATGGGTTCTAACATGCAACGTCAAGCTGTTCCTGTTTTATTCCCAGAAGCTCCATTAGTAGCTACTGGTGTTGAAGCAGACATTGCTAAATATTCATCAACCAACTTAAGAGCAAACCGTGCCGGAGAAGTTGTTTATGTTGATGCAGAAATGATTAAAATCAAACCTGAAGAAGGTAAAAAAGTTGATGTTTACAACTTAAGAACTTTCGAAAGATCAAACCAAGGCACCGTTATTCATCAAGTTCCAATTGTAAAAGTTGGACAAAGAATTGAAGCCGGAGATTTATTAGTAGATGGTCCTTCAATGAAAAATGGTGAAATGGCATTAGGTAAAAACGTGTTAGTTGGATTTACTACTTGACATGGTTATAACTACGAAGATGCTGTTGTTTTATCTGAAAGATTAGTTAAAGACGATGTTTATACTTCAATTCACATAGAAGAACAAACTATTCAATTTAGACATTCAAAAGCGGGAGACGATGAATTAACTGCTGAAATTCCAAATGCTTCAAACTTTTCAAAACGTTTCTTAGATGAAAGAGGAATTGTAAGAATTGGATCTGAAGTTTCAGCCGGAGATATTCTTGTTGGTAGAACTTCTCCAAAAGGTGAAGAAAACCCAACTCCTGAAGAAAAATTAATGGCTGCAATTTTCGGTCAAAAAACAGCCAACTGTAAAGACACTTCTTTAAAAGTAAAACACGGACATAACGGTACTGTTGTTGCTGTAGAAGTGCTTTCGAGAGAAAACGGCGACCAACTAGAAGACGGAATTGAAAAGATTGTTAAAGTTTCAATCGCTCAAAAACGTAAAATCAAAGTTGGGGACAAGATGGCTGGACGTCATGGTAATAAAGGGGTTGTTTCAATCGTATTACCAGTTGAAGAAATGCCATATTTAGAAGACGGTACACCACTTGACATCTGTTTAAATCCACAAGGTGTTCCTTCTCGGATGAACATTGGACAAGTTTTAGAGCTTCACTTAGGTTTAGCTGCTAAAAAACTAAATACTAAATTCGTAACTCCAATTTTTGATGGAATTACTCATAATCAAATTAAAGAAATTCTTGAAGAAGCAGATATTGATCCTTCAGGAAAAATGAAAATCTATGATGGTAGAACCGGAGAACCATTTGATAAACCTATTTCAGTAGGTATCATGTACTATCTAAAACTTTACCACATGGTTGATGACAAAATGCACGCCCGTAGCGTTGGTCCATACTCACTTATTACGCAACAACCACTTGGAGGTAAATCTCAAAATGGTGGACAAAGATTTGGAGAAATGGAAACCTGAGCTATTGAATCATATGGTGCATCAAATGTTCTACAAGAACTTTTAACTTACAAATCAGACAACATTATTGGACGTAATCAACTATATAACTCATTAGCAAGAAACGCTCACTTACCAAAACCTGGTATGCCAGAATCATTTAACGTTTTAGCTTATGAATTAAGAGGTCTAGGTATTAAACTTGAAGCTCACGAAAAAGAAAATGATAATGACTTTGAAGATGAACAAAGAATTGATACCAAATACTACCAAGAATTTGAAGGAGGAGAATAATGAAAAAGAGATCAGAATATAATTCATTAAACGAAGAAAAAATTTCTAAAATTTCATTAGCGCTAGCAACTCCTGAAGATGTTCAAAGTTGATCACACGGTGAAGTAACCAAACCGGAAACTATCAACTATAAATCTTACAAACCAGAACGTGGTGGTTTATTT
The DNA here is from genome assembly GCF_006385795.1 of [Mycoplasma] falconis. Lineage (GTDB taxonomy): Bacteria > Bacillota_I > Bacilli_A > Mycoplasmatales > Metamycoplasmataceae > Metamycoplasma > Metamycoplasma falconis. Next base: position 41,264 of record NZ_VFSS01000003.1, on the reverse strand, counting down.
GATGAAATCATTTTCGGTCCAATGATTGATTATCGTTGTCCTGTTTGTGGTTTTAAATACAAAAAAATCAACGAAGGCACATACTGTACTAGAACACCACTTTGTGTGCAAGAAAAAGTACAAATTTTACCTAAAATGGCACGTAGAAATCACATGGGTCATATCAAACTATGTAGCCCTGTGGTTCACTTCTGATACTTTAAGGTTGACCATTCAATCATCTTTAAATTATTAGGTTTAAGATCTTCAAGAGGGTCTGATACTGTTAAACGTGAAGAATTAGAAAATCTAATTTACTACAAAAATCACATCGTTTTAGAATCAGGTGGTTTAAAATCTCTACCTAAAAATCAAATTATTGAAATTAATGAAGCAGCCATTATTTATAAAGCCGCTTTAGAAGAACTTTTAGGTAGATTTGAAGAAGGAACAGAAGATTACGAAGATATAAAAGAAACTTTAGATAATCTTGTTGAAAAAGCTACCTCAAAAATTGGTCAAGAATATGGTATTGACTTTTATGAATTAAACGAAGTTATCGAACACTATTCTGACGCAAAAATTGGCACCGGTGCTCTAGCAATAGAATATTTATTAAAAAACTTAGACTTAAAAGCTGAAAAAGCTTATGTTCAAGGTGAAATTGATAAATTAAACGCTGATGAAATTGCTAACCCAGAAAAATTTGCTTTAACCGCAAAACAACACCGTGAAAAACTTTACAAACGTTTACAAGTAATTAATGCTTTTATTGAATCTAAACAAGATCCAACTAGCATGTTAATTTACAACTTACCAGTTATTCCGGCTGATTTAAGACCTTTAATTCAATTAGATGGTGGACGTCACTCAACTAGTGATATTAACGAATTATACCGTCGGGTAATTATTAGAAATAACCGTCTAAAAGAATGACAAAAGAAAGATGCTCCGATTTTAGTTATTCAAAACGAATTACGAATGATTCAAGAAGCTGTTGATGCTTTAATTGATAACCAAAGAAGAACACCAAATCCAGTTTTATCAAAAGACAACCGTCCATTTAAATCAATAAGTGATGCTTTAACCGGTAAAAAAGGTAGATTTAGACAAAACTTATTAGGTAAACGTGTTGACTACTCAGGACGTAGTGTTATCGTTGTTGGTCCTGAATTAAAAATGCATCAATGTGGTATTCCACGTGAAATGGCTGCAAAATTATTCGAACCATGAATTATTAATAGATTAATCGAAAAAGAAGTCGCAACAACTGTTAAAAATGCTAAAAAAATAATTGAAGATCAAAATCCAATTATTTGACCACATGTTGCCGAAGCTATTAAAGGAAGACTAGTTCTTTTAAACCGTGCACCAACATTACACCGTTTATCAATTCAAGCGTTTGAACCTGTTTTAGTTCGTGGTAAGGCTATTAGATTGCACCCATTAGTATGTACCCCATTTAACGCTGACTTCGACGGTGACCAAATGGCTGTTCACGTTCCTATTTCTGAACAAGCTTTATTAGAAAGCCGTGAATTAATGCTTGCTAATAAAAACATTCTAGGTCCTAAAGATGGTGAACCTATTATCAACCCTTCACAGGATATGATTTTAGGTTTATACTACTTAACTATTGAAGAAAAAAACGCCTTAGGTGAAGGTAGAGTATTTGATGATTACGATCATATGATGAGAGCATATGAAGCTGGTAAAATTAGTTTACACGCAAGAGTAGCTTTACCTGCTAAAGAAGTTAAAGATCAAAAATTAACCATGAACGAAATGGGAGAACATTACATTATTTCAACAGTTGGTAAATTTATCTTTAACAGAGTATTCCCTAAAACTTTTGTATTTATTTATGATAACAATGTAAATAAAGCCACTTCATTAGAAGAATATGCTAAAGGTTTTAATGCTAAATATTTAGTCCTAAGAGGAACAAATATTCGTGAATACATTAAAAACGAATTACCTATCTTAGAAGCATTTAACAAGAAAAATATTGCAAGAATTGTTCGTTATGCTTTTGACAATTACGTAGCGAAAGTTTCTATTTCAGACATTGCTAACGTAATTAATGAAATTGAAGTATTTGAAACAGCGGGCGATATTATTGTTAAATATCTAGCTTTAAAAACATATGACAACAAGAAATTAGATTACGAACATGCACAACTACTTTCTAAATTTACTGAAGAAGTTAAAGAATTAGTTAACTCACAAAATCTAGAAAGAACAAGTGGCGGAAATGTTCCTTTATCAGCTGCTGAAAAAGCAAAAATTCTTGATGGTGTTTGATTTGAATATACAAACTTTGTCGCTTCTATTTTGGATAAAGTAAAACAACTAGGTTTTGATTATTCAACTAAATCAGGTATTTCTATTTCATTCTCTGATATTTTAGAAACCGATAAAAAAGCCGAATACATTGCTGATGGTGATGAATACATCGCACAATTAAAACAATACTACAACGAAGGTTTAATCACTGATGATGATAGATATTCATTAACCATTAAAAAATGAGCCGAAGTTAAAGATGAAATTCAAAGTGATTTACAAAAAATAATTAAGGAAAACCCACAAAACCCAGTTATTACTATGATTAACTCAGGGGCTCGTGGTAACATTTCTAACTTCGTTCAATTAGCTGGTATGCGGGGATTAATGGCTAACAACACCAAAACCACCAAAGCCGATGCTAAAAATGACAGGGTGGTTAGATCAACAGTTGAAGTTCCTGTTAAATCTTCATTTATTGAAGGTCTAACTGCATTCGAGTTTTACTCATCTACTCACGGGGCTAGAAAGGGTCTAACCGATACTGCCTTAAACACCGCTAAGTCAGGTTATTTAACTCGTCGTTTAGTTGACGTTGCCCAAAATATTGTCGTAAGACAAGATAACTGTGGATCTGATTATGGATATACAGCAAGAGATATTGTTGATACTAAAACCAAACAAATTATTGTTTCTTTAAAAGAAAGAATTATTGGTAGATTTACTAATAAACCTATTTATTCAAGTGAAGGTATTGAAATTTGCGGCAGAAACGTTTTAATCGACGAAAAAATTGCTCAAAGAATTATCGAAGCCGGAATTAAAGAAGTTGAAATTAGATCTATCTTAGGTTGCAACACCCGTAATGGTGTATGTAAAATGTGTTTTGGTAAAGACTTAGCAACTAACAGAGTTGTTAATATTGGTGAAGCAGTTGGTATTATTGCTGCTCAATCAATCGGTGAACCTGGTACACAGCTAACCATGCGTACCTTCCATACCGGAGGGGTTGCTGGGGTCGAAGATATTACCGGTGGTTTTACCAGATTAATTGAATTAATCGATGCCCACGAACAACCATGAGGACGTCCAGCAGTTATTTCACCTTATAAAGGGTTTATTACTGAAATCGAAAACGATGAAAGAGATAATACTAACTATTTAGTTTCAATCGAAATTCAAACTAAAAACGGTGAAAAAGTTGTAAGAAAAGTACCAGTAAACACAACTAAAAAATTAAGAGTTAAAGTTGGCGATGAAGTAAGAATTGGTCAAAAACTTTCAGAAGGTCCAATCATACTAAAAGAGCTTCTAAATTTAACTGATACAATTACTGCTCAAAACTACTTACTAAAAGAAATTCAAAGAATTTACAGAATTCAAGGTATTGCAATTTCTGATAAATATATCGAAATTATCATTCGTCAAATGATGTCTAAGATTATTATTTCAGAACCTGGCGATTCTAAATTCTTTGCTGGTGCTATTGTTGACATTTTTGACTACCAAGAAGAAAATGCACAATTACTAACCAAAGGTTTAAGACCTGCTTATGGTAAGGTAGTAATTAAAGGTGCAAAACAAGTTCCTTTATTATCAGATTCATTCTTAGCTGCCGCTTCATATCAAGAAACTTCAAAAATCTTAGTTCATGCCGCTATTTCTTCTCGTTCAGATAATTTAACTGGACTAAAAGAAAACATAATCGTTGGTAAGAAAATTCCATCAGGAACAGCTTTATATCCTTTTGAATCACACTCTAAATACGATATTAAACCATCAATTAATTACTTTGCTTCTGAACAAGAAGACGCTTCTATTTTAGGAGACCCAATTAATATTGAACCTTTAATTGATGCTTTTAATGAAGATTATAAAGTTGATGACGAAGAATTATTAGTTGAAGATGATGAAGAATTAAGCGAAGACGAAGTTTACGCAGCAGAAGAATACGACGATACTCAAGAAGACGAATAATTTATATAAGAAAAGAAAGGATTGCCCCTTTCTTTTTTATTATTAAATATCTAAATATATTTCTTCGTAAGAATCTAAAGCCATTTTACCGTTTTGAATACGGTCAGGACATCTTACTTCATAACTAATGCAAGGTAAAGGCTTATTTTCTCCTTTTTTTTCAAGTTTAATAGTAATAGGGTGGCCATAAATTATATTTTTAGGATAAATAGAAACAATAAAATATTTTTTAAATTCGGGGTCATTTAAAACATTGTTTATTGAATGGGAAGAAATATATTTCTGATTGTAAATTTGGTCAAAAATTTCAATTGCTTTTTGGTAATTTTGACGACCTAAATCAGTTAATTGAAAACTAAATTGATCTTTAATATTAGAAAGTTGACTTGAGTTTAAAATTCCGCTTACCCTTTTAGAAAAACCTTGCGAGTTAGAATTGTTATTAGGATTATTAGGTTCTTGACAACTAACACAAGTTATCGCAGGGGCGAATGCCATCGATAAAATAAATAATGATTTAAACGTTTTCATATTTTTAATTATATTCTGATTAAAAAATATGTTTTTATATAAGAAAAAGTCAACAAAAAATATGTAAGTTTTTGATTTATTTTAATCACAATTTATAAAGAATATAATATAAGTAGTTATTTATATAACTGTTCCTAATTTTTATTTTTTAAATGAAAGGTAAAAAACAAACAAAATGAAAACCAAAATTAACAAAAAAGCTGCCATATTTTTAACTGGTGCAGCTACATTTGTTGGAGCTTTATCATTAGGATTAGGTATTGGATTTGGTATTACTGCTATCCAAGAACCTAAAACACCTGAAATGTTTAAAGCAGAAGAAGCAATTGAAGCTTCAAAACAAGCTGAAAGTAATTTACAAACCGCTGAAACAGCTTTAAATAAGTTAGAAAGTGACTTAAAAGAATTAAATAATAAAACTGAAAAAACCGATGAAGATCAAGCAAAAATTACTGAGCTAACCGCTTTAATCGCAAGCAAAAAAGAAGAATTAAAAACTTTAGAAAAAACAGCTAAAGACGCTTTAGAAGCTAAATTAGTTTCAGAAGAAGCTGTTGTTTCTTCGCCCGAAGGAAATACTCAATCTAGATATAATATTACTGCTGATTATATTTTAAGTGTATATAAAAAATATAAATCTCAACTTCAAGATTATATTTATAAATTATCTCCTACTGTTGAAGAAGAACAAAAAATTGAAGCTATTATCAACGAAGGTACTGAAAAATTAAACAAAATAGTTAAAGAAAATTTAATTACTACTTCATTAGCTTGAAATGAAGGAATTAAATATGACTGAGAAATTATTAAAGGAAATTACACAAGTGGAGTTAAAAATTTAATTCCAAGTTTTAATTGAGGACCTAATTATCCTTATCCAGCTAATTCATTTTATGAATCAATAGCAGTTGACAATAAAGAACAAGCTATAGAATGATTAGCAACTATTAAAAAAGCTAGTCAAGAATTAAACTTTGTTCCTTCAAAAATATTTATTAAAAATAATTTAAGATTTGTTTTACAAAACTTATATGAAGATAAATTATTAAAATTTATACAATCAAATGATGAAACTATTACTGTCGCTAAGCTAATTGGTTTTGATACAACTAAACCACAAGAAAGTTGAACAGATCAAGACGCTATTGACGCATTTTATACCGAATATGCAACGAATTATTATGCAAAATCAACTTATGGATTTGGTCAAAATGAAGAAGTTTTAACTTTATATAAAACTCCTAAAGCCGAAGGTGATGCTGCTAAGGAATTGGAAAATACTATTGAAGTTAAAGGACCATCTGGCAAAAAAGACGAAAAAGGCAATGCTATTCTAAAAATCTTTGAAGTTTATGGTTTAGGTTTAACCGCGGCCGATTTAAATCAAAGAAATATAGGTATTGGTTATGTACCAGGTAATGAAATTATTAATGGTAAAACCGTTTATAACCAATTATTAAAATTAAATACAACTTCAAACTATACCGCTCAACAAGTTTACGATAAAGGTTATAGTGAAACTAAAAAAGCCGCAGCTAATATGAAAGCAATTGCTGCTAAAGTGGCTGAATTAATCGCTGGACCTACCGGAGCTTGAAATCCTACTGTAAGATATGACGGCGATGGTGTTGGACCAAACCCAGCTGAAAATGTTGTTTTAAATATTAGAAATGAAAACGGCGAAATTAATTTAAGTGAATTTAATAAATGATTAACCCAAGAAGAATTTTTCTTTGGGCGTGAAGATGCTTCATATTACACCCCTGAAGTTAAACAATCATTAACAACCGCACCAGATCTTACTTTTGCAGTTGAAGATTTAAAAGCTAAAGGATACGATGTTTTATTATCAGAAGCTGTTAAAGATAAAAAATATGGTTCTATTACAAACGAACAATTTTACTATGGAGCTTTAGAAGCATTTAAAAACTACGTTCAATTTAGAGCAAAAACTTTTGAATATGGCGAAAGTTTCTTCCCTAAAGATGTCCCTGTTTACGAAATGGAAACATATCCATATTCAAAAAGAGATTCTTCTGGTGTTGGGTCATATAATGGTTCTGTTATGAAATTCCAATTTAATTCAGATCCATATTATGGCTTACCAAAATGATCTTTAACTTCTTTTGCAAACCACGAAACTGTTATGGGACACCATAATCAAATTCAATACGCTGCTAAATATTTAGCTAAAATTAACGAAGAAAACTTGGGTAATGTTTTTGATTACACTGCTTATGTTGAAGGTTGAGCTTTATTTATGGAATGATTTGCTATCGAATCAGGATGATATGGATCACCAGATTATAACAGTAATGATTATTATTCAATGCCAGTTGATTTTCTAAATGGTAAAGGTATTACTTCATTCTTTAAAGCAAGACAAGTTGCTGACGTAACTGAATCAGAAATTCAACAAATTAAAGAACTTCATACCGGTTCATATTGAAAAGAAGTTGCTTCTGTTAAAAATTATGAAGATGATAAAGAACATGCTCTTGCAGCAGTTCAACTAGCTAATATGTTAAATTACTTTGGGGCTTTAAATGAAGCTCAATTACGTAATATGCGTTTAGCAATTGACACTATTTATCATAGCCCAGAAGTTGTAGGGCAAGAAGATTTACCTACCGGAGCTTCAATTAACCAAGCTCGTGAATTTATGAAAAATAATTCTGCTTTAGGTATTGGAGATATTACTTCTGAATCAAAACGTTACTTTAATTTACCAGGTCAAGCTGTTTCATATAATTCAGGAAAAGCTAAAATGCTTGATTTATATGATGCTGTAAGAAATAAATTAGGGTTATCAAGAGAAGAATTTGTTAACCAATCAATAAAAGGTGTTGAAAAAGCAAATATTAAAAAGCTTTTAAATCTATATTTAGAAAATGGAGCTTTACCACTAGAAGCTCTAGCTAAAGTTGTAGCTTTAGAATACGATTTAAAAAACTAAAAAATAGTTAAATAAAAAAGGAAGAGTTAAAATCTTTCCTTTTTTAAATTATCAAATTTTAGCCGTTTTAAAGTAATCTTCTTTGATAGCTGGATCAATATAAGCAAATGAAACACAAACTGCACCTACACCAGTATGAATTGAAACGTCAGCTGGTAATTTAAATGAGACAACATTTGTATAATTATTTGCTACTTCTTTAAATTTTTCAATATGTTTTGCAATGTCTTCATTGTCAGCATGTGCTACAACTAAATAAATATTTTCTTTATTCGTAGGTGTTTTTTCGTAAAGCTCTCTAACTTTTTTTTCTAAAGTCTTATTAAATACACGTCCAATATCTTCTTTTTCTAGAGATCCGTTATCAAATCTAATAATTGGTACTATTTTTAATAGTTTAGCTATAACTGCTGCACCTTTTGAAAGTCTGCCACCTTTTACTAAGGCGTCGTTAAATTGAGGAACTAATAAAAGCTTTTCATTATTATCTTGAAAATGTTTTACTGCTTCTTCAAAACTTTTACCTTCTTTGATTTTCTTTTCAAACATTAATAAATCTCTAACTATTAAGTAAGAAATTTTATTTGATTCAGGAACAAAAACTTTTTCATTATCTTTAAATTGAGCCTGCAAGTTTTTGTTTTGAGATGAAAGTTTGTTTGAAATAGTATAAATAATAATTTTGTCGTATTCATCTTGATATTGTTCTACTAAAAGTTGAGCAACTCCTGGAGGAGTAGCGAAAGTTAAAGCATTTATTTTTTTATTAGCCCTTCACATTTCAGCATATTTATCAATATCAATATCAACACCAATTTGATATTCTTTATTGTCAACTTCACATCTAATAGGTAATAAGTCTCAACCTAATTCCTTAGCTTGGCTTTCGTTTAAACCGGAAGAGGAATCAACAATAATTTTGTATTTCATAATTTCTCCTTAATTAGCATATCTAAACAACGTAATGTTTAATTATTATATTTATTTTTTAATTATCTTTTTAATTTTCAATAAATCAGCCAATTTAGCTTAATTTTCAACATACATTTTATATATCAATTATTTAATGTTTTTAATGTTAAAAACAATAAAAAACTTAACTTTCTGTTAGAATTTTTAAAGTACATAAGTACGTGGTAAATTATTCACTTTTAATTAATTTATCAAACACTATTACGGATTCAGCTCCTAGTGTCATTTAATGATGGAGGCTGTTAGAAATAATAGGAAGTATAACAAACTAAAAAAAGGAAATATTATGTCAGAAGAACTAAAAAAACAACAACCAAAAGAATTAAAAAATAACGAAAATCAAGTTGTTTCACGTGAAAAATTATTAGAAGCTGGAACATACTTTGGACATAGAGTTAGCCAATGAAATCCAAAAATGAAACAATACATTTGAGGAAAAAGAAAAGGAATTCACATCATTGACATTGCTAAAACTCAAAAAACCTTAGAATATGCTTACAAATTATTAAACAAAATGGCTCAAAAACCAATTTCATTTATTTGAGTAGGTACTAAAAAACAAGCTAAAGCTGCTATTGAAGAAGCTGCAAACAGAACAAATTCAGTATATGTAAATGAAAGATGATTAGGTGGAACTTTAACTAACTCACAAACAATTTTCAAAAGTGTAAAAGAATTAGAAAGATTAGAAGCTTTACAAGCTGACGGTTATAAGGGTTACACTAAAAAAGAAGGTCTTTTAATGGATAAAAAGATCGCTAAATTACAAAAAAACTTAGGTGGTATTAGAAAATTAGCAGGTAAAGCAGTTATGCCACAAGTTATGATCTCAGCATCTCCAATTGATGATGAAATCGCTATTAGAGAAGCTAAGAAAAAAGGATTAAAAATCTTTGCTATCCAAGATAGTAACTCAGATCCAGATTTAGTAGACTTTGTTATTCCGGCAAATGATGACTCAGTTAAATCAATTACTTTAATTGCAACTATTTTAGCTGATGCCATTGCCGCAGCTAGAGGCGAAAAACAAGTATTTGCTTTCAAACCAAGTGAAGAAGTTATTTTACCTGAAGAACCAAAATTAGAAAGAACTGAAACTAGACCAGTAAGAACTTTCAAAAAAGTTAGAACAGAAGAAACCAAATAAGGAGAAATAAAATGGCTGTAGATTTAAGCAAATTAAAAGAATTAAGAGAAAGAACAAACTCAGGATTCTTAGATTGTAAAAACGCTTTAGAAGCAACAGGAAATGATATTGAAAAAGCAATCGAATGATTACAAGAAAAAGGTATTGTTAAAGCTGCTAAAAAAGCCGGAAGAATTGCTGCAGACGGTATTGTTAGAGCAGCTGTTGAAGGAAATGTTGCTGTTTTATTTGAATTAAACTCAGAAACAGATTTCGTTGCTAAAAACCAAATGTTTTTAGATTTTGCAAACTTATTAACATCTGAATTATTAAAAACTCCATTTAATACCTTAGAAGATTTATCATCACACAAAATTGATGGCTCAACAATTGAAGAATTAACAACTCAATTAACTGCTAAAATCGGAGAAAAAATTACTTTAAGAAGAGCAATTAGATACGAAGCTAATGAAGGTGAAGTTGTAGCCGGATATACTCATGCTAACAACAGAATTGCGGTTATTGTAAAAGCTAAAGGAGATAAAGCAGAAGAATTAAGACATTTAGCAATGCATATTGCTGCTTTAAACCCAGCTCATTTATTTGAAACTTGCTTACCAGAAGCAGAATTAAAAGAAATTCATGAAAGAGTAGAAGCTAACCCTGCAATTCAAAACAAACCAGAAAAAATCCAAGTATCAATTAAAGCTGGTCTTTTAAAGAAAGAATTCAACGAAAAAGGTGTTTTAATGTATCAACCATTTGTTATGGAAGAATCTAAATTAGTAAAACAATATTTAGCTGACAATGGTTTAGAATTGTTAAATGCAACCCGTTATGAAGTTGGAGAAGGTATCGAAAAAAAAGTTGTTGACTTCGCAGCCGAAGTGGCTGAACAAATGGGAAAATAATAATTAATCTTATATAAATTTGAAAACGCACCCAAAAGTGCGTTTTTCATTTTAAAATGCGTTTTTTGTACTTTTTTAATCTTTTTTAGGCTCTAAATTCATCTAAATTAAAATAAAAAAATAATTTGTAGTATATTGAAGTTATTATATGTAAATATAATAATGAAATTTAAAGTTAAATAAAAGGAGTTAAATGACTAATAAAAATATTATTTTAGGAGCTTTAAATGTTACACCTTTATTTATAGTTCCGGCTTTTGTAGTTTCAGCAAAGCAAGAAGATAATGTTGAAAAAACCAAAATGGAAAGAATAATGGCTAGTGAATATAGCTTGTTCGATTTCATAAAGTTAACAGGTAGATATGACACAGAAATAAATTTAATTTTAGATTGTTATCTTAAAGATAAAGACAACAAAGAACAAGTCAATTACATTGTATTTTATAAGAATAAAGATAACGAAAATATTGGTTATTCTATATTTTGAAAAGAAAAAAGAAAAGTGATTGAAGTGAATCCTAACTATGATTATTCATGAATTTATAATGTGGTTTATCAAAATGAAAGAAATAAAGAATTATACAAATCTAATAAAATTTCTTTAATGAGAGATGACAAAGGGGAATTTAAATTTTTAGATACTACTTTACGTGGCAGACCGATTGGAGGCGATCACAAAGTTTCACCTTGACATCCTTCACATCCAGATCAAAAATGGAAAAATTATTATAAAAAAACATCTTACTCAGAAGATGTAGACAGTTATCAACATTTTTTCCATATTCATTTAAAGGATTTAAAAGCTAAAAAAAATAAAAGTATATTTAAGGTTAGAAACGAAAAATTAGGCTTAATTTACGCGGACAACGAAGTAGATTCTTCTTGATTTTTTAAGGTAGCTAATGAAAAAGATTTAACAAAAAATGATTTTGCTTTATATAAACCAGAAGAAGCTTTCTTAAATCCTGCATTAAGCTTACAAGGAATATGTGGCTATAACACTTTTGCTAGATTGATTTTTTATAATGAATTTTTTAAAAGTTCAAATTATTTGCTTAAAGAAGATTTTAAATATATTACAAAACAAAAAAACTTTTTAATTAATTTTGACTTAAAAAAATCGAATAAAATTCAACAAGTAAAAAACTTTTTTGAAAGCCTAAGTTTATTAGAAAAACAATATTATTTAACTAATTTAATGCTTCCACATATCAATAATAATTTTATTTCTGATATCATGGATAAATATAAAAAATATCCTGGTACACCTTACAATTCTACGGTTGAATTATCGGACGTTTTTCTTGAAGATAACAAAAAATTAGGAAAATTAAATTATTCAAGTTATGTGTTTGATAATTCTAGAAAAAATTATTGATATTATTTAGCAAAATTAAAACAACCAATTGAGTTAGTTTCTAAGGTGAGAACAGACTATTCAGCATTTAGTAATTTTTCAAAATCTTATCATTCATATATTGCTTATGGTTTGTATAATGATTGAAGATTGCTAGTTAATTATAATTGAGGTCAACAATATAATCAAGTTATAATCGATCCATATTTCATAAAAGAGAATTATGTAATAGAAAATAAATCTAATAATAAACTAAATAATTATTTTTGAAACGGGGTTAATTTTGTGGATGGAAAAAGCTTTACAAAAACATTAAAAGATGAATGAGGTTTAATTAAATAATGAATAAAAAAAATGTAATTTTATTGTCAACATTTGTTTCAATAGGGGTTCTAGGATTAGGAGTTTCTACGCCTTTGATTATTAATCAAATTAACACTAAAAATAACAAAGCAAAGTACTTGATACAAAATCCACAAAATCTTAAATTAGTAAACGATAAAGATGCTTATTACACTAATGATTTTCAATATCCAATAAAATTATTAAGACTTAAAAATTCTACAAATATCAACAATAACAATCAGTTTTATCAATTCTTAACTTCAAAGGAAAATCAAAAAATAGATGGATATTATAGATTAGCATTAATTTCTATCGATAATTTTGATAATTTAAATTCAAAAGATTTAAAGGCAAAGACAATACAAAAAATAAATGAAGAACCAGATAAAATGTTTATTTATGTACCTACAAATTTTTTCTCTTATTTTTTAAAAGGTTATAATGAAAATTATTTGTTAAACGATAAAACTTTTATTGATAAAAATTTTGTTAAACCGTTTGATGATATTGAAGATTTTATAGTTCCTATTAATGGTTTTAATTATGAAACAAAAAATATTAATCTTGAAAAAAATGATTTCCAAATAAATGTTTCTTTTAATGTTAAAACATTTGATAATAGATTTGAAAAATATTGTTTAGAAATAAATACAAATAGTAATTCAAATAATAATTTTAAAGTAATAAGTCAAACTTTTGAGTTAGATAAAAACGATCAATTTAAATATAAACCTATATTTTCTCCAACTATATTATTTCAATATAAATTTGAATAAAAATTAGCTTAAACACCCCCTTGATTCGGGTGTGTTTTTATATTTGATAAATATAAATAAAATAACCTATATTAAATTCAATTTTGGTATAATTGCTATGCAATTACTTTATTGCCTCTAAGCAAGTGGGAGAATTTTGTCTTAATAAGAACAAATATTCATTTGCACCACACAATCGAAAGGATTTTACAATGGCTAAAGAAATCGTTAAAAAAGCGAAATTACAATTTGCTGCTGGCCAAGCTAAACCAGGACCCGCTCTTGCTGGTGTTGGTATTAACATGCCAGAATTTACAAAAGCATTCAACGATAAAACTAGAGAAAGAGGTTCAGAACCAGTTCCAGTTTTAATTACAGTTTACAAAGACAAATCATTTGATTTTAAATTATTTACATCACCTACATCATACAAAATAGCACAAGCAGCTAAAATTCAAAAAGGTTCAAGCAAACCAAACAAAGACAAAGTTGGAAAAATTTCTTTAGAACAATTAAAAGAAATTGCTGAATACAAAATGCCAGACTTAAATGCAACAACTATTGAAAGTGCAATGAAACAAGTTGCTGGAACAGCTAAAAACATGGGTGTTGTTGTCGAAGGTTATGAAGAATGATTAAAAGGCGGTGCTAACTAATGGCTAGAAAAATTTCTAAAAACTTAAAAGCGGTTAAAACTTTAGTTAATAAAAACGAAGTTTTACCTTTATTAGATGCTATTGAATTAGCTAAAAAAGCATCATACGCTAAATTCGATGAATCATTAGATATCGCTATTAAATTAAACCTAGACACAAGAAAATCAGACCAACAATTACGTGGAGCTGTTTTACTACCAAACGGAACAGGAAAAACAGTTAAAGTTTTAGTTGCTACTGACGATGTTAATGCTCAAAAACAAGCTGTTGAAGCAGGAGCTGACTTTGTTTACTCAGGTTCAGAATTACCAGAAGTTTTAAACCAAGATAAATATGAATTTGATGTTATTGTTGCTGACCCTAAAATGATGTTAGTATTAGGTAAATACGGTAAAAAATTAGGTCCTAAAGGATTAATGCCTAACCCTAAAACTGGTACAGTTACTCCAAATGTAGCTAAAGCAGTTGAAGAACTTAAAAAAGGTAAAGCAAACTATCGTGCGGACAAAGGTGGAATTATCCATGCTTCTGTTGGTAAAAAATCAATGGAATCAAAAGCATTAGCAGAAAATGCTGAAACCTTAATTCAAACTGTAAAAAGATTAAAACCACAAACAGTTAAAGGAACATACGTTTTAAACATTACTGTTTCTACCTCAATGGGTGCTTCTGTTAAAGTTAAAATCGACTAATTATAATGAAACTAACCTTAACCGGTTAGTTTTAATTTAATTAAAAAATAGATTCAGACATATATCTTTAAAGATTAGGAAATAAATTTAAGTAAAAGAAAATATAATTATTAAATAATCAATAAAAGATTAAATTATTTAATTTTAGGAGAAAAAATGTCAAACTTATTTAACAATGCAAATACACCTGAACCAAAAGGATTTCAACCTGTTGCAGATAATAGCCCTAAAAAAGCTAAAAGCTCAACATTTGGAAAAATATTTTTATACTTTACATTTATTTTTATTTTTCCAATTATTTGATATGTTTTAAGAAAAAACAAATTAAATAGAATGCAAAACGAAGTTAATAAACAATCATCAAACATTGATGTACAATTACAAAAACGTTTTGATACTTTAAATAAATTAGCAGCTCAAGTTAAATCATATAAAGAATTAGAAAAATCTACTCAACAAGAAATTGCTAGATTAAGAAATTTAACTAACGCTGGTGCAAAAAATTCAATCGAAAATTCAGCAGAAATTGAAAATCTAAATAGATCTGTTTTTGGTCGTTTAATCGCCGTTTCAGAATCATATCCTGATTTAAAAGCAAGCAGATTATATGAAGAACTAATGTCTGAATCGACTTATTTAGAAAGAGAATTAGAAGCCTCAAGAAGACTATATAACAAAGTTGCTAACGATTTTAACGAACAATTATTTGTTTATCCAACTAATGTTGTTGCTTCTAACATGAAATTAGAAACAATGCCTTTATTTGTTTCAGATTCAAAAGCTCGTCAAGATGTTGACATGTCAAATTTATAGGTTTATATAATTTATGAAAACAGCAGAAAATCTTGTTTCATTTGAAGAATTTAAAAATAAAACAGATCGAGAAATATTAACAAATATTAAAGAATCAGTTGACGACTGTTTTAAAAAACCTGAACTTAAACAATATAAAAAAGCCAGAAAGCTAACCAACATATTTTTAGGTTTAAGTTTAGGAATATTATTTATCGGTTTCTTTTCATTTTTAGTTTTTATGTTTCTTTATACAAGCGAAATTAATAATCAAATTAGAAATGCTTTATTTGGTATTTTAATAGTATTAGGTTTAGCTTTAACAACATTTTTTATCTTATATTTGGTTTATAAAAAAATCAGAAACGAAAAACAGATTATTGTTAAATCTTTTTTATTGGATTCTTTACAATCTAAAAAAATTTACGAAAAAGCAACTAAATTATTGGATAAGAGATGAGAATTAATAACAAATAAATATATACCTGTTAACGAAAGATTGTCTTACAATGCAAATACTAGAAGATTTTCAAAAACAGAGTATATAAACAATAGACCAGACTTTATACCATCTAGTGCATATATTTTAAATACAACTCCTTGTCAAACAGTGATGGTGGATGGTAAATATCCAGTTCATTTTTCAAATATTTTATGAGAGGATATTGTTAAACATGTTGACACTAAGGGTAATGTTTCATATCAAAAACGCCATTATAATTCAACTTTAATGAAAGTAAACGCTAGTGGTTTAGATATTGATAAAAGAGCTTCATTTAGCTATTTTTCACAAGAATTTTTAGGTCATAAAAAAGTTCAATTGGAAAATAAAATCTTTAATAAACTTTTTAAAGTTTATTCTAATGATGAGTTAAAAATGTATATGTACTTTACTCCTTTCGTACAAGAAAATTTAATAAGACTTTATAAAGAATTTATGAGATATACTCATATTAATCATTTAAGATTTTATGCTAATAACGATGTTATTATCTATTCTTTTATGTCTCCACCAGAATATATGAATATTGATATTCCTAATAAATTTAAAAACGAAACAACTGTAACTAATTTTATTTATAATGATGTTTTAAAAGATTTTTATAGCTTTTATTGATTATTAGCTTTAGTTTATATTCCTGTTTATTTATATTAAATTTATTAAAGCCAGATTTTAAACTTGGACACTTTTTGTGGACAGTTTATAAATATGAATAAACATCTCAACATTGTTGGGGTGTTTTTCAATTTAAATTTGATTGTAATCTTTCGTTGTTATATCAATCTATATAAGATTTAATTGATTCTTTTAGTTCTACAAAAGTCATTCTTTTAATTTCAAGATTATATAAATGTTCACTTTTAATTATTGAAAATAAATATTCGATTTCTCTATTATCTAATGAATTACCGATTCGGCTCATAGAAATTAAACCGTTATTTTGTTTGATTATATCAATGTAATCCTTTGAAGAATATTGAAAGCCATGATCAGAATGAATAATCCATTTTTTGTCATATTTAATATTTTTTACATATTCTAAAACTAATTCAATATCATTTCGAGTTGATAAGTTTCAATTTAATATTTTCTTTGTTTTGTGGTCTATGCAAGCTGAAAAATAAACAAAATTATTGTCAACATCTTTCGGAGCAGATATGTAAGAAACATCGGTTGCAATAATTATTTCGTTATTTTTAGCATTGTAATCTCTTTTTACTAAATCAACATATTTAACATTTGTATTTTTGATTTCTTTTGATTTTCTTTTTCTACGAATTAAACATTTTAAACATAATTTATTCATAATTCTTCCTAATGTTCTGGAATTTATAAACATTTTATGTTTATTGTAAATATAAATAGATAATCTTTCTCTTCCAAAAATTGCTTTTGTTTCATTAAAAGCTTTTAAAACAAGGTTTTCTATCTCGTTTAATTCTTGGGTTTTAGGTTTAATTCTTTTAGACACTATTTTTCTATATAAAAGACTTTTTGATATATTTAAAACTTTTGCAAAAAGTCTTTTAGAAATAGATGAATTTTTCAATAAATAAATTTTCTTAAGTTTTGTATTTGCCGATGTATCCTTAACTATATCTCTTAAATATTCGATAATTTCTATTAATTGTTCTTTAGATAGCTTATCGTATTCTTCTTTCGAAATTTCAACTTTCTTTTTAGGTCTTCCGACTCCTTTTATACCTTTTTAGAAGTTTTACCAGTCTTTGATATTAAATTAGTCATGCCCTTATTATACTGTCTATATTTATGCTTTATCCAATTTCTAATGTACTTGTTGTCTCAATTTTTAGAAAACTTATTAAATAATAAAATTCTTAGTTCTGATTTGCTTATTTTGCAATTTATGAAATCTTCATAAAGAATCAAAATTTCTAATCATTCTTCTTGTTTTAATTGTTTCATAATTACTCCTTAATATATAAAAAGTGAACACATATATGTGTCCACTAATTTTGTCCTAGTTTAATTTTCTGGCTTTTTATTTAAAAATGTAATATTTTATTTTTAATAGCAAGATAAAATTTAAATAGATATTATGAAAAGAGCAGAAGACGTAATTACTTTTAAGGAATTTAAACAACGTTTTAACGACAATGTTTTACCAGAGATACAAAAAAATATAAAAAATAATTTGCAAAATAAAGAGTGAGAATTATGTAAAAAATATCAATTTAAATTTTGAATGTTGATATTAGGCAGCTTATTATTCTTTTTAAGTATGATAATCTTATCTATTTTGTTTATTAATTTTAAACTATGGAAAAATTCTTCTTATTTAAAATATTTTCTTTTAAGTTTAACAATACTATTTTTAATAGGAGGAATTACTACATCGGTTTTAGCGAATAAATTTAATAACTTAAAAAAATCAAAAATATACAATTTAAGCGATAATATTAAAAAAATTTTAGAAGATATACATATTTTTGAACCGACTATTAAGTGTTTAAATAAAAAATGAGATTTTTTAGGAAAATGACATACTCCAACAAATACTAATATTAGTTTTGATTTTAACAATTTCCGTTTCTATGACAACGCTTATTTATTTTATAAACCAAAAGAAATTGCAGAATCTCCTATTTTAAACTATCGATCATCTTTGGAAACAATGATAGTAGATGATAAATATCCAATTTATTTTTCTAACGTAACTTATGAATACGAACCGCTTATTAAAAGTATAGTTAGTGATTCTTTATCTTCTAAGGGAAATAAAATTTGACACGCTACTTTAATGCAAATTGACATAAGTAATTTACAGAAAAACAAACGAACTGATTTTAATTTGTTTAAAACAATTTCACAATTTGCATATAAGCCAATCTCATTAGAAAATAAAGAATTTAATAAAGTTTTTAATGTTGTTTCTAACGATGAATTAAAAATGAATATGATTTTTACACCATTGGTTCAAGAAAATCTTTTGACCTTGTATAACGAAAATCTTAAATTAAATAATTTAAATGAAAAAAATATTTATTTTACTGCCGTAGATGATGTAATTACAATTTCTTTTATTTCTTCTTTAAATTTTTTAAAAATAAAATTACCTAAGAAAATAAAAAGTCCCGAAAATTTAATTAATAAAACAATAGACAACATTTTAAAAGATGCATATTTACTTTATTTTGTAATATCTTTATTTTATGTCCCTGTTTATTTATATTAGTTAATGAAAACAGCCCCGCTTAATAACGGAGCTGTTTTAAATTTTTTTGAGTTATATTTATTTTAAATTTGTAAAGCTATTTCTGCCTTCGTATTTAGCTTTGTTGCCTAATTCGTCTTCGATTTTTAATAAACGGTTGTATTTTGCAATTCTATCTGTTCTTGACATTGAACCAGTTTTAATTTCACCGGTATTAAATGCTACTGCTAAATCTGCAATAAAAGTATCTTCTGTTTCACCTGAACGGTGCGAAATAACTGGAACAAAATTTGCTGCTTGAGAAAGTTTAATGGCTTCAATAGTTTCTTTTAAAGAACCAATTTGGTTAATTTTAATTAATGAAGCATTAATAGCGTGCTTTTCTATTGCCATTTTAATATATTTAGGGTTCGTGACAATTAAATCATCACCAACTAATTGAACTTTTTTACCGTATTTTTGGTTCATTAATTCAAAACCTTTTCAATCATTTTCATCGTGTGAATCTTCAATTGAAATAATTGGGAATTTATTAATTAAATGACCGTAATAATCAACAAATTCTTCAGTTGTAAATTCATATTTCATATTTTGATATTGTTCAAAACCTTCTCTTTTTTCATCTAAGGCTTTTTTGAATTTTTTAAACACGTATAAGTTTTTATCTGCGTCATATAATTCTGAACTAGCAGCGTCTAAACAAATAGCTACTGCTTTTTCTCCTGAAGTAGCAGGATTAAATCCGGCTTCTTTAATAGCTTCAACTAAAAATTCTAAGGCTTCTTCGTGAGTTCTTAAATTAGGAGCAAATCCTCCTTCGTCACCAACTTGGGTTCCGTGTCCGGCTTTTTTAAGTAATTTAGCTAATGTATGGAAAACGTGATTTGCAATTTGCATCGCCTCTTTAAAAGTTTTGGCTCCTAATGGCATAATCATAAATTCTTGAAAATCAATCGTATTTGAAGCGTGTTCGCCGCCGTTAATAACGTTTAACATAGGTACTGGCATTTTATAAGCAACTCTTTGATCTAAGCTAGCTAGATATGCATATAACGGCAAGTCTTTTTCTTTAGCTGCCGCTTTTGCAATTGCTAACGAAACAGCTAAAATAGCATTAGCTCCTAGTTTTGATTTAGTTGAAGTTCCATCTAAATCAATCATTAGTTGATCTAATTCGAATTGATTAAATACTTCCTTGCTTTCTAGATTTTTAGCAATAATTTCATTTACATTATCACAAGCAGTTTGGACGCCCTTACCACCGTATCAATTATTTTCATATTTAGTTCCTTTATCTCTTAATTCTAAGGCTTCTTTGGAACCGGTTGAAGCGCCCGAAGGAACTAAAGCTTCAGCGTAAGATTTTTCAGTATTTAATTCAACTTTAACAGTTGGATTTCCTCTACTGTCTAAGACTTCATAGGCATAAATTTTAGTAATTTTTGACATTTTGTCTCCTTAAACAAAAATGATTAAAATCATTACATTAATAATTATAATCTTTTGTAAATTCACAAAAAGCAAAAGCAAGCCAAAATAAATTGGCAAATTAATAAAAAGAGTGCCATTTTTTATTTTTAAAGTAAAATTTTAATATGTCAAATTTAGAAAATAACGAAAAAGAATTCGATTTAAAAATTAGTGAAATTGAAAAATTAAGATATAGCGACCCATTAAAAGCTATTTATGTTATTGATGAGGCTAAAAAACAATTTGCAGCTAAAAACGAACAACAAGATTTAGATACTTTAAGAGAATTGGTACTAATTGAAATTAAGAAAAAAAATCTAAAAACTCAAACCAGCTTAGATACTTTATCTTTGATTAATTCATTAAAAAACAAAAAAATGGATTATGCCTTTATGTTAATTTATAACGAGTTAAAAGCAAGGGAAGATTTAGCTAAATATGCTTCTGAATTTCAATATTTCTTTAATGAAGAAGGTTTTGACGCTTCGGGCTTTCAAACATTAATTTACGATCTACTTAGCGAAGCTAACATTGATTGAGAATATAAAATTCAAGGCAAAACCATTAATCCATCTAAATTAGGTTCATTTTTAAAAAATCAAGACATTTTAAAAATGCAAAATGAAATTATTAATAGCTTTTATGACGATGTTGCTAAAAATAAAATTGCTAGACAAGTTTTTGCAGCTTATTTATTTCAAAATTGAATCGACATTTTATTAAATAAAACTAATGAAGATTACGAAAATATTATAAATGTTGTTAAAGTGCTTTATGGCGAACAAAAACCAGAAGGTTTAAGCGAAAAAGCCCAAAAGTTATATGAAGTTTTTAAATAACTTTAATATAATTTAATACGATATATTTTAAAGGAGAAATTATGTCAAAAGTAATAGATAAAGAAAACTCATTATTAAAAGTTTCTTACACCTTAGAAGGTGAAGAATGACAAAAAGCGATTGAAAAAGCTCAACAATCTGAAATGAAAAACGTACAAGTTAAAGGTTTTAGAAAAGGACATGTACCAGCTAAAGAAGCTATTAAACATGTTGACATGGTTAAAGTATTTGACAAAGCTATCAATGCTTCAGTAGACGCTGTTTTTGAAAAACATATTAAAGATCAAGTTAAAGATGAAGAAGTTATTAGCAAAGGAAGCCTAGAAGTTTTAGACGTAAGTCCTAAATCAGTTACTCTTGAATTTTCATGAGCTATCTTCCCAGAAGTTACATTGCCAGATTATAAAAAATTAGGCTTAAAATTAGGTAGTTTTGAAGTTACAGCACAAGATTTAGAAGCAAGTCAAGAATCAGTATTAAAAGATTATGCTGTAATGATGGAATCAGAACTTCCAGTTAAAAAAGGTGACCAAGTTACCTTTGATTTTGCCGGATTTGTTGATGGTGAAGCATTTGAGGGTGGAGATGCTGAAAACTTTGATTTAAAAGTTGGTTCAGGTCAATTTATTCCTGGTTTTGAAGACCAAATGGTTGGCATGAATAAAGAAGAAGAAAAAGAAATTAAAGTTACTTTCCCAAGCGATTATCACGCTAAACATTTAGCTGGCAAAGATGCTACTTTTAAAATTAAAATTCATTCAATTAAATCAGCTTCAACCCCTGAATTAAACGAACAATTTGTAAAAGAAATGCATTTACCTTTAATTAACACAGTGGAAGAATACAAACAATACCTAGAAGTTATAGCTTTAAAATCAAAATTAGTTGAAGTAGAAAACAAATTTATTGAAGAAGCTTTAAACAAAATTATTGAAGGTACCAAAGTTAATGTTCCTGCAACCTTGATAAAAGAAGAAAGCGACAAATACTACCAAAATTTTTTAAATACCTTAAAACAACAACAAATTTCAGAAAAAGAATACTTAGAATTTTCTAAGAGTTCAAAAGAAGACATTTTAAAAATTTACGAACAAAATGCTATTCAAAATCTAAAAAGAATTTTTGTCTTAGGTCAAATTGCCAAAGAAAATAACTTTAAATTGACCGAAGCTCAATACGAAGAAGAAGTAAATAAAATCGCTGATATGTATAGCTTAACTAATGAAGCTGTTAAAAACTTTGTAAGATTTGAAACTGTTGAGCAAAAATACATTAACGAACAAATTCACAATTCATTAATGGAATGAAACGATAAAGCTGATTACGAAAAATTTGCTGCTAAAAAAGCAGAAGTTAAAGCTTACGAAGATAAACAACAAGCAGAAATTATTGCTGAAGCTAAAAGAAAAAGAGAAGCAGCCGAAAAATTAAGAGAAGCAGAAGCTGCTAAAACAGCTGAAGAAACTAAATAATTTACAATAATCTTATTAAAACGATTTCTAAAATGAAGTCGTTTTTAATTTTTCGCCTAACGCTTTTTAAGTCTAAGTTAATAATTTAATATAAAATTATTAACATGAAGTTATTTAATTTTAAATCTGCAGAAATGAGATTAGCTGAGGCTACTTTAAAAAAGATTAATAATTTAGAATCATCTGTTGTTAATTTAACAGATCAAGAGCTTAAAAATAAAACTAATGAATTTAGAGAACGTTTAAAAATGGGAGAAAGCCTTGAAGATATTCGAGCAGAGGTTTTTGCTGTATCACGAGAAGCGACCAAAAGAGTATTGGGCAAAAGACCTTATGATGTGCAAATGATCGGTGGTTTAATTCTTGATATGGGATCTGTCGCTGAAATGAAAACTGGGGAAGGTAAAACTATTACTTCTATTGCTCCGGTTTATTTAAATTCATTAGATGGCAATAGCGTTATCGTTTCAACTGTTAACGAATATCTAGCTCAACGTGATGCCGAAGAAATGGGGCAAGTATTTCACTTTTTAGGTTTATCTGTTGGTATTAATAAAGCTCAAATGTCAACTGATATGAAACGTCAAGCTTATGCCTGTGATGTCGTTTATTCAGTTCACTCAGAATTAGGTTTTGATTATTTAAGAGATAACATGGTTATGGCCAAAGAAGAAAAGGTACAAAGGGGATTAAATTACATCCTGCTAGATGAGGTTGACTCAATATTAATCGATGAAGCCAAAACCCCTTTAATTATTTCTGGTGGCGATAGCGACCAAAGTAATTTATATTCAACCGCAGATTTATTTGTGAGAACTTTAAGCCAAGATGATTACTTTATTGACGAAGAAACTAAATCAGTTTATTTAACAGATAAAGGAATTGAAAAGGCCAATAAATATTTTAATTTTGATAATTTATACGATATTCAAAATTCAGAATTAGTGCATAGAATTCAAAATGCATTAAGAGCTCATAAAGTTATGAAACTTAATGTTGAATACATTGTTAGAAATAATAAAATCGAATTAGTCGATTCTTTTACTGGTCGGATTATGGAAGGTCGGGCATATTCAGAAGGTCTTCAACAAGCAATTCAAGCTAAAGAAAGAGTTGAAATTGAATCTGAAACTAAAACCCTAGCAACCATTACTTATCAAAACTTTTTCCGTTTATTTAAAAAACTAAGCGGGATGACTGGTACTGCAAAAACCGAAGAAAAAGAATTTATTGAAATCTATAACATGAGAGTCAATGTCGTTCCAACTAACAAACCTGTTATTAGAAAAGATGATAAAGACGAAATTTATGTTGATATGCATTCGAAATGAAAAGCAGTCGCCAGAGAAGTAAGACGTATTCATCGTAAGGGACAACCAATTTTAATTGGAACAGCTCAAGTTGAAGACTCTGAAGTTTTACATGAATATTTATTACAAGAAGGAATTCCCCATACGGTTTTAAACGCTAAACAAGATGCTTCTGAAGCTGATATTATTTCGCAAGCTGGACAAGTTGGAGCGGTTACAATTGCTACAAACATGGCAGGACGGGGAACTGATATTAAGCCTTCACCTGAAGCAATTAAATTAGGTGGACTTTATGTTTTAGGAACTGAAAAAGCCGAATCAAGAAGAATTGATAACCAATTAAAAGGTCGTTCTGGACGTCAAGGAGATGTGGGTTATACTAAGTTTTATTTATCATTAGACGACCAACTTATTTTACGTTTTGCTTTACAAGATAAATGAAAAGAAATGTTTAAATCATACGGACAAAATCCAATTGCTGGTGAAGCAATAAGAAAAGCTTTTTTAGCTGCCCAAAAGA
Organism: [Mycoplasma] falconis; assembly: GCF_006385795.1. Taxonomy (GTDB): domain Bacteria; phylum Bacillota_I; class Bacilli_A; order Mycoplasmatales; family Metamycoplasmataceae; genus Metamycoplasma; species Metamycoplasma falconis. The sequence continues at coordinate 16,641 of NZ_VFSS01000003.1, read as the reverse complement.
AAATTGAAGGGTTTAACTTTGATAACCGTAAAAGTGTTTTAAACTTTGATGACGTTATTAGACAACAAAGAGATCTAATATATGAGCAAAGAGATTTAATTTTAGCAAGAGACGACATGGGTAGCATTATTAGTAAAATGCTACAAGTAGCTGCTGATCAAGTGGTAAATAATCCATATTTTATTAAGAAAAATAATACCCTTGATATTTATGGTTTTTGTGATTACATTAACAGCAATTTTATGGGTGTAACTTCTCGATTATTTAAAGTAGAAGAGATTAAAAAGCTAGATAAAGAAGATTTAATAGCTCATATCATTGAAGTTTGAAAACACGAATACGATAAAATGCGTGGTAATATGATTGAAAAATATGGGTTAAGTGGTTTAACTAATATTGAAAGAAATATTATTCTAAAAGTGTTTGACAGAGCTTGACAAGATCATATTAATATTATGGATAAATTAAGAAGAAGTTCTAATTTAGTTCAATATTCACAAAAAAATCCATACCAAGTTTATACCAAACTAGGATCTAAAAAATTTAAGGAATTAACTAATAGGATTGCCCTAGAAGCAACTGTTAATTTAATGAATAATTGAGAAGGTTTACCTTCATCAAACTCTCAGATTAATTTAGATTGAATTGATAATAGCAATGGCAACCAAGTTGAAGGCGTTTTATTAGATAAATTAAACAGCTTTATTAATTCATTATTATCTAAAGAAAGAAATAGATTATTAAGTCAAAATTTAGAAGTTGAAGAAGTAGATAAAATTATTGAAGAACAAAGAGCCCAATTAACTAAGGATTTAAAATTCCAATTTAAAGAAGCTTTAAAAACTGACAAAGTAGTTGAAGAAGAACCAAAACTGGAGTAAAAAAGTAGCTTATCAAAAAGCTACTTTTTAATTATTTTTTAACTTTAACTGCTGGATTTTTAGGCTCTTTTTTCTTAATAATAATGTGATTATTTTTCTTTTGTACTTTTATGTTTTTATTAGTTTTTTTATTATCATTTCTAACTTTATTTTTTCTATCTTTTAAACTAGCTTTTTCAACGTCTGCAAATTCGTGAAGTTCTAAGTTATCTTCAATCTTAGCATTTGTGTGTTTAGTAAATAAAATAGTTGGAATAATAACAACATTACGACGTTTATGTTTATAAAAGAACGGAGCTAAACGATCAATCATTAATTGTTTTAGCTGTGGCACTGATCAATCAGGGTTATTTTTAATTGTATATAAGATAGCCCCATGGACTAATCTTTTAGCTTCTTCAATTAAATGTAAAGAATTTTTAACAAAGAAAGCTCCCCGTGAAACTATTCTTGGTTTACCTAAAATTAAATTCTTTTCTTTGTTAATTGCAACAATAACGTGCATAAAACCATTTTGACCTAGTTCCATTCTTTCTTTCATAATTTCACTATTAGTTTTTGAAAGAATGCTTCCGTCAATAAAAACCGGTCCAAAATATACTTTTTCATCAGATAATCTAATTTTGTGATCTTCTAAATAATAAACATCACCTAATTTAGCAATAACAACATTATCAGGATTAACACCACTTTCAACTGCGGTATAACCGTGAACTACACTCATCCGATATTCACCGTGATAAGGCATAAAATATTTAGGTTTTGTTAAAGCAAAAATCTTTCTATGTTCATCTTTATAAGCATGACCAGAAGTATGTAAATAACCATCTACTCCGTTTTCTCTAATTATTGCTCCTAATTTATAAAGTCTGTTAACTAAAAGTTCGATTTTAGATCTATTACCAGGAATAGGACTAGAAGAAAAGATGATAGTATCTTTTGGTTTAATAGTCACATGAGGGTGTTTGCCGTAAGACATTTTAGCCAAACCGGCTAGTTCTTCTCCTTGAGATCCTGTTGTTAAAATAAGTAGTTCATTGTCATCATATTTATTAATATTTTTCTTATCAATAAATACTTCATCTGGTGCTTCAATATAACCTAAACGACGCCCAATATCAATGTTGTCGACCATTGATCTTCCAAAAGCAACAACTTTTTTATTTAATTGAGCTGCTAATTCAATAATTGCTTTAATTCTAGTTAAATTAGAAGCAAAAGCAGTAACTATAACTTTTTTTTCTGCTTCTTCCATGTATTTTCTTATATCTTTTAAAATATCTGTTTCAGAAGGAGAATGGTTAGGACGCATTGCATTTGTTGAATCAGAAAATAAAACATCTAATCCTTCTTCACCAATTTTTTCTAATTTAGAAAAATCAGTCATATTTCCGATTGGTGTATAGTCAAATCTAAAATCACCCGTCATCATTAATGAACCGTTAGGAGTTTTAATTCTAACTCCAAAGGCATCAGGAATTGAATGTTGAGCTGTTCAAAAATCAACTTGACAATCGCCAAAAGTATGAACAGCATCTTTTTCGGTTTCGATAAATTCAATTTTACGGTGAATTTTTAAATCATCAAACTTCAATTTTAAATATTGAATAGCAATTCTTGGTGCATAAATTCTTTTAATATCAACTTGTTGTACTAAATAAGGCACTCCACCAATGTGATCTTCATGACCGTGTGTAATAAATAAGCCTTCGATTTTATGTTGATTTTCTTGTAAATGAGTAAAATCAGGAATAGATCCATTAACTCCGGTTACGTATGTATCACAGAATTTAATTCCGGTGTCGATGATAAAAATATGTTGATCATATTCGATTACAAGTGTACTTTTTCCAATTTCTTGCATTCCGCCTAGACCAAAAATTTTAGTTGGTTTCATATACCCTCCACATTTAATTAATTATTAATAGTAATTGCATGTATTAAAACAATTAAAAGTATATAGAAAAATAGGGTAAATTTAGTTATTTTTAAATAATTTAAAAATGCAGTTTTTGTAAATTAATGCTTAAAATAGGCTGAAAATCCACTTTTTTAGTATAAAAAAATATATTTTGGTAAAATTTTCTTCATGACAAGAACAGAATTAGAACAAAAAAGACACGTTGTCAAAAACGCATATGTAGATGCTAAAAAAGCAGTTCTACGTGGCAACATGATTATGTTGGCTATTGGTCTTCTAATTGGTACTTCTTTCGGTGCTCTAGTTTCTTCATTAGCAAATGACATTATTATGTCAGCTATTACCAGAGCAATGGGAGAAAATGTATCATTTAACACCTGAGTTGTTTGACCTGGTGCATTAGATGCTAACGGAGTTCCACAATCAGGTATCTTTATCGGTAAATTTTTAGGAGCTTTATTACAATTTGTAATCGTAGCCGGCTTTATTTTCTTTGGTTTATTAATTGCTTACACAATTAAAAACTCAATCGACTACAGAAAAGCTAAAAAACAACCAATCGAAGAACCAAAACCAGAAGTAGTATTGCCAACTAACGAAGAACTAATGTTAGCTGAATTACGTAAATTAAACGAATTATTATCAGCTAAAAAAGCTGCACCTGCGCGTAAGACTACAAGCAAAACTGCAAGTAAAAAATAAAAATTATTTGAAATTAAAACATAGCTTTAGCTATGTTATTTTTTTATTCTTTAAGCTTATTTTTAATTATTTAATAATTAAAACAAACCTATTTTTAAAAATAGAATATAATTTTTATGTGTTTTAATAAAACACAGTAATAATTGTCTAACAAAAATAATATATTCAGAAATTATCAAAATATAAGGAGAAATGAATATGCCAATGAATTTAAAAGGTCGTAGTTTAGATACAGCTCTAAACTTAACCACAGACGAAGTAAATTACATTTTAGATTTATCAATGGATCTAAAAAGATCAAAACAACAAGGTCTACACACAAACAACCGTCCATTAGTTGGAAAAAACATTGTTATCATGTTCCAAAAAGACTCAACTAGGACACGTTGTTCATTCGAAGTAGCTGCTGCTGACTTAGGTGCAAGTTGTACATACATCGGACCATCAGGATCAAACTTTGGTAAAAAAGAATCAGTTGAAGATACAGCTATGGTTCTAGGACAAATCTACGATGGTATCGAATTCCGTGGATTTAAACAATCAGACGTTGACGCTTTAGTTAAATACTCAGGTGTTCCAGTTTGAAACGGTTTAACCGATGCAGAACACCCAACCCAAATGTTCGCCGACTACATGACAATGAAAGAATTCAAAGGTGACTTAAGAGGTAAAAAACTTGTTTTTGCTGGAGATATCAAAAACAACGTTGCTCGTTCATTAATGATCGGTGCTGCTTTCTTTGGAGTTCACATTGTTCTATGTGGACCTAAAGCACAATGAGACATTGTTAAAAATGGACCAGAACACAAACCAGTTTACGACGCAGTTCAAAAATTATTTGAACGTAATGGTGGATCAGTATCATTCTCAGACAACAAATTAGAAGCTGCTAAAGATGCAGATGCTATTTACACCGACGTTTGAGTATCATTAGGAGAAGACTTCTCACTATTTGAACCACGTATTCAAGAATTAGGTGCATTCCAAGTTGACATGGCTATGATGAAAGCTGCTAAAGAAGATGTTATCTTCCTACACTGCTTACCAGCATTCCACGATGACCAAACTATTTTCTCAGCTGAAATTAAACAACAATTTGGTGCTAAATACCCAGTTGTAGCTACCGGTGCTATGGAAGTTACTGACGAAGTATTCAAATCAAAATACAACAAATCAATTCAACAAGCTGGAAACCGTATGCACACAATTAAAGCTATTATTTTAGCTACATTAGGATACTAATTATGAGTAGAATTGTTATTGCCTTAGGTGGAAACGCTTTAGGAAACAACCCTGAAGAACAAAAAGAATTAGTTAAAATCCCAGCTAAAAAAATTGCTGAATTAGTTAAAGCAGGACACGAAGTTATCGTTGGTCACGGTAACGGACCACAAGTTGGTATGATTTTTAATGGTTTTGCTTCAGCTCACGAAGTAAATGAAAAATCACCATTAGTTCCATTACCAGAAGCTGGTGCAATGAGCCAAGGATACATTGGTTACCACATGACAACAGCTATTACCAACGCTTTTACAGCTGAAGGTTTAACTAACAACGAAGTTTTATACATTTTAACTCAAACATTAGTTGACCCTAAAGACCCTGCTTTTGAAAAACCAACTAAACCAATTGGACCATTTTATCAAACAAGAGAAGCAGCAGAAGCTGCAAACCCAAACAGCACAATCGTTGAAGATGCTGGACGTGGTTACAGAAAAGTTGTTGCTTCACCAAAACCTTTAAATTTTGTAAGTATTGAACAAATCGAAAAAGCTATTAACTCAGGAGCAACTGTTATCGTTGGAGGTGGTGGAGGAATTCCTACCGTTAAAGACGAAAATGGTTTCATTAATGGAGTTGATGGTGTTATCGACAAAGACTTTGCATTAGCAAAAATGGCTGCACTTACAAAAGCAGATTACTTTATCGTTTTAACAGCAGTTGACTATGTAAAAGTTAACTACGGAAAACCAAATCAACAAGATTTAAAACACGTAACAAAAGCCGAATTAGAACAATACATTGCTGAAAATCAATTCGCACCAGGAAGTATGCTTCCTAAGGTACAAGCAGCTATTAAATTCGTTGAAGAAGGCGGTAAAGCAGCATTTATCGGTGACTTAAGCGACTTAGAAGACATTATTGCTGAAAAAATCGGTACTAAAGTTACATTACAATAAGAATTTCTATATAAATAATGGCTAACAGTTTTGTTAGTCATTTTTATTATTAAAAAATCACAGCTTATTATTTTTGCTGTGATTTATTTAACTTGTTTATCTAATTCGTAAAGTAAGATAGCTGTTGCTGCTGAAACATTTAACGATTGCACTGAACCTTCATTTTGTTCGATATAAACAACTTCATCGGCGTGTTTAATAATTGTATTAGAAACACCACTTCCTTCGTTACCAACAACTATACATGTTGGGTCAGCAAATTTAATATTTTGCATTTTTTTAGCTGATTGATTTAATGCCGAAGCGTAAATTCAAAAACCTTGTTTTTTTAACTCTGCTATGCAATCAAATAATGAAGCAACCTTAATAATCTTAACGTTGTTAAATCCTCCTGAGGAAGTCTTTAAAACAACTGGTGTTACATCAACAGCTCGATTTTTAGGAATAATAATATGTTTAATGCCAAAAACGTTAGCTGATCTAATAATTGCTCCAAAGTTTTGTGGGTCTTGTACATGATCTAGCATTAAAACTTTGTTGGCTTTATCTTTAAAAATAGATCCTAAATCATAATATTTATATTCTTCAATTTCAGCAATATAACCTTGATGATTACCATTATTAGTCATTTTATTCATCTGAGTTAAATCTAAAAAAGTTATATTGTTAAACTTTAAATTTTTGTTAGTTAAACCCTTTTGTAAATAAATTTTACTAATTGGATATTTATTTTCTAAAGCTTCTAAAACTGAGTTACGACCATAAATGATTTTTTTCATTAAATTATTCTTCTTTCTTTTAGATATTCTCTGATTTTATCTGCTTCTTCAAAGTTTTTTTCTCCTACAAGTTTTTTTCATTTTAAATAAAGTTGTTTATCTTTTTCAGTTATTTCAGAATTAACAAGATTAAAACCTAAAATGTATAAAACTTTAAAAAATGAACCTAAATCTGCTTGATTTTTAAATAGTTTAATTAATTTGGCATAACCCTGAGTAAAATCTAACCTAGCAATATCTTCAATAATTGCTTTTACTTGTTCTTCATCCACTTCATAATGGATGTTTTCTAAAACAATTTTATTTTTAGCTAATCTAAATTTGTTAACTTGATTTTGATTAGTTTCTAATAATTCATCAGTTATATTAATTGGTTTTGAATAATTAGTAGTTAGAATTAAAATTTTATATGTATCTGGTGAATATGTTTCTAAAAAATCATGTGGATAAATAATATTTCCTAGTGATTTAGACATTTTTTGATTTTTATAATTTAAAGTTCCAAAGTGAATTCAATCTTTGGCAATTGGTTGACCATAGATTGAAAAATGTTGAATGTTTTCATTTTCGTGATGAGGGAAAATTAAATCAATTCCTCCGCCATGAGCGTCTAGTTGTTCTCCGTTAAAATATTTAGCAATAAAACAGCTACATTCCGTATGTCATCCAGGACGTCCCAAACCAAAAGGACTTTCAAATTTAATTCCGTTAGTTGTTGATTTTCAAAGGGTAAAATCAGTTTTATGTTTTTTACCTAAAACACCATCGTCTTCGCTATTTAATTCATCAATTTTTTGGTTGCTAATCGATCCATAAACATCTTTATGTTTTTGGATATCAAAAAAGACGTTGCCTCCAACTTGATAGGCTGAACCCTTATTAATCATTTCTTGAATGTATTGGTACATATCGTTTAAAGAATCGGTTACTCTTATAACTTTGTTAGGTAAAACTAAATTGAATTTAGTAAATAAATCTAAATAATATTTTTCATAAAATTCACTAATTTCTTTTTCTGTTTTATTTTCTTCAAAAGCTTTGTTAATAATTTTGTCATCGATGTCAGTAATATTATGTAAATAAAAAACTTCTTCTCCTAAATATCTTTGAGCTCTTATCATTAAATCAAAAGTAACGGTCGGTCTTAAATTACCAATATGAGGGTAATTATAGACAGTTGGACCACATAAATAATATCTTTTCATAGCAATTATTATATACATAATAAGTTAAATAAATGCTGCAAATATAATATAATTGAAACTATGAGTACAACAAAAGATATTATTATTGCTTCAATTAATGAAGCATTACAAAAATTAAACATTAATAAACCAGTAATTTTAACCGAATCAAAAAGCTATGGTGATTATTCAACCAATATTGCATTAACCTTACAAAAAGATTTAGGTAAAAAAGCAATAGAAATAGCTCATGAAATTGTTAAAAATATTGATTTAAACAAATATAAAGAAATTAGTGAAATTCAAGTCGCTGAACCTGGTTTTATTAATTTTTGAGTATCTGATTCTGTTTTAGCCGATACTGTAAATAACATCAACAAATTAGGTGAACACTATGGTGATATCACCGGAACCAAAGGAGCTTGCAACGTTGAGTTTGTGTCAGCTAACCCTACAGGATATTTACACATCGGTCATGCAAGGAATGCTGCTATCGGAGCAACCTTGTCTAATATTTTAGAAAAAGCAGGACATCGTGTTGTGCGTGAATATTTGGTTAACGATTACGGAAATCAAATGAATAATTTAGCTGCTTCAGTTTATAGCCGTTATCAACAAATTTTTAATAAAGATTTTCCAATGCCAGAACAATGTTATCGTGGTGGAGATATTATTGAATTCGCTGATGCTTTTTATCAAAAATATGGCGATAAATACAAAGGCGTAGAATACACCGATGAAATTCGTCAATTTTTCAGAGATTTTGGACGTAATTACGCTTTAGAAAACATTGAAAAAGATTTAAAAAGATTTGGTGTTTGATTTGACCTTTATACCTCTGAAACCGAACAATATAAAAAAGATTTAGTTTGACCTTCAATTAGAAGATTAAAAACCACTTACGAAAAAGATGGAGCTACTTGATTAGCTACAACTAGCGGTGGTAAAGACGACAAAGACCGTGTTATTATTAAATCAAACGGTGATTCAACTTATTTATGTGCTGATATCGCTTATCATGAATGAAAATTTAATCAATTAAACGATAAAGAAAACGGAGTTATTATTGACGTTTGAGGAGCAGATCACTCAGGTTATGTTGAACGGGTAAAATTCTCATTTGAAGATTTAGGATATCGTCGTGATCAATTAGAAATCTTATTATTTCAATTATTAAGAGTTGTTAAAGATGGCAAAGAAGTTAAAATGTCTAAACGTTTAGGAACTTCTTTAACATTAAGAGAGCTTTTAGATTTAGTAGGAAAAGATGCATTAAGATTTTTCTTAATTGAAAGATCATATAATTCAAAAATCGATTTTGATATTAATAAAGTTACAAAATCAGATGAATCAAACCCAATGTTTATTATTAAATATGCTCACGCTCGTTGTGTGCAATTACTAGACAAAGCTGGTATAGAAAATCCACAAGCAAGCACTATTCAAAACGAATATGCCCAAAAACTTGTCAATGAATTAAAAGAATACCCAGATTTAATTGCAACTATGGCAAAAACTTATAAAGTTAACTTATTACCACCATATCTATTAAAACTTGCTGGTGCATTTAATTCATTCTATTCAAATTGCAAAGTTATGGGTGATCCAAACGAAGAAAGCTATTTAGCTTTAGTTAAAGCAACTAAAACTGTTTTGGCTAACGGATTAAGATTAATGGATTTAGATATTCCTGACAAAATGTAATTTATTTATTTAGAAACACGGTTTATCCCGTGTTTTTCTAATCTTTTTTAGCTTAATTTATTTTTTAAAAAATTAATAAGAAATATATTTTTTTCTTATATAATAATTAAGCTAAAAGCGAGTGTAGTTTAATGGTAGAACATCAGCCTTCCAAGCTGAATACGTGGGTTCGATTCCCATCACTTGCACCATTGCGGATGTAGTTCAATGGTAGAACAGCAGGTTGCCAATCTGCATACGAGGGTCCGATTCCCTTCATCCGCACCATATGTAAGTTATTAGCTAATTACTAATTACTTAGAACAATTAATAAGAGCTTTTAAGCTCTTTTTATTTACAAAGGAGTAAAACAATATGGCAAAACTATTAGGTTTATATAGTTCACCAATGGGTTTAAAAAATTCAATTTCTGACGGACTATTAAACAAATTTTTAGAAGAATATAAATTAGAATTTCCTAATGACGAAATCGAAATTTTAGATTTAAATTTATTAGATATGGCTAACGAACCAATGAACTCAGAAAATTTCATGTCTTTTTGAAGTGAAGAAAAATCTAATCAATACATCGAAAAATTAAAACAAGCAGATAAACTTTTAATTTCTGCACCAATGATTAATTTTGCAATTCCTGCAACTTTAAAAAACTTTATTGATCGTATTTGCGTACCAGGAAAAACCTTTTCTTATAAATACAACGGTAAAGGAACATCAGTAGGTTTATTAGATAATTTAACTGTTCAAGTCTTAACAACCCAAGGTGCACCAGAAGGTTGATACCAATGAGCAAGTCATACTAATTATTTAGTAAACATATGAAAATTTTTAGGGGCTAGTGTTTTAGACCCAATCGTTTTAGCAGGTACTAAAGTAGAACTTTTAAACAAATTAACACCAGAAGAAGTTGTTAATACTAAATTAGAAGAAATTAAAAAACAAGTTAAATTATTTAAATAATTTTTCCAACACTATGTGTTGGTTTTTCTTTAATTTGTCTTATTTTTAAAAAATAAAATTTTGATAAAACTATATTTTTAATATATGTCTTATTGTTCTTTAAATATTTTTTAATAAAAAATATAAAATTTAAATTATTAATTAGGAGGCTTTTGTGGCTAAAAAAGTTATTTTAGGAATGAGTGGCGGCGTTGACTCTAGTGTTTGTGCTATTTTACTTCAACAACAAGGTTATGAAGTTGAAGGACTTTTTATGCGTAACTGAGATTCTTTTGCTAACAATGATTTTTTAGGCAATGAAGATATTAATCAAGACGTTTGCCCACAAGAGCAAGATTATTTAGACGCTAAAGCAGTAGCTAATCAATTAGGCATTAAATTACACCGTGCTGATTTTGTTGCTGAATATTGAAATAATGTTTTTTCTTACTTAATTGAAGAATATAAAAACGGAAGAACACCTAATCCTGATATTTTTTGTAACAAATATATTAAATTTAAATCTTTTGCCGATTATGCTTTTAACAAACTTAATGCTGATTATATTGCGATGGGGCATTATGCTGGATCTCATAACGGCGAATTATATCGGGGAATAGATACTAACAAAGATCAATCATATTTCCTGGCTCAGGTGTCTAATAAACAACTAGAAAAAGCGATTTTTCCACTTGAAAAATTAGAAAAACCAGAAATACGGGCGATAGCAGCTAAATATAACTTAGCAACAGCCACTAAAAAAGATTCAACCGGTATTTGTTTTATTGGTGAAAGAAGATTTACTAAATTTCTTGAAAATTATATTCCTGCTCAACCTGGTAATATTGTTGATATTGCTACTAGTGAAGTGGTTGGTAAACACATTGGCGCGATGTATTATACAATTGGCCAAAGAAAAGGTTTAAATTTAGGTGGATATGCCAAACCTTATTTCGTTGTCGGGCACAATTTAAATAAAAAAGAAATCTATGTTGCTAATGAAGATCATAAAGAATATTTATTATCAGACCAATTAGAAGCTATTGATTTTAATCAAATAGCCAAAGAATTTAACAAAGATAATTTAACGGCAAAATTTAGATATCGTCAACAAGATATTCCTTGCCAAATTGAATTTAAAGACGATAAATTAATTGTTTATTACCCAGAAACCGAAGCTGTTACGCCAGGACAACAGGTTGTCATTTATGATGGTATGAAAGTTGTCGGTGGAGCTATTATTGATAAAATTTATTACAAAAACGAATTAAAAACTTACTTATAGGAGATTTATATATGTTAAGCTCAAAACAAATAAGACAAATGTGACTTGACTTTTTTGCTTCAAAAGGTCATTTAGTTGTTCCTTCAAAATCATTGATTCCTCAAAATGACCCTTCATTACTTTGGATTAACTCAGGAGTTGCAACTTTAAAAGATTATTTTAGTGGTAAAAAAGTACCACCTGCAAAAAGATTAACTAACTCACAAAAATCAATTCGTACTAACGACATTGAAAATGTAGGAGTTACTGCAAGACATCATACTTTTTTTGAAATGTTAGGAAACTTTTCAATTGGGGATTATTTCAAAAAAGAAGCTATCGCTTTTGGCTATGAATTTATTTTTGATGTTTTAAAACTAGAAAAAGAAAAAATTTATATTACTTATTTTGAAGAAGACACTGATACATATAATTACTGAATCGAAAATGGTGTCGAAGCTTCGCATTTAATTAAAGGAACAAGAGACACTAACTTTTGAGATGTTGGTCAAGGACCTTGTGGACCAGATACCGAAATTTTTTACGACCGTGGAGAAAAGTACGACAAAAGAGGTATTGAACTTTTAAAAGAAGATATCGAAAATGATCGTTATATAGAAATTTGAAATATTGTTTTTTCTCAATTTAACAATGATGGTGAAAATAATTACACCGATTTAGCAACAAAAAATATTGATACCGGAGCTGGACTCGAAAGAATTGTTTCAATTATGCAAGATGCTCCAACTAACTTTGATACCGACTTATTTTTACCAATTATTAAAGAAGTAGAAAAACTAACTGATTATCATTACGATATTAACAACTATTTCACCAAAGATAAAGATCAAACTAAGATTAATACTTATTTCAAAGTTATTGCAGACCATATTAGAGCTTCTGTGAATGCTATTAATGATGGCGTTAGTCCTTCAAACGTAGGTCGTGGCTATATTATTAGAAGATTAATTAGAAGAGCTTATCGGTCAGGTTTATCTTTAGGTATTAATGAAAAATCATTTTTATACAAATTAGTACCAATTGTTAAAGATTCATTAATTTATGACATTGACGTTGAAAAAGTGTCTGAAATTATTAAAAACGAAGAAGAGTTATTTGCTAAAACCATTAAAGATGGTGAAAAACTTTTAGAACAAGAATTAGAAAAAAACGGCACTGTCGATGTTAAAGTTGCTTTTAAAATGTTTGATACTTATGGTTTCCCAATTGAATTAACATCAGAAATTCTAAAAGAAAAAGGCATTGAACTTAATATGCAAGAATTTGCTGAGTTTTTAAAAGCCCACCAAGAAAAATCTCGTGCTAACGTTGAAGTTGGTATGCAAAAAGTTATTAATTCTTTATCTTTAATTCCAGATAAAGTATCAACATTTACTGGTTATGAAACAACTAGAGGAAAAGCAAATATTTTATATTTATTAAACGAAGAAAAAGAAATTGAAAAAACTAATGATAAAGAAACTATTAGTTATTTAATTTTAGATAAAACTCCATTTTATGCAACTTCTGGTGGTCAAAACCACGATTTTGGATATATGCTACAAGATGGTAATAAAATTGAAGTTCTAGATGTTTTTAAAGATAAATATTGAAATCCAGTTCACGTTGTTAAAGGTATTATTGATAAAAACAAACCAGTTGAATGTTTTGTCGACGAAGAAGCTAGAATTGGCTTTGCAAGAAACCACTCTTCAACTCACATCATGTTTCATGCTTTAAGAAAAACATATCCTCACGAAGTAATCGAACAATTAGGTTCTAATATAAATCCAGATCACTTTACATTTGACTTTGGTTTAGATCATCGTCCAACCAAAGAAGAAATTAGATTAATCGAAAAAACTATGCGTGATTACATCGCTATGAACGCAAACCGTAATTACATTATTACTTCAGTTAAAAAAGCTCAAGAACTAGGGGCTTATATGACAATTGAGGAATCAGAATATCATGATGCCAATGAAGTTCGTGTAGTTGAATTTGAAAACATTACTAAGGATTTATGTGGAGGAACTCACGTCGATAATTCTTCTATAATTGAAGATTTTAAAATTGTCGGTGTTGATTCAAAAGGTACCGGGATTTATCGTCTAAGAGTTGTTACCTCATTTAAATATGTCGAACAATATTTATTAGAAGAAATTAAAGAAAAACAAGAATTATTAAAAACCTTAATTAAAAATAATCAACAATTTAAACCAGATTACGATTATAGATTTGAATTAAATATCCCAGAACGAACTTTTGCTAAAGAAGGTTTATTAGATCAATATGATATTGATGAAAATAATATTAGAGAAGATTATAAAAAATTTCTAAAAGAAAAACAAAACGAAACTGTTGATATTTCAGAATATAAATCAGAACTAATTAACGAAATTTCTACTTTTGTTATTAGCAATAATGATGGTAATTTATTAAGAAAAGCTGTTATTAGTTTAAGAGAAGCTAACCCAGAAGCCCTTGTTATCGGTTTAAGTGAAACAAAAACTAATTCATTTTATTTAATGGTAAGTAGCAAAAAATATGAGTCTAATAAATACTTTAAAAATTTAACTAATAAATTTAATGGCAAAGGCGGCGGAAACAATTTAGTTTGTCAAGGTAGTATAAATGGTGAAAAACCTTTATCACAATTAATAAGTGATATTAAAGAAGAATTAAAAAATGCGTAAACTTGCTTTGGATTTAGGTTCTAAATCTTGTGGTTTTGCGATTAGTGATATTAACGGAATTATTGCAACCGGTTTAGAAAACTTCATGTTTGAAGAATGACATTTTATTAAAGCTATAAGAAAAACCAAAGAATATATTGAACAATATAATAATGAAATTGACACAATAGTTTTAGGTTATCCTTTGCGAATGGATTTATCCAAATCACCAAGAACTATAATGGTGGAAAAGTTTGCACAAAGATTAAAAGAACATATTAATTTACCAATTGTTTTTCAAGACGAAAGACAATCAACAAAATTTGCAGAAGATATATTAGCTCAGGCTGGTTTTAATAAAACTAGACGCAAAACTAAAAAAGATTCTCTAGCAGCACAAATTATTCTCGAAGATTATTTAAGGAGACAACATGGAAAAGAAAATATATAAAGTTTTTAGTCCTGAAAATGAAATAACTTTAAACGATGGCGAAAAAGTCTATGTTTTATTCGACCTTTACGAAAATGGTGAAAGATTTATGGTTTTAGTTAACGATGAAGCTTTTATTTTTGTTAAAGAAGAAAACGGAAGATTAATTGAAATGACCGATGAAGGAGAAATTGATATTTTAATTGATCTTGTTGAACAATTTGCCGAAGAGAATTTTGTTTTAGATCGCGATAATAAAAGTAACTTAATGGATCGGTTAATGGGAAATGAACAAGATTAATAATTTTGTTGCTAATTTAAATATTAGAACCGGAACTAGTAAATTAAGTGATGAGACAAGAAAAGGTTTATGAATTAGCTTAGCGGTTGTTTTAACTTTCGCAATTATTATGCTAATTGTTACTTTTGTTTTAAAAAATAAATATAGTAAAAAAATAGTTAGCAAAGATGAACAAATTGAACTTTCTAAATTAAGAGAAAAAAACCCTAACTATGGTGTAGTTTTAGACGGCATTAAAAAATATTATAAAAAAACTGTTAATGACCACATGATCGCTTATTTGGTTAATACTATATATTTAAATAATTATGAATCTATTTTAGTAAGCGATAATAATGATTATGTTGGCATTTCACTTGCTAATTTAGCTAATCGTAAAACTATAATAGACAGTCAAACCTTATTTAGAAATAATAAGGAAGAAATTTTAAAAGAATTTCCTGATTTAGATTTTAAAAATGTTTTTTATCAACCGGCAAATCAAACTTCTGATTTAATTGTTTCTTTAAATGAGGATTTATCAATAAAAAATCAAATCGATAAATTTTTACCTTTATTAAGTGATAACGGAATATTAATTATTTCTTTTGATCATATTAAAAGTTTTAAGCAAGATAAAAATTATTTATTTGAAAAAAACGTTCGTTATGAAACTGCTAAATTTGGTTTTAAGAATATAATACTAATTGCAAAAAATAACTTAAATGATAAAATAGAGTATAATCAGGAATAAAAATAGGAGTATATATGCAAAAAGAAGAAAAAATTTACTTAACCCAAGAGAGTTATGAACAATATCAAGAAAAATTAACATATTTACAAGAAGTAGCAAGACCACAAGTTATCGAAGAAATTAAAGAAGCTAGAAATCAAGGGGACTTGTCTGAAAATGCTGAATACGATGCCGCCCGTGATAAACAAGCTGCCATCGAAAATGAAATTTTAGAAATTCAACATATTTTAGAAAACGCTGAAGTTATTCAAAAAAGTGCAACTAATGCTGTAAAAATCGGATCTATTGTTAAATTATTAAATTTAGCTAAAAATCAAGAAATGGAAGTTACCATCGTTGGTTCACTTGATGCCGATCCTTTTAATAATAAGGTTTCAAACGCTTCTCCATTAGCTAAAGCGATTATGGGTCAAAAACTTGATGCTATTTGCGAAGTGGATGCTCCTACAAAATATAAAGTAAAAATTATTAGTATTAATTAATATTGTGTATAATAATAAACGTCCTTAAACGGCGTTTTTTATTTAAACTTTTTAGAAAAAATAAATATTTTAAAAAATCTAAAATTTTTCAAATAAAAAATTAAAAGTATGTATAATACTAAAAGTGCCCTGATGGGACACTAAAAATAGTTCTTTGAAAACTGGATACGAATACCATAACGTCAATTTTAATAATTACAATATAACAAAACCAATCAACTTTATTTAAGAGTTTGATCCTGGCTCAGGATGAACGCTGGCTGTGTGCCTAATACATGCATGTCGAGCGGGGTTCCCTCGGGAACCTAGCGGCGAATGGGTGAGTAACACGTGCTTAATCTGCCTCTTAGATTGGAATACCAAATGGAAACATTTGCTAATGCCGGATACGCATGGAACCGCATGGTTCCGTTGTGAAAGGAGCCTTTAAAGCTCCGCTAAGAGATGAGGGTGCGGAACATTAGTTAGT
>NZ_VFSS01000039.1 GCF_006385795.1 [Mycoplasma] falconis | reverse complement strand
CGGTGCCCAGCACGTACAGGCCGCCGGCCTCGATTACTTCCTTGGCCTCCTTGCTGGCTTCCTCTTTGACGATGGGCAGTTCGGAGTGCCAGGCCGCCTCGTACTCCTCGGGCGTCTCCACCGGATCCAGGCCGCGTTCGCGCAGCCGCTGATCGGTGAGAAAGTCGACGTTGCCGCCCAGCACAATGTCGGTGCCGCGACCGGCCATGTTGGTGGCGACGGTGACGCCGCCGCGGCGGCCCGCCACCGCGATGATGGTCGCCTCTTGCTCGTGGTACTTGGCGTTGAGCACATTGTGCGGGATGCGCCGCTTGGTGAACTGCCGCGACAGATACTCCGAGCGCTCCACGCTGGTGGTGCCGATCAGCACCGGCTGTCCCTTCGCGTAGCGCTCGGCGACGTCGTCGACCACCGCGATGTACTTGGCCTCCTCGGTCTTGTAGATCAGGTCGGACTGGTCTTCACGGATCATCGGCATGTTGGTCGGGATGCTGACCACGCCCAGCTTGTAG
>NZ_VFSS01000038.1 GCF_006385795.1 [Mycoplasma] falconis | reverse complement strand
ATCTGGATCAGCTCGATGCGATGATCGGTGCTCTCGACGAGCAGATCGAGCAGCTGATGCATCCCTTTTGTGCCCGACGCGCGCTGCTTGCATCCATCCCGGGGATCGGGGCGGGTGCCTCGGCGACGGTCATCTCTGAAATCGGCGCCGACCCGGCGGCCTGCTTCCCCTCGGCTGAGCATCTGCCCTCGTGGGTGCGGCTGTGCCCGGGCAACCACGAATCGGCCGGCAAACGCCATCACGGTGCCCGCCGCACAGGCAACCAGCACCTGCAGCCGGTCCTGGTCGAGTGCGCGTGGGCCGCCGTGCGCACCGATGGCTACCTGCGCGAGTACTACCGCCGCCAGGTCCGCAAGTTCGGTGGCTTCCGCAGTCCCGCTGCCAACAAGAAGGCGATCATCGCCGTCGCCCACAAGCTGATCGTCATCATTTGGCACGTGCTGGCCACCGGCCGGCCTTACCAGGATCTCGGCGCCGACTACTTCACCACCCGCATGGATCCCGACAAAGAAC
>NZ_VFSS01000037.1 GCF_006385795.1 [Mycoplasma] falconis | reverse complement strand
CACCAGGCCGATCGCCGGAATCCGCAAGTCCCGCAGGGCGATCGCCGAGAACACTGCGGCCGCGCAAATCAACGCAATCGCCATCAGAATCAGCTTCGCCGGCAGGACGGCGTTGATATCGGTGTACCCGGCACCGGTGAACGGCTTGCCGCCACGCGTGTGCGACAGCAGCTCATACCGATCCAGCCAATAAGCAACGGCTTTAAGTAACACCAGTACCCCGACCAGGCTAACCAACTGGACGCGCGCCGAGCGGCTCAGCGCACCGGTGCGTCCGGATAGCCGAATGCCACCGAAGATATAGTGCGCCACCAGATTCGCCACGAATGCCAGAAATACCGAAACGAGCATGTAGCTGAGCATCAGCCGGTAGAACGGCAACTCGAACGCGTAGAAGCCGAGGTCCCGCCCGAACTGCGGATCCCTAACCCCAAAGTCACCGCCGTGCAGGAACAGCTGGAT
>NZ_VFSS01000036.1 GCF_006385795.1 [Mycoplasma] falconis | reverse complement strand
GGGCTCGGCACCGAAGACGAAGTCGGGGCGGGTTGCCAGCACGCCCTGCAGGCTCGCCTTCCAGATGTCCCAGAAGTCCGGGTGCTCCCACGGGCGCTGCGGGTTCTCGTTGGCCAGATGGACCACGCGATCGAAGGGGAACAGCTCCCGCATCCATGCAACGCGCTGGGCGCCCGGAATCGGCTCTGCTGCCGTTGATCCGACGACGATGGTCAGCTCATCCACCCATCGCCGCGCGAACTCGCAAAGGTAGACGTGTCCCGCATGGGGCGGCATGAACTTGCCGAGCACCATTCCGTGTGTCACGACGTCGCCTCAGCGATTCGGCCGGCGATGACATTCTCCCACTCGTCCAGCCGCGAAAGAAAGTACGCCTCAGCCTCATCGAAGCTGATTCCGACGTCAGGAGCGACCTTGGCTACGACGTCGGCGTAGACCCGGGAGGCCTCTGGGTCGACGAATTCCCACTGACCGAGGGGCCATTTCGCGGTGAGATAACCCGCGTCCGAGCCCAC
>NZ_VFSS01000035.1 GCF_006385795.1 [Mycoplasma] falconis | reverse complement strand
AGTAAAGCGAATGTAGTTGATTCAGACGGTAACGGTGGCGGTATTTATGAGTGCTTACTATCCAAAACAAGTAGCACTACTTTAAGAATAGATAACGATGTGTATTTCGATTTAGGCAGAACAACAGGTTCTGGAGCGAATGCCAACAAAGTTACTATAACTAAAATTATGGGGTGGAAATAATGAAAATCACAGTAAACGATAAAAACGAAGTTATCGGATACGTTAATACTGGCGGTTTACGCAATAGTTTAGATGTAGACGATAATAATGTGCCTATCAAATTTAAAGAAGAGTTCGAACCTAGAAAGTTTGTAGTCACTAACGGCGAAAGTAAATACAACAACAATTTTGGAAAAGAAGATGATTCGAACACACCAAGTCAACAAACTGCAACAGATTTGAGTGATGAGGAACTTCGCGGAATGGTTGCGAGTATGCAAATGCAGATGACACAAGTAAACATGTTAACAATGAAGTTAACACAACAAAACGCTATGTTAACACAACAGTTGACTGAACTAAAAGCTGGTAAAACAAATAC
>NZ_VFSS01000034.1 GCF_006385795.1 [Mycoplasma] falconis | reverse complement strand
TAAACTTGGACACTTTTTGTGGACAGTTTATAAATATGAATAAACATCTCAACATTGTTGGGGTGTTTTTCAATTTAAATTTGATTGTAATCTTTCGTTGTTATATCATTCTATATAAGATTTAATTGATTCTTTTAGTTCTACAAACGTCATTCTTTTAATTTCAAGATTATATAAATGTTCGGTTTTGATTATTGAAAAGAAATATTCGATTTCTCTATTGTCTAATGAATTACCAATTCGACTCATAGAAATTAAACCGTTATTTTGTTTGATTATATCAACGTAATCCTTAGAAGAATATTGAAACCCATGATCGGAATGAATAATCCATTTTTTGTCATATTTAATATTTTTTACATGTTCTAAAACTAATTCAATATCATTTCGAGTTGATAAGTTTCAATTTAATATTTTCTTTGTTTTGTGGTCTATACAAGCTGAAAAATAAACAAAATTATTGTCAACATCTTTCGGAGCAGATATGTAAGAAACATCGGTTGCAATAATTATTTCGTTATTTTTAGCATTGTAATCTCTTTTTACTAAATCAACATATTTAA
>NZ_VFSS01000033.1 GCF_006385795.1 [Mycoplasma] falconis | reverse complement strand
TTCTTGAAGCGCGCCGCTTCCCCATCCGCTACCGAGCTCGCTACGTGAACGGCCAACTCAACATGTGCTTGGCCCGAATCGAGCGATTCTCCTCCAACGGGCTTGGCATGGCAATGCGTGCCTATGTGGAAGAACTGCGCGCTCGGGCATTGCAGCTCAACGAGCGGCAAGACGGTCTGTGGCACGGCAATGACTATGTGATCGCGGTCGAACCGATGTAGCACAACGCGGCTAGAGCCGTCGGGTGAGCGCGTCCGCCGCGGACAGCAGGTCGGCGGCCCATCGGACCCCCGGGCGGCGGCCCATCCGGTCGATCGGGCCGGACACCGAGATGGCAGCGATCACGACGCCCCGGCCGTCGCGCACCGGCGCCGACACGCTCGCCACGCCAGGCTCGCGTTCGGCCACGCTTTGCGCCCAGCCGCGCCGGCACACCTCGGCCAGCGCTCGGGCGCTGAACACCGCCTTTGGCAATACGGCCGCTTGGGTGGCGGCGTCGGTGTGGGCCAGCAACACTTTGGCGCCCGAGCCCGCGGTCATCGGCAACCGTGCCCCGACCGGGACCGTATCGCGAAGGCCCGCAGCTGGTTCCAATGCGGCCACGCAGACCCGCGA
>NZ_VFSS01000032.1 GCF_006385795.1 [Mycoplasma] falconis | reverse complement strand
ATATAGACTTTGATGTTAAAATGTTGCCTTAAATGATATGATGAAAAAATGAATAATAGGCGATATATAAGAAATGAATCGTATAGTTGTAAATATGATATCATTGATTGAGCGAATTAATTTATAATAAAGCTATAAGATATACGTAGAAAATAGATGTATCATTCTATAAAGACAATATTAAATAAATATAACGTTAAAAACAATTAATATCGATGAAGGTGAATAAATGGTTACATTATTACTAGTTGCAGTAACAATGATTGTCAGTTTGACGATAACACCAATTGTTATTGCAATATCGAAAAGATTAAATTTAGTTGATAAACCAAATTTTAGAAAAGTACACACTAAACCTATTTCAGTTATGGGTGGTACGGTGATTCTCTTTTCATTTTTAATAGGTATTTGGATTGGTCATCCTATTGAAACAGAAATCAAACCACTTATTATTGGTGCGATTATTATGTACGTACTTGGGCTTGTAGATGATATCTACGATTTGAAACCGTATATAAAATTGGCTGGTCAAATTGCTGCTGCCTTAGTAGTTGCTTTTTATGGTGTGACTATTGATTTTATTTCGTTGCCAATGGGTACAACTATTCATTTTGGATTTCTTAGTATTCCAA
>NZ_VFSS01000031.1 GCF_006385795.1 [Mycoplasma] falconis | reverse complement strand
GCAAGCAGATCGCCAAGATTGCTTCTGGTCTGGCCAAACCCGACGGCATTCGGGTAGTCCGGCACGCTGAAGAGCAAGCGCTTCTCAGCGGATTGCCGGTACGACGGCTGTGGGGCATCGGCCCGGTCGCCGAGGAAAAGCTGCATCGGCTCGGCATCGAGACGATCGGGCAGCTGGCCGCGCTGAGCGATGCCGAGGCGGCCAACATCCTAGGCGCGACGATTGGGCCCGCGCTGCACCGGCTGGCCCGTGGCATCGACGACCGCCCAGTGGTGGAGCGCGCCGAAGCCAAGCAAATCAGCGCCGAGTCCACGTTCGCCGTCGATCTGACCACCATGGAGCAATTGCACGAGGCGATCGACTCCATCGCTGAGCACGCGCACCAACGCCTGCTGCGCGACGGCCGCGGCGCCCGCACCATCACGGTGAAGCTAAAGAAATCCGACATGAGCACGCTAACCCGCTCGGCGACGATGCCCTACCCGACGACCGACGCCGGCGCGCTGTTTACGGTGGCCCGCCGGCTGCTGCCGGATCCACTGCAAATCGGGCCAATTCGTCTTC
>NZ_VFSS01000030.1 GCF_006385795.1 [Mycoplasma] falconis | reverse complement strand
CGATGCCGACGGCAAAAACATCATCTGCCAGGGTGCCATCCCGTCCGAACAGTTCAAGCTGCCGGTCGACGACCGACTGCGGGCGGCGCTACGGGACGACTCCGTCCAGCCGGAGCAAGCCCAGCTGGACATCGAGGTCACCAACGTGCTGAGCCCCAAGGAGATTCAGGCCCGAATTCGGGCCGGCGCGTCTGTCGAACAGGTCGCTGCGGCATCGGGCTCCGACATCGCCCGTATCCGCCGGTTTGCCCACCCGGTACTGTTGGAACGCTCGCGCGCGGCCGAGCTGGCAACCGCGGCGCACCCGGTCCTGGCCGACGGCCCGGCGGTGCTGACCATGCAGGAGACCGTCGCCGCGGCCCTGGTGGCACGCGGCCTTAACCCCGACAGCCTCACCTGGGACGCGTGGCGCAACGAGGACAGTCGCTGGACGGTGCAGCTTGCCTGGAAGGCTGGCCGCTCCGACAACCTGGCGCATTTCCGCTTCACCCCCGGCGCCCACGGCGGAACCGCCACCGCGATCGACGACACGGCCCATGAGCTGATCAACCCCACCTTCAATCGCCCGCTACGGCCGTTGGCGCCGGTCGCCCATCTCGACTTCGATGAGC
>NZ_VFSS01000002.1 GCF_006385795.1 [Mycoplasma] falconis | reverse complement strand
GCCATATATAATTTATATATTATGAAATTACTAAACCTTCATTTAAATACTATTTATTCATTTTTAGAAAGTGCTATTACACCAAAAAAACTTTTAGAAAAAGTAAAAAACGATAATTTAGATTATGTTGTTATTAGCGAACATAATAATTTTTATAGTTTTGGCGAGATCTTAAACACTTTTGAAGCAAATGATATTAAACCTATTTTTGGTTTAGATATCACTGTTAAAATTGATAATAAATTAACTCGAATAAACGTTTTTGCTAAAAATGAAAATGATTTTATAGATCTTAAAAAACTTTCTTATCATATATTAAAAAGTAATGATAAGGCTATTGATTTAAATGATTTACAAGAAAACTATAATAATTTAATTTATGTGGAAAATCCAATTTTTGGACCTTTAACTTTTTTAAATAAAGAAATTGCTTTAAATAATCACTTTTATGGAATAAACCCATATGACATTAAAGAAAATCCAATTTATCAAAATCATAAAGATAAATGTTTAATAATGCAACATAACGCAATTTTAGATTTTGAAGAAAATAATGTAATTAAAGCTTTAGGTTCAATCAGAAATGAAACAACTTTTTTAGACATATATGAACCTTGAATTAGTGAAGTAGATAGTCAGTTTGAAGATTTAGTAATAAAAACTAACGAGTTTGTCAAATCATTATATTTTGAAATCAAAAAAGAAAAAAACTTGTTGCCTCATTTTAATAATTTTGATGATAATCAAGCCGAAGAATATTTAAAAACTTTAATTCAAGAAGGAATTAAAAATAAATTAACTAATTTAACTAAGGAATATAAAGAAAGAATAACTTACGAATTTAAGATTATTAAATCTTTAGGTTTTATTAATTATTTTTTAATAGTTCAAGATTGAATCAACTGAGCTAAAAATCATGAAATTTCTATTGGACCTGGTCGGGGCTCAGCAGCCGGCTCACTAATTAGTTATTTAATTGGTATAACTGAAATTGATCCAATTAAACACGGTTTAATTTTTGAAAGATTTTTAAATCCGCAACGGGTAAACATGCCTGATATTGATGTGGACGTGCAAGATGACAAGCGGCATTTAGTTATTGAATATTTAATTAATAAATATGGTTATGATAAAACCGCTAATATTGTTACTTATGCTTCCTTAGGTAAAAAATCAGCAATTAGAGACATAATGAGAATTTATAATGTTATGCCTTTAAAAATTAACGAAGTTTCTAAACTTATTAAAAATGATGATTTATCTTTAGTTGAAGAATATGCAATTAACAAAAGGTTTGCCGATGCGTTAATTAGATTAAATCCTAATGATCCTAATTTATATCAAAACATTTTAACTACTTCTAATGATATAGCTGGTTTTTATAGACAAACTGGAACTCACGCCGCTGGAATTGTTTTAACAAATAAACCATTTATCGACATTATTCCAACTGCAATAAATAATGATCAACTTTTACAAACACAAGTTCCGATGGAATATTTAGAAGGTTTTGGTTTAATAAAAATGGATATTTTAGGTTTAAAAACTTTAACTACCATTAAAGAAATTACTAATTTAATTAAGAAAAATAGAAATATTGAAGTGGATTTAAAAAATATTAATTTTAACGATCAAAAAATCTTTGATTTATTATCAAAAGGTAATACCGTAGGAATATTCCAAGTGGAAAGTCCTATTATGGTTTCTGCTTTAAATAAGATTAAAGTGGATTCATTTAACGATGTAGTTGCGATTATTTCCCTAAATAGACCAGGTCCTATGGAAAATATTCCAAGTTATGCTAGAAGAAAATATCAACAAGAAAAAGTTGAATCAATTTCTCCTAAATATGACGAGATTTTAAAGGAAACTTACGGTATTATTGTTTATCAAGAACAAATAATGCAAATTTTACAAACTGTAGCTAATATGTCATTTGCTGAAGCTGATAATGTAAGAAGAATAATTTCTAAGAAAAAAATCGACGAAATGGAAAAGGTACAGCAAGAATTCCTAGCAAAAGCAGTGCAAAATGGATTCGGTTATGAAATTTCTAAGTATATTTTTAGCCAAATAGAGAAATTTGCTTCATATGGCTTTAACAAATCTCATGCTGTTTCTTATGCTGTTTTAACTATGCAAATGGCTTATTTAAAAGCTTATTATCCATTAGAATTTTATGCTGCTTGCATTTCTTCGGCCCACGGAGCACAAGAAACAATTAATAAATTTGTTAACGAAGCTACTGCTAGAGGTTTTGAAGTTGTTTCACCTGAAATCAATTTATCAGAAGTAGAAGCTACGGTTAAAGATTCAAAAATTATCTTACCATTAACAATGATTAAAGGTTTAGGACCAGAAACCGCAAAACTAATTTGTAAGATTAGAGAAGAAAAAGGTAAGTTTATTAATTTCTTTGATTTACTAATTAAATTAATGAGCGTAAAACAAATAGGTTCTAGCTTAATAAATTTATTAATTAAGGCTAATACTTTAAGGAATTTAGGCTTAAATCAGCAAACTATGCTTGAAGAAATAGCTTTAGAAAATAGCGATACAATGCTTTATTTAAACGTAAATTTAGGTCGTGATTATCAGGAATTAGAATCAATTATTAAAAGTTATAAACCTTCTAAAATAATTGAAGAAAATAAAGAAGAAAATATTAAAAATGAGATTGAACTTTTAGGTCAAAACTACAATTTTGCTTTATCTAATTTACCTAAAAATAAAGTTAGTTTTAGAGAAATGCATAATAATGTTGAATACGTTGCATCTGCTTTATTAGTATCTACTAAAAATGGTGTAGCTAAAAATGGTAAACCTTATGTTAAAGTGGATTTACAAGATCAAAGTCAAAAAATTACTGCTTTTGTTTGAAAAGCCGCTCCTGAATTAGAAAAATTAAAAGATAAAATTTTAGAAGTCGTTTTACTTAAAAAAAGTGATTATCAATACACCTTAAAATCTTGAAAGATAACCCATGAATAAAAATAATTTATTAATCATTGATGGCACATATTTAGCTTATCGGTCATATTTTGCCACATCATATGCTAGTTTAAGTTCAAATGATAATTCTACTGGTGCAATAGTTGCTTTTTTTAGTACTTTTTTCAAATTAATTAAAAACTATAATATTGAAAATGTTTTTATTGCTTTTGATGGCAAAGCGAAAACTTTTAGACATGAAATTTATCAAGATTATAAAGCTGGACGTCAAAAAATGCCTTCATTATTTTATGAACAATTAGATACTATTAGAAATATTTTAGATGCAGCAAAAATCTATAATACTCATTTTGACGGTTATGAAGCTGACGATATCATAGCCAAAGCTTGCCAAACATATAATGATGAAAACATTTTAATTTTTTCTGCCGATCAAGATTTAAATCAGCTTGTATCTTCTAATATTGGAATTATTAAAAAAATTAAAGGTGCAGAAGTAATTATTAATGAAGATAACTTTAATAATTATTACGAATTTAAACCTTGCCAAGTTATTGATTTTAAAGCCATGACCGGTGATTCAAGTGATAATTTTAAAGGTATAAAGGGAATTGGACCTAAAACAGCAGTTTCTTTATTAAATACCTATAGTAATTTAGAAAACATTTATGCCAACATTGATCAAATAAAACCGGCTTGAGCTAATAAATTAATAGAGCATAAAGATAACGCTTTATTTGATAAAAATCTCGCAACATTAAGATACGACTTTGATTTAGAAATGCCCTTATTAGACGATATCGCTTTAAATAAAATTGAATTTAATCAAGAATTGCAAGAAATTTTAACTAAATTTGATTTAAACCAAATATACAAAAATTTTAAGAAAATAGCTTTAATCAGTTAAAGTTATTTTTTATTTGTTTTAATTCAATTTTTTATTTAATTTTCATAATTAAGTTTTTTTAGTTATTATTTTATTTATGTTCCACTATAAATACATCTGAATAAACTTTATAGTTTTAATAATTGCTTATTTAATCGGTTCTATTAACATTGCTATTATTATTACTAAACACAAAAAGAAAGACATTCGCAAAGAAGGTTCACATAATGCCGGAGCAACAAATGCTTTAAGAATTTATGGTATTAAATTCGCAGCAGGTGTATTTATTTTTGATTTGCTTAAATCTTTTATTCCAATAATGATTGTATATACAGTAAAAAGACTAATAGGAAATCAATTTATCTTACCTATTATTGCCGGAGTTGGAGCCATTTTAGGTCATATTTTTCCACTATATTTTAAATTTAAAGGTGGTAAAGGTGTAGCTTCATTTATGGGAATGGTTTTAGCTTATAACTGAGTAATATTTTTAATGTTAGCTGCTGTCTTTATTTTTATAACTTTAACAACTAGATATATTTCTTTGGCTTCGGTTATTTCTTCAACTACAACACCTTTTATAGGTTTTTGGAAAACTTTTAACTATGAAGGTATATTTGGTTATATGCAAATTAACACACCTTATCCTATACACGCCATTATTGTTGTTTTTGCTGCGGTTATAATCATGTTAAAACATATCCCTAACTATATAAGACTAACTAATAAACAAGAAAACAAAATCAAAATTTAAATGGTTTTGTTTTTTATTTTATTTCTAAAATTTAAAGATATAAACGATAAGTTATAATTTTTAACATGAAAAATAAAATTAACTTAGTGCTAGCTGGAACGGGTGATTTTTCAGCTAAAATATTTAAATCTTTAATTGAAAATGAAAACTTTAATGTTGTTGCTTTAATCAGCCAACCAAATAATAAATTAGATAGAAACAAAAAACCTGTTTTAACAGACGTTGCTAGATTGGCTAATGAAACAAATATCCCTTTATATCAACCTGAAAAAATTAAAGAAATATATGAAGAATTAAAACAATTAGATTTTGACTTTTTTATAACAGCATCTTTTGGTCAATTTATACCTAATTCAATTTTAAAACTACCAAAAGTATTACCAGTTAACGTTCATGGTAGTTTATTAGAAAAATATAGAGGGGCAGCCCCAATACAATATGCTTTATTAAATGACGAAAAAGAAACAGGAATAACATTAATTGAAATGGTTGACAAAATGGATGCTGGTGATATTTTAGGTATCGCCAAAACACAAATAAAAGAAGATGATACAGCCTTAGAAATTTTTGATAAATTAGCTAATTTATCGATTGAAAATTTACCTAATTGATTAACAAATATTTATCAAGGTAATTATTCAAGAATTAAGCAAGACGAAACTAAAGTAACATTTGCTAATAAAATAAACAAAGCAGAAGCCGAATTAAATCAAGAGATGAATTGCCAAAAAGCTTTAAATATTATTAGAGCATTCAACAACCAACCGGGGGCTTATATTTTTTTAAACAATAAAAGATTAAAGATTTTTAGAGCTACTAAAGAAAAAATTAAAACTCCTTTGAAAATTGAATTTAAAGATGGATATTTATATTTAATTGAATATCAATTTGAAGGAAAAGCAAAAGTTAAACATGAAATTTAATTGAAATGATTTTTTAAAAGAAGAAGAGAAAAAAGACTACTTTAAAGTCTTAAATAATTTAATAAATTTGCCTAACGTTACTCCTAGTAAAGATTTAATTTTTAAAGCAATGGAAAATTTTAATTTTGATGATTTAAAAGTTGTAATTATAGGACAAGATCCTTATCCTAATTTAGGTGATGCTGACGGTCTTTGTTTTTCTACTAACGCAATTAAAACGCCTGCTTCTTTGAAAAATATATTTAATGAAATCAAAAAAGATTATCTGGATACTATTATTAAATCTAATTCATTAAATAATTGAAAAAACCAAGGAGTACTTTTATTAAATTCAATATTAACAAACGAAGTTGGTAAAACCTTAGCTCATAAAAACTTAGGTTGAGAAAAATTTAATTTACATTTTTTAAATAAAATTAATCAAATTTATAAAAATATTATTTATGTTGTCTTGGGTAAAGATGCATATAATTTTATTTCCAAATTAGATTTAAACAATCAAATATTGTTATCTACTTCTCACCCTTCTCCACTAGGTGCTTATCGCGGTTTTATTGGCTCACATATCTTTAAAAAAATTAACGATGAATTAATAAAATTAAACAAACAAACAATTAACTGATCTACATATTAAAAGTAAAGTTTTTCTAACTTTGCTTTTTAATTTATCAGTTATAAATAAGCAAGGATGTTTAAATGTTATAATTACCATATTAAAAATTTATTTTTAATAAGATTTGAATAAAAAGAAAGGAAAGCATGTTATCAAATTACGAAACTAAACGTAATAAAGAAATGCTTTTACAAGCTTCATACGAAGGCACATTAATGTGCAGTTGTATAGCTCAAAAGGCAAATTATATTACTGAAAATTTTGAAAAAAATGTAGCACACATTTTTATTTCTAAAGATGTTAAAAACTATTATGACTTTTTAAAAGTAGTTGACTCAATCGTTAACTCTCAAAGAAGAAACTACCAAATTGATATAGCATCATTTGCTTCAGTAGATTTTCTAACAGTAGAAGAAGTTTTAAGAGCTTTTGTAATGCGTATTGCATTTAAAGAAGCTAAACTTTACAGTGCTAAAGAAAAATCAAAATCAAAAGAAGGAAAAGTTGAATTATCTTTATATTTAGAAGATAAAACTTACAACAAATACTTTAAAGAATTGCTAGTGATTGCTGACGCTATTAATGCAGCACGTAATATGCAAGTTACTCCACCTAACGTAGCAACCAGTGAATATGTTGCAAAAGAAGTTAAAAAAGATTTAACTGGTATTGAAAACCTAACTGTTAAAGTTTTAAATAAATCAGAAATCGAAAAATTAGGTATGGGATTAATGTTAGCTGTTAACGCTGGTTCATCATATCAACCAAGAGTTGTTGTAGCTGAATACAACGGAAATCCTAAATCAAAAGAAAAATATGTTTTTGTAGGTAAGGGAATTACCTTTGATACCGGAGGTTATAATACCAAGGGTTACCACATGGACGGTATGAAATTTGACATGTCAGGTTCTGTAATTTGTGCTTATGCTGTCAAAGCTATAGCTGAATTAGGTTTAAAAACTAACGTAGCTGCTGTTATGATGTTAACAGACAATGCTATCGATAATAAACCAACTATGCCCGAATCTGTTGTTAAATCAATGAGTGGTAAGACTGTTGAAATTGTTGACACCGATGCTGAAGGTAGATTAGTATTAGCTGACGGTTTATACTACGGTTCAAAAAATTTAAAAGCTTCTTTATTAGTAGACGTTGCAACCTTGACGGGTTCAGTGTCAAGAGCTTTAGGAAAGACATTTAGTGGTATCTGAGCTACCGAGGATTCAAGATGAGAAGAATTAAAAGCAGCCGCAGAAGTGGCTCACGAAAAAGTTTGAAGATTACCTTTACACAAAGATTTCTTAAAACCAATCAATGGTTCTCACGTAGCCGATTTACAAAACTACAACAACGCTGAAGTTTCTGACTGTAATACAGCAGCTATGTTCTTAAAAGAATTTACTAATAAAACTGATTATCTACACTGCGACGTCGCTTCTACCGCAGATGCAAACGGTATGGGTTTAGGTGTTCTTGTGTCAACATTGGTTGAATTAGCTAGAGGACAAAAATAAGGAGGAAAATTATGCAAGTTATTGAAAAATTAGAAACACAAAGAAATAAAAACTATGTTTTAAAAGCAATTTTCAAAGATGATAATTTACCTTCAAACTTAGTTGAAAAACCTTTATACATTACTGACTATATTGACAAAGAACTAGCTTATGTTTACATGGGCGAAAGAAAAGATGTTGATTACGATACTTTATATGATTTAGCGGTTTCATTAGGATATAATGCTGCTAGACCATATCAAATCGATTTATCTTCATTTGTATTAACTGAAAAAATTACAATCGAAGAAGTTGTAGACGCTTTTGTTAAAGGGGTTAATTTTGCAGCTGCAAACTTATACAACAAAAAAACTTTTACCAAAAAAGAAAACAAAAACCAATTAAGTGTTTATGTAGAACAACCAACCGAATCAGTTCTAAATGCGTTTAAAAAAGCTAAAGTTTTAGTTGAAGCCCAAAATTTCGCTAGAAACTTAGGTATTACACCTCCAAACGATTTAAATTCAGAACAATTAGCCGAAATAGTTGCTAACGATTTTAGACAATACAAAAACTTAACTGTTAAAGTTTTAGGTAAAAAAGAAATTGAAAAATTAGGTATGGGCTTATTACTTTCAGTTAACAGAGGATCAACTTTTGAACCAAGAGTTGTTGTAATTGAATACAACGGAAACAAAAAATCATCTGAAAAAACTGTTTATGTAGGAAAAGGTATTACTTTTGACTCAGGTGGTTATAACATTAAAACTGGACGTTACATGGTTGGCATGAAATATGACATGTCAGGAGCAGCTATGGTAGCTGGAGCTATGAAAGCCATCGCTCAACTAAAACCAGAAACAAACGTATCAGCTATTATGTGTATTACCGATAACAGGGTTGACGGCGACGCTTCATTGCCTGACTCTGTTTGAACTTCAATGTCAGGGATTACAGTTGAAGTTAACAATACTGACGCCGAAGGTAGATTAGTAATGGCAGACGGTCTTTACTACGGAGCAACCGTTTTAAAAGCTACAAGATTAGTAGACGTTGCAACCTTAACTGGTGCTATGATTATGGCTTTAGGTCATACATATACCGGAGTTTGAGCTACAACCGATAAAGCTTGAGACGAATTATCAAAAGCAGCTGACAAACAACACGAATTAGTTTGAAGAATGCCTTTTGACAATGAATACGAAGAATTTATGAAAGGTTCTTTAGTAGCTGACCTTAAAAACACAGACTTTACTGGTAATGCTGGCTCATCATCAGCAGCTATGTTCTTAAAAGAATTTACAAATAATTTGGAATATATTCACTTAGACGTAGCCGGAACTTGTGATGTTAACGAAAAACCAATGTTTGCAATGGTTAAAACCTTGATTGAATTATCTTTAAACAAATAATTAATGATTAAAAAAGTAAGCTTTTGAAGGCTTACTTTTTAATTATCATTTTTGCAATGTTATGAGTAATAATATTATCGTTTTGTAAAATGTCGTATTTAAAAGAAATTTCTTCACTATTAATTTTTATATCCAATAAAAAGAAATCTAAAGAAATAAATTTTTCAGCATCTAAATAAAGTTTATTAGCTTTACGTTGATTTAAAATTAAGTGTAATTTTTGATTAGCATAAGCAATAAAAATTTCTTTTTTGCTAATCTTTAAATCACAAGCCATTTTATTTTGATCAACAAAATTTATATTAATAAACTCTTCTTCGATATTTTCTTGATAATCTACTCAATCCGTTTCAACAGAATTATTTAAAATATCGCTATTTTCTAACTGGGTAGTTAAAGTATATTTTAGTTTCATTTATTTAATCTTTCAAAAACAACGTCTTTACCAAATAAATAAATCGCCTTAGCTAATTCAGGACCATGTTCTTCATAAGTAGTTGCAATTCTAATTGGCATAAATAAATCTTTACCTTTAACATTTAAAGTTTCTTTGGTTTTATTTATCGCTTCTTGAATTGCTTCTACACTAAATTCTTTTGCTTCTAAATTCTTTTTAAATTCAAACACAACGTTATTTAGTGCAAATTCAATATCTAAATCTTTTTTAGGTTCTAAATATATTTTTAGAGCTTTTTTCATTTCGTCAATAGTTGCAGCACTTTGTTTGTAAGTATCAGCAAATAATTCGTTTCATTCTTGTGATTTTGGAGAATTTAAAAGAGGAATAATTTCGTTGTTTGACATCTTTTTCATGTATTGTTTTGAAAATCATTCCATTTTAACAATGTCAAATTTTGAAGGAGATTTACTTAAACGTTCTGGTAAGAATTTTTCAATTAATTCTTCTTTTGTCATTAATTCTGATTTATCAGCCGCAGTTCAACCTAATAAAGCTAAAAAGTTAAAAATTGCTTCTGGTCTATAACCTTCATTTTTATAATCTTCGATAAATTGTTTTAAAGTTTTATCTCTTTTAGAAAGTTTTTTACCTTCCATATTGGTAATAATAGTTAAATGTCCGAAAGAAGGAGCATCTCAGCCAAAAGCGTCATAAATAGCTAATTGTTTAGGAGTATTAGTAATATGTTCTTCTCCTCTTAAAACATTAGAAATTTCCATTTGGTGGTCGTCAACAACGACGGCAAAGTTATAAGTTGGATAACCATCGCTTTTTAAAATCACAAAATCTCCAATGTCGTCGCTATTAACAGCTATATTACCTCTTACTAAATCATCTCATTGATATAACTTATTTTTAACTAATGCTAAACGGATTGAATATTGTCCGGCTTGATCTCTTTTTTGTTTTTCTTCTTCAGAAATTTTTAATCAGTTACGATCATATCTAAATGAAGCTACACCAGCTTTTTCTTGTTCTTCTCTTTGTTGATTTAGTTCTTCGGTGGTGTCATATGCTTTATAAGCTTTTCCAGCAATAATAAGTTCATCAACCAAAGCGTGGTAAATCGGTAATTTTTCACTTTGACGATAGTTTCCATATTTAGGATTAGGTTTTAATGGACTTTCATCAGGAATAATACCTAGTCAAGCGAGATTATCTAATTGACTAGCTTCTCCACCTTCAACATTTCTTGCAACGTCGGTATCTTCTAATCTAAAAACAAAATCTCCGCCGAAATGTTTGGCAAATAAGTAATTAAATAAAGCGGTTCTAGCTCCTCCGATGTGTAAATATCCGGTTGGGCTAGGAGCGTATCTAGTTCTAATTTTTGGCATTGTCTTCTCCTATTCGTTTTCGAATACTAAAGCAACTGGTTCTGCTGCGTTTTTTCAGAAACCTTCTTTAGAAACAATATTTTTATAAAATGGTCATGGTCCTTCTTCAAGACTTGGTAAATTGTTGTCAGAATAATTATTAAAAATCTTTTGATATGAAGGTTTAACAACTTTGTCATAAAAGTTAATAGCTAATTCATCGTGTTTTAAAGCTCAATATAAAACTACAAATAAAACTTTAGAGTTATTAGCATAAATGTTATATCTGCTATCTTTGGCAGTAGCAGGAAAGTTTGATGTCATTTCATCCCAAGTAAAAGCATAAACACGATAATCGTAGTTATAACTTAAAGATTTAATATTGAAAACATCTTTATACATGCTTTTTAATTTATAGTCATGTCCTTCTGGTGCTTCGTTGTTAGTTTCACGAACTATTAATTTTCTACCTTCTTTTTCATTGGTTGCAGGTAAATATGATTTTGTAGCTAAATCGTATTCATAAAATGGTCTGTTGCGACTATCTAAAATAGGTTCACCATTTTCATTTAATTGAATTCTTCATAAATCATTAGATTGAGTTCCATCTTCTAATTCTAAAACAGCGTGTGTAGCTAATTTAGCTTTATCAATAGACATACCCGCAGGATATTCTATTCCGATTGGATTTCCGTTTTTATCATATGAAGCAGTTGGTTTAGCAACTCAATATAAGGGGTCTTCGTTTGAAACTGGATTTAAATTATATAAATTGTTATTTCTTCAATTTCTTGCAGAACCTTTTAAATGATATTTATTCTCTTTCAAACTACTAGCTAAATCTTCTTTTAATTCAATAGTTGGTTGTTCGGCACATGATACTACGGTCATAGGTAAAATTGTTGCAGCTATTGGTAATAGTGATAATAATATTTTCTTATTTTTCATAATGTAAATTATACATATTTATAAGAATATGTATAGCCCCTATTATTCAATTTCTTTATTTTTTCTTAAGTTTACAAATTAAAAATTTAATTGAAAAATAATAGAAATATGTGAATAGGGCAACAAATAGATGTTAAAGATTGTGGAATTTATTTAATTCAAGCTTTTTTAAAATATTTTTATAAATACAAGTGTGATATTAATTTTTTAAAAGAAAATGCAGTATATGACGAATTAGGAATTTCTTTGTTTTCCTTACAAAATTTAGGCAAAAATTTTGGATTAAATATAGAAGTTTTAGAAGGTAATTTTAATAATTTAATGGAAAATAAATTGTCAAAGCCGGTTGCAACTATTTTAAAAATAAATAACTTTTATCACTATGTAATAATTGAAAAAATTTACAAGGATTTTGTTGTTATTAATGATTCGGTTAACGGTAAACATATAGTTTTATTATCGGACTTTAAAAATTTATATCAAGGTTTTATTATTCTGTTTGATAAGGTCGGGGGATATGTCGCTTGCTTCCCTAAACAAAATTACAAAATAAATCTTAAGATAAAAAAATATTGATTGTTCTTAAGCTTATTATTATCTATCGTTAGTCAGTGTTTTGCATTTGCTTTATCTTTTTACGGTAAGTATATTTTTGACTCGCTTTGAAGTATTGATAAATCGAATAAAATAATCACATATTTTGTGGTTTTTAGTTGAATTTTAATATTAAAATGTATTGCAAATTTGTTTAATTTTTTAATAAACAAAAAGATACTTTTTAATTTAGACAAATCGTTAAATAAAATGTTTTTCAATAAGTTAAAAACTATTAAACAAAAAGATATAGATAAGATATCTAAAACTAATTATTATCAAACGTTTTTATTAATACCTATTGTTGTAGAACATAAAATAACTATTTTTAATTTATTAGGTGCGGGAATAGTAAGTCTTGCTAGTTCAATAATTTTACTAGCGATTATAATGTGACAATTTTTATTGATTACAGTTTTAGCTAATTTACTAATATTTATTTTTAGCTTGCTTTTTAATTTCAAAAGTAAAAAATTAGTAATTAAAATTTTGGAAGAACAAAATTTATATATTGAAAATATGTTTGAAATTTTTAAAACCGATAATTTAAGATATCATCGAAATTACAACGAGGTTAGGCTAAATAAATTTGAAAACAATTTAGAAAAACTATTTAATTTAAAAAATAAATTTGTTTTATTAGATGAAAACAAAAATCTAATTAATAGTTTTATCTTTAATTTTGCTTCAATGTTGACAATATTTACGGGAGCTATGTTTTTTATTTATAGTTCAATGGATTTAGGAAATATTTTACTATTTTCGGCGGTTAATATTTTTCTCACAAACCCAATTCAAAAATTAGTTAATTTAATATCTAAAAGAAATTATTTTCTAACAAGCCTAATAAGAATTAAATATTTTTTAAATTTAACAAATAAAAAACTTACAAGTATTTGTTTTGAAGATGACGATATAAAATCTATTGTTTTTAAAAATTTTTGTTTTAAATATGGAACAAAAAATGTAATCAATAATCTTAATTTGTATATTAGTCAAAATTCAATTTTTGAAGGTAAAAATGGTTGTGGCAAAAGTTCTTTATTAAATGTATTGTCTAAAATATACGATAAATATGAAGGTTCTTTATTAATTAATAACATTGATTTAAAAACAATAAATTATGAAAATTGAATTGAACATGTTTTTATTTCAAATTCTAGAAATTTCTTAGCTAACGATATAGTTTTAAATAACATTTGTTTAGGAATTAAATCATACGAGCAAACATTTTTAAATAATTATCAAAAGTATAAATTAGAGGATATTTTTAAAGAATTCAATTTAAGTCTAATAACAAAAATAGAAAACAACGGTGAAAATTTATCCTCTGGTCAAAAACAATTAATTTTTATAATGCGGCTTTTTATTAAAAAATATAAATTGATTTTATTAGACGAAGCTTTTGAAAACATTAAAAATGTAGTTTTTATAAAATTAAAGCAATTTATTTTAGCTTATCAAAACAACGCTTTTATACTTGAGGTTTCACACAACAAAAAATTTATTACAAAAGCCAACAAAAATTCTTTGTGTTTTTTATAATTTGTTTATGAATAAATTGACTTTTGAAAATAACAGCAGTTATGATTTTGAATTTAAACAAGATTTTGAAAATATTTTAGAACAAGCTCGTAAAGAATTTAAGTCAAAAAAACCATTACAAGTGGATGTCTTATTTGTTGGTTATAAAAAAATGAGACAGCTTAATAATCAACACAGAGGAAAAGACTATACAACAGATATTTTAAGTTTTCCTTTCGACGCCCAAGAAGAATTAGATTTTTTAGATTTTAAGCCTCTAGGACAAATAATTATTTCTCCTTGAAAAATTAAAAAACAAGCAAAAGAATTCAACCACAGCTTAAAAAGAGAATATTGTTATATTTTTGCCCACGGAATAGCTCACCTTTTTGGTTTCGATCATATAACAGAAGAAGAAACCAGAATTATGAACGGCCATGTTGACAATATTATGAAAGCATTAAACATTAAAAGGATTTAATATGAATAAAGAAAAAAATATTTGTGTAGTAGGTTTAATAGGAAGACCTAATGTAGGAAAAAGTACTTTGATGAATGGATTGGTTGATTATAATGTTGCTATCGTTACATCTGTCCCACAAACAACAAGAGATGAAATTAAAGGCATTTATAATGATGAAGATTCTCAAATTATCTTTTTAGATTGCCCGGGAATTCATAAAGAATATAATTTACTATCAAAAAAATTAAACGAAAAAACTCAACAAGTAATTCAAGAAGCTGAGTTGATTTTATTTTTAACTCCTGCTAATGAAAAAATAGGCAATGGTGATAATTATATAATCGAAAAACTAAAATCACTAAATGTTAAAAATAAAATTGCTGTTATTACAAAAGTTGATTTAATTAGAAACAAAGAAAACTTAGAAAAGAAAGTTTCATATTTAAAGGATCTTGGTTTTGATTTAGTAATGGGTGTTGGTTTAAATATGCCAACAACTTACAAAGATCTTATTGAAGAAATAAAAAAATACTCTCATAAAGATATACCTTTATATGATGAAGACGAAGTAACAGACGTTTCAATGCGTTTTATAGCAAAGGAAATAATAAGAGAAGCTGCCATACCTAAATTAAGAGATGAAATACCTCATTCTATTGCTGTAGAAATAGAAGATTTCAAAGAAGAATTCGATAATTACGGCGAAGACTTATTTAGAATATACGCAACAATTTACACCAAAAGAGAATCTCAAAAATCTATTATTGTCGGCAAAGCTGGATCTATGATTAAAAATATTTCTACTGAAGCAAGAAAGAAAATGGAATTGGATTGAGGCGTTAAAGTGTTTTTAAATGTTAGAGTTAAAGTTGACGAAGACTGAGTAGAAAACGAAGTCAAAATTAAAAGGTACGGTTATTAAATAATGAGAATAAATCATAAAACAAAAGTTATTTTGATAACTTTATTTTGTATTTTAACTTTTGGTATTTTTATAGGCATTTTAGGATATAAACTATCTATGCCTTTTCAAGTAAGTATTTATAACTATGAATCCTATATAAATAAGAATATTGAACGAAAACTAAAGAAAAATTATTCTTACCATGTATTTACTGAAATAAACGAATTTACAAAAGCTATTAATAGTCAAAAAGCGGTAGCCGGTGTTGGTTCAGATCACCAAATAGCCCAACTGATAACAGAAGGTAAAATTCAAAAAATTGATTTTAGTATTATTTACCCTGATTTATTTAAAGATTTAAATACAAAATATGAAACAGTTTTAGACTATGATTGCGTCGAAGATAAGGATAATTCAGAAAAAACAAATAAATATAAAGAATATTTAAAAAATAAAAAACAAATTATTTATAACTTATATCCTTCTTTTGTTCGAGAACATTTAGATAAATACAACGAATGATTAAAAGATACTGTTAATCAAACAAATAAAAAAATAATAAAAAGCCCATTAGGAAAAGTTATATACAATTTAGATTTGGATGAATTTTATGAATATAATGTTCCTTATTTCGTCCAAGACAAAATGATTACTTACAACGTTAATAAGACTTTTAAAAATCATTTAAATATTAGTTCAAATATTGAAGATAATTATGATGCTTTTGAGTTCCCGAAAAGCGGAACTATAATAGAAAATAACAAAGTGGTAAAATATTCAACTTGACTAGATATATTAACAACTTTAAATCAAAAATATAATTACAAAATTTTTAACTGAACTAACTCTTTTTTAGATAACACAATGATCGGCGAAACAATAGATAAAGATTACTGATATGATGAAAAAAATAAAACTTGAAAAAATTTAGATTTTAGTAATTACCGTAAAGCTGTAGATGATTTTATGAAAATAGTTCAAAAAGCAACAGGTCATTCTATTAGAGATATTCAATATAATAAATTAATTACTAATGGTTTAGAATTAGTTAATTCAATTATCGAACCTTCAAAAATAAAGGGCGATGTATCAATAATGTATAACGGCGATACATTAGATTCTTACTATGCCGAAGATAATTTTGCCTCTTTAGGAGAAATAAGACAAATAAATTACATTCGTCCTAAAAATAATTATTTATTAATGGATGCTTGAATAATTTCTCATGATGTTGAGAAAAAATCTGCTGAAAAATTGTTAAAAATATTAAAAGACGATTTATTTGAAGGTCAAGATTATTCAGTTGAAAAATTGAATAAAACATATATTGAATATATAAAAAATAATTTAGATGAAAATAAAAAATTACAACTAGATGAATTAATTTTGAAAGCCCAAAAAATCGGTTTAGATTCAATTCAAAAGTTAATTCAAAATCCAACCAAGGGATTTACTAGCTTTTATAAAGAAAACAAAGACATTTTTGTAGATGCTATGGAGTTTGTGCCAATA
This sequence comes from [Mycoplasma] falconis, assembly GCF_006385795.1. Lineage (GTDB taxonomy): Bacteria > Bacillota_I > Bacilli_A > Mycoplasmatales > Metamycoplasmataceae > Metamycoplasma > Metamycoplasma falconis. Next base: position 111,456 of record NZ_VFSS01000002.1, on the reverse strand, counting down.
ATATCTAACTTTGATGCTGTAAACTATACAGTTCCTTATCAAAACTTAATCGAATGATTAAAAGATTGATATTTTTTAACAATTAATAATCAAGATAATATCGAAAAAGATGAAGCAGCTTTAAATATTTTTAATATCTCTAACGTGGATAAAAACGGCGAAATTATTTACCATAGAATTTATCAACCACTACCTTTAAAATTAAAAACTTTATTAACTGAATATTATTTTAGAGAAACAAAATCTTAACAGCATTAAAACTGTTATTTTTTATATATTGTTTTTAAATTAAGAACATATTTAATATATATTTTTTATTATTAATAATAAACTTTATTTTTTTCTATAATTTTAACTATGTTAAAAAAAGCAATCTTAATTTTAAAAGATCACGTAAAATGAACTCTTTTAAACAAAGAGTATTTTGCTTTTTTTGCTTTATGAAAAAATAATGTAATTGAAAGTTCAACACATAATTATGATTGTGCCTCCCTTTAGAGAAACTTGTTTGCAAGTTTCGAATATTTGAATTAATAAAATAAAAGCGAATTTTAATAATTTACATATTATGAAAGGGTATACATGCAAAAATTAACAAAAATTAACAAAAACGAACCCATTATTCAACTTGTTGACATTGTTAAAACTTATGACGATAAAATGGTTTTAGACGATGTGAATCTATCGATTGATAAGGGTGAGTTTATTACTTTGTTAGGTCCATCTGGATCAGGTAAAACAACCATTTTAAGAATTATTGGCGGTTTTGAATGAGTAACACGTGGTGAAGTTAAATTTTTTGGTAAAGATATCAAAGATTTAAGCCCTCACAAACGTGATGTTTCAACTATTTTTCAAGATTATGCTTTATTCCCTCATTTAAATGTCGAAGGAAACATTAAATATGGTTTAAAACTAAAAAGAATACCAAAGGAAGACATTCCTAAAAGTTTTCACGCTAAATTAAAAAACCAACAAAAAAAATGAGATAAAAAAGCCAAAATGGAAATGGCAAAACTTGACAAAACAATGTCAGAATATGAAAAAATCATTGAAAGCGAAGTTAAGCTGCCAAAACGTAAAAAAGATCTTATTCAATCTTGAATCGACGATCTAGATTTTAAATATTCTTACTGAGAAAACTATACCGACCTTAAAACTGAAGAATATGAAAAAAGATATTTAACAAGACCAATTACAAATGCCGAAATGGATTTAGAAGTTCAACAAATAATGAAACTTGTAGGTCTTGAAGGAAACGAAAAGAAAAATGTTAATTTCTTATCTGGTGGAATGAAGCAACGTGTTGCTTTAGCTAGATCTTTAGTTATTGAACCTTCTATCTTATTGCTAGACGAACCTTTAAGTGCCTTAGATGCCAAAATTAGAGAAAAAATGCAGGCATTATTAAGAGATATTCAACAAAAATTAAAGCTTACTTTTATCTTTGTTACTCACGACAGAAATGAAGCTTTACAACTAAGTGATAGAATAGCTGTTATTAGAGATGGTAAAGTAGAACAGTTTACCGATCCAAAAACCTTATATGACTATCCTGTTAATAAATGAGTAGCAAACTTTATTGGTGATTCAAACTTTTTTGACGCTGAATTTGTTGCACCTAATAAAGTTAAATTTATGGGTAAAACTTTTGAAACAATTCATGATGAATTTGAAAAAGGTGAAAAATTAGACGCCTTAATAAGACCAGAAGATATTTCTATTGCTCGTGCAAAAAATAAAGCAAGATTAATCGGAAAAATTACCAAATCAACTTATGGTGGAAGCTACTACAACTATGAAGTTGACGTTAAAGGTAAAACTATCTACATTGAAACTTCTTCTAAATATCCAGTTGACAAAGAAGTGATGCTAACCTGAGATGTAGATTCAATTCATTTAATGAAAAAAGATTTAAAAATGGAAGCCGCTGAAAGAGAAGCTAAAAATGCAGAAAGCAATTAATGCAACTTTAAATCAAAATAAAAAAGAAAAAAAGAAAAATAAATCAAGCGGTATTTCTAAATTACAAGCTTCAATGCTTGTGCCATATTTAATCTTTTCTATCCTATTTATTATTCTTCCAATGATTTTAATTTTCATCTATGCTTTTAAACCATTAGATTCCCAACAAGCTTTAGAAAACTGAGAAATTGCAGGTAAAAAATCTACTTGAATAATTATGGGAAGATCTATTGGAACCGGAATATTAGCGGCTTTCTTTGCCTTACTAATCGGTTTACCTTATACCTTTATTATTGGAAGATCTAAAAATGTTTTATTTAGAACTTTAGGATTAACTCTGATTTTAAGTCCCTTAGCTATTTTTACTATTTCAAAAGCCTTAGCTGTTAGAGGTTTATTTTCAGCGATGTTCGATGAAAACCATCTAAATAATTTAGCTTTTATGGTTTTTGGTATGGTTTATCTATACTTACCATTTATGGTTATGGCTTTATATCCTGTTATTAAAGATATGCCCAAAAACATTTTAGAAGCCTCAGAAGACTTAGGTTATTCAAAATTTCAAACTTTTATTAAAGTAGTATTACCTTATTGTGCAAAAGCTATTTTAAGTGGTTTTGGTATTGTTTTAATGATGGCCGCAACTTCAATTATTATTGCAGATAAACTATTACCAAACGGGAGTCAACAACAATTAATCGGTAATTTAATAAATCAATTTGCCAACACCTCAAACCCATTCGATTTAGCTAACGCTTCAACACTAGTTATTATTACATTAGCAGTCCTACTTGCTATATACGGTTTAATTTATGGAATTCCATATTTAATTACCAAAAAAAGACAAGGAGGTTCATATGAATAAATTTAAAAGCTTTTTAAAACATTCATACGTTTTTGTTATTTTAGCTATTTTATACATTCCAATTTTATTTGGAACTATTTATTCATTTAACTCTCCATCTGATAAAGGGGTGTTTTCTGTAACAACTTGAAACAGAACCTCTTTTCAAGCTTATACCGAATTATTTTCAAAAAGTCATGGTTTGGCTTTTGTTAACTCATTACTATTGGGATTAGCAACTTCAATATTAGTTATAACAATTTCTTTATTAACTGTTTTTGCTTTATGAAGACATAAAAATAAAACGACTAGAACTTTTGTACAAACTACTTCTAACGTCCCTTTAATTAATCCTGACGTTATCACCGGTTTAACATTAGCTATCGTTTTAAATCTTATTTTCTTCGGAACACTTAAAGCTACAAGCGAAGGGTTTTTTAGAGCGATTATTGGACATACTGTAATGTGTCTGCCTTACGGAATTCTAATTATGCTTCCAAAAAGTGATAAGTTTTCTAAAAACATTTTTGAAGCCAGCCAAGATTTAGGTTATTCAAAATTTAAAACCTGATTTAAAACTTACTTTGTTTACATGTTAGGTTCAATCGGTTTTACATTTGTTATTACAATAGCATTATCATTTGATGACTTTATTATTACTAGAATAGTGTCAAATACTGAAACACTTGGTACTCAGTTATACGAAGGGCAATTCCAAGCTTGATCTTTAGCTATTGGAGCCATTTCTTTATTAATAGTTATTTTCGGTAACAGTGTTTACGCAGCGGTAAAAGGTTCACAAGCTAAAAAAGCAAGAAAAGCAATTCAATTAACTACTAAACAAAATAGATTAAACGAAACAAGAGCTAGATAGGTGTAAAAATTGAGATCTAAAATTTGAAAATCTATTATTGCTATATTTACTGTAATTGCTTTTATTGCTATTGTTTTAACTGCTATATTATTTAAAGGCTTAAATAAATATCGCCCAAGTATTTATAACTATGAATCTTATTTATCACCAAACATCATAACTAAACTTAAAAAAGAATATAACTATAAGGAATTTAAAGAAATTTCAGAATTTAGTCAAGCTTTAAATCAAGAAAAAGCTATCGCTGGCGTTGGTTCTGATTTTCAAGCGGGACAACTTATTATTGATAAAAAAATTAAAAAAATTAATTTTGAAAAAATTTACGGTGTTGGAACTAATAACTGAAATTTAAGAAAAAATTTCTATACTCCTAACGTTATAGAACATATTGAAGAACTAGATAATATGGTTCTTTTAAACATTGAAGAAAAAAAGAAAAACAACGAAAAAGTTGGTTTTTGAAGTGATGGTAAAAATTATTTATCTTTACCTAAGGGCATTTATGCTGACAGTGAAAACATTAACGAATATGTTGAAAAATTAAAAGAAGAAAACTTTAAGAAATACGGTGATCCCTACGACCATTTTTATGATTATATTTTGCCTTATTACAGTCAAGACAAAGGTTTCGCTTACAACATAAATGAAACAACTAGACCTAATTTAAACATTGAAAGTGTTAAAAAACAATTAGAAGATCAAAGTGAAAAATTAAGTTGAATAGAAATAGCGAATATTTTAAAGAACAATAATTACAAACATTTTGGTTGAACTAATGCTTATATTGATAACTTAATGATTGGGGCTATAACTTATGGTGAAAACTGAAAGGAAATTTTCACTAAAAAAGTTAATGGCAAAGATTTATTTAACTTTAACAATGACAACTACAAATTAGCTATTGATTCATTTAATAAATTTGTTAAATACGCTTCGGGAGCTTCTATTAGAGATACACAATATAACTTTTTTAGCTCAGACGGTTTAGAACTATTAAACTTTTTAATTGAACCTAAAACAGGGCGTTCAGATGTAGCTATTGTTTATAATGGTGATGCTTTAGATGCTTATTATTCAAGCGACAATTTCTCTTCAGTTGAAGAAGGAAAAATCAGATTTATTAGACCTAAAAATAATTACATTTTAATGGATAACTGAATCTTATCTAACGGGTTAAGTGAAAAAGATTCAGATGCTTTTTTAGAAACTTTAAAAGATTTAGTTTATCAATTAAATCCAAGTGTTAACCAATATATTAATGCTTTATTATTTGAAGATAGCCTTCTTCATTTTAAAGATAAAAAATGATCTAATTATTTAAAAAGCTATATCGTTAGTCAAATGACAATTGCTTTAGAAAAAGATAAAACATTGAGTGAAAAATTAGAACAAATCTTAAAGGATATTAATACAAATAAAAACTACGATGAGGATAATAAAATAGCCAAAATTGATTCTGTTTTAAATTTATTTAATATTGATATCAACACAATTAAACTAATTGAAAATAACAATTTTGATGTTAATAAAAGTAAGATTTCTATCTTTAATAGTATTGCTAATTTATCATCTTTACAATTAAATGAATTAACAACGAAAATGCATGAAATTAATAATTTAATTAAAGATCCTTTGCTTTTAATTGAAGATGAATTTTTTAAAGAATTTAAAGAAATTATTGATGAAAATTCTGAGACGTTAGAAGAAAATAAAGAATTATTTAACAAACAAGTTGAATTATTTAAGAATGACCAAGAATTTATTGAAACTTTATCTCAAAAAACAAATCAAAAAATAACCTCAGAAAACTTTGTATCTTACAACCAATCAATGTTTGAAAGATTTTTAGATAATCCTAGAAATCCACAAAACTATAATTGATTTTTAGTATGACGCGATGGTGCATATGGTGACGGTCAAGACGAGGAAACGAATTTATTTAGTGAAATATTTGAAGATCTATTTACTGAAAGCTCTATTGCCGAAATAAGTAATTTTGATTATATTTCATATACTCCAACCGATCTTATGACATATGAATTTATTAAAAAATGATATTTTGCCGGTGACGAACAAGCTATTGCTATTTATCAACAACCGGAGCCTAACAATGAATACAAAGTTTATTCATATCCATTTATTGATAATAATTTAAGAACCAAAATAGCTTCATACTATTTTGAAACTACAAAATCTTAAAAGACAAATCGCAAGATTTGTTTTTTTATACTTACTGGCAAGTTAACAAAGAATTAATAATTAAATATATAATATTTATATTAATTTTAAAAGGAGATGAAATGACAATTAAATACTTACATACTAATGTGGAAAAATTAGTTGAACAACAAGAAATTCAAATTGAAGGATGAGTAGTTTCAAATCGTGGAAACGAAAAAATTAGATTTATTACTATCAACGATGGTTCATCAGTATCTAACATTCAAACTGTTATCAAGGGTCAATTAAATATTGAAGCTCAAACAGACAAAATTAGTTTAGGGGCTTCTATTAAGGTTTATGGAAAATTGCATTTAACACCAGAAGCAAAACAGCCATTTGAATTAGTTGTAGATAAATTAGTTTTATTGAATAATGTCGATGAAGATTTTCCGATTCAAAAGAAAGAAACAACTTTAGACTTTTTAAGAGAAATTCCTCATTTAAGACACAGAACTAACTTATTTAGAGCTGTTATGTTAATTAGAAACAGTTTAATGTTCGAAATTCACAAATATTTCCAAGAACATGACTTTATGAACGTTGCTGCCCCAATTATTACTTCAAATGATGGTGAGGGAGCTGGTGAAACTTTATTAGTAGATGATGAATCAAAAGATTTCTTCTTTAAACAAAAAGCATTTTTAGGAGTTACAGGACAACTGCATGCGGAAGCATACGCAGCTGGTTTTAAGCGTGTTTATACTTTTGCTCCAACATTTAGAGCTGAAAACTCACACACTTCAAGACACCTTGCAGAATTTTGAATGGTAGAACCAGAAGTTGCTTTTTATGATTTAAAAGATATTATCGCTTTAGCTAACGATTTATTAAAAAATGTTATTTCAAATACCTTAAAAAATTATCCTCACGAAATGCAATATTTAGACGGATTAAAAGACGGAGAACTTTTAAATTCATTAAATAAATTTTTAGAAAATGATTTAACTGTTTTAGATTACTCAAAAGCTGTGGAAATGTTAAAAGAGTACAAAGATGAATTTGAAGAAAAAAATATTCATTTTGGTATGGATCTTGCTTCAGAACATGAAAAATTCTTATCTGATAAATTAATTAAAGGTCCTGTTGCTGTTATTAACTATCCAAAAGAATTAAAGGCTTTCTATATGCATCAAAATGATGATAATCAAACAGTAGCCGCATTCGACTTATTAGTTCCTGGTATCGGGGAATTAATTGGCGGTAGCCAACGTGAAGCTAGATATGATAAGTTAGTAAACAGAATGAAAGAACTTTCAATTCCTCTAGAAAGCTTACAATGATATTTAGATTTAAGAAGATTTGGTTACGCTCCATCAAGTGGATTTGGAATCGGTTTTGAAAGACTCGTAATGTATGTAACTGGTATTAGCAATATTAGAGACGTAATTCCTTTCCCAAGAGTTTCTGGATCAATTAAAATGTAGGTTATATGGATAAAAAATTAACATTTATTATTCCTATTTACCACCCAGAAATTGCTGTATCAGAAATTTTTAGAAACTTATACAAACAAACTAACCAAAATTTTGACATTATCGTTTCAATAGACAAACCTACTGACAAAGAATTAAATGCCTTATGTCGCCTACAAGAAACATATAACAATAATTTGAAAGTTATTATTAATACAACTCACCAACATTTAAACAGTGTTATTAAACAATCATTGGAATATGTTAAAACTGAATACACTTACGTTTTATATTCATATACAAGTTTAAAAAGTAAATTTGTCGAAAGTGTTTATGAATTTTTAAATCAAACAGATCAAAGCGTTGATATTTTAAGTTTTGATGGTAATTTAAATGGATTAGTAGGTCATAGATTTTTTGTTGAAAACATTCAACCTAAAAAGGTTTATAACATTAGAGAAAATTTGGGCACTGTTAAAAACGTAGTCCCATTTAGTTTTGCAATAATAACTAAAACCCATATTATTAAAGAAGTTTTTAACACTAATTTAGTTAAAAATTTAAACCATCAATATTCATCTATCTTAACCTACATGTCATTAACTAACGCTAAAACTTTTGCTTATTTAGATACAACATGAGTTAAAGATGAAAACAATAATTTAATGTTGTTTAATGCTAAAAATTTAAGCAAAGAATGAACCTTTATTTTAAACAATGCTAGTGATCCTGAATTTAAAAATGTTTTAGAGTTTGCTAGATTTGTTAACTTTGCATATTACTTTGCTGGATATTTAGGTTTATGTAAATTAAAAAGAAAAGACCCTGCTTTAAAAGTTTTAAATAATTTAAAAAGAATATTATTTGAAGAAGCTTCTTACTATGCTTCTAATTTAAATGAAATTATAAAAAATAATTCTGTATTTAAAGAAAACGTTAAAGTTGTAACTAAATTAATGAACTTATTTGAAAATATAGAAAATTGAAAATACATTTATTCAGCCGAATATGAAAAAAATAAATAAATTAGCTAACTTTTGAATTAGGCTAACTTCTACATTAATTGATTTAATAATATTTTTAGGATTAGCTATTGGTTTTTCTTTTTTAGTATTTGATTATAAAAATGCCAACTACTATAACAAATATACTTATTATCCTTGAGTAATTTTTATGGCATTTTTACCTATTTTATTATGGGTTATAATACCAATAATTTGAAAAGGTAAAACGTTTGGGATGTTTATATGTCGAATAAAAACTATTCCGGAAGATAGTAAGAAAAAACTATCAAAAGCAATATTTGATAGACAAAGATTATTTGCCTTCTTTTGAATGTTTGTATTTTTATCTTATTTAATAATTTCACCCGAAGGCTTTCTACATGCTGCGAGTGGGCAAAAATTAAATTACGGGGAAAAAATAGCGTTCGGATTACCAACCACATTAGCCTCTTTAACAAGCTTTATGCAACTATTTATAATCATTACAAATGCTAAATCTACTCGTATTGGTTGAAACGACAAATTTTCACAAACTTATACAGTTTGAATCAATAAATATGAGTTGGTTGAAAACCCAGATGAAGATATAAAAAACATTATTAAACCAATAAAAAGAGAATTGCCTATTATTAAATTTGAGAATTAACCGCATTTAAGGCGGTTTTTTCTTATATAGGCAACCCTTAACAGAAGCTCTAAAAATTAAAATGTTATAATTTTAACAGGTATTAATTAAAAATAATTAATTTTGTAAAGGAGATTTATGGTTAATTTAAACTTACTTAACGAACAGCAAAAATCAGCTGTTATTTATGACGAAGGCCCTTTAAGAATCATAGCCGGTGCCGGTTCTGGTAAAACAAGAGTACTTACTTATAAAATTGCTTACTTAATAGAAAATCTAGGTATTAAGCCTATGAATATTTTGGCATTAACTTTTTCTAACAGAGCAGCAGCCGAAATGAAACAAAGAGTTTATTCTTTATTAGCAGAATCAAATAACAAAGAATTGCCGACCGTTTCGACTTTTCACGCTATGTGTGCCAAAATTTTAAGAAAAGAAATTCACAATTTTGGTTATAGTAATGATTTTCAGATTTTAGACGAATTAGACCAAAAAGAAATTTTGAAAATCGTTTATTCAGAACTAGATATATCTCAAACCGAATATACTTTTTCAACCATAATCTCTTATATTCAAAATCGTAAAAATGTTTTAATAGATTTTAATAATTTAGAAAAAGAAAAAGACTATGTGGGCAAACCTAGTGATTATTTAACATCAGCTGAATATAACACAGCAAAAATGAAGGAAGAAATTTATCAAAGATATCAAAATCATTTAGAAAGATCTAAATCATTAGACTTTGATGATTTATTAGTTTTTGTTTACCGTTTATTTTACGATCCACAATTTATTAATATAGCTAAAAAATGAGAAAACTTTTTTACTCATATTCTGGTAGATGAATTCCAAGATACTTCAACAATTCAATACTTAATCTTGCAGAAACTTTCAAATAATAAACATTTAACTATTGTTGGAGATCCTGATCAAACTATTTATTCATGAAGAAATGCCGATATTAACATTATCATGAATTTTGATAAAGATTTTACTGACGCAGTTACTGTTAAATTAGAAAAAAACTATCGTTCAAGCAAGAAAATCTTAAAAGCTGCCAACAATTTAATTGCTCATAATGATTTAAGATTAGATAAAAAACTATATACAGATAACGAAGACGGTGATGACATTGAATTTTACTGTGGTTTTAGTGATGAAGCTGAAGCTAGATGAATAGCTAACAAAATTAGCGAACTAAAAAGAAATAGAGTTCAATTAAAAAATATTGCTATTTTATACCGTGTTAATAGTTATTCAAGAGCAATTGAAGAATCTTTAATTAGAGAAAACACCATTTACAAATTATTTGGTTCTATTAAGTTTTATCAAAGAGAAGAAATCAAAGATACTCTTGCTTATTTAAGAGTTATTCACGATGGTTCCGAAATTTCTTTATTAAGAATTATTAATAAACCTTCAAGAAGAATTGGTGAAAGTACGATTGACAAACTTTTAACTTTTGCAAGAAAAGAAAATTTAGATTTATTTACTTGTCTTGAAGAAAAATTTAATGAAATTCAAGCAGAACTTAAAATTTCAATGGAAACCTTAAAAAGAATAGCTGAGCTTATTAACCATATTAGATGAGCTAGAAAGGCTATTGAAACATATCCAATTGATTTAGCTTTAAGAGAATTAATGATTAATAAAATTCACTATTTTGATGAAATTAAAAAGTCAGAAGAAGAATATCAAAATAGAATGGAAAACTTTGAAAGTTTATTAGACGCAATTGCTGAATGACAAAGAAAACATCCTCACGGTACCGTTGATGAATATCTACAAGAAATTACTTTAATAACTGATCGCGATGTCGAAGATGACGCTATGAGCTTTGTTTCTTTAATGAGTGTTCATAACGCTAAGGGATTAGAATTTGATTACGTTTTTATTGCTGGTTTATCTGAAAACGTATTTCCATTAAGAAGAGCGATTTTAATTTCCCCTAATAAAGACTTTACATTTTTAAGAAATAGCGATGAAAAAGAAAACCTAGAAGCACTTGAAGAAGAAAGACGTTTAGCTTATGTCGCTATGACCAGAGCTAAACAAAAACTATTCCTATCATTTTCTGTTGGTAAAAACGGAATGAATAAAAAGAGTAGATTTTTAGATGAAGCCGGTGTTAAAGAAGTTAAAGCTATTAAAACCGCAACAAACTTTTCAATAGCAAACGAAGTTGAAAACGTAGATAACTATCAAATCGGAGACTATGTAACTCATAAAACTTATGGTAAGGGAATTATCATCGATATGGACGGAGATATTTTAGATATTAAATTCGATAGTGATGATAAAAAAATAAGACATATAGCTAAAAATCATAGTGCTATTAAGAAATGAGAAAACGGCAATGAATAATGCCTCTTCAGAAGCAACACAGAATACACAAGCAATGCCTACTGGTTATATTGCTTTATGAATTGTGTTGACAATAATAGCAATGATAGCTATTACCACATTAATAATTTTTGCTTATTACCGAAGACTAAATAAAATTAAAAACAGCTCCGGTTTTTTTGTGTTTGTTATTGAAAAAGACAAAATGCGAATTAAAATTGAAGGCCACAATCGTGTAGAAGACAATTCTTCTTGATTTTTTAAAAAAACTAATTTGCCGCAAGGTCAATGAATAAAATTAGACAGTTTTTTATCTTTATTTAATGAAGATTTTAAAAAGCAAATGTTAGATGTTTTAGCCAATAAAAAAACAGGCGTTCTTAAAACCGATTTAGATAATAAAAACTACATTCATTTTTCTACAAATGTAAAAATAGAAATCAACAATTATGAAGACAATTTAATTAGAGGTCAATTTGCTTGAAAAGATATTGACAAAAGATTAATTAATGTTTTTGAAGAAATTGATTGAGATGATAATTATTTATTAAAAGAAAACAATAAGTATAAAAGTTTAGTTGTTGACATTAAAACCGAATACTATTACGATTATCAAAACATTATCGATAAATTACGTTATTTTGGAACAGAAAATGAAATATACGGCATTAAAGTTTTATTAAAATGAAACAAAATGTTTTTCGTTGTTGAAGAAAAAAAGAAAAAATCTAATGCAACAGAAATTATTTATAAATTAGCTGCTTATATTAAAAACTTTTATTGATTTTATAACAACATTTACACAATAAATGATGAAACAATAAAACTTATACCTCAAAACAATTTAGAACTTTTATTAGACTGATTAAAAGCTCAAAGTGATAAAAACACAAAAGATTTAATAGAAATTAATTCTAACATTTTCCAAGACGAAGATTTTGTTAAATTTGCTGTAATTTATCAAAAAATTAACAACAAAATCAACGAAGAATTAAAACTTGTTAATAAACAACAAATAATTAAAAATTTAACTAATCAAAAAACAGTTATTAAACAAATATCTTACCCACATTACTTTAAACACCTAAATTTAAAGAATAATAAGAACCTTAATAACATGTTTATTTATCACAATTTATATAACAAAATTTATCAAACTATCGCCTGTCAAGAAACTGATTCAACAGTTTTAAAAATTGACGATTTTGTTTTTAATTCAATAGATTTTAAATTAATAGCTAAAATTGCTAAAAAATCACCCACTTTTATTTCCTTAGTTAAATTCTCAGGTTTTAAAAGTTTAAATACTATTAAAAACAATATCACAAATGCTAAGCTAGATAAGAAGATAAACATAGCTATTAATATTGACAAATTAAACAACGATATCATCGAATCAATTGACGAAAAAATCAAGATGATTTGATTAGATAAACAAATAACCTCTAACCTTAATAATCCGGAAACAATTTTATATATTAATGCTTTATTAGAAAAAGCAAATGAAGATAATATTAAGGTTGTTTTTGAACAGTTAGATTATAAAAATTACAGTAAAATATTACTTAAATATAAAAATATAATTTATTACACTCAATAAGGATTTTTATGAACAAAGAATTGATTAAAAAAGACTTTTTCGAAGCTGTTAACGGACAGTGATTAGAAAAAACCAATATTCCTGAAGATAAATACGGAATTGGGAGTTTTAGTAAAATAGCAGACAATCTAGATAAATTAAAAAAGAATTTATTAGAAAAATGATCTGTTAATACTAACGAAATTAGAAACGAAGAAGAACTTCTAGAAATGGTTAAATTTTACAGATTAGCCAAGGATTGAAAAGGTAAAAAAGTTGCCGGAGTTAAACCTATTTTACCTTTATTAGAAGAAATTGAACAACTTCAATCGTGAGAAGATGTTGAAAATAACGCTCAAACATTAGCATACAGAAGATTATTTTTACCGTTCGATATTTCTGTTGATCCAGATTTTAAAGACAGTAAAAAACAAATTGCTAACTTTTCACCAGCCGAAATGATTCTTCCTGAAAAAAGTTATTATGACGATGAAACCAAGAAAAAACAATTATTAGCCGTTTATACTCAAATGATGACCGGCTTATTAACACCTATCTATAAAGATGAAGCAAAGGTTAAAGATTTAATTCAAAAAGCTTTAACTTTCGACGAACTTGTCGCTAAATATAATTTAACAAGCGAAGAAATTGCAAGATATACAGAACTATATCATTTATTACCAATCGAAGAATTTAATGCTCATTCATCAATTTTAAACATTAAAAAAATAGTAGATAAATTAGTTAAAAATGATGTCAAAGAAATGAACGCAGTTTCAGTTAAATATTTAAATAATATTGACAAAATCGTAACTAAAAAATCTTTCGAAAACTACAAAGCAAGATTAATTTTAGACACTGTTTTAACTTACGCTCAATATTTAGACAATCAAAGTCGTGAATTAGCTGGTTTATTTAGAAGAACTTTAAGTGGTGTTCCAAAACCTTATTCAAAAGAAAAATACGCTGTCTCAATTACTGTTGATGGCTTCTTCTCGATGCCATTTGGTTTTTACTACGGAAGAACTTATTTTGGCGAAGAAGCTAAGGCTGACGTTTTAGAAATGGTTAAAGAAATGATTAACATTTACAAAGAAAAACTAAGTGTTAACGAATGATTAGGAAAAGAAACCATCAAAAAGGCTATTACTAAATTGAATAAAATTACACCTCACATTGGTTATCCTTCAAAATTAAACAAACTATACAAAAAATTTGTTGTTAAATCTTATGACGGCTACAACGATTTCTTCATGAACGCTTTAAGATTTACAGAATTAACACAAGAACACAAATACTCTAAATATTTAAAACCAATTGAAAAAGAAGACTGACATATGTCTCCTGCAATGGTTAATGCTTATTTCTCCCCTTCAAGAAATGAAATTGTTTTCCCTGCCGCTATTTTACAAGATCCTTTTTACAGCATTAATAGATCTTCATCAGAAAACTTTGGTGCTATTGGGGTTGTTATGGCTCATGAAATTTCTCACGCGTTCGATAATAATGGTGCTGAATTTGATGAAAACGGTAACATGAACAACTGATGAACAAAAGAAGATAAAAAAATGTTTGATGAGAAAAAAGCAAAAATGATTGAACTATTTGATGGAGAAAGAACTTTTGCTGGTAAATGTAATGGTAAATTAACAGTTTCAGAAAACATTGCCGACTCTGGTGGTCTTTCATGTGCTTATGAAGCTGCTAAATTAAGACCTGAATTTAAAGCTAAAAAATTCTTTACTTCTTACGCTGTAATTTGAAGATCGAAATACCGTGAAAAAATTGCTAAATTATTATTAGATACAGACGTTCATGCTCCTGCTAAACTAAGAGTTAACGTCCAATTAAAAAACTTTGATCCATTTTATGAAGTATACGGAATTACATCAAAAGATAAAATGTATATTCAACCTAAAAAACGGGTAAAAATTTGATAATAAATATAAAGTGGTCTTTAATGACTGCTTTTTATTTATAATAAAATAATGGCAACAGAAATAAAACATACACAAAAAAAATTACAAGATGTAAATTACGTTATTAAAGTTTTATCTTTTACAGCTTGAACAAGTAGAAATTTACCGGAAGAATTAAAAAGTAAATCTAAACGTATTTTGGCTTATCAGATACTTTATACATTAATCGTCGGTTTAGCATGTTGTTTATCATTTTTAGCTTTAATTACACCCGCCAAAGAATGACAAGAACAATGAACTTCTGCAATTAAAGTTTTACAAATAATTGGTTTTTTTACATTTATTGCAGACTATGTATTACATTGAATAACTTATAGTTACTATCACGCTTATAAAAATTCTTACGAACGAGTTACTAGATATGGTTGGTTAAAGTTCTTAATTTCAGGAACAGGTTTATTAATTCTTTTATGTATTTTATCTTCTTTAAACGTTTTAAATTATTTTAAAGCCGGAGCATTTGATGCTAGTGCTACAACAAATCAAGTTTTAAGTAGTTTTAACTTGATTAAAATGTTTAGATTATTAATACTTTTAAAACTATTAAGGCCAATTGAAAATTTATTAAATGTTTTAGATCAAAAAGGAAAAGTTTTATTTTCTGTCTTTATGTTTATTGTTTTAATAATCATTATCTTTGCTTTATTAATTTGAAACAACGAATCAGAATGGTTAAGAGAACAACAAAATAATTGAATTAAAACACACAACACAACAAAAGAATTAGCTGCTGCTAATCCTGAATATCAAGCCTTGTCAAATGGTGTAGTTAAAAACTTTTTAGAGGCTTTATATTTCGCAACAATTACTTTAACAACAATTGGTTATGGTGATTTTGTCCCTCATGCTGTTAATTCAAGAGTTATTGTTATGGTTATTTCTATTTTAGGTATAGCAATAATTGCTATTCCTTCTGGTATTATTGCTGGTTCATTTATGGCCGAATTAAAAGAAAAACAAACTGAAAAAGATGAAGAAAAAAGACATAAACGTGAAAAATTAGAACAAGCACAAGATAAGTTAGAACAAGCAAACAAAAACTAGTAGAAACAAAACTACTAGCTTTTTTTTATTTGTAGCAAAGTATATAAGATAACTCTTTTTATTCTACTATGCGTATATCTTTTTGAAGTGCAAGCTTCGACAAATTCTTCATAAGTTGGCAAATCTATATTTTTTTTAAATAAATTTTCCATTCCTTCACTCATTAAGTGGATTTCCGATAATTCTTGCGGTGTTTTTTCTTTAACTATTTTTTGAAAATCTAAATATTTATCTTCTATTTTAGGATAATCTTTTTTTATTTGAATAGGTATATATTGGCTTACATCTTCATTATTAGCTAACATCTTTCTTATCACAGAAGCAGGAGCATAATTTTCCATACCCATTTCACTATTATGATCTATTGTTCTTTTTATTGTGTCAATTTTAATTGATAAATTATTAAAAATAATATATTTAGCATATTCAAGACCTAAAATATCCGTCGGTATATTTTCTTCACCTATTAGTTGTTTTAAAGATTCATAAGCACTATAAACAAAAGATCTGCCCGTTTTTAATGTTTGTTTTAAAACTTTATTATATATTTCTAAATTGTTTTTTATAGCAGTGGCGGCGTTAACATATTTCTCTGGTTTATCACCATCGGAAGCTCCGAAAATAAGCATATCGATTTCTTTTTTTAAAAGTGTGTTTATGGCACCTTCAGCAAATATATGAGCCGCTTGAGTAGAAGTATAAAAATCTAGCGGTATCACTTCGTCAGCTCCAAATTTTTTAGCTGCTAATGCCCTATCTTCTCAAGACATACATGCTATTTCGCCTCTTTGTACATAATCGCTAGATAAAGCTATTATTAAATAAGAATTTGGATATTTATTTTTAATACTTTCTAATAGATATTTATGTCCTTTGTGAAATGGATTAAATTCTGCTATAACACCTATTTTCATATAAAGAATTTTAATAAAAATCCTGCTAACAAACAGGATTTTAAAATTATTTATTTTTAATTTATATATTATTAACTTTTTATATATTAGACTGCTAGTAGTTCAAAAACCACAACTCCAACAACTAATCAGACAGGAATAAAAATAAAACTTAACATCGTTGAAAGACTACTTACTTGTGCAGTATATTTTTCATGAACCTTAAAATGTTGAGAGTATATAACAACAGTTGTGCCTGGTGGGACTGATCCAGTCATAACTAATACAGCTGCAACTTGTGGTGGTAAATTTTTAGTAATTACAAGAGGTATCATTAAAACCAAAATAAATATCGGAATTAAAACCATTTTAAAAATTAAGAATAGTCAATTTCTTCATTTACAAAACATTTCTTTAATATTAGTTTTAGCCAAAGAAGTTCCAATAACTATTCAGATTAAAGGAGAAATAAGAGAAGCTAAAATAGAAATCGGTTTATATAAATAAGGAACAGTAACTTTTCAATCGAATCATCCTGCTGGTTTACCGTTATAAATTACATAAGCATTTTTAACTTTATCAAAACTAAATCATTCTACAATAGGATGAGTAACATCTGATGGGTTTTCGTGTGGTGTAACCGCATGTCCATAAAGAGTAGAAAAGTTAGGTCCAAATGTAGAAAAACGATCTACTAAAACTCCAGTTTGTAATACTTCTTTTGTATTAGGATCGATGCCATATTGAACTTGAATTTCTATTGGTTTATCTAGAGTTGTAACTGTTGGTCCGGCATGTGGAATAAAATATTGTGAACTTCATAATAATATAGCTATTAGAACCACAATAAATGAAGGGTTTAATAAAGTTTTCTTCATGGTTTTACCAAATTCTTTGCGAGTAAATTTGGCTCCTGAAATAAGAGAAAAAGATAAACCGAATCCTCCGATGTAATATAAAATATTTCAAATACTTAATGAACCTAGTTCTATTCCATTAGGATAGACACCTAAAACTATCGGTGTTGCAAATAGAATATTAGAACCATAAATACACATCAATCATGTAACAAGGTGTTTCTTTTGTAAACTTTCTAAATAAATTGAAGAATTAAATAATTGTTTATTAGTTAATTCTGTTTGATTTTGTCATTTTTCAAAATCGTTTTGAGCTTTTGTTATAACAGATTTAGGCACAGTTTTAGGTAATAATTTAACTCAAACCATAGCTATACCTGTCAAAACAATATAATATACAGCCGATAAACCAAAAACTATAGCGTATATTTTTATATCGCTACCGTCAGCTGTTGTTAGGAAAGAATAAAATGATAGAAAGGGAATTATTACATTAATAATAACTTTCTGTACGGCGCCAGTTGAATGATCGTCTAAAACTTTAAATTTAAATAATAAGAAACCTAATAAAGTTATGACGATTGTAGAAATTATTGCGCCCCATAATCCTGTGTTAGTGATAATACCAACAAACAAACGTGAAGGATTCATTTTTTCTTTACCTTAATTTTGAATTTAAAATCATAAAACCTTCTATCATTATTTGAATAATTAAAATTAGAATTAAGAATATAAAACTTATACTCAATATTAATTGTACAAAAATAAAATAAGTGTGTTTAGATAAATTCTATATTTGTTACCAACTAATTTAAATCAGTTATTATAAAAATACATCAAAAACAAAAAAATGTTAATTGTTTTAAAAGTTATTAACATTAAAAAATATCTTAATTTAAGGTGTTTATTGATAATTTAACATTAAAAACAAGGCTTATTATTTTATTTATATAAACAAACATTTAACTAATAAAAAATCTAATTAATAATAATTAATATATAAATGTATATTTAATTTATATATATTAAATATAACTATATAAAACAATAATAAAAAATAATATAATAATCAATTATGAATATTAACGACACAATAACAGCTATATCTTCAGGAAATATTAATCAAGCTATTTCTATAATCAGAATCTCAGGTCCGGAAGCTATCGAAATTATTAAAAAAATATATACAGGTAAAATAGGTGAAGATAAAACTATAACATATGGAAATATAGTTGATCCTCAAACAAATAAAGTTATCGATGAAGTATTAGTTAATTTTTTTATTGGAAATAAAAATTATACCGGTGAAGATACAATAGAAATAAATGCACACGGTGGAATTATTGTAACTAATAAGATTCTTAATTTAATAATTGGTAATGGTGCTAGGTTAGCCGAAAAAGGCGAGTTTACTAGAAGAGCTTTTTTAAACGGAAAAATATCTTTAGATAAAGCAGAAGCTATCAATAATTTAATTCATGCCAAAACTAATAAACAAGCAGAAATAGCTATTCATCAATTTAATTACAAAGACGAGAAATTAATTGAAAAACTAGAAGATGAACTTTTACAGATTATTTCTATAACAGAAATTAATATTGATTATTCTGATTATAACGACATAGAACAAATGGATAAAAATAAATTAAAACAATTAGTTAATAATTTGATAAAAAAAATAGATG
Organism: [Mycoplasma] falconis; assembly: GCF_006385795.1. Classification (GTDB taxonomy): domain Bacteria; phylum Bacillota_I; class Bacilli_A; order Mycoplasmatales; family Metamycoplasmataceae; genus Metamycoplasma; species Metamycoplasma falconis. Next base: position 92,129 of record NZ_VFSS01000002.1, on the reverse strand, counting down.
TCGTTATTCAACAATCAGAAAATGCAAACGACATTTATAATGGTATACCTATAGCTATAGTTGGAGAACCTAACACAGGTAAATCTTCTCTTTTAAACGCTTTACTAGGTAAAGAAAAAGCGATTGTAACTAATATTCCTGGTACAACCAGAGATATTGTTGAAGGAGAATTTGATATTAACGGTATAGTATTTAAATTAATAGATACAGCCGGAATAAGAGAAACAGAAGATCTAGTAGAGTCAATCGGAATTGAAAAATCTAAAAAAGCAATTGAAGAAGCAAGGATTGTTGTCCATTTGGTAGATTATGATAACCAAGACAGTGAAGAAAATTTAGCTATTAAAGATTTAGCTAAAAACAAAGAATATATTGAAGTTATTAATAAAGCCGACTTATTAAGCAAAGAACAAAAAAGTAATACTAATAAAATTATTATTTCAGCTAAAAATCAATATCTTTGAGAACTAAGAAACGCTTTAGTAAAAAAATATAATAACTTTGATATTTATAGCGAAAACATAATTTACAACACAAGAAAATTAGGTCTTTTAAAAGAAGCTAAAAACGCTTTATTAGAAGCTAATGAAGGTATAGATAATGGTTTTGGACCTGAAGTTGTTATTTTGGATTTAAATAAAGCGTGAATGAATTTAAGACAAATTTTAAATAAAGAACACGATAACGAAGCTTTATTAGATAATATATTTTCTAAATTTTGTTTAGGTAAATAAAATGTATAAAGTTAATGAAATAATAAAAGATGTTTTGATTGAAGAATTGAGCTATGAAGGTTATGGTGTTTTTAGAGGTGATAAATCATCCAATCAGGTTTTGTTTGTCGATAATGCCTTACCTAATCAAAAAGTAGATGTCAAAATATATTGAGCTAATAAACAAATAGCATTCGGAGAACCTATTAGCCAAACTATAATAAAAGAAAATTTGAATAATGATTATAACGAAGCATTATATAAATCTATGGCAGCACCGCTACTTCCATATACTTATGAAGAACAATTAAAATTTAAATTTGATATTTTAAATAATCTTGTTAAAAGGAATTTACCAGAAGAAGTTGTTGTAGAAAATATAGTCGCTTCTAAAAAAGAAACTCACTACCGTAATAAAATAACCTTACAAGTTGAAAAAACCAATAATAAATACATTTTTGGTTTTTATAAAAAAAGAACACACAAATTAATAGAACAACCGGAATTAACACTAGCTAATGAAGAAATGTGTAAGGCTTTTGAAAGTTTTAAAAAATTTATTAACAATAACAAAATTAACTTAAACATAAATAAAGTTACTTTTAGATATAGTCAAGCAGTCGATAAAATACAAATAATTTTTGATTTAAATAATCAAGATGAATCGGCAAGCAACAAAATAAAAGATATATTTAATTGAATTGATAATTTAGAAAATATAGTTATTTGTTTTAAAGAAAAAATATTAGTAGTTTTAGATAGAAATAATAAATTGAATAAAAACTGACTAGAGTATAAATTAAGAGATAAAAAATTTATTGTTTCATGAGATTCGTTTTTTCAAGTAAATGATTTTGCAACAGAAGATTTATATGATTTAGTTAAAAAGGAAATTAAAGATCAAAGAAATATAATTGATGCTTATTCTGGTGTTGGTTCAATCGGTATTTATATTGGCAATGACAATTCAAAAATTTATTTAATTGAAACAAATAAAAATGCATCCATTAATGCTTGTAAAAATATAGAAATAAATAATTTAGATAAAAATAAAGTTTTTTCTATAAACGCTAAAACAGAAGATATATTAAGAAATGCCGAAATTGCTAAACAGCACGGTATAAATGTTAATAAAATAGATACTATAATTTTTGATCCACCACGTTCAGGTATAGAAGGCAACACACTTAATACTGTTATAGAAGCTAATATTAAAAAAATAATTTACGTTAGTTGCAACCCACATACTTTAGTCAGAGATTTAAAAATATTAAGTAATAACGGTTATAAAATTAAAAAAATTACACCGGTCGATATGTTTCCACAAACCGCTCATGTAGAAGCTGTTGCTGTTATTTATAAAGATTAATTAAGGAGGAGAAATGGAAGAAAATCAAAAACCAGTTAAAAAAGATAAGTTCCCTCTTTGAGCTATATTATTAATAATATTTTTATTTATAACTGTAATCGGAGCGATAGGAGCAGTAGTTTTTCTTTTTTTAGGTATTGATGCAAGGTTTGATCATGTATCTATCATAAATAATGATGTTGAAGCCAGAACATATAATGCTAAATTAATGGAAAGGAATCAAAAAGTAATAAAAAACCCAGAATATAAATATGGAGATTTGACGATTATTGAATATCCATACGCTAAGGATGAAGAAAATAATTTAATTTATTATTTAGGTGAAGAAGGCAGAAAACTTTTAAGCGATCAATTTAGAAAAAGAGCTAACTTCGGACCTGAAATCGATGCCTTAACAACCGTTTATATAAATCGAGAAATACCAAGTAGTGATCATCATGATTCGGTTAATGGGGTTTATTATCCACATATTGGCGAAATATATTTAAATTTAAATTCAATTATTAAATTAGGTCCTAAGATAATAAATGATTGACCATTAGAAAAAAGAGTAGAAGCTATTTTAAGTGTCTTAGTTCACGAATATACTCACCACATCGATAACGTTTACGATACAAGTGTCAAAGAAAATGATCCTTATGCTTCTAGTGAATTAGAATATAAATTAAATTCAGACGGCAAAGCAAATGTAGTTAATGCTAAATTCTTAGAAAGATTTAAAGAAGCACTTAAATTTAATCGCCCTGCTAATTATAAAGACTATTTAAAAACACCAATAGCCTTTAATGTTGTTGATGATGAAAGACCTATTTTTAAGGATTATAGTTCCTACGATCTATTTAATTATGCTAATAATTGAGAAAAAAACTGAACCAAAGAAGAGTTAGAAAGATATAAAGCATTAGAATTAAAACTACTTATCGGCAATTATTATTTTAATAACACTTTAAATAATGATGTTAGATTTAGTTCTTCAATAAGCAGAAAAAATATTTTATATCAATATTCTTTTGAAGAGCTAGTACCAAGAGAACTGCTAAAAATGTCATTCACTTCTACTAATATGAATTTTAAAAATTCTAGAGGTAAATTAAAACCAATTTATAATGGCGACGAAGAATTAAACCCTTTTGAAAATTATTTATATTTTAAATTACCAATTACGGATTCGATTTATTTAACAGCAATTGGGGATGATGATTTTAAAATGTTTGGATTACTTGAACCAGCTTCTTGACAAAAAGACGGTAAACCATATCATAACTATACAGCTTTTAATACTGATTGAGTTTTTGATGAGCAATTATCAATTTATTTAAACGCTAATAATCAAAGACCTTTTGCCGAAATTGTAAAAAAACAACCGAATAAATATTTATCTTTATTATTTGAAGCATATTTAGATTTAATGGGCTATAGACAATTAATAAGTTTTGCTGCAGTAGATAATTCTAATTGGGTTTCAGATAAAACAAATAATTTAAAAGGTAGAACAGATTTATTAAAATTTGGTGGTTATTTAAATTTAGATGATAAACAATTAGAAGCTGTTAAAAACAACGCCAAAACAGCTTTCATAATTGAAAATAACAATGTTCAAAAACAATTAGATATTCATACTTTTAACTTTAACTATATAGCTAAACAAAAATGAAATTCTAAATATGATGAAACAGGATCAAACACTTATAGCGAAACTGATTTATATCAAAATGATGAAAATTATACTTATGTAAGTTATGTTACTGATCCATTCGATAAAAAAGACTTCTTAGGTAAATCAACATCAGGTTTATTTGATATAACTTTATGAATTGATAAAAACAATAACAACATTGTTGAAGAAGATGAAAAATTTGAATTATTAAATAATGCCGAAGGACAAAAATACTACGGCTTACAAGAACAAAATTCACGCAATATAACCTCTTATCGTTCTGTTTATTCTTTAACAAATATACCAAACATATCAAATAAAGATTACAGCTATCAAATTCAAATTGCAAACAAAAATAATAAAAATTATTTAGAAATTAAACAATATTAAAAACACCGTCTTTAAAGCGGTGTTTTAGTATTAAGAAATATTTAATTATTTAGGTAATCGATATAACCACCAACTAAGGTGTGATCGCTCAATGAAGTACCGTTTCTAAGTGATTCGGTTTTTTCAACTGCAATATCATATTTTTTAAATAAATCAATTCAGTTGTTATTCCTTTTAACTTTATATAAATCAAAAACAAAACCATTGTATGTATTAAATTCTGATTTATAAAAAAGCTTATCGTATTGTTGTGAATAACCGCCCGATGTATTAAGTGACGAATTTCAATTAGAAGTATCTTTTAATAAAGCATAATAATTATTTTTCATTGAAGCAAATGCTGAGTTTTGATTACCTGTTCTTATATTGGTATCTCCTCCGAAATAAATATTAGATTGTGGACCGTCTATTGAATCAAAATAATCTAAAACATTTTTTAAATGATATGCTTCTGAAATTTCTTGGTTCCCTTGCGATTTTATAGATTTAAAATCGTATTCACTTGTCTTTTTTTCACCTGGTGAATCAAAGTGATCAAAAACAAAAGTCATTTTTTTATGAGGAGCATAGTTTAAAGCAAATTTAACCCCGTAAGGAGGTCTTACGTAATAATAATCTAAGTCAGATTTATAACCCTTAAAACTTTGAGTATAACTATAACCTATTTTACCGTTGTCAAAAGCTTCCGGAGTTAATTTATTAAAGTTATATATTATAGCAACATGTTCTCCTTGTCTTGTACCAGCATAAGGACCTTTTAAATGATCTGAAATTATATATTTAAATTGATTCTTATGAATTTCGTTCATTGTTTTAACCAAAGATTTTATAGCGTATTCATCCTTAACTTCGGTAATACCAATTAAATCTAAATTTAAATGAGACATCACAACCGCGGCTCTTTTTCTTTTTATATCATTAGTATCGTTTCCATTTATATTTAAAAGATTTCAATGCCCTCATTTAACGGTTTTTGTTGGACTTAATTTTTCTGAATATTTATAAGCGGAATTATTACCAATTGAAAAATCTACAGAGTATTGTTTATATAAAAATTCCGGTATTTCTGGTTTTTTAATTTCATCTTCTTTTGAAGGTTTCGTAGGTTCTTCATCTTTTTTATCGTCAGATTGATCATTAGAATTATTATTTTGATTATTTTCTGGCTCTTTTTGAGGTTCTTCTTGTTTTGGTTCTTCTTTTTGAGGTTCATCTTGTTTTTTTACAGCTAAATCATCTTTTTTAAATTCATAATTAACTATTTCAGAAACCTTATTATCTTTTTTAACTTTTAAAGAAAATTTAATTTCGTTTTGAAAGTTTTGAAAATCAAATACTTCATAAGTATAGCCATCTTCTAATAATTCTATTAAAAGATTTTTATCTGTTAAATTTGCTTTATCGTCCGTGTTAATAGCAACTTTAATATTTTTTGCTAAATAATTTAAATATCTATTATTTACAAAATATTTATAGTTATAACCTTTGACAAAATAAATATCTTTTGTCGATAAAAGATAATTTATATTAATTGTTGATTTATCTTCTTGTTGGTTATATTCTTCTGAAGCAGAAATAACTTTTAAAGGTAAATCTTCTTTGTTAACAATATTTAAATTTGTTTTATTCAAATTTAAAAAGGTTTTGGTTGAATTGCTTTTAGGATTAAATTTATTGATATTATTTATTAAAATTTTTATATCTAAGGATTTTTGATCTAAATTATTTTCTTTGTTTTCAAAACAAGAAACAGTTATTAAAGGCGTTGTAATTACAATTGATCCAACAGTTAAAAAAGCTTTGCTAATTTTGTTCATATTTAAATTATAAAAGATTAAACGCAGCTAAATAAAAAAACGGGATTGCCGTTTTTATTTGTATTTATCTAAATTATCTAAATCAACGCCTATTTCATATAAATAATCTCTAATTTTAATAGCCTCTTCATATTTATTATCTTTGGCGTAATCTTGCATACTTTCAATTAGTTTTTTAACCAATTTCTTGTTATTTTTAACCTTAGCTTTTTCAAGTAAGTATTCATCTTCATCAATACTATCTCAATTTTGAATAGGTGGAGCCACAGGTTTAATAATTGTTTTAGGAACAATATTATTTTCAAGATTATATTTAGTTTGTATTTCTCTTTTATATTTATTATCTTCAATTGTTTTTTTCATAGCTTCAGTTATTTCATCTGCATAAAAAATAACTTTTCCATGGTCGTTTCTTGCGGCACGACCGACTATTTGAATTAAACTGGTTGTGTTTCTTGAAAAACCTCTTTGATCAGCATCCAAAACACATATTAAACTTACCTCAGGTAGATCTATTCCCTCACGTAGCAAGTTAATTCCAATAACAACATCAAACTTCCCTGTTCTTAAACCTTTTAATATTTCATTGCGTTCAAATATTTTAAAAGATTCGTGAATGTAAGCCGATTTAATCTTGTGTTCTTGTAAATATAGAGACAACTCTTCGGCACTAGCCTTTGTTGTCGTTAAAATTAACGTTCTTTCGTTTTTATCTATTTGCTTTTTAATATGATCGTAAATTCTTTGAATTTGACCTTCTTTAGTTTCTATTTCAATAATAGGGTCGACTAAACCTGTTGGTCTAATTATTTGTCTTATAACTTCGTTGTTTGCTTTTTCCAATTCATATTCAGCAGGTGTTGCTGACATATAAATCTTATTGTTTTTAAAACTTTCATATTCGTGAAACATTAAAGGTCTATTATCTAAACAAGAAGGCAATCTAAAACCATAATTAACTAGGCTTTCCTTACGAGCTCTATCACCATTGAACATACCTCTAATTTGTGGAATCATCAAGTGACTTTCGTCTACAAAAATAACTGCATCTTTTGGTAAATAATCAAATAAAGTATAAGGTCTCTCCCCTGGTTGACGCCCGTCAACATAACGAGCATAATTTTCCATCCCGTTAACGTAGCCAAACTCTTTTATAGAATCAATGTCGTTGTATACACGATCGCTAATTCTTTGAGCTTCTAAAAGTTTATTATTTGCTTTAAAATCGGCTATAACACCATTTAATTCTTCTTCAATCATATTACACATTTCAAAACGATCTAAACCACTTAAAGTATAAGTTGTAGCAGGGAAGACAACTAAAGCTGGTAATTTTTTAAATACATCTTTGGTTAATGGGTCAACAAACGAGATTTGATCAATTTCATCATCAAAAAAAGTAATTCTAATATTGTAATCAAGATTGTAACCAGGGCAAACTTCGATTAAATCACCCTTAACAGTAAAATCACCTCTATTAATTTCTCCGAAATGTCTTGTATAACCCATTTTAACTAAGGCAGATATTATTTCATCTCTTTTTACTTTTTGATTTTGTTTAATTGTTAAAAAGTTTTTTTCGTATTCAGAAGGATTAAATTCACCATAAATTGCAGCCACAGAAGCAACAACAATTGTATCTCTTCTTGTTAATAAAGAGTTAATTGCAGACATTCTCATTGCTGCTAATTGCTTGTTATTGGCAGAAGATTTTTCGATGTATAAATCTTTTTTAGGTAAATAAGCTTCCGGTTGGTAATAATCAAAATAAGAAACAAAATATTCGACTGAGTTATTGGGAAACAGCTCCTTAAACTCACTATATAACTGACTAGCTAAGGTTTTATTGTGAGAAATTATTAACGCTGGTTTATTTATTTCATTAATAACAGAAGCGGCGGTAAAAGTTTTACCTGAACCCGTTACTCCAAGTAAAACTTGATGTTTTTTATTTTGTTTTAAACCTTCTACTAATTGCTTAATGGCTTTTGGTTGGTCGCCGGAAGGTTTGTTAGGTGATATAAGTTCAAAATTATTCATATTTAATATTTTAACATCTAAAATATTTGCTTAGTTAATAGGGTCAAATAATGAGTTTGTTTTTATAACAAAATGGTAAAATTATAGCTATGAAAAAAAATAAGATATTTTTATTAGGTTCTTTAAGTGCGATTTCAACTCTAGCCCTACCAATTGCTGCTGTTTCTTGTGGTGGCGAAGCTACAAACAGCACAGTTGAAGATTATTTATTAAATGACTTTAAATTAAGTTCAAAAACTTTAAATTTAACTGATGAAAAAATGACCGAAATTCCACAAGCTTTATTTTCATATGTAAATATCAAAAGACAAATGGAAGTTAGTCAAAAAGGATTAAGAGCTAAAAACGTTATAGCAGCAAGCGGAATTAGCAATATAGCTCAAATTAATTTACCAAAAACTTTAACTCATATTCAAAATGGAGCTTTCGAAGGTCTTTCTTCAGTTACTGTCATTAACTTTAATGAGGCAGACTTGCTATATATTGGAGATAATGCTTTTAAGGGTACATTTGCACCAAAAAGTGATTCTTTTGAAGGTTTTAAACTTACTTTACCATTGACTGTAAGCAACATCGGAAGTTATGCTTTTGCTCAAAACTCATTAATGTCAGTTAACCTTGCTGAATTAAAAGATCTAAAAGTTTTACGTAATGGGGTTTTCGCTAATAACTTATTAACTGAATTAGATCTAGCTAACATTGAAGAAGTTGAAGATTATGCTTTAGCAAATAATAAATTTGAAGCTTTAACAATTCCTGCAAGCGTTCTTGAATTTAGCCCTAAGGCTTTTGATTATAATAATGCACCAAAAGATGCGGTTAAAGTTAAACTAACAGTTTTAAATGAAAACTTAAAGAATTACCTAAAAGAAGAACTTGTAAAAAACCCAAATCACTTATATACAATAGTTGAATAATTTTATAGGTTATCGTTGATAACCTATTTTATTTTTATTTATTATAATATTAATATTACGCAAACCTAGAGGAGGGTAAAATTATGAAATTAATTCAAGTAGAAGCTCACGGTTTTAAATCTTTTGCTGACAAAGTTTCTTTAAAATTTGACGGTGGAGTTTTTGCTATTATTGGACCTAATGGTTCTGGTAAATCTAATATTAATGATGCAATTAGATGAGTTTTAGGAGAAACAAGTTCTAAGGTTTTAAGAGGAGATAACATGGAAGATGTTATTTTCTCAGGTTCTAAAACTGAAAAAGAAATGAATAGAGCAGAGGTTATTTTAACTTTTGATAATAGAGATAGAGGATGTAATATACCTCATGACTTTTTTACCATTTCTCGTGTTTTAACAAGAGGAAAGGGAAGTAATGAATATTACATTAATGGCGAAATAGCAAGACAAAAAGATATTAAAGAAATAGCGATGCAAAGTGGTATTTCAAAATCTTCATTAGCTATTATTGGTCAAGGAACTATTGCGGACATTGCCGAAGCTACACCAGAAAGAAGAAGAGAAATTTTTGAAGAAGCTTCAGGTACTTCAATGTATCGTGTAAGAAAAATTGAATCACAACGTAAACTAGAAAGAACTCAAGAAGCATTGGATAAAATTTCTATTTTAGTAGAAGAGTTAGAAAAAAGATTAAAACCATTACAAAGACAAGCTGAGAAAGCTAAAGTTTATCGTGCCAAAAAAGCACAACTAAAAGATGTTGAAGTGAGCTTATTGGTTCATGATTTTATCGATTACTCAAATCGTTTAGAACACTTAGAAAAAGAAACAAAAGGCTTTGAATTACAAAAAGAAAACCTTGAGGCTATTGTTCAAAAATACACTAATTTAGGTTTACAAAAATCAGAATTAATTAATCAATTAGATGAAAGTATTTCTAATTTAAATAAAGAAATTTCTAAATTAACCGACGAGCTTAATGCTTTAGAAATTAGAAGAGCTAAAGAAGATCAACACCGTGAAATGTTGCTTTCAGGTCAAATTGTAGCAACCGAACAACAAAAGAAAGAAGCCTTAAAAGAAAAAATAGTTGAAACTAATTCTACTATTGCTGTTTATAGTGATTTTATTAACAAAAAAACCAACGAAGCCGATCAACTTAAAAAAGAAGCTGAAAAATACTTTACTTTAATTCAAAAAGAAAGAAATATTATTGAAAACGATACCCATAAATTGAATAAAATCAAATCTAAATTAGATGTTATTGAAGATATGAGATCAAACAAAAATAACTTAGCTAAAGGAACTGCTAACGTTGTTGAAAATAAACATTTATTTAAAGGCTATAAAGCTTTGGTTAAAGAATTAATTAAAGTAGATGCGCAATATGCATTAGCTATTGAAACTATTTTAGGTGGAGCTGTGCAACACATTGTTGTTGATACACCTGACACAGCAGTTGCTGCTATTAATTTCTTAAAAAATAATAATGGTGGTAAGGCTACATTCATTCCCTTATCTTCTATTCAACCAAAAAGAGTTAACGAACAACACATTGTTGTAGCTCAAACTCAAAAAGGTTTTTTAGGTATAGCTGCCGATTTGGTTTCTATTGATAAAAATATTGATGTTTTAAAAAGATTTTTACTTGGAAACATTTTGGTTTGCGACAACATCGAAAATGCTTCTCGTATTTCACAATTATTAGAAAAAAGATATATGGTTGTTACATTAGATGGAGACATTATTAGAGTTGGCGGAGTTATGACTGGCGGTCAAACTACACAAAATGTTTCTACATTTAATCTTCAAAACCAAATTGAAGAACTTAATAAATTAATCCCTCAATTACAAGCAAATATTTCTTTACATACAAGCCAATTAAATAATTTTAACCATGAAAGAGAAAAGAATATTTCACTATATTCAAACATAATTTTAGAAATTAACAATTATAAAAACAAACTAACCGTTGCTCAAAATACAGCAGACGAATTATTAAGACAATTTAAAACAATTTCTGATGAAATTTTAGAAGCTGATCAAAATATTAATTTTGAAAATAAAATTCAAACACTTCTTACAAATATTAGTGATTTAAAAACTAAAAAAGAATCGCAAGAAGAAATGTTTAAAACATACAAAAAAGAATTTTTTGATATCAATACAGCCAAAACAGAAGCTAGTGCCGAACTTACAACTTTATTAAGTGAAAACACTAGAAAAATGGTTGAAAAAACTAATGCTGAAACTAGAATTCAAACCGCTAAAGAAAGACTTTCAGAAGAATACGGAATGTTGTTTGAAACAGCTAAACAACAATACAATCCTGAAATAGACTTTAAAATAGCAAGAGAACTTGTAAACAGCTTGAAACAAGATATTCGTGAATTAGGGCACGTTAATGAAGATGCTATAACAGAACTTCAAGAAGTGGAAACAAGATATAAAGAAGTTAAAGCACAAGACGAAGAAATAAGAGCTGCAAAACAAACTATCGAGGAAGCTATTGACGAATTGGATAAATTAATTATTCAAAAAATTACTCAAACAGTAGATCTAGTTAACGCCGAATTCAAACACGTTTTTGCTAAAATGTTTGGTGGCGGAATGGCTGAAATTAGATACACTAATCCTGAAAACTTACTTGAAAGTGGGATTGATGTTATTGCTCAACCTCCCGGCAAATCAATTAAGAATTTAAAACTATTTTCAGGTGGAGAAAAAGCCCTTATTGCTATTTCATTACTATTTTCAATTTTAAAAGCTAAACCTCTTCCTTTATGTATTTTAGATGAAGTAGAAGCCGCTCTTGACGAAGCGAACGTTATAAGATTTGCAGAATTTTTACAAAGTTTAAAAGATGACACTCAATTTATCGTTATTACCCATAGACAAGGAACGATGGAAAGAGCAGATAAGCTTTACGGAGCAACAATGCAGAAACGTGGTGTTACAACATTCTTTAGCGTTTCACTAGACGACGCAAGAAAAATGGTTGAAGAAAATAATAAAAATTAATATTAATTAATATTTTAAAATATAATTTTTATAAACTCTGTTAGCGAATTTCAAAAGAATATATTCTCCTTGAAAGGGAACAAAAAACAATCGGCAAAGAAAGCGACCGGTTGTTTTTTAAATATTTATTTTAAAATTTCTTCTGCCTTACTTATAAAACCATCTTTAAACATTTCATATTTTTTCATCAATGTTTCTTGGACTTGGTTATATTCTGGAAAAGCTAATAATTTGTTTATATTAGTTATTATTTCTTGATCTTGGGGTTCATCTGTTTCTAATTCAAGCTTTTTAGATTTTAATTTCTCTTTTAGTTTTAAAACTTTATTTTTAATTATTTCATCAAATAAGGAAACAGCATTTTCGAAATATTTGTAATTTAAAATAGAAATATTTTTATGTTTTAGCATTTGAATTTGTTCGATTGAATATCCTATGGTTGCGTTTATATATAAAACCTGAAAAATATTAAAAGAAAAGTTTAAATCATTATACGTTCATTGAGAACTTGTTCAAAACGGTTCATTGTTAAATCAATCGTGTTTACTTTGTAAGTAAATTTGATTAGCTTGATTATTTAAGAAATCATCAAGATAAATATCTTTATCGTAAATGCTTTTTATTTTGCCAAATTTAGAAAATATAAAGTAATCATCAGGTTCATCTTCTAATGCTGTATTATTTACATCTAAAATATCGTCGTGTAAATATGCATAAGCAAAATAAGGATAAATAGATCAATATAAATCTTGCTCACTATTCATAAAATAATAAGGTCATAAGTCAGAATAATATTGCATGTAATTACTATTAGGTATAAATAAGTGTTTATCATCTGGTATTACTCAACCGTTTTCTTCATTATAATCTTCTAGTTTTAAATCGTTTATATATTTAAGCCCGTAATTTTCTGCTTCTTCACCATTTAAGGCAAAATAACCAAAAGTTTTATTCATCATTTGAAATCAAACATTATTAGGTAATACAAATCTTGATTCAGAAATAAATTTAGCGCCTTCTTTTAAGCTATTCAATAAATATTTTCTTAAAACTCTTGATGTTTCATAAATAACAGATAAATATTTATTTTCAATTTCCTTTTTAGAAAGCTTATGTACATTGGGTTTATTTCAATCTTCTAAATTAATTTTATAAGCTTGGTTGACAAGATTATCAAACACTTGTTCTGTTTTTGCTTTTATTGTTTCTTTTTGAGTTGCTGTTTCAAAATATTTTTCAGATGCCTTTATTATTTCGTCTTTTATTTTGTTATTGACATCTCACCCTAGTAAATGATTTTCCAAAAATGAAGAATTTTTTATATCTTGATTAGCATATTTATTGTTATAAAGTTCAATATTTTTATAACCTTCGAAAAAGTTAATTGTAAGATTTTCAATTTCTTTGTTAAATTTATTGACAAAATCGTTAATTGAGTCTTTTAATTCTTTTGTTTTATCTAAAATTTTGTATTCATTATTTTTGTAATCTTCTATTAAATCTTCTAGTTCTTCTTTATTTTTTATAATATCTGGAAATTCAGAAATGTCATAGTTATTAATAATGTCGTTTGCTATATTTATTATCTTTTTAATATCGTTAGCAGGATCATTAACTACTTGTTGTTTTATCAAAGGAAATAAAGTTGAAATAGAAGTAATTGTTGCTAATATTCCGAGTAATAATCCTTTGTTCTTTCTTTTTTGCATAAAACCTTCTTATATATAATAATCTTAAAACCAGTTTTACTATTTAGGGCATAAAAACAAAATAATTAAACAAAAAAGTTCCTAATGATAGGAACTTAAATGTCTATGATGTTTTAAATATAAAACCTCATCAAATAATTAAACAAACCATTTTAAATAATTATTTTAATATTTCTTCTGCTTTATTTATAAAACCATCTTTAAACATATCGTATTTTTTCATCAATGTTTCTTGAATTTGATCATATTCTGGAAAAACTAATAATTTATTTATTTTATCTATTATTTCTTGATTTTGAAGTTCATCTTTTTCTAACTCAATTTTCTTAGATTTTAATTTTTCTTTTAATTCTAAAACTTTATTTCTTATTATTTCATCAAATAAAGAAACTGCTTCTTCGAAATATTTGTAATTTAATACAGAAATGTTTTGATGTCTAATTACCTCTTTTTGTTTTGGAGTATAAGGTATTCAATTTAAATTAATTACTTCGAAAACATTAAATGAAAATTCTAATTTCTTATTTTCCAATAATTCTTCAAGTTTAGCAGGATTATCAAATCAATTTTGTTTTGTTTCAAGATATCAATCATATGATTCTCTGCTTAAAAAATCTTCTAATAATAATTCTTTGTTATATACAAATTTATCTTCGTTATTTTTTACAAATTCAAAATAATTCATTTCTTGATCCGGTTGCAAAATTGTATTTTCAGCATCTAATATATCGTTATATAAGTATGCATAAGCAAAATAAGGATATAAAGATCAATATAAACCTTTTTCTTTGTTAAGAGATCAAACAGGTCAAAAATCAGAATAATATAACATGTAATTTTCGTTAGGTGTAAATAAATCTTTGTCGTTAGGTATTACTCAACCATTTTTAGCATTGTAATCATCTAATTTCAAACTATTTATATATTCAAGACTATATTCTTTGGCTTGTTTATTATTTAAAGCAAAATAACCGAAAGTTTTATTCATCATTTGAAACCAAATGTTATTAGGCAAAACGAAACGAGATTCGGAAATAAATTTAACACCTTCTCTAAAATTTTCCAATATATGTTTTCTTAAAACTCTGGAAGTTTCAAAAATAACAGATAAATATTTATCTTCTATTTTTTGTTTAGAAATATTAGGTATCTTAGGGTTTTTTCAATTATCTAAATCAATCTTATAAGCCTCATTAATTAACTTATTAAATTCTTCTTCGGTTTTTACTTTTATAGTTTCTTCTTGGGTTTCGCTTGTGAAATATTTTAAAGAAGCGTTAATTATTTCTTCTCTTATTTTATCGTTAACGTTTCAGCCTAATAAATCGTTTTTCAGAAAAGAAGAATTTCTTAAATCGTTATTAGCTAGCTCATTGTTATAAAGATCAATATTTTTATAACCTTCAAAAAAGTTTATTGCAAGGTCTTCGGATTTTTTATTAAAGTCATCAACAAAGTTTTCGATTTTTTCTTTTAATTCTTTAACTTTGTCCTCAATTTTATTTTTATCGCCTTCTTTTATTAATTCTTCTAATTCTTCTTTATCTTTTATAATATTTGGAAAATCTTTTGTGTCATAGTTATTGATGATTTCATTTACAATATCCACTATTTTTTGATTTTCATCAACTAAATCATTATTATTTTTAGGCTCGTCAATAGCAATTTGTTTTTTAATTAACGGAAATAAAGTTGAAATAGAAGTAATTGTTGCTAATATACCGATGAGTAAACCCTTATTTTTCTTAAACATATAACCCTCTTATATAATAATCTTAAAACCAGTTTCAGTATTTATTGTGTAAAAAGCAAAAAATTACACAAAATAAGTTAGATTTTGACAAAAATTAAAACTAGCAAGCCGAAGTTGCTAGTTTTTTTGTTTCGATAATTAAAATCTTAATGATAAACAGCTTAATCCACCATCAAGTTTTTTGTATTCTGAGGTGTCGCAAGTAATAACACGGTAAATACCTAAATCTTGTACAGCTTTTAGAACATTTGGATATCCTTCGGGAACGATAACTGTTTCATTTACTCAAATACAGTTAGCCGCATATCCTTCTGAAGGATCAACTACAATTTGATTAAAATCTTTAAATGTTGGATAGTTTAAAAATTCTCCTGAAATTAATAAGTTGTTGTGTTCTAAATAGTTAACTCCTGTTTTTAAGTGTAACATTTCGGTCATTGGTACTGGAATGCATTTTTTGCCTACGCTGGCTAAAATGTTGTGAAATTGTCTAATACCTTCACGGTTAGTTCTTTCTGACATACCAACGTAGTAGGTATCTCCTACCATCATAACATCTCCGCCGTCTAGTGTACCTGGTTTCTCAATTTTGAAAATGTGTTTTTCATCAAAGAATTTTTGTAGGTAAGGAAGCATTTCAAATTTTTCTGCATTTCTACTACATGCTCCTGGATTTGATAAGATAGCTATTTCACCGGTTACAATAACGGCACTATCTTCTACGAAACATGAGTCTGGGAAGTCTTCGTTTTTAGGGCAAACTGTAACTTCTACGCCACATGATTTTAAAGCTTCGATGTATTTAGCGTGTTGTTCTAAAGCTTTTTCGTAAATAGGTTTTCCTAATTCTGGTGCTGATGTAATTCCATTAACCATTGATGCTGCTGGGGTTTTCACAATAACGTTGTGAAATTTGTTTTTCATTTCTGACATTAATAATCTCCTTAAATCTTTATCTTTGAGGGTATAAATATATCCCCCACATTTAATTATAGTTAATAGAAATAAAGAAGTTTTGCTAATCAAAAATAAAAACAAAAAACGTAGCAAATTAAATTTTTAATTTAAAATTTTATATCACTAAATAACACCAACAGTTATTTTTAGTTTTTAAAGGTATAATTTAATATTATGAAAATTGAGAAAGTTTTTATTGATTTTGAGGCTATTACAAATCCCTTTGCTAAATTACTTAATATACCAAGTGGCACACCCTATGCTTATACGCTTGGTCTTTTAAGTGACAAAAATCAATTTAAAGTAAAAACTTTTATTGTTGACTTTTCAAAACATCACATTTTAAGTGGTATTTGAAATATTTTAAAAAAGAAAATAATTAACGATATAAAAACTATTAACAAATACATCGAAATGAAAAATGTTGTTTTTGTAGGTCATAATCCAGTTTTAGAACATAATTGTTTGAAAAAACTTTTTCCTGAAAACAAGGTTGAACCACTTATTACCGCTACAACCGTTTCTCTTTCTAAATTAACTGGAAAGATTTTCAATGAACCTTATTTTGTTAAAACTAAAAAAAGTATTACAGGTTTTAATAATACTTTTTTAAATATTGCATTAGCTGATAGAAATGGGGCTATTGCTTCATTTGTTGGATATTGACTTTATACAAAAGCTATACCCAAATTAAGAAGTAATGACAAAAGAAAAAAATACTTATTAAATCTTGACAAAAAAATGTTGTTAAGAGAACTTTCAAGATATTCTAAGGACGACGTTTTAAAAATGATTTGAATCGTCGAACACCCAGAAGAAACAGATCAGTTTTTAAAAGAAATTTTTTACAAACGAGAATTGATGAAACAACTAAGAAATTTAAATATTGATGAAAATTTAACTATTAAAGAACTTAAAGAAAAAATTTGAACTTTATAGATAAGGAGGAGATATGAAATCAGGCGTGAAAAAAACGCATTATTTTAAACGTTTACTACCGAAAACAAAAGCTGATTGAAAACTTTATTTCATTAAAACTCTTCCTATCATTATTGGAGAAATTTTATTTTGTTTAAACGGCTTTTTAGATAACTTTATGGTTAGTCAATCTGCCGGCGGTATAGATGCTTTAACTTATGCTAATACTTATACCGGAATTATGTATACAATATTCTTTGCAATTCAAGGAATAGCCGCTATGTTTGTCGGTCAATATTATGGTCGGAAGGATTACGATAAAGTTAACCAGATAATGAACATTCGGATCTGAATGTATATGATTATCGTGATGTTTTTTGCTATACCTGCATGAACGGTTGGACCACAAATGATTAATTTAGTAGCCACTTCTGGAATTGAAGATAGTACTAGAATTGAAGCTTCTAAATACTTAACTTTAATTGCTATTTCATGAGCTATTACTTCATTTAACTTTAATACTAACATGCAATTAAATGAAACCGGACATTCTAATTTAGCCATGGTTTCAGCAACTGCAACAGTTGTTGTTAACGGCGTAATTAATGCGATTTGTTTATATGTATTTAAAATGCCACCTCATGCAGCTGCTTTTGGTTCGATTATTGGAGCTTTAGTTTGTTTAACGAGCGACCAAATATTAACTTATTGAAAAGATAGACCAATTTATATCGACTTATTTAGAATTTACTATATTAAAAAACCAATAGCAAAACAAATATTAAAACGTTTACCAGCTATGGGCATAACTATTTTAGGAATGATTACAATTCCTTTAAGAATGATGATTTGAACAAGAGCATATCCCGGTGCAGCCGAAGGTTCAGGAATTGGTCAACCTTGAATGGATATTAACGGTGTTACTGTTTTAGGTTTAGTTGAAAGTTTATCTTCAATAGCTTCGGCGGTTACATCAGTATGTTCGAGTAACGTTTCTTATTTTGTTGCAACTCGTTTAGGAGAAAATAGATTTGAAGAAGCCGAACAACACGCTTATTCATTAAGAGGTTTTCATGCTTTAGCCGGAGCTATGATGTCAGTTATTATGATTGGAGTTGTTTTCGGAATTGCTTATTCTGGTTCAACAACCAAAGGTTTAGAAGACGGAGTTGAAAATAAAATTAACGAACTTATTAAAAATAATTCAAGTGAAATAAGTTCTATTAAAAATTATTTAGGATTATCAAGTAATGCAGATAATAAAGAACTTATAGCAGCGGCTAGATTGGCGGCTTCAAACGAATTTAGAAGAGTGTTTTTATTATGCTGTGGAACATTTATATTATTTAATCCAGTTTGATGTTGATTTTACACTTCTGCCGCTTTACCAAGGGCCGGAGGAAGAAATAATATCGCGTCTGTAACAATGTTAAGCGTTCAATGATTATCATTTATTTGATTAATTATTATTGTTTTCGGAATTGTAAGACCATTAAAAGCCCAAGATACTTTTATTCCGTTAGAATTAGCTTATTTCTTATTCTATTCAATTGATTTAATTCGTTGAGGTATTTTTGAAATAGTAGCTTGAAAAACTAATTGATTAAAAAATGTTACTGTTAAAGTAGACGGTGAAATAGATGGAGAATTGCCGGCAGTTGCAGCTGCTAATAATTGCTCAATTCATACTAATAACGAACAAGCCATAAATTAATGTCGGCTTGTTTTTTAACTTTAAAAAGTTAAAAATAAAAAGTATAATTAATAAATCATGAATTCAAGTGGTAAAAAAGAATTTAATTTTGTAGTTATTGGCGATTCTATAGCCCAAGGTTTTAACTCAAAAGTGGGTTGTGGACTTTGTGGTTATAAAAAAAATAACGATTGAAAAATCGGCTATGCAGCTGGTGATTATTTGACTGTTTTTTTAAAAGATTTAGCGAATAAAGAACCTGAATATCAAGATTTTTTTAACAATTTTAATTATATAAATACGGCTCAATCAGTGTTAAGGGTTATTGATGTAATTAATTTAATAGACGGTAATTACGACGAAGGATTAATTAATGTCGTTAAAATGAATAAAATAACTGAAGCTTTGTCTAATATTCATTTACAAGAAGATATTTGAAATTATGAGCCTAGAATAAGTGAAAAAGAAAACTTTAATATTTATTCTAAAAATATTAAAAATATTATTTCTAAAGCCGATGTTATTTATTGCCAATTGGGTGGGAATGAATTTCAATCTTCATTACCTTTTGCTAAAATCAAAAATATGTTTACTGAGAAAAACTATTATCAGCTAATTAAAGTAAAAGAACAATTATTTAACATTGTTAATCAAGTAAGTGAAAATATAAGCAAACAGTATAAAGAAATGCTTTCTAAAATAAGACAAATAAATCCTAATTGCAAAATTATTGTTTCTTCATATACTCCACCGTTTTTTGGCATCACTGCTCGTTATGAAAATAATTTGAAAAAAATAAACCCAGCAGTTTTTAATGACTTATTTAGAAATATTAATAGAGCGTTAAATAAGACTTATGAAGAAATTGCAACTTTTGATGATAATACAAGTTATTTAAAAGTTTTTTACTATAAAGAATGACGTAAAAAAGTTTACAAACTTTATGAAAACATTTTAGATGTTCATCCGACCGAAATAGGCTATCAAGAAATCGCTAGAAGATTATTTTTACACTGTTTAGATAATAATATTTTGTTTAATGATAAACCCAATAAATATATAAAACATATTTCAAGTTTTAATCTTAATCGTGATATTAAAATGTGGAATAAGATTACTTTTGATTTACCAAAGGTAACTCAAATCGAAAAAAGACTTAACAAAATTATTTATATTTTAAGATCATGATCAGAAGCAAGTAATAATGTTCAAAACCCATATTTTACTTTATTAAAACGTGAAATTAATAACTTAGTGGAAGAATGTGAAGAAAATCCTAATAGAATAATCGTTTCTAGGGAAAACTATACATCGTTAACAACCTTATTTTTAGAGTATATTGGAATCTTTTTAAATTTCTTAACAAACGATTCTAATGCCTGAAAATCAATTAAAGATGAAGTAATAAGCGACGAGTTTATTTTAAATATTTTAAATGTAATGCTAAAAAGCAAAGAAATAATTGCCATTATTACTAATAGTGAAACGATATATCGCATTAATCCGAGATATAGCTTTTCTAAATTTATTAATCAAGCTTATAAAATTAATCGAGAAGCTATTTATAGTTTAGGATTAAAAATTTTAGATTCAATAGATTCTAATAAGGAAAACATCCATAAAGTAATTTTAGGTTTTTGTCAAGATATCGACGAACATATCACGATTAAAACCCAAAGTAATTTTATTAATGAATTGTTAAAAGCAGCTACTTACGACAAAAACATGGCAAATAATATTAAGCTACTATTTTGCATGATAGAAGCTTATATTAAAAAAGCTAAATATTTTAAAACTTTAGGTCAATTAGTTAAAAACTTTTTAAAAGATAATGAAATTATGATTAAAAAGCTATTTGACGATTTCTTTGTTTTTTTAAATAACAATTACAGTAATAATTACAAAGAATTTTCAGAATTAATTTTAGAAGTGCTTAAAAGAAGTTATAAAAAATTAAACTACTGAACTTGAATTAAACTTAATAAATGACAAGACAAATTTTTTAAAACTATAAATGATCCTAAATTTAAAAAATACGTAATTAATACTTTTTATAGCTTATTAATTAGTTTAGATTACGATTCTTTAGCTAATTTTAAGAATAATATGTGATTTTACTTATTATTCCCATTTAGACCAATTTATCATAAGTTTATGTTTACAATTTGAAGAAATATGTGATCTAAACAACCGATTAGACTTGCAAGTTTATTATTAGGCTTGTTAAACATTAAAAGAAGAATTAAAAAATAGGAGATTAATATGACAATGTATCCAGAAATAGAACCATATAACAGTGGCTATTTAAAAGTAAGTGATTTACATAATATTTATTATGAAGAAGTTGGTAATCCAAACGGAGTGCCCATTTTATTCGTACATGGCGGACCCGGAGGCGGAATAAGCACTTCTAATCGTCAGTTTTTTGATCCTAAATATTACCGTGTTATTTTATTTGATCAAAGAGGTTGCGGTAAATCTACACCTTCTGCTTGTGTTAAAGAAAATACTACTTGAGATTTAGTTGAAGACATGGAGAAATTAAGAAAACACTTAAACATTGATAAGTGAATTCTATTTGGAGGTTCATGAGGTTCTACTTTATCTCTTATTTATGCTATTAAGCACCCTAAATCCGTAAATAAAATGATTTTAAGAGGCATCTTTTTAGCTAGAAAAGAAGATAATGACTGACTATATCAAGAAGGAGCTTCTTATTATTTCCCTGAGGAATACGCTGAATATAGTGGTTTTATTCCACAAGAAGAAAGAAGCGATTTATTAAAAGCTTATACTAAATATTTAAATTCTGAAAATAAAGAAATTGCTGAAAAAGCCGCTTATCATTGTGCTAAATGAGAGTTAGGTTTAATTACTTTAAACAAACTACCAATTATTGAAGAAATCTTAGCTGATAGTAAAGCTAATTTAGAATTAGCTAGACTGGAAAACCATTATTTTATCAATAATGCATTTTTACCAAGCGATAATTACATTTTAGAAAATACTTACAAAATAAAAAACATTGAAACCATTATTATTCATGGTAAATATGACATGGATTGCCGTCCAATCGGAGCTTATTTATTACACAAAAATTTACCTAAATCAGAATTAAGATTCATAGCTGAATCAGGACATTCTGCTAAAGAACCGAAATTAGCCGAAGCATTAGTTGACGCTTGTGAAGATATGAAAGATAGGAAATAAATATGAATACTTCAATTCAAACAGTTGCAAAACGTTTAAACATAAAAGAAAATCAAGTAGAAACCGTTTTATCTTTATTAAATGAAGGAGCTACTATTCCTTTTATTTCAAGGTATAGAAAAGACGCTACGGGTGGTCTCGATGAAGATCAAATTACTAAAATTAATGAATATTATCAATATGACGTTGAATTAGTTAAAAGAAAAGATTATATTTTAGAAGTTTTAGCCGAGAAAAAACTTTTGACTGATGAACTTAAAAATAAGATTTTAAATTCAATCACTAAACAAGAAGTAGAAAATATTTATGAACCCTTTAAAGTTGGTAAAAAAACTAAAGCTTCTGAGGCTATTGCTTTGGGATTAGAACCGCTTGCTAAAAACATTTTAAATAATACCGATGAAAAATATAATCCAATCGCTGATGCTAAACAATATTTAAGTGATAAATTACAAACACTAGAAGAGGTGTTAGAACAAGCAAAATACATTATTGCTCAAGAAATAAGTCAACAACCGCAAATAAGAGAATATATTAAAGATAACATTATCAAATACGGTAAAGTAATTTCTTCTCTTAAAAAAGGTGCAGAAGACGAAAAAGAAGTTTTTAAACAATATTATCAATACGAAGAGAAAATCACTAAAATTCCTAATCATAGAGTATTAGCTTTAAATAGAGGTTCGGATTTAAAAATTTTAAATTACGATCTAGACTTTAGAAAAGAACCTATTTTTTATGAACTAAAAAATAAACTATTTAAAAATAAACGTACAGCCAAAATTGTTAATGAAGCCTTAGAAGACGCTTTAGAAAGACTTTTATATCCTTCAATAATTAGAGAAATAAAAACTGATTTATTTACAAAAGCCGAAGCAGAAGCGATTGAAGTTTTTGCTGAAAACTTAGAACAAATGCTTTTATGACCGGCAACTAAAAATAAATGAATTATGTCAATTGATCCCGCTTTTGTTAACGGATGTAAATTAGCTATTTTAGATCCTAACGGAAACTTTATTGAAAAAGGTATTATTTATCCTCATACTCACAGTAAAGAAAACTATACCGAAGCTTATAAAACAATTGAAGGATTTTTAAATAAATATAAAATCGATTTAATTGTAATTGGAAACGGTACAGCTAGCCGTGAAACAGAAAATTTTATTTCTAAAATTATTAATAATAGAAAATCAACTCATCCAAATGAAAAAATTGGTTATGCGATCGTTAGTGAAGTCGGAGCTTCAGTTTATTCAGCTTCTAAATTAGCTCAAGAAGAATTCCCTAATTTACATGTTGAAGAAAGATCAGCAATTAACATCGGACGTAGATTTCAAGATCCTCTAAATGAACTTATTAAAATAGATCCTAAATCTTTAGGAGTGGGTCAATATCAACATGATGTCAACCAAAAAGAATTAGCTAAGCAACTTGAATTTAAAGTTAATAAAGTAGTTAACTTAGTCGGAGTTGATTTAAACTCTGCTACACCAATTATTCTTTCTTATATTTCTGGATTAAGTTTAACTATGGCTAAAAATATTGTTGCTTATCGTCAAGAAAACGGTAAGTTTACTAATCGTAAACAGCTTAAAAAAGTTAAGGGAATTGGAGATAAAGCGTATGAACAAGCGGTTGGTTTTTTAAGAATTCATGATTCAAATGTTTTTTATGACAAAACTAATATTCACCCTGAAAGTTACGATTTAGCAGATCAAATTGTTAAGTATTTAAAAATTGATTTAAATAATATTGACAAAGAAAAACTTGAAAAAATTAATAGAGAACAATTATCACAAGAATTAGATATTAATAAATATGATATAGATCTTATTTTAGATTCTTTAATAGCTCCTGAAAAAGATATTAGAGATGATAAAGACGGTTTTATTATTAGTGATAAAGTTTTAACAATAGATGACATTGCAACCGGACAAGTATTAACAGGTCAAGTTCAAAACATAACCGATTTTGGTGCGTTTGTCTTTATAGGACTAAAACAAGCGGCATTAGTACATATTACTAACATGAAGAAAAAAGATGGTAAATATATTAAACATCCATTAGAAGTTGTTAATGTTGGTGATAATGTTAAATTAGAAATTATTGACATTGATAAACAACGCGAAAGAATACAAGGCAAAATAATTTGAGAATAATCTCAGATTATTTAATAAAAACATTTTATATTAAGCTTTTATAAGTTATAATTAAAGAACTTTTTATATCAATAGATTAAAAGGGAGGGCTTAGCCCACCCTTTTTACATAAAAAGCATAAAAATAAGGAGAAAAAATGAGTACAAAAAGTTTGCAAAATTACAAAGCACAACAAATTTTCGAACAAATTTATAACTTGTCAAATTTAAAGCAACTAGATCGTCAACAAGTTTTAGAACTTTTTGAACAAGCTGTTAATAATGTAATTTTAGGTCAATATGACGAAGAAGCACAATTAGAATTTGTTATTAGTAACGAAGAAAATACTTTTAGAATTATTAACCATAATAAAGTAGTTGTAGAAGATAACGTTACTGATGAAGAAAAAGATAATTTTGCTCCCGCAGTAGAAGTAGAACTTTCAAGAGCTCGTCTAGTAGATCCTAATATTCAAGTTGGAGATTCATTTAGTGAAGAAGTTGATTTAGAAAACTTTAATAAAAAAGATTATCAAAAAATTCTTTCAGGTTTTACTCAATCATTAAAAGAATTAGAAAAATCACAGACTGTTAATAAATATTCTTCATTAATTGGTGAAGTAGTAAGAGCAAGATTCCAAAAAGTAACTAATGGTGGCTTATTATTTGAATTACAAGATGGTACATCAGCATTTATGCCTTCTGCATATATGAATAATAGATTAATGAAATCTTTAACACCAGGACAATTGATCGATGCTTATATTGAACAAGTTAAATCAGAATCTAAAAATGCACCTGTTGTGATTTCAAGTGTAGAAGCTAAATTATTACAAAAATTATTTGCTAAAAATATTCCTGAGGTTGCGGCTGGTTATATTGAAATTGTTAAAATAGCTCGTCGTGCTGGCGAAAGATCAAAAGTAGCAATTAGAAAAACCCAATTAGCTCCAGAAGGTATGCAAGAACTAGGTGCTATTATCGGCGATAAATCAGAAAGAATTGATGTTATTTCTAAAGAATTAAATGGCGAAAAAATCGATGTTATTCCATATGAAGAAGATATAAATAAATTCATTATGAACGCATTAAGCCCAGCTAAAGTTATTGATCTTGTTTTAACTTCAAATGTTGAAGGTTTTAAATCATTTATGGTTATTGTCCCTAACACTCAACATACTTTAGCTATCGGTAAAAAAGGACAAAATGTTAGCCTAGCTTCTGAATTAACTAAAACTAGACTAGATATTTTAAGCCAACAACAAGCTGATGAAAAAGGTATTAAATATAGTTTTGAAAACGGTAATATTACCCAAGAAGAAACTATTTTACTTGAAGAAGGTAAAAGATTACAATCCAACTTTAAAAGAAACTTCAATCAACCTAAAAAACCAAACCATAAATTTAACATTTTGGAAAGTTCAATCGATATTGATGAATTTGATGCTGACTTAGCCGAATTAAGACAAAAAGCCCAAGTTACAGATGATGTTTTTGAAAAACACATGTTTTCAAATATTATCGATGAAGAAATTGAAAAGAACATTAACGATTTAAATGAAGAGTTAAATGACACCGTTGAAGATTACGACATTTATTCAACTTTAGAAGCTCCTAAAAAAGAAGAACCAGAAGAAGATTATGAAAAAATTACTTCAACTAAAATGAAAGATTTCCACGAAGATAAAGATTTAAAAGCAGGTTTAGCAGATCTTGACCTAAGTGATTTAGATGACGAAGACTGATAGAAAATACAGCCGTAAATCAATAGTTGATGGACAAATATATCCAATTAATCAATTATTAAGATTTACTAAAAATAAATTAGGACAAATTCAGTTTGATCCAGAATTAAAACTACCAGGACGTGGTGCTTACGTTTTAAATAATGAAGAACAAATTGAAATCCTATTTAAAAAGAAATTATTAAATCGTGCTTTTAGACAAAATATTGATATAGAAATATATGAATCTTTAAAGGAAGAGGTGAAATTATGAATAAAAAGAATATAGTTCGTAAATCTAACGTAGCAGAACTTAAAGAACAGTTAATTACTGTTGAAACTAAATTACAAGATGGTATATTCACATTCACTGGACCATTAACGATTTCAGAATTTGCCAATAAAATTAAAAAGTCAGTTTCTGATATTATTATGTTTTATTTTAAACAAGGAATAGCTAAAAACTTAAACACAACTTTAAGTGAAGAAGAAATTGCTGAACTTTGTTTAAATTACAACATTGATTTTAAAAAAGAGGAAAGCGTTGACGCTCAAAACTTATTTGACAAAATAGAAATTATTGAAGATCCAAATGATCTTGTTAAAAGACCTCCAATCGTTACTATTATGGGACACGTTGACCATGGTAAAACTACTTTGATTGACAAAATTAGAAATAGTAATGTTATTGGTACTGAATTTGGAGGTATTACTCAACATACAGGGGCTTACCAAGTTGAACATAACGGAAATAAAATCACTTTTCTAGATACTCCGGGTCATGAAGCGTTTACTGAAATGCGTTCAAGAGGGGCAAAAGTTACTGACCTTGTTGTTTTAGTTGTAGCTGCTGACGATGGTATTAAACCTCAAACAATAGAAGCTATTGATCATGCAAAAGCAGCTAATGTTCCTATTATTGTTTTCGTTAACAAAATGGATAAACAAGGTGCAGATCCAGAAAAAGTAAAAAGTCAATTAAGTGAACACGATGTTGTTTGTGAAGAATGAGGCGGAGACACACAATTTATTTATGGATCAGCTTTACAAGGAACCAACATTGACGGTTTATTAGAAGCTATTTTTCTACAAGGTGAAATGTTAGATTTAAGAGCTAACTTACACCGTGATCCAATGGGAACAGTTATAGAATCAAGAGTGGATAAAGGAAGAGGTGTTGTTTCAACAGTTATTGTTCAAAACGGAACACTTTTACCGAGAGACTTTATCGTTGCTGGTTCTCAATACGGAAAAATTAAATCATTAACTTCCGTTGATGGTAAACCATTAGATCAAGTATTACCTGGCACTCCATGTATTATCAGTGGTTTAAATAATAACCCACAATCAGGAGATAAATTTATTGCTATTAGCGACGAAAAATTTGCTAAAAAATTAGCTGATGAAAAAGCCTTTTTAGATAAACAAAAAGATTTAAACGAAAGAGCTTTATTTTCAGTCGATGATGGCTTAAAAACTGTTAACGTTATTATCAAAGCCGACGTTCAAGGTGTTGCAGAAGCAGTTGCCAAAGCAGTACAAAACGTTAAAAATGATGAAGTTAGCGTTAAAGTTATTAGAGCGAGAGCCGGCGAAGTAACGAAAGGTGATGTCACTTTGGCTGAAACTGCAAATGCAAGAATTTATGTCTTCAATAACTCAGTAAGTTCTGAGATGAAAAAACTATCAGAAGCTAAAAAAGTTAAGATTATAAAACACAATATTATTTATAAAATAGTTGAAGAATTAGAAGCCTTAATTAAAACTATGAAAGAACCAGTTTATGTTGAAAAACATATTGGTACAGCCCAAATAGTACAGCTATTTTTCTACTCAAAAGTAGGAAGTATTGCCGGCTGTATGATGCTTCAAGGAGTTGCAAAAGAGTTTGCAAAAGTAGAAGTTTTTAGAAAAGGTAAGTCAGTTTATAAAGGCGTTTTAGATTCGTTGAAAAAGGGTAAAAACGATGTTAAAGAGGTTGAAAAGGGTCACGATTTCGGCTGCCACATCAAAGATTTTGATAAAATACAAGTAGATGACGAACTAAAATTTTATGAGGACGAATTAGTATAGTATGAACACAATTAATCACGAAAGAAAAACCCAATTATTACTTGAATTAATTGGTAACAGTTTTTATGAACTAAAGGATTTTGATGTAGCTAACGTTGCAATTAATGACGTTATTTTATCAAACGATGGATCTCATGCAAAGGTGTATGTAACTTTATTCAAAGAACAAAAAAGATATCTAGAAAAATTAGAATCAATGACACCATTTATACGTTCTGTTGTTGCTAAAACTTGAAAATATAAAAAACTTCCAGAATTAGTTTTCTACATTGATACAGTAGAACCAAATGCTGAAAGAATTGAAAAAATTCTTCACAACATCGAAGATGAAGAAACTAAAGAATAAACTGAATATATAAGAATAATAAATAAAATATATGACTAATATTCCTAATTACGACGCAATAGTCATCGGCGGCGGACATGCAGGGATTGAAGCAGTATATGCATTAGCAAAAAGAAAATTCAAAGTAGCCCTTGTGACCCTTAATCTACAACGTGTAGCGATGTTGCCATGCAACCCCTCTATTGGAGGTTCTGCAAAAGGTATTATAACTCGTGAAATTGATGCATTAGGTGGTGTGCAAGGGCTTTTTGCTGATAAAGCTATGATCCAAATCAAGATGTTAAATACATCAAAAGGACCTGCTGTTTGATCTCTAAGAGCCCAAATTGATAAAGATAAATATTCAGAAATAATTTTGGAAGATTTAAAACAACAACCTAATATAACTTTAATTGAAGATGAAGTTAGTGATTTAATTGTTGAAGGCGATACATGTAAAGGCGTTAAAACCTTAGCTCACGGCGATTTAACTGCCAGAGCAGTTATTATGACTACTGGCGTTTACATGAATTCTAGAATTCTTCGGGGACAATCAATTAAATATGATGGACCAGACGGAGAAAAAACGTCTTCAACCTTATCTCAAAATTTAGCTAAATATGGTTTTGAAATTTTTAGATTAAAAACTGGTACTCCTTGTCGTATTTATACTGATAGTATTGATTTTTCAAAAGTTAAAAAAGAACAATTAGAAAAAAACGAATTAAGTTTTTCATCTAGATCTAATATTAAACTAGATGAACAAACATGTTGTTTTCTAACTCATACAACGCCTAAAACAAAAGAAATAATTTTAAAAAACTTAGATAAAAGTTCTTTATACTCAGGAATTATTATTGGCGTAGGTCCTAGATATTGTCCAAGTATTGAAGATAAAATTGTTAGATTTCAAGAAAAAGAAACTCACCATGTGTTTTTTGAACCTGAAACATCCCGTGGAGATATTATGTATATCAATGGTCTTTCAACTTCAATGCCGGAAGACGTTCAAGATGAAATGATTAAATCTGTACCAGGTTTAGAAAATGCAAGAGTTCAAAAATATGGTTATGCAATAGAATATGATGCAATTAATCCCTTAAATTTATATAAATCTCTAGAATCTAAGCCTCTAAAAAACTTTTTTAGTGCTGGACAACCTAATGGAACTAGTGGATATGAAGAAGCCGCAGCTCAAGGGTTAGTTGCCGGAATTAATGCTGCAAATAAACTAGACGGTATGCCGGCAATGGAACTAAAAAGAAGTGATAGTTATATCGGAGTTTTAGTTGACGATATTGTTACCAAAGGCACAAGCGAACCTTATCGTATGTTGACAAGTAGAGCTGAATATCGTTTATTATTAAGAAACGATAATGTTGATGAACGTTTAAATGATTATGCTTACGAAAACAAAATGATAAGTGAAGAGCAATGAAAGAAAACAAAAGAAAAATATGCTTTTATTCAAAAAACAATTGAAGAATTGAAAGATAAATATGTTTCTTCAAAAGGTTTTTTAGGCGAAAAATATAATGTTGTAAATGGTATTTCTTACTTAAAACTCTTAGCTAATCCTGAAGTTGATCCAGTTGATGTTTTAGGAGAAGATTTCTCTTACATCGATGAATTAACAATTCAAGTTAGATTATTCGGTTATCTTAAAAAACAAGAATCTGCGGCTGAAAAAATGGCTAGATTAGAAAAATTAAGATTACCAGAAGACATTGATTATAACTTAGTTGATAACTTGGCAACCGAGGCAAGACAAAAGCTTTCTAAAATTCGTCCAACAACCATTGGGCAAGCTTCAAGAATTAGTGGAATAAACCCTGCTGATATTCAAATGTTGATGTTTTATTTAAATAATCGTCATAAATCATAATAATGAAAATAAATATTATAGCTGTAGGATCTTTAAGCAAAGAATACAAAATTTTATATGATTCTTACCTTAAAAAAATTAGCTTTTTTGCTTCTATAAATCTAATTGAAATCAAAGAAGTAGTCAACGATAATATTAATTTAAAAATTGAAAAAGAAACAAAGCTTATTTTAGAAAAAATACCTAAAAATTCAAAAGCTATTTATTTATCTTTAAGAGGTAAAAAAATAAATAGTGAAGCTTTTTCTGATTTGTTTGTTGAAGATAATATAACTTTTGTTATTGGTGGTTCCAACGGCGTTGATGAAAGTTATTTTGCTAATAAAATATGTTTTAGTGATTTAACTTTTCCACATCAACTTTTTAGAGTTATGTTAATAGAACAAATTTATCGCGGATTGGCAATCAAAAATAATATTAAGTATCATAAATAATTTAAAAACCAGAGTTTTTACTACTCCGGTTTTTATTATGCTAATTAAATGACTAATTGTAAACGATCTTCAATAACCTTTTTGCTTCCATCAGGTTGGTCTCCGGTTGTTGTAAGTCTTGTAGCCATTGTATTGAAGTATAAAATTAATACATCGTAAACTACTTTAAGTTGTTTGTAAATTTTAGATCCAATATTTTTATTTAATCAGTCAGGTCTGTCTAAGTCGCTATGTCAAATATTTCCACTTACTAAATAATCGTCAACTGTTTTGCCTTCTGGTAAAACATAAAGTTCTAATTCAGTTCCGTTCTTTTGGACTTTGTTGTAACCTAAAACTGTTCCATCTTGTAAAATGTAAGCTTGCGGATTAGCAGTTTGACTATATCCATCAAAAGCATTTTCTTTAGATCAAATAAAAAAGTTAGTTGATTCTAAGTAAGCAATAGGAACATCTACTTTTAAAGCAAATGGAGCGTGGTCTGATCAAGTACCAGTTTCTCCGGCACGGTATCCACCTTCTTCAACTTGTGGGTGAATTTCTAACATATAGCCAACGTCATTTTTTTGTAAAGCTAATTGACTAGCTAAACCTGAAATTTGATCTCTAACTTTTGTGCTGGTGTTTCCAACTGCGTCCAAGAAAGGATCTGAGTTAGCTGAGTGAACGTAAACTCTATCTCCTCCAGCAATTGTATCCATATTAATCATTGCTAAGGTTGTTTCTTTTAATGGATTGTAAACAAGTTTGTTTGTTTTGGTTCCATTTTCTTCAACTTCTTCTCTGCCTTTAATAAACATTTGTTCTACAAATGCTTGTGTTCCTAAAACTCCTAATTCTTCTGCGTCTGCAAAAACAATGTGTAATCTAACGCCTAAGTGTTTTCTATTTTCTGGTTTTGAGAAGTAATCTAGTAAAGCTAAGTTAACACCAACAGATGTACCGTTGTCAGTTGCTCCTCAAGAAGCTTTTTCAGGTCCTTCTGATGTTGAGTCATAGTGAGAAACAATGAAGTAATCTTTCATTTCTTTTTCATCTTTAACCAAATCAGAAGAAGGGTTAATAGTTACAACAATATTTTGTCCTAATTGATTGTAAGAATATTGTCCTGCGTTTACTCTATCTTTTGTATCAAACAAGAAAGTTTGAGTAAAGAAACCATCTTGTTTCATTTTGTTAGTGTAATCTTCGGTTTTAGCTGTGTCAATAGTTACGTATTTAGCTCTACCTACAAGAACCTGTCTGTTGACTTCTGCAACTTGATTTTTAGTTCTTGTAGTTGTGCCTTCTTGAAATTCAACATCTGTTAAAGCTGGGTATTCAATATCTTCTTCATTATGTGATGTATATCCCATTTCAGCTAATTTATTTAATAAATAATTATAAGCGTGGTAGCTTCCATAAATAGCTTGTTTTTCATCTAATTTTTGTCCTTTTACAAAAGGATTTTTAGCAACTAATTGACTTGCTTTAACCTTGGTTAATGGTGCAACACCTTCTAAACCTTTAGCTGATCCACCTTCGAAGTTGTATACGTTTCCGGCTTGACGACCATGGTTGCCTTCTATATATTCATCATAAAATTTAGTAGTTTCGAATTTAGATTTATCGATTTCATTTCCTCCACATGATATAGTAGCTAATGGAGCTGCAATAAAGGTTGATAGTAAACCTAGTGATAAAATCTTAGTTTTAATTTTCATTTAAAAATACTCCTTTTATATAGACATATAAGCAAAGTCTACATAAAAATTATAAAACGATGCTACAATACAGATATGAAATTAAAAAATATTGCTTTTTCTTTAATACCTGTTTCTTTGATTGCAACCCCTCTTGTAGCAGTATCTTGCAACAATGATAAACCAAGTAATAATCCAAGTAGTACATTTGATCCAAGTAAACTAAAATCACAATTAAGTTCAACACAACTTAAATATATTAAAGATGGTTTATATTTATCTGCAACTGCGAGTGCAATTAAAAAATATGATCAATCATCAGATAAAAAAGATTACGTTAAAAACACATTATTTACTTCAATACCGAAGGAATTTACAAGCACTAAAATAGATCCTAATGGGTCTAATTGAAAAGAAGCTGATGAAGTTTTAAAATATAAATCTTTTACTGATAATTTTATGTTAGAAATACCCGACATGAGTTTTTGTAGAGGCACGCATAAATTATTAATTACTTTTTATTATGATGAAAATACTAATACAATCAAACTTTATTACTTGGTTCAATGTTTAACAAGAGTTGGCTATGAACAAATGGATTTTATTGTTTATAACCCAGAAGAATAATTTGAAATTCTAGCTAAAAACAAGCTAGAATTTTTTATTTTATATTGAGGTTTTTATTGCTAAACGCTCTTATGTTATAATAATTACATTTTATGTAATTATTGGAGGTTAATATGTTAGATGTTTGCGGAATTTCTAAGGTTTTTCCAGATAAAAAGTTATTTACTAATGTTAATTTAAAGTTTTTACCAGGTAATGTATACGGTATTATTGGGGCTAATGGAGTTGGTAAGTCTACATTTTTAAAAATTTTATCAGGCGAAATTGAAGCTTCAGAAGGTCAAATTGTACAAGAAAAAAACACTAGAATGAGTGTTTTATCACAAAACCAAAACGAGTTTGATGAATACAACGTTACTGACGTTGTTATTATGGGTAATAAAGAACTTTACGCTATTAGTCAAGAAAAAACTAAAATTTATGAAAACCCAGATGCAACAATGGAAGATTATGAAAGAGCCAGCCATTTAGAAGAAAAATTTGGTGAAATGGGTGGTTGAAATGCTGAAAACGATGCACGAATTTTATTATCTAATTTAGGCTTAGAACCTGACAAATGAAATATGAAAATGTCAGATTTAAAAGCAAATGAAAAAGTTAAAGTTCTTTTAGCAAAAGCTTTATTTGGCAATCCTGACATTTTAATCATGGACGAACCAACTAACCGTTTAGATCTTAAAACCATTAAATGACTAGAAAACTTTTTAATGGATTATCCTAATATTGTTATTGTTGTTTCCCATGACAGTGACTTTTTAGATGCCATTTGTACTCATATTATTGATATTGATTATTCAGAAGCTAAACAATTCGTTGGAAACTATAGCTTTTGAAAACAATCAAGTCAATTGTTAATTGAAATGCAACAAAAAACTAATATGCGTAAAGAAGAACAAGCTCAAAAATTAAAAGAGTTCATAGCTCGTTTTTCAGCTAATGCTTCTAAATCAAAACAAGCAACCAGTCGTAAAAAACTATTAGAAAAAATAGTTATTGACGAAATTAAACCTTCTTCAAGAAAATATCCTTATATTAATTTTGAATTAAATCGTCAACCTGGTAAACAAATTTTAAGTGTCGAAAACCTAACTTATAAAAACGAATTTGGAGACACCTTATTTGAAAACGTTTCATTTACTTTAAGACCTGGCGATAAGATGGTTATTATTGGTAATGACGACATTGCTAAAACAAGATTATTAGAGATTTTAATGGGGAAAAGAACACCAACTTCTGGAACAGTTAATTGAGGAATTACAATTAAACCAAATTACTTCCCAAATAATAATTTAGAATACTTCCAAGAAGAAGAAACTATTTTAGAATGAATTTCTAAATGACCACTAAATAATTCAACCCAAGAAACAAAAGATAACTCAGACTCAAGAATGCGTTCATTTTTAGGTAGAATGCTATTTTCAAATGATAGTGTATTTAAAAAAGTTGGCGTAACTAGTGGTGGAGAAAAAGTTAGATTAATGATGTCAAAATTAATGTTAGAAGAAAGTAACTTTTTAATTTTCGACCAGCCATTAGATCACTTAGACTCTGAATCAATCGATAGCTTAATTGAAGCAATTAAAAATTACAAAGGTTCTGCAATTTTTACAACTTACAACCGTGCAATGATAAAAGAATGTGCTTCTGTTATTTTAGAGATTAAACCAAAAGAAAGTTACTTATTTTACGGAAATCTTGACGAATACGAAGAAGCAATGGGATATTAAAATATACAAAAAGCTAGCGTTAATAATTTGCTAGCTTTTTAATTTTTCATTGATAATAATTTAGCTTTTTGAGTAGTTTTAAAACTTATTTTAGCTACATCCTTTAATTTTTCTAGACCGTATTTATTTATAAATTTTGCTGCTGCTTCGTCAACCTTAGTGCTTGCTCCTAATGGAAATTCAAAACTTCATTCATGGTTTTGTTTTCCTATTAAATCTAGTAATATTTTACGAGCAATAATCGACGCACAAGCAACTGCTATTGATTTATCTTCGGCTTTAGTTTCTAAATAAATATTAGATAAAGGTTTGGATCAGCCATGCTTTTCTGCAAATAGATTCGATAATTTAACAATATGTTTTTCTAATATACCTTCATTTTGAGTATATTGATCAATAATGATGTTTAAGCCTTTTAAGTTTTCTTTATCTTGTAAGCTATTAATTGTTTGAAAATGCAATAGGGTTTTTATTTCGTTATTGTTAATTTTAGATTCAATAAGTTTGTTGTAACCTTTTTGCGTTAATATAGATTTTTTATATTTAACTAAGTTTAATAATTCGGGGTATATTGCTTTTATTTTTATATCAGATAGTTTTTTACTATCTTTTACACCTAATTCTTTAACTTTTTCTATGTTTTCCTTAGGTACATAACAAGCAACAAATACTATTGGTGTAAAGTAATCACCTACACCAGTTTCGTCTGCCCCAATTAATAAATCATAGTCAATGTTTGTCATCTTATTTCTTTTCTTCTTTTTTATTATAAAAATTATCTGCTTTAACTGTTTTTAATTTTTTTGCTTCTTCTGCTTTTCTTTGACGTCCCATTTCGATATATTCTTCTGGATTATC
Organism: [Mycoplasma] falconis; assembly: GCF_006385795.1. GTDB lineage: Bacteria > Bacillota_I > Bacilli_A > Mycoplasmatales > Metamycoplasmataceae > Metamycoplasma > Metamycoplasma falconis. The sequence goes on along the minus strand of NZ_VFSS01000002.1, from coordinate 56,494 downwards.
TAAGAAAGCATTAATGAAATAACCAACAGCACCTTCTTTGTTTGTTTTATCCATAACAACGGTTGAAAGTTCTTTAATTAAAGGTTCTGCGTTAGCAGGAGCAACACCAACATTTCCTATTTTATACATACTTACGTCGTTATATGAATCTCCCATAACAACTGTGTCATCAATGTTGATGTTGTAATATCTCATCATTAATGAAATAACTTTTCCTTTGTCGACACCAATAGATGTAATGTCAAATACAGGGCTTAAACCTTCTCCTTTAGATCAAGAAGAAAACTCTCCTAGATCTCCGTATCTTCTTTTTAGATATGTTAAAAGTTCAACAACATTAGTGTCTTTTTTAGCATCAAAAACAATTCCAGTAGGTTTTAAAGGTAGTTTTTCTAAATTTATTTGTTCTCTAAATTTAGTTGCTTGGTTAAATCCAAAAACTTTTTCCAAGTTAGGATCTCGGTGCATTAATTGAACTCAGTCTGGTCCTTCGATTGCATAATTTGAAATTTCTTTTTTAACTTTTTCATCTCCTAAAATATATAAAACTTCATTTAAGTCTAAATATGAAATAGTTGGAATAAAGAAAGGATCTGCTGGGTTATGGATGTGCGCTCCGTTGTAATTTCCAACAATAGCGTTTAATCCTAATTTTTCATAAATTGGCATTGTAGATCTTCAAGGTCTACCAGTAATTATTGAAACGATGTGTCCTTCTTTGACAGCTCTTTTGATAGCTTTTTCAGTTTCTGGGTGAATTGTTCCAGCACCTGAGTCGGCTAATAAAGTACCGTCTAAGTCTAAAGCAAATAAAAATCTTCTTTGATTTGAATCTTTATTGTAAGCCATTTTCATTCCTTTCTAAAATGTTTACAAATTAATTTTACTTTATTTAATTTTATTTTTCTTTTTAAATTGTGTTGATTTTTAAGAAAAATAAGCGAATTTTATTGCTTTATTTTTTAAAAACTTTGCAAATAAAAACAGCAATAAAACATTTTTATCGCTGTTAAATTATTTTTATTATTTATCTTTTGTCCCAAAAATACGATCCCCAGCATCTCCTAAGCCAGGTAGAATATATTTTTGTTCGTTTAAGATTGCATCTTTAGCTGCTAAATATATATCAACATCTGGGTGTTCTTGTTGAATTTTATCAATCCCTTCTTGAACACCAACAAGACAAACTAATTTAATATTTGTAAATCCTAAATTTTCCATCTTAGTAATAGCATCTGAGGCGGAACGACCGGTTGCTAACATAGGATCAACAATAATTACATAACTATCCTTAGCTACGTCAGGTATTTTGAAAAAGTATTCTTCCACTTTACCTGTCTCTTCGTTCCTATACATACCTATATGTCCCACTCTAGCCTCTGGAACAAGGTTTAAAATACCGTTTACCATCCCTAAACCTGCTCTTAAGATAGGAATGATAACAATTTCTTTATTATAAGTTTGTCCAATATATTCCATCCCCATAGGAGTTGTAATACTTATAGGTTTGGTTTGATAGTCTCTAAGCATTTCGTAAACCATCAAAGACGAAATTTCTTCTAAGTTTCTTCTAAAATCTTGATGTTTAGTATTAACTGATCTCATTGCTGTTAGTTTAGAGTCAATTAATGGATGTTGATATATTTTAAGCATAACTAATAACCACCTTTAGCTTCTGTTCCTTCCATTATTGCAACAGATTTTGATGTACCAAGACGATCTGCTCCCAATTCAACCATTTTTAAAGCATCTTCTTGGTTTTTAATTCCACCCGAAGCTTTAATTAATAATTTCTCATTTCTTTTTTCGTTCATTATTTTAACATCATCAAATGATGCTCCACGATATGAAAAACCGGTTGAAGTTTTAATAAAGTCTGCTCCTGATTGGTTTACTATTTCTGTAATCTTAGCTATTTCGTCATTAGTTAGTAAAGCAGTTTCAACAATAACTTTTAAAATTTTGTTTCCGCAAGCTTCTTTAATTGCTTTAATTTCATTTAAAACGTATTCGTATTGTTTTTCTTTAAAACGTCCAACGTTAATAACCATATCAATTTCATCAGCACCGTGTTCGATAGCTATTTTGGTTTCGAATACTTTAACGCTGGTTGCATTATATCCTAGTGGAAAACCAATTACAGTGCAAACTAAAACGTCTGTGTTTTTTAGTTGTTCTTTTGCGTATTTCACATATGAAGGTGCAACACAAACAGATTTAAAATCATATTTTTTTGCCTCATCAATTAACTTGTTGATGTCTTTGTGAGTAGCTGATGGTGAAAGGTTTGTGTGATCAATATATTTATTTAAATTCATATCTTTCCTTTTAATAAAGTTTGGCAAAAACTTCTTTAATATCAAATTTATTTTCGCTAAATTCTATTGCATTAATTAATTCTTTTTCTAATTCTACATTTATAGGTTTTGAAGAATAAAGTGTAAATAATGTATCGCCTTTTTCAACATAATCATTTGAAGCTTTATTTAAATAAATTCCTGCTTCAAAATCAATGTTGTCTTCTTTTTTAGCTCTACCTGCTCCAAGTTTCATAGCTACTAAACCAAAATCAATTGCTGATTTTATTTTCAAATAGCCTTTTTCAGCAGCTTTAATTTCATGTTTATAAGCCGGATTAAATCATCCTTCTTTTTCTACAAGTTCTACTTTTCCGCCTTGGGCTTTAATTCATTCTTTAAATTTATTATAAGCTTCGCCAGAATCGATAACGTTTTTAATCATCATTCTAGCTTCTTCTTCGTTGTTTGCTTTATTAGCTAGCATCAATAAAGTGCTGCCTGATGAGTAAACTATTTCGGTAAAATCTTTTGGTCCATTACCTTTTAAAGTTTCTACTGCTTCTAAAACTTCTATTTTATTCCCAATAGTTCTTCCTAAAGGTTGTTCCATATTAGTTATTTCAACAGCAATTTTTCTACCTAAAGCTTTACCAATTTCAATCATTAATTTGCCTAATTGTTTGGCTTGATCAATGTCTTTCATAAAAGCGCCATTTCCGCATTTTACATCAAGTAAAATACAGTTTGAACCCGTAGCTAATTTTTTAGACATAATTGAAGAAGCAATTAAAGGTATTGATTGGACTGTTGCAGTAACATCTCTTAAAGCGTATATCTTTTTATCGGCTGGCACTAATTTTGTATTTTGGCCTACAATAGCAATGTTGTGTTTTTCAACAACATCTTTAAATTCTTGATCACTTAATAAAAAGTTATAGCCTTCGATAGATTCTAATTTATCTAAGGTTCCGCCGGTGTGTCCTAAACCTCTTCCCGACATTTTAGCTACCGTTAATCCTAACGCAGCTAAAATAGGGCATAAAGCAATACTTACCTTGTCTCCAACCCCTCCGGTTGAGTGTTTGTCAACAATAGTTTTGCCTAAAAAGCTTCAATCTAAAACTTCACCGGAATGCATCATACTATCAGTTAAATAAGCTGTTTCTTCATCACTTAATCCATTAAGTCTAATTGCCATTAACATAGCAGAAGCTTGATAATCAGGAATTTCATTATTTACATAACCGTTTATAAAAAAACTTATTTCTTCTTTTGATAACTTTTGGTTATCTACTTTTTTATTAATAATATCGATAATACGCATTATTGAAAATCTTTCGCTAATGATAAAGCTAATTTCATCATTTCTTTAAAAGCGGTTTGTCTTTGTTCACTGGTTGTAAATTCTTTTGTAACTAAGTTATCTGAAATGGTTAATAAAGTAGCGGCTTTTTTACCTAATTTTTCAGCTACGGTAAATAAAGCATAAGCTTCCATTTCAACACATACAGCACCACCTGACATTTTTACTCTTTCTTCCATTGGAATAGCTGAGTAAAAGGCGTCCTCGGTTAAAATTCTTTCTTCATGAACTTTCATATTAAGTTCTTTAGCGTTATTTTTAATTAATTCGTTTAAATTTTTATCTGGATGAGCAACTGGATTATTATCTCCTAAAATTAAGTTAGCTCTAAATGGAGTATTTTGTGAGTAAGCAGATTCTGCTAAAACCATTTCAAAGTTTTTAATATCTTCTCTAAATGATCCGGCTGTTCCAATTCTAACAATTGCTTCTACTCCATATTCTGAAAATAATTCATAAGAGTAAATTCCAATGGAAGGTACTCCCATTCCAGAAGCACATATTGATACTTTGTTTCCTTGGTAATATCCTGTATACATAAATACATTTCTTACATTAGAAACTAGTTCAACATTTTCTAAAAAATTATCAGCAATAAATTTTGCACGTAAAGGATCTCCGGGCATTAATACTAATTTAGCAAATGCCCCATCTTTTGCATTAATATGTGGTGTCATTAAATTCTCCTTTAATATTAAAATCTACATACAACTATAATTTTAATATAAAGAAAAATTTAGTTATTAATTAATAACTTCATTTAAATTAGTAATCATTGTAGCTCCATAATTTATTAAATCTTTGTTTGTATTATTAATTTCGTTTATCGACGGTTGAAAACAATAAATATCCTTGCCATAAGCTAAAAATTCGTCAACAATTCTAAATAAGGTTTTTTCTTTTGACGAAATAATAATCATTTTATTAGCCAAAGCAGTTAACAAACGATTACGAGCATAAAAAGCCAATTTAGTCGGATGATAATCGTCTCAATATTCACTTAATAATAAAACATTTTCATTAAAAATAAATTCAGGAAATAAATCTTTAGCAGCTTTAATACCACAAGGCAAAACTAAAATTAATTTACGATTATTTTTAATTAATTTTTCACATATTTCTAGTTCTTCTCCTTTTCAAGCAAAAGAAACGAAAACGCAATCATGTTTAACTTTTAAAATATCAATTTTTTCTAAAGTGTTTTTATAAATATCATTTTTAAAATTACTTGTTAAATAAATTTTATTTTTAGCATTTAAAAGTTCAATATTGCCTTTATAAAATAAAACAAAAGGTGGTTTATCTAGATTGCTAAAACAAATAGGATAATTATCATCAATAATTGAAATGTAGTTTTTGGTATGTTCAAATAGATTTATAGCTTCTTGGTATTCTTCCTCGTTTAATTTTTCCTTATTACTAATTGCCTTATAAATATCAACTCAATTACCTTTATATTTTTTAGTAAAAAATAATAACAGTTCTTTCATATTAACCTCAATTTAATTAAATTATTAAGCTTAAATAAAATTGCTAAATTACGAAAAAATAAGGAAAATAAAAAGGAGCAAAACAGCTCCTTAACACTATAAACCGCTTTCTGTACTGTTAAAAACAGCGCTAACTATTTATCTATGCCTTTTTAGACATCCCCAGCTTAGTTTGATTCCCTTACTGAGGTTCCCCTACCAAAATTTGGGTTTCTATCTCATAGAGTTTACATCGTTGCATCTTAACTTAATAAGCTCGTCTCTGTTGCACTAGTCGTCACCTTTTGGTGCCTAAACTTCTTAGGTTTAGTATGAACACTACTTGCATCGCAGCAAGTGATAGAGCGGATTTTCCTCTGCAATAAATTGCAGCAGTTAGCCGTGCTTAAAAGATTATACACGATTTTATTATTTTAAGATTAAGCTATATTTGCTTTTAAATATTTAAAGTAATATAAAATTTAAATTATGAATTTAAAACAATTAATACGTACAGTAGAAAACTTTCCTAAAGAAGGTATTAAATTTAAAGATATATCAATGTTGTTAGCTAATGGAGAAGCTTTACATTATACAATTGAAAAAATGGCAGAAATGGCAAAAGATGCTGATATTATTGTTGGACCAGATGCTAGAGGTTTCTTATTTGGAACCCCTGTAGCAGCTAAACTTTATAAGCCTTTCATCATGGTTAGAAAAGCGGGTAAATTACCTGGTGAAACTATTCAATGTGCTTATGGGTTAGAATATGGTAGAAATGTTTTAGAAATCCAAAAAAACATTGTTAAAAAAGGACAAAAAGCAGTTATTATCGATGACGTTTTAGCTACAGGAGGAACTCTTGAAGCGATTACTAAACTTTTAGAAGATCAAGGTGTAATTGTTGAAAAAATTATCGTTTTAATGGAGCTAGGAGGTTTTCCTGAAGCTAGAAAACGTTTACCTTATCAAATTGAAAATCTAATTTATGTAGAAGAAGGAGAATAATGGCTATTAAGAAATATAACTCTTATAAAGAAGTTGAATCTAAATACAAATGAGATTTAGAAGACATTTTAAAAGGTAAAACTTATGAAAAATTAGAGCAAGAGTATTTTGCTTTATTTGACAAGATTATTGCTGTCAAAGATTCTAAATATAATTCATTAAAAGATTATGCTGCGTCAATTAAGTTAGACGAAGAAATGTTAGTTTTAGGTAATCGAATTAGTAATTATTTAACTAATTGATTATGCATTAATGTTGTTGATGAAAAATATAATGTTTTATTAACTACTTTTGAAAATAAAAATGCTGAATATGCAAAACGTTTAGGTTCTGAAACTAATAGAATTGCTAAAAATAGAGAAAAAATTGAAAAATGATTAAATGAACCAGAACTTAAAGATGTTAAAAAAGATTTAGAAGCAATTTTAGATAATTTAAATCATAAATTATCAGACGATGTTGAAACTTATTTAAACGATACAGCAATTGGAAACCCTTCGCCAGAAGAGATTTTTGGTGTTATTACTGACAGTGAAATTGATTTTGGTTATGCAACTTCATCAAAAGGTATGAAATATAAAATTACTAACGGAACTCGTAGACAATTAGCTAAACATAAAGACGAAAAAGTTAGAAAAGAAACATATTTAAATTATTTTGGTGGATATTACAAACATCGTCAATCATTATCTAAAACTTTATATCAACATATTAAAGAATTATCAGTTAATGCTTTATATCGTAAATATCCTTCAACGCTAGATTCAATACTATCGGCAGATCATGTTGATAAAAAATTATTACAAGTTATTTATAGTTCAGTTCAAAAGAATATAAACATTTTTAGAAAATTCTATAAGGCTCATAAAGCATTTTTTGAAAAGAAATTTAACAAAAAAATGCAAAAATGAGATGCTGCTATGAATCTTGTAAACATTAAAGATCATTTTGAAGTTGAAGAAGGCCAAAAGATTTTAGAAGAAATAACTAAAATTATGTCTTACGATTATCACCAAGTAGTACAAAAAGCTATTAAAGAAAATTGAGTAGATTATCATAACGTACCAGGCAAAAGATCGGGAGCCTATTCAATCGGTGGAGCATATGGTTTAGATAAAATTTATATTTTAATGAATTGAGATTATACTTTAGAATCTGTTAATACTTTGTGCCATGAAATGGGTCATTCAATGCATAGTTATTATTCAAGCAAAAATCAAAACCCATTAAGAAGTCAATATCCAATTTTCTTGGCTGAAATAGCTTCTATTTTTAACGAACTTTTATTAAGCGATTATTTATTTAAAAATGCTAAAACAGATAAAGAAAAATTCTTTATTTTAGAAAAAAGTATTGATGATTTTATTGGAACAGTTTTAAGACAAACTCAATGATCTAATTACGAATATGAACTATATGAAGCTATTGATAAAAACGAACCATATAATAACTACGAAGCTCTTGAAAGATTGTATGTAGACGTAACTAAAAAATATGCTTTTGATCCAGCTAAGGTTAAAGTGGGAGATCTTTCAAACGTAGCAGCTATTTATGTACCTCATTATTATTATCATTTCTATGTTTACAAATACGCTTTAGGTTATATAGTAGCTAATGCATTTTTTCAAAAATATAAAGAACAAGGCGACCAAGCTTTAAAAGATTACGTTGATAAATTTTTAAGTGCTGGTGATATAGATTGACCTGCCAAGATATTATTAAACGCAGGGATTGATATTTATTCAGAGTCAATTTATGATCAAGCATTTAAACTTTTAGAAGAAAAAGTGAACAAATACACTGAATTAGGAAAGAAGATTTTTAAATAATATTTAAACAAAAATTAAGGGTTTATATCCTTGATTTTTTGTTATTTTGGCTTATTTTATATTGAATTCTCAGTAATTAATATTATTAAACAGCTTAAATTCTATATAATTAGCATGGATACATCTTTATGAGACAGTTTTTGTTGGTGTATCTATAAAATGTTCGAATTTATATTTTTTAGAAAGGAATCTATTAGAGATGGCAGATGAACAATTAGTTGTTACTTCAAGCCCTAAGAAAAAGATTGGTTTCTTTTCAGCTATTTTAATAGTTATGGGTTCTGCAATCGGTGTGGGTATCTTCTTAAGATCTAAACAAGTTCTTCAAGCATCAGCCTACAACGTTGTTTGAGCACTTATTGTTTGATTAATCGCTGGTTTTGCCGTTGTTACAATGGCACTAGCTCTTATCGAAGTTTCATCAGGACGTAATGATAACTTAGGTATGATCGGTTGAACCAAAGCATTTAATACCTTATACATCTACAAAGGTACTAAGTTCTTTATGACTTATCTATACCTACCATTTACTTACTTCTTTATGCCTTACTATGTAATCGTTCAATTCCAAGATGGTATTAACGGTTTCACAGGGGCAGACCCTAACTTCGGTGGCACAACAAGTGCACCATGAATTTACTTCGCTATCGGTTTAGCAATCACAGTTTGAATGGTTTTCTCAGCTGGATTAAGCTCACGTGCAGGTAACATTCAAAACTGAATTATTACTTCAGTAAAATTTGTTCCATTAGTAGCAGTTACAATCATTGGATTTGTATTCTTAGCATTCAAAGTTAATGGAACACACGGATTTAACGAAACAAATAACGTTATTTGACACTCAGTTCAAACATCAGATTTATTTAACGCTAAATCACAATCATTCTTAGGTTTAACACCATTCTTAACAGTGTTCTCAGCACTAGGTGGAATCTTCTTTGCATTTGATGGTTTCTACGTAACCGCTGGTATGCAATCAGAAATGAAAGATCCTAAGAAAACCCCAGCTGCACTAGTTATTGGTCTATTATCAATGACAGCTATTTACATTTTAATAGCAGCATCAATGACATTAGGTGGAGCTTCAAAAGAAGGATTACCACAAGGTGACTTCTATGGTTTTGGTGATTTACTAGCAGCAAATAAAGCTGGATGAGTATTTGGAATCATCAACATCATGATTTCAATCGGTATCTTAGGTATCGTTAACGGATTTACAATCTGAGCAACTCGTTGAGTTGAAGACTTAGTAAAAGAAGGAGAAATGTTCATTCCTGTAAGAGCTTACAGATACATGAAACATAGCCAAACTCCTATCGTTGGAGCAATCTTCGTATTAGCACTATCACTACCATTTATGTTAATCTTTACATTAATTGGATCATACGGCTACTTTGCTGGATGAGGTGTTGGAGACTACTACGGATACAAGATCGACAACCTATTAACATTCTCAGACTTGATGGCTAACTGAATGGCTGTTTTCGCATTCGCATTCATTTGTTGTGCTATTCTTGGAGCAATCAAGAATAGAAAACAACACTTTATCGCTGTTGTTGAAAACAAACACACAATCTGAGCTGGATACACATCAGTTATTATGATCTTAACTGTTGTTTCATTCATGGTTCTAGATCCATTTATTTCAATTGGAATTGTAGTTCCACAATACATTAATGGCGAAGAAGGAGCAAAAGATGCCCTAGTAGGTCACGTTGTTACTTCATTACTATTCGTTCTATACTTAATTATTATGTTTGCTGCAACCCCAATCGAAAGAATGATTGCAAAACATAACAAAGTTAAATATGACAGAATTCTAAACGGACAATACTGCCCATGTGAAGCACCAGAATGATGCCCATGCAGATTAGAATTAATTAGAGAAAAAGCAGAACTTAACGACTTAGTTCTAAAAGGTTACGCTGAAGCTCGTATATAATTAAAAACTGTTATAAATAAAGATGCAGGCACTCGCTAAGAGTGCTTGTTTTCTTATTAATTTAAAAACAGTGTAAAATTAAATATTGTAAATTTAGTAAGAGGTAACCTTAATGAAAAAAAAGATAAATAAAGAAGAAGAAAATATTGTTATAGATGAAAGTTTATTAAAAACTAATTTAAAATCAGGACTTTCTGATCAAGAAGTTGCTTTACGACAACAAAAATATGGAGTTAATGAAATAAGTCAAGCTAAAAAAGTTAACCCTTTTATAACCTATTTAAAACAATTTAAAGACCTGTTAGTAATTATTCTTTTAGCAGCTTCTTTAATTTCTTATGTTTTAGCTATTGTTAGTGGGGTTCAAAGTAATTGAGACTTTAAGAAAGATAATTATCGCTTATTAATTGAGTTTATTGAACCTTCAATTATTTTATTTGTAGTTTTAACTAACTCGGCAATTGGTGCTGTGCAAGAAATTAAAAGTGAAAAAGCTATTGATGCTCTTAAAAAATTACAACCGTTGCAATCCAAAGTTGTTCGTAATGGTAATTTAATAACTATTAACGCTAGTGATATAACAATTGGAGATATTGTAATGGTTGAAGCGGGAGATGTTATTCCTGCCGACGGTTACTTAAAATTTAGCTCTAATTTATCGGTTATTGAAAGTTCTTTAACTGGTGAATCAGAACCATCAGAAAAAGATTACAACGCCAAAGTAGATTTAAATTTACCTATGGCAGACCGTAAATTTATGGTTTATTCATCTTCTGTTGTAGCTAGTGGAACTGCTTATTTTGTAGTTTCAAATATTGGTTCTCAAACTGAATTAGGTAAAATTTCTAAACTGGTTAATAAGCAAGAAGAGGCAATGAGCCCTCTACAAATAAAAATAAATAAATTAGGCAAAATTTTCGGTTATGCTGGTCTTGCTTTATTTATTTTAAGTGTTTTAGTTCAAATAATTTTCCAAGCTGCATTTAGACAATCATTTACTAATTTAGCTTTTTGATCTTCAACATTAGTAAATGGTATTTCATTAGCAGTTGCTGCTATACCAGAAGGTTTAATAGCCTTTTCAACTATTATTCTTTCAATTGGTGTGCAAAGAATGGCTAAAAAACATGCCATTGTTAAAGATTTGATGGCTGTTGAAGCTTTAGGGAGTTGTGCTGTAATTTGTAGTGATAAAACCGGTACTTTAACACAAAATAAAATGACTATTGTCGATGCTTATGACGGGTTAACTACACAATCAAGTCATAGTTGAAATAATAATTTTGATAAATTAATCGAGTATGGATCTCTTTGTTCTGAAGCAAACCTAGTTAAAACAAATGATGAAATAAAAGTAACAGGTGACCCGACTGAAATCGCGTTTTTATACAAATTAGAAGAGCAAAATAAATATAAACAAGAACTAGAAAATACATATTCTCGTTTAAAAGTGATACCTTTTGATTCAAACCGTAAATTAATGACTTCTGTTAATAAAATTAATGGAAAAAATGTTGTTATCGTTAAAGGAGCACCAGAAGCTATATTAAGTAAAAGCATTAATTTAAATAACAATCAATTAAAAGATATTTATGAAGTAAATAATAATTGAGCTCAAAGTTGTTATAGAGTTATAGCTATAGCTTCAAAGACTTTAAACAATCAAGATTTACTAAAATTAGATAATTTAGATAATAAAGAAATAGAAAAATTGTTAGAAAGTAATTTAGAGTTTCAAGGTATGGTCGCAATGATCGACCCTCCTAGAGAAACTGCAAAAGAAGCTATCGAGATTTGTAAAGATGCTGGTATTAAACCTATTATGATAACTGGAGATAATATTAATACAGCAACCGCAATAGCTAAACAACTAGGTATTTATCGAGAAGGTGATTTAACTATTAATGGTGTTGAATTAGATCAAATATCTGATGAAAAATTAGCAAACAATATTGAAAAATATTCTGTTTACGCTAGGGTAAGACCAGAAGATAAATTAAGAATCATTAAAGCTTGACAAAGCAGAAAACAAGTAGTTGCTATGACTGGAGACGGTGTTAATGATGCTCCAGCTTTAAAAGCTAGTGATATTGGATGTGCGATGGGTATAACAGGAACCGAAGCTTCTAAACAAGCTTCTAACATGATTTTAGCTGATGATAATTTTGCTACAATTGTTTCAGCTGTTAAAAGCGGTCGTTCAATTTATCAAAAAATTAAAAATGTAATTCAAAGTTTATTAATTACTTCAGTGGCTGAAATTATTTTCGTTTTTATTGGTTTATTTATTTTCCAAGCTATTTTTTCAGGTGCTGGATGACAAGCTAAATTAAATGGAGAACAAATTTATATTCTTTCAGCGACTCAGCTTTTATGAATTAATTTATTTACTCATGGTTTTCCGGCTATTGCTCTTGGTTTACAAGAATCAAAAGAAAACTATATGAATAAAAGACCGATATCAAAATATGAATCAATATTTGCTAACGGTATGGGTTGAAATACTATTTGACAAGGTTTATTAGTAGGAATCTTATCAATTGTTGCTTATTATTTAGGAGCTTTATACGCTTTTAAAAATAATTTAGATATTTTAAAATCTGCTTCAACAATGGGATTTTTAGTATTAGGTATTACTGCAACTTTTAACTCAATTAATTTAATGTCTAAAAAACCTATTATTATGTCAAATCCGATATTTTATTGAAAAGTTTATTTATCAGTATTATTTTCTTTAAGCTTTTTATTATTAGTTGCTTTTGTTTCTAAAATTGCTTTAGTATTTAATTGCATCGAAAATTTGGCTCAACATCCACAACTCGTGGCTTATGGTTTAGGATTACCTTTTGTTTTAGTTCCATTTTTCTTTATTCATAAAATTATTTTATTAATTAAAAATAAAAACGAAGATCATGGACCTAAAGCTTTTAGATTGATACTTCCACCCAAGGAATATAAACAATTTAAAAAACAAAACAAACTAAATAAAAATATTTAATTAATATGTAAAAAAGTGAACCAATCAAGTTCACTTTTTATAATTTTTTAGCATACTTCATCCAAGCTCTATTTTTTCATCTTAAATTAAATAAAATGGTTCTAAATATAGGATCTAATAAAGTAACAGCAACAATTAAAATTAAATAACTTTCTTGAGCTAATTTTTCTGCCATTGGTTTTGTATGTTGAATCATTCCAATTAAATAAACAAAAGATAGTTGTACACCAATCATAGTAATTAAGGCAACTAAATTTGGCATTCAAACGTCGTTTACACCTCATAAGGCTCTTAAAGTAGTTAAATTGCCAATGTCGAATAAAGCCTTTAGCATCATTAAACCCATAATCGTATAACCGAGTTTATTAATGGTTTCGGTTTGAATTGAATAAATCCTTAAAGCTGGTCAAGTGCAAATAACTCCTAAAATAGAAAAAGCTAATTGCCCTCAAAAACCAATTTTTAAGGCGTCGACTCCTAAATCATGAGCTTTATCAAAATCCTGTTTACCAATTTCGGTTGCTACAACAACGCTAGTTACAAAACTTAAAGCCATTACAAAGGAATTGAAAATGTCATAAGTATTATTCACAGCTCTTCATAATCCAATATATTGATCTTCTCCGCCGCCAAAAGGTATAGCTGCTGCAATAAAATATTGTGCTATATATCAAATTCCGGTTTCTAAGGCAATAGGGAAACCTAATTTTAATGTTTCTCTAACATATTTATTATTCCAAGATTGCTTAAATTTAATACTGTGGTTTTTAAGAATAAATTTTCTAACAAAAATATAAGAGATAGCCGCTGTAGTGATTGAACCAATTATTGTTTCTAAACTAACCAAAATAACAAAAGAATTATTTTTCGGTGCAAACATAATTGTATAAGTTCAAGTAGTTCTAACAACAATACTTACAATAACACCAATAATGGCATATTTATTTTTTTCAATAGCTTGTAAAGAAGAAGTTAAAATTGTAGCTATTGAAAAAGTAAAAATATCAATTGAAGTAATTCTTAAAAATTGAATAGCAAATTTAGCTTCCGAATTTTCTATTACATAATAATTGTTTGCTTGATTAATACCAGAAAATAAATTAGTATCAAAAGAATTTAAATCCCTTAAATTAAATAAATAGCTATTTGCTTCTGTTTCTGAAATCCCTTTTGAAACCGCTAATCTAAAATTTTCAAGATAAAGTCGGTAATCATCTTTGTTTTTAAAACCAATAATAGGCTTATCTGCAACACCCGCAGCTTTTAAAGCAATAGGAGCAATGCCAAATAATATAAAGTAACAAATCGTATTAATAATTAAAGATATATAAAATGCAGACCAAAGAATTTTAGGTATATCATCTTTTTTATCTTGACCCCATACATTAGATACTAAAACCAAAACTCCTAGTTGATAAATTAAAGGAATAAAAGTAATTACTTTATATACTGAAATTATTTTAGAAAAAGTGTAAAAATAAGCACCGTTATATGATCCATCTAAATGATAAATTTTGTTATATATTGTTGAAGCTAAAGAACCAATTAAAGCAACACAAGCAAAGAAAAACGTTTGAATAAATAGTGGCAAAGTTAATTTAAAAATATATTTAAAATCATTAATTTTAAACAAATTTTTTATTCAATTTTGCTTATTTTTCGTTGTTTGCATAGTTTTTTAATTTTATATTAAAAATAATTTAAATTATAATTTAATAAATATTATTTAAGAAAGGTGGTCTTATGGGTTTTTGATCAAATCTTAAAGACAAATTATTTGGTACTAAAGAAGAAAGATTAGCTAAAAAACAAGCTAAATTGGATGCTAAGGAACAAAAGAAATTAGAAAAAGAATTAAAAAAGAAAAATAAACTTAACAACTACATTGCTGGTTTATCTAAATCTAATTCATCTTTTACCGAATCTATTAAACAATTGCAAAATAAACATAATAAGATTGATGAAGAATTTTTTGAAGATTTAGAAGAAATTCTGATTATGAGCGATATTTCAATTAAGTTAGTTCAAATCATTATTAATGAATGTAAAAAAGAAGTTAAAAATGAAAACATTGAAGACCCTAAATTAATTTCAGAAATTATTGCTGATAAACTATTTACTATTTATACTTCTAACTCAATCGTAGATACAACTTTAAACATTCAAAAAGATCGATTAAATGTTATGCTGGTTGTCGGCGTTAATGGTTCTGGTAAAACAACTTCAATTTCCAAAATAGCTAAAAAATTAATAGATGAAGGGCATAAAGTTTTAATTGTTGCAGGCGATACTTTTAGAGCTGCCGCAGTAGAACAATTAGAAATTTGAGCTAACAGAGTAGGTGCTGATATTGTTAAACCTAACGCTAACGAAACAGACCCTGCCGCTGTTGTATATAGAGGTATTGATAAAGCTCAAAACGAAAATTATGATGTTTTAATTATCGATACTGCCGGTAGATTACAAAATAAAGTTAACTTAATGAATGAATTAGCTAAAATCAATAAAGTTTTAGAAAGTAAAATACCTGGTGCGCCTCATGAAAGTCTTTTAGTTTTAGATGCAACAACAGGACAAAATGGTATTATGCAAGCCAAGGTTTTTGGTGAAGCTACACCACTTAGTGGAATTGTTTTAACTAAAATGGATGGTACTTCAAAAGGTGGTATTGTTCTTACTATCAAAGATGAAATCGGGCTTTCAGTTAAATATATCGGATTAGGTGAAAAAATAGAAGACTTAGCTGAATTTGATTTAGATTCTTATATTTATGGACTAATGAAAGGCTTAAACGAATAATGGAAACCCTAGAAGAAAGAAATGAAATAATTGCTTTATATGAAAAATATGGAGATCTATTAGCTCAATCTCAAAAACAAGCATTGCATCTTCATTTAATTGAAGATTTATCATATTCAGAAATTGGTGAAGAGCTTGCTATGACAAGATCAGGAGCTTATGACGCCGTTAAAAAAGCAAAGCTGAAATTAAAAGATATTAGTAAAAAAATTAATAATAATTAATTGACCTTTCTTATAAAATGCTGATGATTTTTAATCTTTAATATAAAATATATAGGACTAAAAAATAAAGAGGTAGTTTAATGTCGTACAAAAGAGTTTTAATAAAACTTTCTGGTGAAGGTTTAGCTAATAAAGAAAAACGTTTAGCTATTGACTATGAACTAGTTGAAAAATTTGCTATTCAATTAAAAGAAATAATTAGTAAAGGTACAGAGGTAGCAATCGTTGTTGGTGGTGGTAATTTCTGAAGAGGAACATCTGCTGCTAAAAATGGAATTCACAGAGTTAGAGCTGATTATATTGGAATGTTAGCAACAACAATGAATGCCCTAGCCTTACAATCTGGTTTTGAAAAAAATGGATTAAATTCTCGGGTATTATCTTCATTAACAATGGACCCAAAAGTTTGTGAAGTCTATATTAATGAAAAAGCCAAAAAATACTTAAAAGATGGCGAAGTTGTTATTTTTGCTGGCGGGACTGGAAGACCATTTTTTACCACTGATACAGCTTCAACTTTATTTGGATCAGAAATTAATGCGGAAGCTATTTTAATGGGTAAAAATAATGTAGATGGTGTATATGATAGTGATCCGAAAGTAAACCCAAATGCTAAAAAGTTTGAAACTATTACTTATGATGAACTTTTAGAAAAAGATTTAAAAGTAATGGATCAAACTGCTGCATCTATGGCCAAAGAAAATAATATTGATATTATTATTTTTGATATTAATGAAAAAGACGCCTTAATTAGAGCTATTGAAAACAAAATACCTAACACAACCATTTCAAGAAATAAAAAATAAGGAGATTATATGGAATTAAGTTATTATCAATTGGAATTAGAAGAAGAATTAAGTAAAGTTATTAACAACTTTGAAAACCAAATGACAAAATTAGCAGCCGGTAAAGCTAACCCCGCTCTAATTAATAAAATTAAAATTAATTATTACGATTCATTAATTAGTGTTGAAGAAATTGCTTCAATTAGTATTGCTAGTCCATTACAATTGATTGTTAAACCATATGACATGGCTGTGCTAAAAACTATTGAAAAAGCTATTATGGATAACAAATTAAACGTTAGTGTAGCAAACGAAGGTCATCAATTAAGATTAACTTACCCACAAATGACAACTGAAAAAAGGGTTGAAATGACTAAGTTATTAGGTCAAATTACCGAACAAGCTAGAGTAGGTGTAAGACAAGCTCGTCAAGACATTAATAAAAAAATTAAAGCAGACAGCGAACTATCAGAAGATTTACAAAAAAACTACTTAGATAATATTCAAAAAGAAATTGATAAAAGCATTGAAAAAATCAACGAAATGCAAAAAGAAAAAGAAAAAGATTTGATGACAATTTAATATTAATATGCGTAAAAACGCATATTTTTATTTTTTATTTTTTAAATAATTAAGTAAATAATAAACGCTTTGTTTTAAATATTTTATTATTAAATAATATAATAATAAAACTATGAAAAATGTTTCTCTTCGAGCCAAATCTGCTGCTATTTTATTTGCAATAATTATTCCGTTTTTCTTTTTAACCTACTTTGGCGGATTGACCGGAAAAGTTGTGGGTGTAGGCTTTTATTTATTATTTGGAGCATGGGCAACATACGAAGTTATTAAGTGAAATAAACTAAATAATTTTTGAAACATTTTAATTGTTATTATTGGGGCTTTGCTTTGGGTATTTCCGATGCAATGATATTCAATAGATAATTTAGCTTTAAATAATACGCCTTTTTGAATAACCGAAAATAGAGGGTTAAGTATTGAACAAACTATTGCAATTATTAAATTGATTTTAATTAAACCAGATTTTTATACTAATCAATTTGCTTTATCTTTATCAATAATTTTTATTTCAATAAGTTTAATTTTTTTAATTAATGCTAAAAAATTTGATAGAGACCCTGTTTTATTTTTAAAAAGTTATTTTATTACTATAACCTCAGTTTTATTAATTTATTTAATGAGTAAATTACTATTTATTTATAACGTAGCTAGTTTATATTACTTATTCTGTATTTTAATAATTCCAATTGTTTGTGATACTGCCGCTTATTTTGGTGGTAGATTATTAGGTCAAAAAATTATTAAAAGAAAATTTTCTCCTAGAATAAGTCCTAATAAGACCTGAGAAGGAGCTATAACTGGTTATCTAGCGGGAGCTTTGTTTGTTTTTATTGCTTTATATTTAGGGAAACTAACAGCCAACCCAACTTTTACTTTTTTAAATAATTGAAAACAATTTACAGTTGCTGTTATTTTATTACCAGCTATTTCAATAACTGGTGATTTATGATTTTCATTTATTAAGAGAATTATTCATATTAAAGATTTTTCAAAACTAATACCAGGACACGGTGGTTTAATGGACCGTTTTGATGCTGTTTGTTTTGTTTCAATCGCAACATCACTAATATTAATGATTTAAGGAGATTAAAATGAAAAGTATTCAACATTTTCAAAAACTTTGTAAGGAAATTAATTTTGAAATTACTGAAGAGCTAAAAAATGCTGGCTTAAGGGAAGTTGAATACGATGAGAAAACTTTAAAATTCGTTTTTAACATTTCACTAGAACAACATATTAAAATAGCAACTTATAAAAAGTTATATGATGCTATTCAAAAAAGATTTCCTCATGCCGAGGTTTATTTATACGTTGAAAATATTATTTTAAACAAAGACATAATTTGTGATTATGTCCGCTATTTTATTAAAACCAAGTATAAAAATTTACGTAATTTTGCAGTATTATGACAACCTACCAATATTAAAGAACAAGACGGTTTTTTACATATAACTTGCCCTGATTTAGATTTATTAAAAGACGCCGAAAAACATACTGAGGATTTTTTAGAAATCTTATCTAATTCCGGTTTTGCTTTTGAAAATATATTATTTTCAGTTAAAGAAATTCAAAAATCTAATTATAAAAGTGAAACTTTAAATAATCTAAGCAATAAGTTTGAAGAATTAAGAACTTTTGAAAAGAAGATGGCTAAAAATTCAGGTGATAAAAAGCAAGTATTTTTTGGTAAAAGCAGACAACCTAAAAAGTATGTAGAAATGAGTTTAGTAGATGCTAACCGCGTTTTTGAAGACATGGATATAACAACCAAAGGTGAAATTTTTGCCATCGATACAAGACCTTTATCCAATGACAAAGTTTTATATACAATTTCAATTTCAGATTATAAAGAAGCAATAAATGTTAAGAAATTTTACGCCAAAGATGATCCATTACCTGATTTAAAAATTGGTGATACAGTTATCGTTAATGGACTTTTAACTAATGATAGTTTTACTAAAGTAAGAGTTATTATGGGGGCAAGTAAAGGTTGATATACTGAAACTGATGGTTATCATAAACTTCCAGAAGACAACGACATTGAAAAAAGAGTCGAACTAGCAGTTAGATCTAATATGAGTACACAAGATGGTATCGGAAAACCAGAAGAATATATATCTGCAGCCGAACACTATGGTCATGAAGCTATTGCCTTAACAGATTTAGATAGTATTCAAAACTTCCCCGGTTTTGTTAAAGCTGCTAAAAAATCAAAAGTTAAACCGATATACGGAGCTACTTTTAGTGCTATTAATGCTAAAAATCAATATTTTTATGGCTTTAAATCATTTGATTTAGCTGACGCTGAATATGTTGTATTCGATATTGAAACAACAGGGTTAAGTCCTAGATTTGATGAGATTATTGAATTTGGAGCTACTGTTTACAAGAAAAATTCACCGGTCGAAAATATTCAATTTTTCTTAAAAGCTAGTCAACCTCTTTCTGCTTTTACAATTAATCTAACTAATATTACTGATAGCATGTTAGAACAAGGTTATGAACAAGAAGAAGGCATTAGAAAAATATATGAAATTTTAAAAGATAAAATAGCTGTTGCCCATAATGCTAATTTCGATATTAATTTCTGTAAAGAACAATTTGAAAAATTAGGTTTAGATAAATCTAGAATAGTTGGACTTGATACTTTGGCTGTTTCTCATTTTCTAAATCCTTATGAAAAGAAACATACTTTAGGGGCCGTTGCTAAAAGGTATGATGTTTCATATAATAGCGAAGTGGCTCACCGTGGGGATTACGATGCTGCGGTTTTAGGTAAAATTTGACAAGCCATGATTTTAAGATTGTCTAAAGAATTTAACATCAAAACTTCGGATGAATTAAATCAAGCTTTTAATCCTAAAATGTTAGGAAGACGTTTTAGTTACGAAATAAGAGTTTTAGCTAAAAATCCTAAGGGTATTAAAAAACTGTTTGAATTAATATCAATAGCAATGACTAAACAGTTTAATGAAGGACCAAAACTTTATTATGATTTATTAACAAAAGACCCTGACTACTTTATTGGTTCTGGTGCTCATCAATCTTATTTATGGGAACAAGTTTTTAACGGTACTAATGAAAATATTTTAAAAGCAATGCAACCTTATGATTATATAGAACTACCGCCAATTAGTTCTTTTGAATACATGATTAAAGAAGGTAGAATTACTTTAAATAATTTAAGATTTGCTTATAAAGATTTAATAGCTAAAGCCGATTCATTAGGAATACCTTGTGTAGCCGTTACAGATTGTCGTTATGTTTATGATTATCAAAAACTAATTCATGAAATTTATATTAATGCTCCAACATTAGGTGGTGGATTACACTGACTTAAAAGAAAAGCGGTTGTGCCTGATTTTAAATATCTAACAACAAGTGAAATGATCGCTGAATTTGCTTTCTTAGATGATATTAATTTAATTAAAAAAATTGTTGTAGAAAATACAAGAAAAATCGCAGCTCAGGTTGAAAACAATATTAATGTTTTTAGAGAAGATCTTTGTGTTCCGACTTACGATAATTCAGCTGAAAATTTAAGAAAAACAGTTTATGAAAGTATTAAAGAAAGATACGGTGATAATCCTGAACCTTCTATTTTAGAGAGAGTAGAACAAGAGCTAACTCCGATTATTAAATATGGTTATTCGGTTATTTATTGAATAGCTTATAAACTAGTTAAAAGAAGTAATAAAGACGGTTATATTGTTGGTAGTCGTGGTTCGGTAGGATCTTCTGTTGTTGCTAATTTAGTAGGTATATCTGAGGTTAATCCACTAGATCCTCACTATTTATGTCCTAATTGTAAATTCTTTGAATGAATAAAAGATCCTAATATTTATTCAAGTTGAGATTTACCGGATAGAGATTGTCCAAAATGTGGAACTCGCTTAATACAAGACGGACATTCAATACCATTTTCAACTTTTTTAGGTTTTAATGCCGATAAAGTTCCTGACATTGATCTTAACTTTGGAGGAGCTTATCAACCGACAATTCATAACTATGTTAAAGAATTGTTTGGTGAAAATCATACTTTTAGAGCGGGTACAGTTTCGACCGTTGCTTCAAAAACAGCTTACGGTTTTTGTAAAAAATACGAAGAAGAAAAGCGTAATAAAGAAGAACCCTGATCTAAAAACTTTTTGGAATTTTTGGCTTCAAAAACAGCCGGTGTTAAAAGAACTACATCTCAACACCCTGGTGGAATAATCGTTGTTCCAAGAGAAATGGATGCAGAAGATTTTTTCCCAGTTAATTTCCCTGCTAATGATGATACAAGTACATGGATGACAACTCACCTCGATTATCGTTCAATGCATGACAACGTTTTAAAATTAGATCTACTTGGTAAGGATGACCCTACTTTTATTAAAATGTTAGAAGATTTAACAGGCGTAAAAGTAGATCAAATTCCTAAGTTTGATCCCAATATTATTAAGTTGTTTTACACTACAGAATCATTGAAAATTAAACCAGAAGATATAGGTGGTGAAACAACCGGTGCTTATGCTTTACCAGAGTTTGGAACTACTTTTGTTAGAAAGATGTTAACAACGGCTAAACCACATTCATTTAATGATTTAATTTTAATTTCAGGATTAAGTCACGGTACAAACGTTTGAGCCGGTAATGCCGAAGAACTAGTTAAACAAGGTAAAAAATTAAACGACTGTGTTTGCTGTCGTGAAGACATCCTAAACGAACTTGTAAGACATAATGTAGACAAATTGGTAGCCTTTAAAATTATGGAAAAAGTTCGTAAAGGTAAAGGTATTACCGAAGACGAAGAAAAAATGCTATATGAAAAAGGTGTTCCGGAATACTATATTGAATCATTAAAAATAATCGAATATTTATTCCCTAGAGCTCACGCTACAGCTTACGTTATTATGGCTTATCGTTTTGGTTTCTATAAAGTTTATTATCCATTACCTTTTTACGCAACATTCTATACCATTAAACCAGATTCACTGGATATTCAAACAATGAGTAAAGGTTTAGATGCAGTTAAGCAAAAACTAACAAATTTAAGACATCGTTCTAATTCAAAAGTTGAAAAACTAACCACCAAAGAAGAAGCCTTAATTCCTATTTTAGAAATTACCCAAGAGTTATATGCTAGAGGTTTTAAAATTCGTAATGTTGATTTAAATAAATCAAAAGCAACTGAGTGAATAATTGACGAAGCAGATAAGGCTTTAATTCCACCTTTTAACGTTGTTGAAGGTTTGGGCGATGTCGTAGCCGAATCAATCGTTGAAGCAAGAGAACAAGGCGAATTTCTATCAATTGAAGACCTTGGAGATAGAACTAAATTAAATTCAAGAATAATAACTGAATTAACTAATTTAGGTGTTTTAGACGGTTTGGAAGAATCGAACCAAAGCACTTTATTTTAATTAAAATATTGCAACAAATCTAGTTCAGTTGCAATATTTTTTTTATTTAATAGCAACCTTTTAAATAGTTATATTTATCTATAAACTTTTGAATTTTTCAAACATAAAATAAAAAATGCAAAAAAAATTACAAAATTGGCTAATTTTAAGACATTTTTAGAAATAAGTATTTTTTTTTTTTTTTTTTGAAAGGACTATAATTTTAAGTAATCTAAATGATTAAGGAGAAAAAAATGTCAAAAATTAACAAAAAACCAGCAATTATTTTAGGTGGAATTGGGGCATTTGCCGGTGCAGTTGCTTTGGGTTTCGGAATTGGTTTTGGTTTACACACTACACCAGCTCAAAAACAAAAAGAAATTGTTAATAACACCAGTGAATTATTCCAAAATTTAAATTTATCAAATGTTTCAAGCGAAGAAAAGAAAACTCAATTTGCTAATGGTGTACAAGCTTGATTGAAGAAAACTGTTACAAAAACCGAAGAAGGTAAAGAACCCGTAGAAGAAGAAGTTGGAAAATTAAAAAATGTTGAAAACATTCTAAATTCTTTAAAAGAAACTTTTGAAAGCAAAATTACTAATAATGAATTAATGGAAGTTATGCAAGCTTATGAAGGTCTACAATCTCCATTAGACAACATTCAATTAGAAATTTTAAAAACAGTTTTAGAAAAGAATGACGTTAAATCAGGTAAAGGATTAGAAGAAGTTAAAGCTATTTTAACTCCTGCTTACATTACTAAATTTGTTAAAGGTGAAACATTACCTGCTTCTCAAGAAGGCCAAGAACCAGAAGTTGTTCTAGGTTTTGCTGACAAATTAAAAGATTTAAAAGATAACGAAGGTGTTAAAGCAGCTATTAATGCAGCTTTAGAAGATTTAGATACTAACGAAGCTACAAAAGGTATTGCTTCATTAGAAGTGGTTAAAAAAGCTATTAATGAATACATCTATGGAACAGAAGAAAAACCATCAGCATTTGATAAATTATCAGAATCATTAAAATCTCTAGATTTTGAAGAATTATTGAAAAAAGGATACCATTCAATTTATTCAGAA
Organism: [Mycoplasma] falconis; assembly: GCF_006385795.1. Lineage (GTDB taxonomy): Bacteria > Bacillota_I > Bacilli_A > Mycoplasmatales > Metamycoplasmataceae > Metamycoplasma > Metamycoplasma falconis. The sequence goes on along the minus strand of NZ_VFSS01000002.1, from coordinate 32,729 downwards.
ATTCAAAAACCATTTGGTGAATTAATTGATGGATTAAAAGCAGTTGTTTCTAAATCAAACGACATTATTGAAGAAGAAAAAGAAGCTATTAAAAATGTTGCGGGTAAATATTTAACAGCTCTACAAGATATGCTAATAAAATCATTCAGTAATTTTGAAAGTGAATTAGTTGATTTAGCAGCAGTATTAGACGTGTTGTAATATTACAATATAAATAAGACAGCACAATGTGCTGTTTTTGTTAATTTAAGGTTATATATGAAGAAAAATAAAGTTATTATTTCGATGGGTTCTTTATTAGGAATCGGATTAAGTGTTGGTGGAGTAGTTTCTTGTGAAAATAGTTATGAAAATAAAACTAAAATCGAATTAAATAATTATTTAAATCAAGCAAACATTTCTAACTTAAAAGATGCAAATTTTAAATCTAATAATTTAGCTAGTCAATTTACTATTAAAGATTTAGATATTCCTAAATTACCAAAAGGGAATATAAGAATTAAGAGTTATACTGCTAACGACATTAAAGGAGAAGTAGTTTTAGAAGTATTTGCTACTTATAAAGAAGCTAACAAGTCTTCTGTTAAAACTGAAATTAAAAGAATTATTATTGCTGGTTTTAAAACAATTAAAAATAAATTAGATGAAGAAGTTAATCAAATAAAAGTATCTTTATTAAGTGAAGAAAATAAAGATGAAATTTTACCTTCTGATTACACTAAAAAAATAGATAATATCAATTATCAAAATTTAAATAATAATTCAAATTTTGAGTTAATCAAAAATGTTAAAGCCGATGACATTAAAGGACAAATTAAAATTTATTATCATTTAAAAGATAAAATTAATAATCTGCAATCTGTTAACAAACAAATTGTTTTTGATGGATTTTTAACCAAAGAAAAACAAGAAAGACTAAAAGAACAAGACTTTATTAATGAAAAAATTGTTTTATTAGAACCTATTTTAAAAAATAATCTAAACTGAAATCATTTTTTACCTTCTGAAATCAATAATGATAAATTTGAAACAAATTTTGAAGATTTTAAATTAATAATTGAAAATATTAAAAATATAGATGATGAAAAAGGATCATTATCTATAATTTTTCATATTCAATCTTTAAAAATAAAAGACATTATTTCTGAAAATAAAACATTTAGTATTACAAATTTAAAGACAAAAGAACAATGAAGAAATGAACAAAAATCATTAATTGAAAATAAATTGAATAATAAATTAAAAAACAATTTTGAGGATTACTTTTCAATTAAATTTTTAGAAAATAAATCATCAGTTTTACCTTCCGAATTACAAAAAGAAATTAATTACAAAATAATAAATTTAAAGCCTTTATTAGAAAATTTAAATTCAAATTTACTAATCAATGAAACTTATGATAATGATGATGAATTAGGCGTTTCAAAAATAACTTTACACATTCAATATTATGATGAAAAAATTGATAGAAATATTGTTTTAAACCCTATTTCTTTTAATATAAATAATCTTCAAACAAAACAACAAAGAGAATATTTAAATGAAGAAAACTTTTTAAACAATGAACTAAATAATTTAAATATAACTTTAAAGCAAGGCAAATGATCTAATTATCTACCTTCACAAATAAATGTCGATAATATACAAAATTACTATTTAAATTATGATTTAGAAGTTATTAATATTTCTAACATAAACGATAGTGAAGGCAGTTTTACCTTAACGGTTCAATTGGCATCTAAAAAAATAAACGGGTTAAAATCTAAATCTAAAAACATTATTATTAATGATTTTAAAAGCACTAAAAAAGAATCACAAAAAATTTTAGAATTAAATAATTTAATTAATAAAAATAATTTCTATAACTTAACTTTTGATTCAACTAAATTAGACAAATTACCTTCTGAAATTAATAAAAATGAAGATTTAATAATTACTTTAACAGATAGCAAATATCGTATAACAGATTTACAAACAATTTCTAATGATCAAGAAGGTAAATTACTTGTTAAGTTTAAGGTATTTTATTTTGATGAAGAGTTTAATGAAAATATTACTTCAAATTTCGTCGAAAAAGAACTTACAGGATTTGAAAATCTAGAAAAAAGAAATCAAAAAATAACCAAAGCTTATTTAAATAACGAAATACAAAATTTTAATTTTGTTTTAAAAGATAATTTAAGGTCAAATGAATATTTACCTTCGGATATTAAAAACAATCAAATTAAGACTGATTATGACAAATATAACGTTGTTTTAATTAATGTAAATAATAATGATGTTTTAGGAAATAAGACTATTGAATTCAAATTACAATCTAAAGATTATTTAGATATTTTTAGTGAAACCAAAATAATTCAATTTTCAAATTTCAACACTAAATCTAATTATTTAGAAAGCCTTAAAACGATTTTAAATCAACAGATAATAAAATATAATTTTTATAACTATCAAATAGTTGATAAAAACGATACTTTGCCATCTAATTTAGAACTTAATAAAAACCTTTATATAGGAATAAGCAATTTAGATTATCAAGTTTTTGATGTTATTATCACACCTAACGATAATAGCGGTGAAGCTAACGTTAAATTTAAAATTAAATATACAGAACCTAAATTTAATGAAACAATCGTTTCTAACGGAATTTCTTTTATAGTAGATAATTTGCTTACTTCACAACAATTAAAAATTAGAGAAGATTTACAGCGGTTAACTTTAAACAACGATTTAATAATTTATAACGATACAAACGATACTTCTTCAATATATGCAGATGAAATTAGCAAAGAAGCCTTTAATTTAAATTATTCAAAATATAACAACGATTTAATTGACATTATTTTAGAAAGTAAATTAGTTGATATAAATGAAAATAGTGGCAAAGTTTTAGTTACTTATGTTTTATATAATAGTAATTATTCAAACTATAAAATTAGTAGAGTTGTTGAATTTCAATTTAAATCGATTGATTGAAAAGAAATTGAAAAATATAAACAATGATCAAACTTGTTTGAAGAAAATTTAGATAATATACCGTTTGATAAATATAACGAAAATTTAATTCAAACTTATATTCAAAATGATAAAAATCTATTTAATATATTTACTCAAAAAGTAAATTTAAAAAATACTGATATTGTTTTGTCAAATAAAATTGTTAAAAAAGAATTAGGTTTCTTTTCTAATGGTTATTACATAATTTTTGAATATCAATTAATTAATAAAAATAATAAAGAAATAAAAAGTTCGTTGATTCAGGTTAAATCAAAAGATATAAGCAAGATTATAAAAAGAAACGAATTTGTTTATGATGTAGAAAATTTATACTTATATCCGCAAACAAACGAAGATAAATTAAAAAAATATTTGCCTAGTCAAATAAATGATTCAAATATTAAAGAAATATTTTTATCAAAGATTCATACAAATATTTTTAATAGTCCTTATTCAGTTAAATATAAACCTTTAGAAATAATACCTAATGATGAAAAGGGTGAATTAACTGTTAAATTTAGTTTAAGTTATGATGGAACAAATAGAGAAATAACCAAAACTTATTCAAACTTTTTAACTCGTGAAGAATTTAATGATTTGGAAAATAAAAAAGATAAAGAACTAAAAAGATTAAACGAAACATTAAATAAAATAAATTATTTATTTTTAGATGAACCTAAAACAGTTTTTGAAGATTTTGAATTAAGAAAAGGTATATTTAATTCACCATTAGAAATTGGTGATTTTCAATTAAAAAATCATAATTTGGAAACAGAAAATATTGAAATAATTGCAATTGAAAAAGATATTGATTCTCATTTAGTAAATATTAAATTTAGATTGGTTTCTAAATGAAATAGTGATATTAAAAGCGAAGAAAGAATTATTACATTAAACAACTTTTTAAAAGAAAAAGACATTAATGAATACAAAGAAGAAATAAATAAAATTTATTTAGAGTTGCGACCTAAATTTAAAATAGAAATGCAAAAAATTAATCAGCAAATGCTTAATAAAATAAGACCAAATGATAAGTCTGATAAAGCTAATAAAATTAGAAATGAAACTCAAAAACAATTTTTAAAATTTGCAGATACATTTAACAAAGAATATAAAGATTTAATCGTTAAATATATGCTTGAAATTTATTTAAACGATGTTGAAGATAATAAAAAAATAAGTAAAGATATTTATACAACCATTCAATCTTCTTATGTTGATGTCATGGCTAAAATATCTGCTATGTTTATAACGACAGCCAATGATTCATCTACATATTACAGCATAACTTCTTGAGGAAAATTAGTATTAAATGCTAAACATTTACAACCATTTTCAGATGCTATTTATAAAAAGAATGCTTTAAGTAAAAAACAACAATTTACTAATTTAGCACTTTTATTATGAGAACAACAATTAAAAAATAATAAAGAATTAAATCAAATAGTAGTTAACAAAAACTTATCTGTTAAAGTTGAAAACATTATTAAAGATGTTGTTGATTATTATTTAAATTATTACGCTAATTTAAAATGAAGAAATATTGTTGATAGAACATTACCTGAAACAGACGTTAATTATCAACACGAGTATAGCTCAAAAAGAGGTCGAACCGGTTTATTATCAAGCGGATGAGAAGAATTATTTTCTTATAAAAATAGATTTATAAATAACAATTATTCAGACAGCCAACATCGCAATACAGTTTATCAAATAGAACAATTACAATTAAGTAATAATTTATCTAAAGAAGAAGCAGATTTGATTTTAGGGTATATAAATTATTCATTAAAACCAATGATGTCTACGATTGAAAATATTTCACTAAAAATTAAATTTAAATTAACTTCACTATTAGATTCTGCGAAAGCAATAGCTCAAGCTAAAAAATAATTTTATGATCAAAGAAAAACAAATTTCTTTGATTTTTTTATTGTATTTATTAGTAAAAATAAGATAAAAATCATTATTTGAAAATTCTGTTTAATATGTCTATTATTTAATTTATATTATAAATTAAGCTGTATTTGTTAAAATTTAATTATTTGAAAACAGATTGGAGTTTTTATGTCGAATAATGATAAGTGAAAAAATAAAAAAATAAATGTCAAAAATTACGAAGTACAAGCTAAAAAACCACGTAAAGAATTAAGCAAATCATGAAAAATTGCCTTAACTGCTTTATTTCTTTTTGCTATTCCTTCGTTTTTAATGATGTTATTTGTGGGTAAAGACGGGTGAGTATTTGCTGCTACTAAAGATTTCTCTCGTTGAGGTTTAGTTTTCCCAATTGCTTTAATAGTTTTAACAGTTCAATTAACTATTTTATTTTTACTAATTTTTAAATTTAAAAAATTACCAGTAGAAAGTTTAAACTTTTTATTCCCAATCGCTTTTGCGATGGCTTCATTTATTGTAAGTAGTGGGGTCGATTCAAAAGATTGATTTATTAGAGTTTTACCAGCTGTTGGTATGGCTTTATTAGCAGTTCCTGTAATTTTAATTAACAAAGCTGTAATTAAATCAAAAGAAAAAAAACAACGAGCACAAATTTTAGCTGAAGAAAGAAAAAACAAAACCTTACTTGATTAAGAGGTGAATATGTATAAAAAAATTAATTTGGAAGATAAAGAAATTGCCGAATACATTAACGGGGAATCTGAAAGACAAGATGACCACATTGAACTTATAGCTTCTGAAAATTATGTTTCAGAACAAGTTATGAAAGCCGCCGGTTCTTGTTTAACTAATAAATACGGTGAAGGCTATCCCGGTAAAAGATATTACGGTGGATGTGAATGAGTAGATAAAATTGAAATTTTAGCCCAAGAAAGAGCTAAAAAACTTTTTAATGTTAATTATGTAAACGTACAACCTTATTCAGGCTCAGTAGCTAATGCCGCTGTTTATATGTCTTTATTAAACCCCGGAGATAAAGTTTTAGGTTTATCTCTTGATTCGGGAGGACATTTAACTCACGGGTATCGTATTTCTTTTAGTGGTATTTTTTACGAAGCTCATTCATACACCGTTAATGATGAAGGTATTTTAGATTACGATAAAATTTTAGAAATAGCTAAACAAGTAAGACCTAAAATGATTATTTGTGGTTATTCGGCTTATTCTCAAATTGTTGAGTTTGATAAATTTAGAAAAATTTGTGATGAAGTAGGAGCTTACTTATTCGCCGATATTTCTCATATTTCAGGACCTATTATTGCCGGATTACATCCGTCTCCATCTAGTTATGCTGACGTTATTATGACAACCACTCATAAAACCTTAAGAGGTACTCGTGGGGCTATTATCATGACTAACGACGAAGAAATTTATAAAAAAATTAATCGTTCTGTTTTTCCTGGTTATCAAGGAGGACCTTTATTCCACCAAATCGCTGCTAAGGCTGTTTCATTTTGAGAAGCTTTACAGCCTGAATTTATTGAATACCAAAAACAATTGATTTTAAATTCAAAAGTATTTTGTGAAACTTTTATTAAAAAAGGGGCAAAAGTTATTTCAGGTTTAACTAAAAACCATTTATTCATGATTGATGTTAAATCAAGTTATGGTTTAACCGGAAAACAAGCAGTAGAAATTCTTGCAGAAATCAATGTAACTGTAAATAAAAATACTATTCCAAATGATACTGAATCTCCAATGGTTTCATCAGGTATTAGATTAGGTACCGCTGCTATGACTTCAAGAGGTTTTAAAGAAGACGAATTTATTATTATTGCTAATTTAATTGATAGAGTTTTAAGGGAACCGGAAAACGAATCATTAAAATTTGTTGTTAAAAAAGAAATTGCTAAATTAACTAGTTCATTCCTAATTAAAAAATCTTATATAACTAAATAATTAAAAGGAGGTATATGCATTTTGAAAATTTGAAAGAATGAATTTATTCTTCCTTAACATCTGTTGCAGGGATTAAAGGGTTCGCTCCCTTAACTCCTGAAAACGGTTATAACAAAGAAAATGATGGGTTTGTAGTTGAAGTAGATCAAGAAGATGAAAATAAAATAAATGTTTATTTAGGACTAATTTTAATTAAAAACATTAATGCTAAGAATATTGTTGAAGAAATATATGAAGTTGTTAAATACCAATTAAATAAAGAAGGGATGCACTTAAGTAAAATCTTAATTTACATTAAAGGAACTGAATAATATGAAAGAACTTACTGGAAAAATGTGATGCGAAGCACTCCTGTCTGCTTCAAATAATTTAACTAATAAGAAAAACATTATTAATGCTCTTAACGTGTTTCCTGTTCCTGATGGAGACACCGGAAGTAATATGGCTTCAACGATTGCTTCTGCGGTATCAGCTACTAAATATAACGATGAAATTACTCTTGAAGAAGCATCAAGAGCGATTGCTAAAAATATGTTATTATCAGCCAGAGGTAATTCAGGGGTTATTTTAAGTCAAATTTTTAAAGGTTTTGAAAACGCTTTTAAAGGCAAGAAAGTAGCCAGCCCATTTGATGTAGTACAAAGTTTTGAAGAAGCTTGTAAGTCGGCTTATAAATCAGTTTTAAAACCAATTGAAGGTACTATTTTAACTGTTATTCGTGAAACCAAAGAAGAACTAAAAGCCCAAGCCTTAATGGATTCTAGTTTAGAACAAATTTATGATATGGCTTATAGTGCTGCTAGAAAAAGTTGTGACAATACTCCTAAATTATTAAAAGTTTTAGCAGAGGTTGGTGTAACTGATTCTGGTGGTGAAGGTTTATACGTTATCTTAGAAGGAATAAGAGCATATTTTTTAGGGAAACCCGTTGAATTAAGTCAAGAAGAAAAAGAAATCACTAACATGATTTCTGACGGTGAAGTTTTTGAAGGTGAATTTGGTTACTGTACAGAGTTTATTTTGGACCTATATAGAAAAGATAAATTTAACAAAGATTACTTAGTTAAAAAACTTGAAAAAATCGGTAATTCAATGGTGGTTGTTAATGACGAAAACTTACTAAAAGTTCATATTCATACTGTTAAACCAGGTAATGTTTTAAATGCTGTAAATAGCTTAGGCCAATTTATTAAAGTTAAGATTGAAAATATGACCCTTCAAGCCAATGAAGGTAAAGAAAATTACAACAAAAAACACAACATTGAACAACAAAAAGAAATTACTAATGTTGAATTAAAAGAATGTGGCATCGTTTCATGTAATAGTGGACAAGGAATTATTTATACGGTTAAAGATTATGGTGTTGACTATGTTGTTGAAGGTGGTCAAACTAATAATCCTTCAATTCAAGATATTGTTAACGCAATTAAAGCAGTTCCTGCTAAAACTGTATTTATTTTACCTAACAACTCAAACATTATTTTATCCGCTCAACAAGCTTCAACTATAGCTACTGATAAAAATATTATTATTATTCCAACTAAGAGTCAAGCTCAAACAGTAGCTATTCTAACTAACTATAGTTCAGAAAATAGTGTTAAAGACAATCAAAAATTAATGAAGGAAGCATTAAAACACGTTTCTTATGGCGAAATAGCCCCTTCTGTTAAAACAACTAAACTAAATGGTGTAAGAGTTAAAGAAGGCGAATTTATGTCAATTAAACAAGGTAAATTAATTGACGTTGCTACAACCTATAATGAAGCAGCTATTAAATTAGTTGATAATTTAATTAATAAAGATACTCAACTTTTAACCATTTATTACGGACGTGATGTATCTGAAAGCGATGCTGACGAACTTAAAACTTATTTAGAAGTAAATTACGACGTTACTGTTGATATTATTCAAGGTGACCAATCTGTTTATCCTTACTTAATTTCAGCCGAATAAGAGGATGTATGAAAAAAAGAATTGTATTTGATGTTTTAAATAATGACAACGGACAAATAAAAGCTATTCAAGCTGCTAAAAAATTTATTAGTGAAAATCCGGATTATCAACTTATTTTAGTTGGTGATGCTAACGTAATAAACAAGGAATTAGGCGAATTTAAAAACAACATAGAAGTTGTTGATAATAACTTTATTGTAAGTATTAAAGAATCACCCAGAGATGTTTTAAGACAAAAAAGCTCAATGAGTGAAGCTTTTGAAATTTTAGCCGAAGATAAAGCTGATGCTATTTTAAGTTCAGGAGATAGTGGAGCGTATATTACTTTATCTTCTTTAAAAGTTAAACGTTTAAATGGTATTTCTAGACCGGCTTTTATGCCAATAGTACCATCTTTAAGTCTTAAAAACTTTTTACTTTTAGATTGTGGAGCAAACATTAATATTAAAGAAGAATTTTTCTTAGAATGAGCCAAGGTTGCTTCTGTCTATTACAAATTAATTAATAATAGTGATGAAACACCTAAAATTGGTCTATTAAATTTAGGAACAGAAGATTATAAAGGTGATGAGGTCCATAAAGCTGCTAATAATTTATTAAAAAATTACGAAACCGATCAATTTAATTATTATGGTTTTATCGAACCAGGTCAAGCTATAAGCGGAGATTTTCAAATTGTTTTAGCAGATGGGTATGGTGGCAATATTTTCCTTAAAACTATGGAAAACACTTTTTCTGGTTTTGGTAAATTATTAAAAAACATAATTTATAAAAATTTATTTACCAAAATTTCTGGGTTATGATTAAAGCCAGGATTAAGAAAAATGAAGAACCGTTATGATTATCGTAATACTGGCGGGGCTTACATTGTCGGCTTAAACAAGGTAGTTGTTAAAGCTCATGGTGGTTCTGACGAGATTGCTTTTTATAACGCTTTAAATCAGGTTAAAAAAGCTTTAGAAAATGATGTTATTAATAAATTGCAACAAAATTTAGGACAAGATAATGAATAATTGACAAGAAGATTTATTAATTTATCTTAAAGAAAATTTTGATATTAATAATTTAAACGAAGATCAAAAAGCAATCTTTTTTGAAGCCTTTACTCATAAGTCTTATACTAACGAACACCGTAGTCAAAAAAGTTATCAATACTTAGAATTTTTAGGCGATGCTGTTTTGCAATTTATGGTTGGGGAAGAAATTTATAAACAACAACAAGATTTTGACGAAGGTCAAGCAACTTTACTTAGATCTAAGATAGTTGATAGAGAAAATTTAGGAAGAGTGTCAAATGAACTTAATTTAGTTGATAAGATAAGATGTGGTAAAAATGCTTTTTTAAACGGTAGAAATATTAAAGCTCAATCAGATATTTTTGAGTCATTTATTGGAGCAGTATATATTTCTTTTGGACTATCCAGAGTAAGAGAAATCGTTGATAAATATTTAACTAATGATATGAAAGCGATTTTAAATGATTTTGTCAAAGATCCCAAATCTCGTTTTCAAGAATTAATCCAATCTACATCAGTTTCAAATATTGTATATAAAGATGAAGCAATAGCTAATGGAATGTTTGAAAGTGCTGTTTATGTTGATGATATGAAATTTGGTGAAGGGCAAGGTTTAACTAAAAAAGAAGCACAAAAAAATGCAGCTTTAGCCGCATTAGAAAAAATGAATCTAAAAGGTGAATAGAAATTTCACCTTTTTATTTTTTAATCTTCATCTTCACCTTTGAAGAAATCAGTTAGATCCGATTTATCTTCCATAACAAAGACGTTAAAACTTTCTACTGATTTTTGGAATCATTCAATCGCTTTTAAATCTTCAATAGCTCGATATAGTTTTTGAAACATATTAAAAGAGGTAGGTAATGAATAGTAAAAGCTGTTTGATAATCAGTGAAATCCTCTTAAACGTAAAATATCTCTTATATCTTCATAAGCTTGTTTATAGTTTTCAGGTTTAGGGTAACTTTTTTTAAGTTCCTCTTTGTTTAAATAAAAAACAATTCCGTAACTGTTACGCATATTAAACCCTCCTAAATTATTATTTTGTGAAATTAAAAATGAATATCTTTTTTATTATACCACAAAATATTGATTAAAAAGACGGGCGTAGGTTAAGAGGTTAAGGTAAAATAAAAACCAGATTAACTGGTTTAATTATTCTATTAATAGGGATTCTCCGGTCATTTCAACTGGCTTTTCAATGCCTAAATAATCTAAAATTGTAGGTGCAACGTCAGCTAATTTTCCGTCTTTTAATTGAATGGTTTTATCTGTTGTTATAAACATAACAGGACTTGTAGTGTGTTTTGTTGCTGGTTTATTGTTTTCGTCTTCGGTTATTTCGGCATTACCATGATCAGCTGTAATAAATCATGTAACTTCGTCTTTATTATCTGAAACGTATTTTAAAATTCTTTCAAATTGTTCATCTAGAAATTCTATAGCTTTAATAGTTGCTTGTAAATTGCCGGTATGACCCACCATGTCTGGGTTTGCAAAGTTCATGATAACAAAGTCAACACCTTTTATTTTTTCTAATAATTTATCAGTGATACCTTCGGCTGACATATGTGGATAATCGGCAAAAGATTCAGCTTTAATACTTTCTACTAAAACACGTTCTTCGTTTTGGTATAGAATATCAACTCCACCATCCATAAAAAAAGTTACGTGGGCGTATTTTTGAGTTTCTGCCAATCTTAGCTGAGTTAATCCGTTTTTAGCAAGTACTTCACCTAAAGGATTAATAACTTTCATTTCTTCAAAAGCGACCTCGCTATCAATCCCTTCATATTTCATTAAAGATACAAAATGATCAATATGTTTTCTTATGGTTGGTTGATATTCATATAAATTAGAACCATATAGCATATGGCTTAGTTGTCTTGCTCGATCAGGTCTAAAGTTAAAGAAAATAACTGAATCGTCGTCTTTTAAAAATAAACCATCTTTAGCTTGTGCTGGTATAAAAAATTCATCATAAATACCTTGATTATATTGATCGTCAATGTATTTTTCTATATCGTTTACAACATTTTTTGATGTACCTAAAATAGTTTCATAACTCTTTTCATTTCTTTCAAAAATAGAGTCACGGTCCATGCTATAAAATCTACCAGCTATGGTTGAAATTTTATAACCAAATTTATCAGTTAAAGTTTTTAAATTATTAAATGAACTTTTAATTGATTGAGGTTTTACATCCCGACCATCACCAAAAATATGAACCGAAACTTTTCTTAAACCTTTTTGATTTGCTAATTTTAAAATTTCAAATAAATGATTATCTAAAGCGTGAACCCCGCCTTCACTTAATAATCCCATTAAATGTAAAGTTGTATCTTTTTTTAAGACATCGTCCATTACTTTATTTAAAACTTCGTTTTTAGCAAAAGAACCATCTTTAATTGCCTTATTAATCAAAGAAAGTCCGGTATAAACAATTCTTCCTGCCCCAATATTTAAATGACCTACTTCGCTATTTCCAATTTGTCCGGCAGGTAAACCGACGTATTCTCCAGAAGCTTGTAAAACAGAGTTAGGACACATGACAAATAAATAATCAAAGATAGGGTGAAAACTTTGTTGATAAGCATTACCTTGTTTTTCTTCTCTTAACCCTAAGCCATCAATAACGGTTAAAATAATTTTTTTATTTCTCTTCATTATTAACCTCATTTAAAACATTAATTTTCATTTCACTAATAAAGTTCATATCTTTAATTGTTTTTATATCTTCATTTAAAGTTAAATTAGCTTTAATAATAACGTTATTTTTGGTAGATCTTGTATTCTCTGGTAGTTGTTTGTTTTTTGTTAAATCCTTAGTTGCATTTTGGAAAAAGTTAGTGATAGCAAAACCGATATATCGTGGTTTATTGTCGTAAAAATAATATTTATTTTTATTTTCTTCGTCTTGATAAAAATAAGTAGTAGAAATAACTATTTGGGTAATTGAATTAATAAACATCGAAGCTAAAATTTCTTTTTGATATTTTTCTTGATACTTCTTTAAAAGATCTTCAATGTTTAATTCTAAATATGTAATTTGTTGATCTGAGTTAATTTCGACTACTTTTTCACTTTCATTATTTAAAAAATTAGCTAATTCTTTTCAATCTACTTTGTCATTATTGCCTTGAAGTTTAAACTCATAACTATATAACAAACCACTTTTATAATTAGTCAATTTATCTGTTGATTTTAAATTAACAACAGTTTTATGCGGATTCATAACTTCTTCAACAACATTTTTAGTTGTTTGAGTAAATAAATAAGTTTTTTGATTGTCGTTTGTTTGTTCATCGATTGTGGAAGAAGCGATTAAATTTTTAGTATCACTAATTAATAAAGTTTTTTTGTAATTATAAGGGTTATTTAAAACGCTAGGAATAATAATTAAACCCAGTAATGGTACAGCAAGACCAGCTATCATGAAACCTGTTTTAATTCTTTTTTTCTTGATAGCTTTTTTATCTTGACTTGGTTTTATATTTTCTTCTTTTGGAAGATCACTATTTTGTTTTTCTTCTGTCATAATGTTCCTTATTTTTATTAGTGATAAATTTTCTTCATAACTCTTTTATGCGACTAACGTTAACTCCGGCTCCGCTGTAATCACCGTTTAAAACTCTATTATATAAATAACCTACAAAGTGAATAATAATTCGATATTTATAAAAATCTGCTGGTTGTTCATAACCGTATGATTTTCAAAATACTTTTTCCATTGCCTTAGTAAAACCTGAATTTTCAAACAATAAAGCAATATCAATAAAACGATTAGAACGATAAGCCGAAGCTCAATCGATAATATATAAATTCAAGTTTTCTGTAAAAAAGATATTGTCTAATGATAGGTGGTTATGATTATTGGCGTCTGGTTTAATGTTTTTAACTCAGTTTTGAATTTCTTTTAAAATTCGAACATCGCCAAAATCTTCTTCAATTTGTTTAGGCTGAATAAAATCTAAATAGTATTTTATTTTTTGATCCAAAATGTATTCTGGAAAATCGTAATCACTATCATGTAAAGTTCTTATTGCTTTAGCTAAAACACGTGTTTGTCTTAAATTTAAATCTATTGTTCTAGGACAGTTTAATCATCTTCAAATAATTCGATCTTCATCTTCGTAAACGCAAACGGGAACAAAATATAAATTTTCAATTGTTTCAATTTTTAAACGATCATTAAATTTATTATGTTGTTTTTGAACGATAAATCTATTTTGAATTAAAAAGTCGCGACTATTATATTCATTTAAGGATTCAGAAATAATTGAATTAGGAGCTTTTAAATTAGCATATACGTTTTTAAACATTGCTTCATTATAAGTTCTAATTAAATAACAATAATCATCAAACTTTTCACGTTTTAGATTAAAGAATTTAATAATTTTTTCTTTATCAATCCCTAAAAACAAATATAAACTAACGGGATCAAAATATCTTGAGTTATAACTTGAAAATTCGAAATCGATTAATTTAACAAAGTTATATTTATTAGCTAAAATGTTTTGGCTTTTTAGATTATTATGACTTAATACATATTCTTCATCTTTATATTTATTAACTAGTTCTAAATAACGTTTGTCATAAATTTTATATTTATATCAATCAAAACGTTCTAAGTCAATTTTTATATTTTGAAAGTTTTTAACACAGTTTAAAATTGCTAAGGCAACACTATCTTCTACTTTAATTTTAAAAAGATCAACGCCTGGAAATCATTTTTTAATAATGACACCGTCTTTAAAATATAAGTAATCTTTAAAGTGAGAAATGACTTTTTCTTCGTTTTTATGATTTACTTCAACAATATCTTTTGGTATTCTAATTTGAGCTCAAATATTATCAATTTTACAAATATAACTCTTATTGTGAAAATCTTCGTAGTAGAAACGAACGTTAGTTAATTTAGCTGCAACATCAGGTCCGATAGTGTCACTAATTTTTTCAATTACTCATCTTAAATCTTGTTCTTTTTTCTTATTTTTATGACTAACAGCAAAAGCTCTTTGGTTAGTTCTTGCCATTAGTTATATTCCTTTAAAAATTTTTGCATATGTTTTTCAACTCTTTCGCAATATAAACTATCATCAAAAGGTTTAACTTCATGCTTGTTAATTCATAAAACAACTAAAGCATTAACAATAATTTTGTGAACTTGTAAGTATTTGGGTTCAAAATCATCACCATAAGCGTCTAAAAAGATTTTTTCTTGTCTTTCATTTAAATTTGAAGATTCAATAAAGTAAGCTAAATCAAAATGGACATCTCCCATTGTAGCGTATTCTCAATCGGTGATATAAATACGATCAGAAGCATCGATAAAATTAAATAATCATAGATCGTTATGGACCGGAGCAGAATTATCGATATTTTTTAAAAATAAATTAATCTTCTTGTAATACTTATCTAACACAGGTATTTTTCTACCTAGTTTAGCTATCATTTCACGATAAACTTTAAATCTTCTAGCAATTTGATTTTCTTTATGAAAAGGTAATTTTGAATTATGTAATTCAATTAAATTTCGCCCTATTTCTTGTAGTTGTTTATCAGTAACTGTTTGTCAATTTAAAATGGGTCCATCAATTCATTCGGTTACTAATTCTTTTTCATTATCTTTAATTACGGTTGGAGAAAAAGGTAATTCATTAATAATAAAATTATCGGTTTTGTGATTAAAACCGTCATAATTTTTTATTTTTATAAAAGTGTTATTATGTTCGTCTTGATATGTTTTATTAGTAAAACCTTGATTTTTTATTAACTTCATATTGACCTAAAAATCGATGTTGTTAGCAAATTTAGCGTTTTCTTGAATAAAGTCATGACGAGGTTCAATTTCTTCTCCCATTAAGGTTGAAAAAATAGTGTCGCAAACGGCAATGTCATCAATTTGAACTTGTAACATTTTTCTTTTAGCTGGATCCATAGTTGTTTCTCAAAGTTGTTCTGGGTCCATTTCTCCAAGTCCTTTATAACGCTGAATATTAATGTTTTTCTTATCTTCAAGTGTGCTTAAAATTTCTTCTTTTTGAGCATCATTATAAGCGTAAGCTACAGTTTTACCTGATGAAATTTTATATAAAGGAGGTTGAGCAATGTATACAAAACCATATTCAATTAAAGGTCTCATATGACGATAGAAAAATGTTAGTAATAAAGTTGTAATGTGGGCTCCGTCGACGTCGGCATCAGTCATAATAACAATTTTGTGATATTTAAGTTTATTAATATTAAATTCTTGATTTATGCCTGTTCCTAAGGCGTGAACCATAGTAGCAATTTCTTTATTGCTTATAACTGTTTGGAAAGAATTTTTTTCAGCGTTAATAACTTTACCACGTAGCGGTAAAATAGCTTGAATAGAACGATCACGTCCCATTTTAGCTGAACCACCAGCTGAGTTACCTTCGACAATAAATAGTTCTCTAACTTCAGCATTTTTAGATGAACAATCAGCTAGTTTACCTGGTAAATTTCCAATATCGTTTCCATCTTTTTTTCTAGTTAAATCTCTAGCAGCATTTGCAGCTAATCTTGATCTTTGTGATAATAAACATTTTTCAACAATTAATTTAGCAATGTTAGGATTTTCTAACATGTATTTTTCTAGAGTTTCAGAAATAACTTTATTAGATGCCATTCTAGCATCTCTGTTTTCTAGTTTACCTTTGGTTTGACCTTCAAAAATAGGATCAGTATGTTTAATAGAAATAATAGCTGTTAAACCATCTTTAACATCTTCACGAGAAATTTTTTCATTTCCATTTTTATATAATTTGTTTTCTTCTGCGTAGTGGTTAAAAATTCTTACTAAGGCATCATAAAAACCTTGTTCGTGAGTACCACCATCAACAGTTTGGATATTGTTAGCATATGAAACTACATTGGTTGTATAAGCTTCGTTATATTGCATAGCAATTTCAACCATAACTTCTTCTGCACCTTGAACTTTATCTCTAAAACTTCCTTCAGCATAGATAACCTCAGGAGTAATAACTTTTTTACCTTTATTTAATTCGTGAACATAGTCAACTAAACCACCTTCAAAGTGGAAAGTTTTTTTAATATTTTTTTCTACGTTTTCAACATTAATTTTTAAGCCTTTATTTAAATAAGCTATTTGTTTAGAGTGATCTAAAATAGTTCCAAAGTCAAAATCAACTTTTTCCATAACTGTGTAATCAGGATGGAATTTAATAGTAGTTCCAGTAACTCCTTCTTCAACTTGTCCTACAACTTCAAGACCTTTAACTGGATTTCCTCCGTTAATAAATTCTTGATAATGTAATTTACCTTCTCTTTTAACTCAAACTTCTAAGTGGTCACTTAAAGCATTAACTACTGAAGCTCCTACCCCGTGTAATCCCCCAGAAACTTTATAAGTTGAAGAGTCAAATTTACCTCCGGCATGAAGGACAGTTAAAATTGTTTCAACGGTTGATTTTTGAGTTTTAGGGTGAATACCAACTGGCATACCACGACCGTCGTCAATAATTTCAATTGTATTATTTGGATAAAGTCTAATTGTAATTTCGCTAGCAAAACCTGCCATAGCTTCGTCGACAGAGTTATCAACAATTTCTCAAATTAAGTGGTGTAAACCTCTAAACCCGATAGAACCTATATACATACCAGGTCTTTTTCTAACAGCTTCTAAGCCTTCTAGAACCTGAATATTATCAGCGGAATATTTTTTTGTTTCTTCTGTATCAGTCATTTCTTACCTCATCTTAAATATATTTATTTTATAAATATATTACTAATTATACCAAAATCAAAACTAAAAGCTAGGCGGCAAAATTACTAAATTAAGATAAAAAAACACGCCTTTTAATCAGACATGTTTCTTCATTTTTCAATTAATTCTTGGCTTGTATTATTAATGTTGTATTTTTTAAAATCTTCAGGTAATTCATGCGGTTTATTAATAAATAAACCTAAACCATTTTCATCTATTTTAATATTCGCAAAAGTGTTTAAATATGGGTAATTATTAAATAAATAATCAATAAAATCGATAGCTTTTTTAAGTTGTTTTAAATTTAATTTTTCATCAATTTTTAATTCGTTAATTGCAATGTTTCATTTATTAATTAAACGATTGCAATGTTTGTTTAATTGTTTAACATTTTGATATTCATTATTCTTGTTTGTTAAGATTTGTAGATTGTTTATTTTAATGTCTTTTATTAAATAAATAAGTTTCTTTTCAAATGAAAGATTAAATTCTTGATAAGGAATATCAATAATCGTTCCTTCTTGATTTACATAATCAATTTTGTTAGTTTTATTAAAACCATAAATATTAAAATCAAATATTTTTAATTTATTTTCTTTAATAACCTTTATATCTTTTAAATAAATTTTTGTATCGTTTTTTTGTTCGACAAAATCTAACATTTTATGTAAATAAATAGAATTAAATACGTAATTATTTTTTAATGTTTTAAAGTCTTTTGAATCTAAGTTTTCAGCTTGATTTAAAGCTTTTTTATTAAGCATAATAATTGTTAAACTACGTAAAATATATTCAATATTATTAATGATATTTTGACGCAGTTTTTTAACTACTTCTTCAAAAGAAACCATTCAGTTTTTACTAATAATATTTTGTACTCATCAATTAGTGTCGTTGATAAAAGTGTCGTCATCTATTTTTCTTTTGGTATATAAAATATTTTGATATTTAATCAATCTGACATCATTATTTAATTGTTTTTTTTCAAATTTTCTAAATTCTAAAAAGTTTTTTTGTACTTCTTTATTAAAGAATTGTTTAACTAAATTTTTATCATTAAATTCAAGCTTAAAGTTATTATTAAAACTTTTTAATTCATAAATAGATTTTGTAATAGAAGAAGTTTCGTAAATACCTCTTTCTCATACATTAACATATTTATTAACTTTAAAATTAAGATCAGTTAAATAAGAAGTCGGATAAATTATTGATTGAATAATATTAACAAAAGGAGAAGCTTGTTTTCTAACACCACCAACAGTAGTGGCTACACTAACCCCACCAAATTTTTTAACAACAGATTTAGAGTTTTTATAAAAAATAAAATCTCAATTTATTGTGGTGTAATAAGCGTTATAAAAATAAAAGTTATCATAAGTATATTTTTTAATATCAATATAGTTTTCAAAATGGTTTCTAGTTGAAACTACTTTAAGTAAGTTATTGTCAACTTTATTATCTACTTTAAAACCTAATTTTTTAAGAATATTAGTTTGAAGATCATAAGGCGAAACTAATGAAAATATTTTAAGAAGCTTTATTTTTTCTTTAGCTATTAATTCGTCTAATTTAGCTTCCATATTTTTGATTTCTTCATCATAAGCATCGGTCGTTTTATTGTTTCAACGATATATTGGAGCGAAAATAAAACCAATAATAAAGATTGATAAAAAAACAAGAATAATGTTTAAAAGTTTTCTTAAAGCTATGTGATTTTTTCAAGCTAGTTTTTGTTTAGCTTTTTTGTTTTGGTTTTTTAAATCTTGTATTTTTTCTTCAATCTTTTTTAAATGATGATTGTTCTTTTCAAAAAACTTTGTTTGCAAAATTTCGTATTCAGTTTTGGCTTGTTCTAATTTAGGCAAATAAAAAGTTTTAATTGGGTTATTATCTGAAATATAGCTTATTTTTTTATGCATATTATTAATTGTATAAGGTTTATTTAATCTAAGACAAAATAAAACCAGTTAGCTTTTTAGCTTAACTGGTTAAATTATTATTTACTTGATAAAGCAGCTTTTGCTTTTTCAACGATTTGAGCAAAAGTAGTTGGGTAGTTAATTGCTAATTCAGATAACATTTTTCTGTTTACTTGTACGTTAGCAGCTTTTAAACCTTCGATTAATCTTGAATAAGTAATTCCCATTGGTCTAGCAGCAGCATTAATACGAGCGATTCATAGTTTTCTAAATTCACGTTTTACTTGTTTTCTGTCTCTGAATGCATATGTTCATGATTTAACAACAGCTTGTTTAGCTACTTTATAACCGATTGATTTGTGTCCTCAGTATCCTTTAGCTAATTTTAGTCATTTTGAACGTCTTCTTCTTGTAACGATTCCGCCTCTTGTACGCATATCTTATTCCTTTCTAAATATAAATTAAATTAATTCTTTGTATCTCTTGAAGTCTGAACTTGATAATGTTGAAGCTTTACGAGATTGACGTTTTTGTTTTGTGGTTTTGTTTTGTGCTAAGTGTGATCTATATGCATTTCCACGTTTAACTTTACCCGTTGCGGTTACTTTAATTCTTTTCTTTAAACCGCTTTTGGTTTTCATTTTTGGCATGTTATTCTCCTTTTGTTTCTGAAGGTACGGTATTTTTTGCTAATGATTCAACCTTACGTTTATCTTTTTCAATATACATGTCTAAGAAACGTTCATTAACTAAAGTTGCTTCTTTTGAGATTTTAGCAATGTCTTCAACCAAAGCAAAAAAGTTTTTCAGAATGTCTTCACCAAGTTCTATTCTTGCTCTTTCACGTCCTCTAAATTTAACTGAAACTTTAACTCTATTGCCATCTAAAATAAATTCTCTGGCTTTTCTAGCTTTTGTTTCAAGGTCGTGTTGTCCTATTAAAGGTGTTAATCTAATTTCACGGTTAATAGTTACTGCTTGTTTTTCCTTAACTGCTTTTTCTTTTTTCTTTTTGTCGTATTTGAATTTACCATAATCCAAGATTTTGGTAATTGGTTTGTTTTGTTCGATCGCAATTAAAACTAAATCCATATTAAATTCTTTAGCTTTTTCAATTGCTTGATCTTTGGTTAAAACACCAATTTTTTCGTTTTCTGGTCCGATTACAAATACTTTTTTGTAAGGAATTTGTGAGTTGATGTAATGTTCTGATTTTGGTTTACGGCTATTGCTAAAAGTACCGTTTTGATCGTTATTGTTATTAATAACTTCCTCCTTAAATAAAATAAAAAGTGGACAATCCACTTCCCAAAAACTACAAAATAATCTTTATTGTAGCAACCCAGCAAAAAATCACTTAGGTGAGAAATGAATCTTCTTTTTGCTAATAAAAGCATTAACATTATAACATAAAAGTTTTTTATAAATAAAAAAGCTAAAAAATGACTTAAATTAAGTTAATTTAAATTTTTAATAAAGAAAAAATCCCGATTTAGGATTTTATTATTTAATAATTTCTTTTTGCATATATGGAATTAATACTTTTGGCACAGAAATTGTGCCGTCTTCATTTTGATAATTTTCTAAGATAGAAGCAACTACTCTATCGATGGCTAAACCTGAACCATTAATGGTGTAAGCATATTTAGTTTTGCCGTTTTCTTTATATCTAATTTTTGCTCTTCTAGCTTGGAAATCTTTAAAGATTGAAATAGAAGAAGTTTCACGATATTTTTGTTCTGATGGCATTCAAAGTTCAAGATCAACAGTTTTAGCTGATGAAAAACCTAAATCGCCGGTTGAAAGTAATACTTCACGATATGGTAATTCTAATTTATCTAAAATTGATTTAGCGTCATTAACGGTTTTTTCTCATTCTGTCATACCGTCTTTTTCAGATACAATTTTTACTAATTCAACTTTATGAAATTCGTGTTGTCTAATTAAACCTCTTGTATCTTTACCGCTTGATCCAGCTTCTGATCTAAAACATTTAGTATAAGCAACATATTTAATTGGGTTATCTAAGTTTAGTATTTCGTCGTAATGATAATTAGTTACTGGAACTTCGGCAGTAGGTATTAATCAAAGATCATTATCTTGGATTTTAAATAGATCTTCTGAAAATTTAGGAAGCTGTCCGGTGCCATATAACATGTTTGAATTAACAAGGTGGGCTGGCATTATTTCTTTATAACCATTAGCAATATGAGTGTCTAGCATAAATGCTGCTAAAGCTCTAACTAATTTTGCCCCGTCATTTTTATATAAAGTAAATCTAGTTCTGGCTAATTTAACAGCTCTTACAAAATCGACGATGTCAAGTTTAACCGCTACTTCATAGTGAGGTAAAACACCTTTAACTAAACCACGACCTAAATTAGGATGTTCGGCTATAACTTTATTATCAAGATCATCAAAACCTAGTGGAACTTCGTCATAAGGTAAATTAGGAACTTGAATCATTAAGTCGTTAACTTTTTTAACAATTGCGTCTGCTTCGGCGTCAGCAACTTCAATTTGTTGCTTGATTTCGTTAACTTGGTTCATTTCTTCATCGGCATTTTGTTTATTTCTTAATTTAATACCAATTTCTTCGCTTAGTTTATTTCTTTGGGCTTGTAGTTGTTCTAGTTTGTGAATTAATTTATTTCTCGTTTCACCTAGTTCAATAATTTCGTTAATAATTGATAAATCAAAATTACGGCTTGATAGTTTTTTAACTACTTCGTTTTTATTATTAATAATGTATTTTAAATCTAACATGTTTAACCTCTTTTTTAAATTTAGTACCGGTAATATTTTAATATTTTTTATTTATTTTAATTAAATAAAAGCAACGATCTTTAATTGCCTTAACGCTCTAATTCTAAAAATCACTTTGTGGTAAAATTTTAATATTATGGCAGAAACAACTTATCGACTAAGAGGAAATTTTTCAACCACTTTGTGAGCTTCACCCAATAATATGGAAACGGTAATTTTATCTTTTAAAGTTATTGATAACGATATTAATAATCCAATTGTTTTAAATAAATTTTCTAACATTTCAATAATCCTAAAAAACAACTTATTTTTAGATAAAAAAATTGAATTTAATAATAAAAAATACGAAGTAGAAGTTAAA
Organism: [Mycoplasma] falconis; assembly: GCF_006385795.1. Classification (GTDB taxonomy): domain Bacteria; phylum Bacillota_I; class Bacilli_A; order Mycoplasmatales; family Metamycoplasmataceae; genus Metamycoplasma; species Metamycoplasma falconis. The sequence continues at coordinate 10,106 of NZ_VFSS01000002.1, read as the reverse complement.
TGAAATCGTAACAGTAAACATAAAAACAGCTATACATGTATAGATGTTTTTCCTCTAGGAGAAGATGATAGTTATAAACTAAACTACATTGTTAAGTTTTTAAAAAGTGCTAATTTTCCTGGTATTGGTGAAGCTAAAGCTAAAAGATTAGTTTCTGATTTAGGTGTCGATGTTTTAGCTAAGATGTTATCAGAAGATATTAATCCTGAAAAATATGGCATTAGTGAAGATAACTGAGAAATCTCCATTGATTATCTTAAATCTAATCCAAGTATTGTTAAAGATCAAATTTATTTTTTAAAACTTAATTTATCAACTAGTTTGTATAAAAACATAGTTAAAAATTTTGATAATTACGATAACTTTTTAAAAGAATATCACGAAGACTTTTATCGTTTTTATTTTGAAAACATCAAAGAAGTTAGATTAAACGATATTGACAAAATTCACGACGATAATTTTAAAAACGAAAATCAAGAAGCTAAATGAGGAGCTCATATTTATTCTGCTTTAATTAAATATTGTTTTGATAGCGGTAATACTCGCATAGCATCTAAGAAAGTTTTTGATAGTTTAATGGAAATATCAACGACAGATCTTTTAATACCAAGAAATACTGAAGATTTTTATCAAGGTTGTTACTATTTAATAAAAAACAAATTATTGATTTTAAACTTTTACGAAGATGTTGAATATTTAACTCCCAAACATGTTTTTGAAATTGAAAAAAGTATTGTTGATCGCATTAGATTAATTAAAGAAAGTAAACCTATTTATAAGTTTGATTATCAAAAGAAATCTTTCTTCGATGATAAACAAGAAGAAGCAATTTATTCAGCTTTAAATGATAATTTGGTTTTGATTACCGGCTCACCTGGAACTGGTAAAACCTTAATCACTAATGAAATAATAAGACAGTTACAAAAGAAATATAACAGTGATGATATTGTTGTTGTTACGCCAACTGGTAGAGCAACTATTAATATTAATAATAAAAACATTAAAGATATTCAAGCTGTAACTATTCACAGTTTTCTACAATGAGATCCTGATAATAATCGTTTTAATATAAATGAAAGGCATCCAATTAGTTGTGAATGTTTGATAATCGACGAGTTTTCGATGGTAAGTATTGATATTTTTGATGCTTTATTAAAAGGAATTAACAAAAGATATTTAAAGAAAATTATTTTAGTGGGAGATAAAGATCAACTCCCAGCCATCGGACCAGGTTATTTAATTAGAGATTTTATTGAAAATAATATTTTTAAAACAATTGAGCTAGATAAGATATATCGCCAAGCCGATAACTTCGATATTGTTGTTGATGCTATTTCTATTAACAAAGGATTAATGCCTAATTTTGAAGGTCAACAATCACAATTTAAACCAACATTTAGAGATGATTTAAAAGAAGTTTTAATTAACAAAATAGAAGAACTTTTAAATAAAGGTTATACCAAAAAAGATATTGCTGTTTTAAGTCCAATTTATAACTATGAAACTGGAATTGATGAAATTAACCTTGCTTTAAGTAATTATTATCGCCAAAAAGAACAAGCAGAAGTAGTTAAACACCGTGAAAGAACTTTTGCGATTGGTGATAAAGTAATTAATTTAGTTAATGATCCTAAAACTAAAACCTTTAATGGTGAAATTGGATATATCTCTCGTTTTACTTTTATTGATAAAAGAAATACAGGCGAACAAGAGCTTTCACATATTACTGTTCAATATGAAATCTATGATAAATTAGTTACTTATACACGTAAAGATTTTGTGGAAAACACTAATATGGCATATTGTACTAGTGTGCATAAATATCAAGGTAGTGAATGTCCGATTGTATTAACCGTTTTATTTTCAGAAGCAAAAAGACTGCTTTCTAAAAAATTAATTTATACAGCCGTAACCAGAGCAAAACATTTAAGCGTTATTTTTGGAGAAAAAAACGCTTTAATTGATGGCATTCAAAACGATGATGATTCAAAAAGAATAACAAATATTAAACTATTATGACAAGGAGAATAAAATGAAACTAATTGTTGGATTAGGCAACCCCGGTGTTGAATATGCTAAAACTAGACATAACGTTGGTTTTATGGTAATTGATAAAATGGCAGAAAAATTACAAACACCTTTAACCGAAAAGAAATTTAATGGAGTTTTTTATAAGGATAAAGAAGTAATTTTAGCTAAACCATTAACTTATATGAATAAAAGTGGAGATTTTGTTGCAGCGATTACTAATTATTACGATGTAGCTTTAGAAGATGTTATTATCGTTTATGACGATTTAGATGTAGTTCTTGGTAAAGCTGTTATTAGACAAAAAGGTTCTGCCGGCGGTCATAATGGAATGAAAGATATAATTGCTAAATTACATAGCGAAGACATTAAACGTTTAAAAATTGGGATTGGTCGTGATGGTAATGTTATTGATTATGTTTTAGGTAAATTCAGTTATGCTGATTCGATAGTTATTGACAGAATTATTGAAGTAGCATCGGAAGCCTTAATTTCATTTATTTCTAACGATATTAGATTTGTTATGAATAAATATAGCGGAAAACTTTATGAATAATAATTATCAAGACTTAAAAAATAAGGTTTTAAATAAAGATTATTTTTTAAATAAAAACGAAGGTTTTATTTTAGCGGTTAGCGGTGGTCCTGATTCAGTTTTCCTTTTAGATCTTTTAAAAGATTTTAATATTGTTGTGTGTCATGTTAATTATCATTTTCGCTATGATAGTCAATACGACCAAAATTTAGTTGAGTCTTATTGCTTAGAAAATAATATTAGACTAGAAATTTTAGATTTAAAAGATCAAAAACCACAAGGTAATATAGAAAACTGAGCCAGAGAAAAACGTTATGATTTCTTTAAACAAGTAGCTAAAAAATACAATTTTAAGAATATTGTTTTAGCTCATCATAAAGACGATTTTTTAGAAACGGCTTTAATGCAAAAAGAAGCGAAAAGAAACCCTTTATTTTTTGGCATTAAAGAAGTAAGGAAAGAAGAAAATTTTATTTTTTTAAGACCTTTTATTGACTTAATTTATAAAAACCAAATTATTGATTTATGCAATGAAAAATCGTTGTTATTTGCCACTGATTATACTAATTTGCAAACCAATAAATATACACGTAATAAAATTCGTTTTGAGATTAGCAAATTAGAAGAAAAAGATAAAAATGATTTGTATGAAGAATTTCTTCAAATAAATAAAAATAATGATTTTAAAAATACAACAATAAAAGAAATATATTATCAATGAAAACAAAATGAATTTGATTGCGATTTTATTAAAAATCAAGGTGAATTTATTAATAATTTAATTTTCAAATTAATACATGATAATTTCAAAAATGTTAAATTAAGCAGCTACAAAATAGAAAATATTAAACAGTTTTTGTTTTCTAATAATAGAACTGCAAAATATAAATTAAATAATCAATGTTTTTTAAACAAAGTTAAAAACAAACTTATTTTTTAATAAATATTATAATTTATTAATACTTATACAACTTTTAGAAAGGAGCAATTATGGAAAACAAACAACCACAACCCAAACAACGTAAACGTTTAGGTTTTGGTGGGGCAGTTGGAATTTTATTTGGTGTTATTGCCTTAATAACTTTAATTTTAATAATGATCCAATTAATTCAAAATGCTACTACCAATTATAAGAGTGTTAACTTTTTATTAAGTAATGCTAAAGGTTTATACGAACACCAAGACGGTCTTTACGTAGCTAGATGAGTTGATGATCCATATAGCAATGTTATTACTATAACTGTAAGTGGTAGCCAAAGTGCAATTCAGTCATTTGTCGGTTATCAATATGTTGGCAATAGTTATACTTTTATGATTAAAGTCAGCGGATTACAATACAGAGAATTACCAGATGCTATTGTTAATGCTGCTGTTGGAGCTGCTAATGCTGCTCAAACATCTTATTTAGAAGTCTTAAATACAATGACTAATGGTAAAGGGGTAATTGATTCACAAGCAGTACCTCAACCTGGTATATGATCTACATATATTCAACCTGCTATTTCTGCATTATTATTTGGTACTTTAATTTTAGGTGCTATTTACATGTTTAGAATGTACGCAAACAGAGAAGGACAAATTCCTGGTACATTTAATTCTAAATCTGTTGCCCAAAGAATTTACACCGATAAAAAATTCTCAGATATCGCTGGAAACGAAGAAGTTAAAGAAGAAGTTGCTGAATTAGTTGATTATCTAAAAAATCCTAAAAAATACTCAGCTGCTGGAGCTAGAATTCCTAAGGGTATTTTACTTGGAGGTCCTCCTGGTACTGGTAAAACTTTAATGGCAAAAGCGACCGCCGGAGAAGCTAATGTACCATTCTTCTTTATTTCTGCTTCTAACTTTGTTGAAATGTTCGTCGGTTTAGGGGCTAAAAGAGTTAGAGATATGTTTGCTGAAGCTAGAAAAAATGCTCCTGCTATTATCTTTATTGATGAATTAGATGCTGTTGGTCGTTCACGTGGAGCCGGAATTGGTGGCGGTAATGACGAAAGAGAACAAACTTTAAACCAACTATTAGTTGAAATGGATGGTATTAAAGAAAACTCAGGAATTATTATTATGGCAGCAACTAACCGTACTGACGTTTTAGACCCTGCCTTAATGCGTCCTGGACGTTTTGATAGAACTATTACCGTTGGTTTACCTGATGTTAAAGAAAGAGAAGCAATTTTAAAACTTCATGCTAAAGGTAAAAGAATTGATCCTAACATTAACTTTATGCAAGTAGCAAGAAGAACTCCTGGTTTTTCAGGAGCTCAACTTGAAAATGTAATTAACGAAGCTTCATTATTAAGTGTTAGAGAAAGAACTAATGTAATTACCTTAGATCAAATTGATGAAGCCATCGATAGAGTTATGGCCGGACCAGCCAAAAAATCACGTACTATTTCAGAAAAAGAAAATGTTGCCGTAGCTTATCATGAAGCTGGACACGCTGTTGTTGGTATTAAATTGCCTGGCGGAAATAAAGTTCAAAAAATTACGATTATTCCAAGAGGTCAAGCTGGTGGGTATAACCTAATGATGCCAGAAGAAGAAAAATACAACCGTTCAAAATCAGAACTAATTGCGATGATAACTTCATTCATGGGCGGTCGGGTAGCAGAAGCAATTATTTACGGTAAAGATAATGTTTCAACCGGAGCTTCTGATGATATCGCCAAGGCAACTAATATTGCTAGAAAAATGGTTACTGAATGAGGTTTATCTGATTTAGGTCCTATTAAATATGAAGAAGATAGTGGCAATCCTTTCTTGGGTAGAGATTACATGAAAAATGCTTCATTTTCAAGTAAAGTAGGTCAAGAAATTGATGAACAAATTAGAAAGATTATTTTAACAGCTGAAAAAAATGCTTATGGCATTATTTCTAAAAACCGTCAATTACTTGAACTTATTAAAGATGCTTTAATTATTAATGAAACTATCGTTGCTGAAGAAATTGATTATATTGCTGAACATATGGAACTTCCTCCTGCAATTACTAAAACTAAAAAAACATTGCAAAAAGAATATTCAGAAGAAGATTTTAATGAATTATTTAATGAAGTTGCTGGCGAAAAGAAAATTTCAGACGATAAATATAAAGATGATCTAGATAAAGAACTTGAAAAACATAATATTGATAATGATGATGATAAAAAAGACGAGGCTAATTAAGCTTCGTCTTTTTATATATCACCGCTTTCTTTAAGCATTCTTTCTAAACCATCAATTAATCGAGAAGAAAAAATGCCGTTTTTGGTATCGTGTTGTTCGTATAAGAAATCTAATTCATCATATAAACGATAAATTAGTTTTAAAGAATATTTATATTTAACAATTGAGTTTTTAAAATCTTGTCAATCGATGACGTTAAAATCACGGTCAACATAACTTTTAATATCTAAATCAAAATCAATGTATTTTATAATTCCGTTATCGATAAAGAAAGGGCTGGCTAAATTTATATATATGTAATTATTTTTCGATTTATTTAAGGTTATAGAAGCATTATAAAACTTATTTTTAGCAAAGAAAAATAAGATAGGGTCAGAAACTACCCAACTAATTTTTTCTTCCATTACTTTGGTTTTAACTAATAAAACCACGACAAAGTCTTCGAGGTTAGCAACAATTTTAGCACCTTCATATTGACGGTATAGGGTTCCGTCATATTTAAAGGCTTGTATCGAAGTTATTTCACCAATTTCAAATAGTTTACGACGGGTATTTTTACCATCGATTTTAGCATTTTTTTTATTAAATAAATCTTGAAAATTACCTTTCTGCTTTAAGTCAGACATATAATTCTCCAGACATGTTTATCATTTTTATTTTTAATTTATCTTGGTTAAAGCCAAGGTTAGCTTTAAACATAATAATGTTATCAAATTTTGCTATAAAAAGGCACAATAATATATCATTATTACCATGAGATTGAGACACAATAAAGACGCCTTAGGAATTATTAATGAATCAAAATATGCTATTTTAAATTTTCCTTATAAAACAAAGAAAAATACTGTTTTAGAAATCGGTATGGGTAAAGGAAGAATGATTACTACTTTAGCTAGTTTACATCCTCAAATTAATTATATTGGTTTAGAAAAATATTCAACCCCAGCTTTAGGTGCAATTAAAAAAGCTGATGAATTAAATTTAGATAACTTTAAAGTAATTATTGGAGACGCTATTAAATTAGAAGAATACTTGGCTAATAAAGTTGATACTATTTGATTGACTTTTAGTGATCCTTGACCTAAAAAACGTCATTTTAAAAGAAGATTAGTTTATCGTGATTTTTTATCTATTTATAAAAAGATTTTAGCTGATGACGGAATTATTTATTTTAAAAGTGATAACGATGGCTTATACGAATATGCTTTAGAAGAACTAAAAGAATTTAAAGCTAAAATAATTTATCATACTAACGATTTACACAATTGTGATTTTCCAATTGAAAATGTGTTTACTGATTACGAAGAAAAATTTAATAAAATGGGTAAAAACATTAATTTTATTGCCTTTAAATTTTAAAAATATTGCCTTTTTGTTAAGGTGATATTTTTAATTTTTGCTCTTAAATTAAGCCAGAAAAAAATAAATGTTTTTTGCTATAATTAGTATATCTTATATACTAATTTTTACGGAGTAATTATGCAATTTGAAGACGAAAAAGATAAAAAAGAATTAGAAGAGCAAACAAACCAAGATGATATTTATTACGAATTTGATGACACCATTAAAAAAGTTTTTTTAGATGAAGAAGAAACAAAAGTAATCGAAGATGATGAAGAGGAAGAAGTTCCACAAGAAAAAGATGGTTATATCGTTCAAAGTCAAATTTTAGAATCAGAAAAAGATGGATTAAAACCTGCTAATTTAGCTTCTGTTATGAAAACCTCATTTATCGAATATGCAATGAGTGTTATTGTATCAAGAGCCTTACCTGATGCAAGAGACGGATTAAAACCAGTTCATAGAAGAATTTTATATGGTATGAGCGAACTTGGTATGTTCCATACGGCTCCCCATAAAAAATCAGCCCGTATTGTCGGTGATGTTTTAGGTAAGTATCACCCTCATGGTGACTCTTCTGTTTACGAAGCTATGGTGCGGATGGCTCAAGATTTTTCACTTCGTTATCCTTTAATTGATGGACACGGTAACTTTGGTTCTATCGATGGTGATGAAGCCGCCGCTATGCGTTATACCGAAGCTAGAATGTCAAAAGTAGCTGGTGCTATGGTTGATGGTATTAAAAAGAATACCGTTGATTTTATTGATAACTATGATGGAACCGAAAAAGAACCAATCGTTTTACCTGCTAAGTTTCCTAACTTATTAGTTTCAGGAACAAGTGGTATAGCTGTTGGTATGGCAACTAATATTCCACCACATAATTTAGGTGAAGTAATTGACGCGGTTTGTGAATTAGCTAAAAACCCAGAAATTAGTATAGATGAACTTATGAACTATGTTTTAGCTCCAGACTTTCCAACCGGAGCAATCGTATTTAACAAAGCTGGTTTAATTGAAGCTTATAAAACCGGACGTGGTTCAATTACTATGAGAGCTAAATCTCATATTCAAGAATTAAAAAGTGGTAAAAACAGAATTGTGATAACTGAAATTCCATATGAAGTTAAGAAAACTGAAATAATGGAAAAAATCGCTGAATTAATTAAAGATAAAAAAATTGAAGGTATTCATGATTTTAGAGATGAATCTAACCGTGATGGTATCAGAATGGTTATCGACATCAAAAAAACTTACGTACCCGAAGTTGTTTTAAACAAATTATTTAAATTAACTAGATTACAAACTAATTTCTCATTTAACATGATCGCCCTTGTTAAAGGTGAACCAAGACTTTTAAATTTAAAACAAGCTTTAGAAGTTTATTTAGAACATCAAATTGATGTAACTACTAGAAGATTACAATTTGATTTAGAAAAAGATCTAGCTAGAGCACACATTTTAGAAGGATTAAAAATCTGTGTTGAAAATATCGACCGTGTAGTAGAAATTATTAAAACCTCTAAAACTGATGTCGAAGCTCAAAGCCGTTTATCAGCTGAATTTAATTTATCAGAAATTCAGGCTAAAGCGATTGTTGATATGAGATTAGGTAGATTAACCGGTCTAGCAATCGAAAAAATGAACGAAGAACTTAAACAAGTTCACGCAAGAATTGATGAATATAAAGCAATTCTTGCTAGTCATGAATTATTAGTTGAATTAATCATTAAAGAATTACAAGAAATCAAACAAGCATACGGCGATAAACGTCGTAGCGAAATTAATTGAGACGAAATGTCAGATATTAATAATGAAGATTTAATTCCGCAAAAAGATATTGTTGTTACTTTTACAACTAATAACTATATTAAACGTTTAGACTTAGAAGAATATCGTGAACAAAAAAGAGGAGGTGTTGGAGTTACAACTGCTAAAACTTATCAAGATGACGATATTCAAGACATTATCGTAACCAATACCCATACCGATTTATTAATTTTTACTAATTCTGCTAGGGTATATCGTTTAAGAGGACACGAAGTTCCCGTTGGAACTAAAATTTCTAAAGGAACACCAATTATTAACGTTATTCCTGCTATCGAAAAAGATGAGAAAATTGTCAAAATCATTTCTGTTGATAATTATGAAGGCGAACAATTCCTTGTTACAGTTTCAAAACAAGGAATTATCAAAAAAACTTATCTTTCAGAATATGAAAGAATTAATCGAAATGGTAAAGTAGCTCTTTCTTTAAATGAAGGAGATCAATTAATTGATGCTCAGGTAGCAAACGATAATGACGAAATATTTATTGCTGCTTCAAATAATTATGTCAATAGATTTGATATTAGTGAAGTAAGACCAATTAGCCGTATAGCCAGAGGAGTTAATGGAATTAAACTTTCAGATGGGGCTTATGTTGTTTCAGTTTCTTCTTCAAAAGATGGTAAATATGTCTTTAGTTTAGGCTCAGAAGGATTCGGTAAAATTACTCTTGCTGAAACTTTTAGAAAAACTAGACGTAATTCTAAAGGGGTTATTGCTTTAAACGGTGATAAAGCTGGCGAGCTTATTTATGCCGCTACTGTTCATGGTAATGAAGATATGATTATTATGACTTCTGATGGAGTTTCAATTAGATTTTCTCTAAACGATGTTTCTGTGGTGGCAAGAAATTCTAAAGGTGTTAAACTTGTTAATTTAAAAAACAGAAAATCACATATTGTCGCCGTAGCTAAAATTGTTGATCAAAGTGAAGAAAATTTAGATCGAACTTTAACTGAAAATGAACAATTAGAAGTTACCCAAGAATTAGACAATATTCATGTTGATGACGAAGTAATTGAAGACGAAGAATAATTTAAAAACATCAAAACTGCAGTTTTGGTGTTTTTAAAACAAGACAAATAAACTAGGACAAAATTAGTGGACACATATATGTGTTCACTTTTTATATATTAAGGAGTAATTATGAAGCAATTAAAACAAGAAGAATGATTAGAGATTTTGATTCTTTATGAAGATTTCATAAATT
>NZ_VFSS01000029.1 GCF_006385795.1 [Mycoplasma] falconis | reverse complement strand
GCCCAGGAATCCCATCACGGCGTCACCGACGGCAAGATCGGTCACTTCGGGACCGGTCTCAAGCACCACCCCGGCGCCTTCGGCACCCAGCGGTGGGGCCTGGCCGGGATACATCCCTAGGGCGGCCACCACATCGCGGAAGTTGACCCCGACGGCCGCCACCGCCACGCGCACCTGCCCCGCCTGTAGCGGTGCCTGTACCTCCGGGCAGGGCTGGATCACCAAATCCTCCAGGGTCCCGCCACCACCGGCGGCCAATCGCCACGCCGACTCTGCCGCCGGTAACGCTAGCAACGCCGGGGCCGGGGACAGCCGGGGGGCGTGCACAGTGCCGCCGCGCACCAGCAGCTGGGGTTCCCCGACGCCGGCTAGCACCGAGGCATCCACCGCCGCATCGGTGTCGATCAACACGATCCGGCCGGGATTTTCGGCCTGCGCGGAACGCGCCATGCCCCACACCGCGGCGGCGGCCAGGTCGCTGATGTCCTCGCCAGCCAGCCCCACGCCACCATGGGTCAACACCACCAACGTGGCCGCCCGATCCGCGCCGAGCCAGGACTGCAACACCTCCAGGGCGGTGTGGGTGGCCGCATACA
>NZ_VFSS01000028.1 GCF_006385795.1 [Mycoplasma] falconis | reverse complement strand
GTTTTATTAGCTTTAATTTTCTTTTCTGCTATTAATTTTTCTTTTTCTTTTTTAATTAAAGCTAATAAATCTTCAACACTAGAATCAGAAGGTAATTGTTTGGTTAGTTTTCCAGAAATTGCATAATTTAAAATAGATTTTTTTAAGCTATGAGGGAATTTACTTTCTAGATCTGTTAATTTATTATATAAAGTAGCATATTTATCTAATAAAGGTCAAATCTTTTCTAATTTAGCGACGATGCGTTGCTGTTCTTCGAGAGGGGGAAGAGGAATTAAAAAACTTTCGATATTATTTAATTTAATATAAGGTATAGCAGAACCAAACAGTTTCTCTTTATTCCAATCTTTCCACAAAGCGTTCATAACAAAACTTAAATATTTTAAAAAATATTCTTTTTCTAAAATTTCAGATATTAAGTAAGTTCTTTGATATGCGTGAAACTTGCCTTCAAAATAAATACAGTTTCCAATGTTTGCACCATTGCCGGCCAATATTAAATATTTACCGTTATATTTATAATCATTGCATTTAGATATATTTTTAGAACATGTAAAGAAATTAAATTTTCCTATTTCTGATGCAAAATCAGCATCTCGTGTTCCTGTTTCTATTTTACAAACTTGATTAGTCTTAATCCAAATTCAACTTTTAGGTATTTCAAAAGGAATTTGATCGGTTATATCGGTCTTAATTCCGTTTTTTTCTTCAAATCATTTTGTTCCGGATTTATATACATAAACCGGATTT
>NZ_VFSS01000027.1 GCF_006385795.1 [Mycoplasma] falconis | reverse complement strand
GGTAGGCCGACGCCGGGATCACCGGTCCGCCGATGCCGCGGTCCTTGGCGATCTTGGCCGCCCGCACCGCGTCGATGATGACGCCGGCCGAGTTTGGCGAGTCCCACACCTCGAGCTTGTACTCCAGGTTCAACGGCACATCTCCGAAGGCGCGGCCCTCAAGACGGACATAGGCCCATTTGCGATCGTCGAGCCATCCGACGTGGTCGGACGGGCCGATGTGTACGTCCTTGGTCTTGAACTCGCGCTTCAGATTCGAAGTGACGGCCTGGGTCTTGGAGATCTTCTTGGACTCCAGCCGTTCACGTTCGAGCATGTTGAGGAAGTCCATGTTGCCGCCCACGTTGAGCTGCATGGTGCGGTCGAGCTGCACGCCGCGGTCCTCGAACAGCTTGGCCAGCACCCGGTGGGTGATCGTCGCGCCGACCTGGCTCTTGATGTCATCACCGACGATGGGTACCCTGGCGTCGGTGAACTTCTTGGCCCACACCGGGTCGGAGGCGATGAACACCGGCAGCGCGTTGACGAACGCCACCCCGGCGTCGATAGCACACTGGGCGTAGAACTTGTCGGCTTCCT
>NZ_VFSS01000026.1 GCF_006385795.1 [Mycoplasma] falconis | reverse complement strand
CGCTGACCGCCGCGGCCGCCTACGCCGCGGCATCGGTTCATTCGCTGCTGTGGATCGGTGTCTTCCTGTTTCTCGGCGGCATGGCCGCCGGTGGTTGCAACAGCGCCGGCGGGCGGCTGGTCTCGGGTTGGTTCCCGCCCCAGCAACGCGGTCTGGCCATGGGAATCCGCCAGACCGCACAACCTTTGGGCATCGCCTCCGGCGCGTTGGTGATACCCGAACTGGCCGAACGCGGGGTGCACGCAGGGCTGATGTTTCCCGCCGTCGTGTGCACGTTGGCCGCGGTGGCCAGCGTGCTCGGTATCGTCGACCCACCGCGAAAATCCCGCACGAAAGCCTCCGAACAGGAGCTGGCCAGCCCTTATCGGGGATCGTCGATCCTGTGGCGGATACACGCGGCGTCGGCGTTGCTGATGATGCCGCAGACGGTGACCGTGACGTTCATGTTGGTCTGGCTGATCAACCACCACGGCTGGTCGGTCGCGCAGGCCGGTGTCTTGGTGACCATATCGCAGCTGCTGGGGCGCTGGGCCGGGTCGCGGTCGGCCGCTGGTCGGACCATGTCGGGTCACGCATGCGTCCCGTCCGCCTGATCGCCGCTGCCGCCGCGGCGACGTTGTTTCTGCTCGCGGCGGTCGATAACGAGGGCTCGAGATATGACGTGCTGCTCATG
>NZ_VFSS01000025.1 GCF_006385795.1 [Mycoplasma] falconis | reverse complement strand
GTTGTCGACTACCTCGCCATCGCCGAACCGTTGGCGCGCACCGACCTGGTGGCCCTGGTCGGTGGCGAGCAGTTGGACACGCTCGGCCAAGCCGAAGCCGCCGGCGCGGTGCGGGTGGGTCCCGACAGCGATACCAGCGAGATTTTTGTCGGCCATCCGCTGTACGCCGACCGCGCACGCGCCGTATTGACGGCCGAGCACGCGCATGCATTGCGCGTGTCGCTGGTCGCGCAGCTGGCCAAGCACCCATCCGACCATGTCAGCGATCAGTTACGGCTGTCCTCACTGGCCATCGACGTCCCCGCCAGTGCTACCCCGGCCGCGGTCACGGATGCGGCGACCGCAGCCGGGCAGGCCCTGCGGCTCGGCGACGTCCGGCTTGCCGAACGGTTGGCGCGGGCAGCGCTGGATAGGTCGGACGCCCTGGCGGCACGCCTGCCCTTGGCTTACGCACTCGGTTGGCAGGGTCGCGGTCGCGAAGCTGACGCGGTGCTGGCGGCGGTGAATCCCGCCGAATTGACCGAGACCGAGCTGATGGCCTGGGCGATACCCCGGGCGGCGAATCGGTTCTGGATGCTCAACGAGCCCGAGCGCGCCACGGCGTTTCTGCAGACGACCCGCAGCCGAGTGA
>NZ_VFSS01000024.1 GCF_006385795.1 [Mycoplasma] falconis | reverse complement strand
AAACAAAATTATTGTCAACATCTTTCGGAGCAGATATGTAAGAAACATCGGTTGCAATAATTATTTCGTTATTTTTAGCATTGTAATCTCTTTTTACTAAATCAACATATTTAACATTTGTATTTTTGATTTCTTTTGATTTTCTTTTTCTACGAATTAAACATTTTAAACATAATTTATTCATAATTCTTCCTAATGTTCTGGAATTTATAAACATTTTATGTTTATTGTGAATATAAATAGATAATCTTTCTCTTCCAAAAATTGCTTTTGTTTCAGTAAAAGCTTTTAAAACAACGTTTTCTATCTCGCTTAATTCACGGTTTTTAGGTTTAATTTTTTTAGAAACTATTTTTCTATATAAAAGACTTTTTGATATATTTAAAACTTTTGCAAAAAGTCTTTTAGAAATAGATGAATTTTGCAATAAATTGATTTTCTTAAGTTTTGTATTTGCCGATGTATCCTTAACTATATCTCTTAAATATTCGATAATTTCTATTAATTGTTCTTTGGATAACTTATCGTATTCTTCTTTTGAAATTTCAACTTTCTTTTTAGGTCTTCCGACTCCTTTTATACCTTTTTTGGGAGTTTTACCAGTCTTTGATATTAAATTAGTCATGCCCTTATTATACTGTCTATATTTATGCTTTATCCAATTTCTAATGTACCTGTTGTCTCAATTTTTAGAAAACTTATTAAATAATAAAATTCTTAGTTCGGATTTACTTATTTTGAAATTTATGAAATCTTCATAAAGAATCAAAATCTCTAATCATTCTTCTTGTTTTAATTGCTTCATAATTACTCCTTAATATATAAAAAGTGAACACATATATGTGTCCACTAATTTTGTCCTAGTTTA
>NZ_VFSS01000023.1 GCF_006385795.1 [Mycoplasma] falconis | reverse complement strand
ACTCGCCGCCAATCGGAGATGGCCTCGGAAACGGAGTCGTCGATGTAGTCTGCGTTCAGGTTTAACGTCACCTCCGACCCTTCCGGCAGCTTCGAGAGCACCGTGGTCAGGCGGGGCAGCAGCAGGAAGCTCAACGTGCCGTCGATATCGACCCGCCATCGCTTGGACTGCTCGCCGCCGACCGGCTTGACCTCGACGGGCGCGCGTACCACCCGCACCAACAGGAATACGATCGCCACGACCAGCCCGATGGCCACGCCTTCCAGCAGATTGAGGAACACCACACACACGATGGTGATGGCGTAGATTACGAAATTGCCTGTGCGCCAAGCTAGTTTGATGTGCGCCAGCTTGACCAGCTGGGCACCGATCACGATGAGCAGGCCGGCCAGCGCCGCCTTGGGAATCAGTTCCACCAGGTTGGTGAACAGTGACGCAAACAGCAGGATCCACACTCCGTGCAGGATCGTCGACATCCGGGTTCGGGCGCCGGCGGCCACGTTGGCCGAGCTGCGCACGATGACACCGGTGATGGGCAGCCCGCCGAGCAATCCGGACACCACGTTCGCGCTGCCCTGCCCGACCATCTCCCGGTTGAAGTCGGTGCGCGGGCCGTGATGCAGCTTGTCGACACCGACCGCCGACAGCAGCGATTCGACGCTTGCGATCAGCGCAATGGTGAGGACAC
>NZ_VFSS01000022.1 GCF_006385795.1 [Mycoplasma] falconis | reverse complement strand
ACGAGGGACAGCGTGGCCTGTGTTTCGTCCGCGGCCGCTTTGACGATCAAGTGAAGCGCACCAGCTACGGACGCTCTAGCGGATTCTGTGTCGATCCGATCGAGAAAAAGCCGCTCAACCACTTCTTGCCAGGTTCGGCGACGCTGTCTTTCGGCACCGCCGGGTGCAACCTGGCGTGCAAGTTCTGCCAGAACTGGGATATCTCCAAGTCCCGCGAGATCGACGTCCTGGCCAGTCGGGCGGCCCCGGCCGACATCGCCCGGACCGCACACGAATTGGGTTGCCGCAGCGTGGCATTCACCTACAACGACCCAACGATCTTCTGGGAGTATGCCGCCGATGTAGCCGACGCCTGCCACGACCAGGGAATCAAAGCCGTCGCGGTGACGGCCGGGTACATGTGTCCTGAGCCCCGCGCGGAATTCTACCGGCGTGTCGACGCCGCCAACGTCGACCTAAAGGCATTCACCGAAGACTTTTATCGCAAGGTTTGCGTCAGTCACCTGCGCAACGTCCTGGACACCCTGGCCTACCTGCGGCACCAGACGAATGTGTGGTTGGAGATCACCACCCTGCTGATTCCCGGACGTAACGACAGCGACGCGGAAGTCGCTGCCGAATGCAGATGGATCCGCGAAAACCTGGGCGTCGACGTGCCGGTGCATTTCACCGCGTTCCATCCCGACTACAAGATGATGGACACCCCGGCTACACCAACCGCCACATTGAC
>NZ_VFSS01000020.1 GCF_006385795.1 [Mycoplasma] falconis | reverse complement strand
CTATTAAACCTATCAATTTATTAGTACTGGTCAGCTGAATACATTGCTGTACTTACACCTCCAGCCTATCAACCTCATAGTCTATAAGGAATTTAAAGGGAATACTAATCTTTGAGGGGGCTTCCCGCTTAGATGCTTTCAGCGGTTATCCCTGCCGCACTTGGCTACCCAGCTATGCTTCTGGCGAAACAACTGGCACACCATCGGTGCGTCCACTCCGGTCCTCTCGTACTAAGAGTAGCTCTCATCAATATTCCAACGCCCACATCAGATAGGAACCAAACTGTCTCACGACGTTTTGAACCCAGCTCGCGTACCGCTTTAATGGGCGAACAGCCCAACCCTTGGAACCGACTCCAGCTCCAGGATGCGATGAGCCGACATCGAGGTGCCAAACCTTCCCGTCGATGTGATCTCTTGGGAAAGATAAGCCTGTTATCCCCGGGGTAGCTTTTATCCGTTGAGCGACGGCCTTTCCACGAAGAACCGCCGGATCACTAAGTCCTGCTTTCGCACCTGCTCGACTTGTAGGTCTCACAGTCAATCACACTTCTACCTTTATGCTCTAAGATACGGTTTCTGACCGTATTGAGTGTAACTTTGAACGCCTCCGTTACCCTTTAGGAGGCGACCGCCCCAGTCAAACTACCCACCACACACTGTCCCCTCGCCGGATGACGGCGACAGGTTAGAAGTTCAACGTAACAAGGGTGGTATTTCAACGGCGACTCCACTCAGACTAGCGTCTAAGTATCATAGTCTCCCACCTATCCTACACATGTTAAATCAAACTCCAATATGAAGTTATAGTAAAGCTCCACGGGGTCTTTTCGTCTAGATGCGGGTCTCCGGCGTCTTCGCCGGAACCATAATTTCACCGAGTCTATTGTCGAGACAGTTAAGAGATAATTACTCCTTTCGTGCAGGTCAGTATTTAGCCGACAAGGAATTTCGCTACCTTAGGACCGTTATAGTTACGGCCGCCGTTCACCCGGGCTTCACATCAATGCTTCGCATAAGCTAACACCTTTGCTTAACCTTCGGGCACTGGGCAGGAGTCACCCCATATACATCGTCTTGCGACTTAGCATAGAGCTGTGTTTTTGATAAACAGTTCCCCCTTACTATTCACTGCGGCCCATGTGTTACCATGGGCATCCCTTCTTGCGAACTTACGGGATGAATTTGCAGAGTTCCTTGACAATAGTTTTCTCGCTCGCCTTAGAATACTCATCTTGGGGACGTGTGTCCGTTCTCGGTACGGGTTTCACAGAACTTAAGTTAGAAGCTTTTTTAAGAGGTATGGAATCATCCAATTCGCTACTTAGTTGCCCTTTCACTATGCATCATAACTCCCGGTTAAGCCTTGCGGATTTGCCTACAAGACCCAGTCATTATTTACCCCACAATCCAATAAGTGGTAAAACTATCCTTCTCCGTCACTCCATCACATTCTAGAAAGTACAGGAATATTAACCTGTTGTCCATCGGCTACGCCTTTCGGCCTCGTCTTAGGACCCGACTAACCCTGGGTGGACGAACCTTGCCCAGGAAACCTTCCCCAATAGGCGTCAGAGATTCTCACTCTGAATCGTTACTCATACCGGCATTCTCACTTGTAAGCGCTCCAGCAGTCCTCACGGTCTACCTTCAATGCCCTTACAACGCTCTCCTAACGCATTTCTGCCCGTAGCTTCGGTATTGTGTTTTAGTCCCGTTGAATTATCGGCACAGAATCTCTCGACTAGTGAGCTATTACGCACTCTTTAAACGGTGGCTGCTTCTAAGCCAACATCCTAGCTGTTTAAGAAATTCCACAACCTTTCTCACTTAACACAATTTTGGGACCTTAGCTGACGATCTGGGTTGTTCCCCTCGCGTGCATCGACGTTATCACCGATGTACCGACTGCATAGTAATTCATGATAGTATTCGGAGTTTGATTATAGTCAGTACGGCTAGGCGCCGCCATTCCATATTCAGTGCTCTACCCCCACCACTTAACACTACACGCTAGCCCTAAAGCTATTTCGGAGAGAACCAGCTATCTCCAAGTTCGATTGGAATTTCACCCCTACCCACAAGTCATCCGGGCACTTTTTAGCGTACTACGGTTCGGTCCTCCACTTAGTGTTACCTAAGTTTCAACCTGCTCATGGGTAGATCACCTGGTTTCGGGTCTATATCAACATACTAATTCGCCCTATTAAGACTCGATTTCTCTGCGGCTTCGCTTTAATCCACTTAACCTCGCATGCTGACATAACTCGCCGGTCCATTCTGCAAGATGTACGCCATCACCCATTAACGGGCTCTGACTAACTGTAAGTAATTGGTTTCAGAATCTATTTCACTCCCCTCCCGGGGTTCTTTTCACCTTTCCCTCACGGTACTAGTTCACTATCGGTGTCTGGTTAGTATTTAGCCTTACCGGGTGGTCCCGGCAGATTCAGACAGGGTTTCACGTGCCCCGCCCTACTCAGGATACTGCTAGAAGATTTACATATTTCGCTTACGGGAATTTCACCCTCTATGTTTAAGCATTCCAACTTATTCTGCTATATGCAAATTTTGTAACTTCGTGTAAGCAGTCCTACAACCCCAGCAACAAGTGCTGGTTTGGGCTCTTCCCCGTTCGCTCGCCACTACTGAGGGAATCATTCTTTATTTTCTCTTCCTGCTGCTACTGAGATGTTTCAATTCACAGCGTGTCTCTTCGTTCGACTATGAATTCATCGATACGATAATTAAGGATTAACTTAATTGGGTTTCCCCATTCGGAAATCCCCGGATCACAGCTTATATCCAGCTAACCGAGGCTTATCGCAGGTAATCACGTCCTTCATCGACTTCCAGACCCAAGGCATCCACCAAAAACTCTTATCTTGTTTAAT
>NZ_VFSS01000001.1 GCF_006385795.1 [Mycoplasma] falconis | reverse complement strand
TCCCTTTAAATTCCTTATAGACTATGAGGTTGATAGGCTGGAGGTGTAAGTACAGCAATGTATTCAGCTGACCAGTACTAATAAATTGATAGGTTTAATAGTTAATTCTATAGAAGTAATCTAAATAAACGATATTCAGTTTTCAGAGAACAAATAACTACAAGGTTAAATCCTTGTAGTTTTTATTTATTTTGAACTTAAATTAAGCAAGATTTTACAATTTCTATAATTAAAAATTGCTTTAAAAAATCTATAAAAAAATATAACTTTTTTGCAAAACAAATCAAAATTTATATTATAATAATTAAGCATTCCAAAGCCCAGGTGGCGGAATGGTAGACGCTACGGACTTAAAATCCGTTGGCTGTAATGGCCGTGCTGGTTCAAGTCCAGTCCTGGGCACCAGTTATGCGCCCTTAGCTCAGCAGGTAGAGCAAATGGCTTTTAACCATTGGGTCAGAGGTTCGAATCCTCTAGGGCGTACCATTTCAGGTGACTGATCAAAAGAGCTTAATTGCTCTTTTTATTTTTTAAAATTTGTATAAAAAATAAGACCGACTTATTTATAAAGTTCGGTCTTTTAGTTTATTGAGTGATAAATTCTATTTCGTTATCTTCATTTAAAGTAACTGATACAACATCACCTTCTTTAATAGTTTCTTCAATAATAGCAATAGCTAATTTGTTTTCAATATGTTTTTGAATATAACGTCTAATTGGACGTGCTCCAAAAGCAGGGTCGTAAGCATTTTTAGCAATATATTGAATTAACTTGTCTTGGAAGTTTAAGAAAATATTTTGATGTTTTTCTACTCTATCTTTTAATTTATTTACTTCTAATTTAACAATAGATTCAACAACAGCTGGAGATAAAGGATTAAATGGAATTATTTCATCAATTCTGTTAATGAATTCCGGTTTAAAGTTTTTTAATAATAAAGCTTTAATACCATCGGGTGTTAAACTTTTAGCTATTATTTCAGATGAACCAACGTTAGAGGTCATGATAATAATTGTATTTCTAAAGTTTACAACTCTACCAGTACTATCAGTTAAAGTTCCGTTATCTAAAATTTGTAGCATAATGTTTAAAACGTCAAAGTGAGCTTTTTCAATTTCATCAAATAAAACAATTGAATAAGGGTTTTGTCTTACTTTTTCAGTTAGTTGCCCACCATTTTCAAAACCAACATAACCTGGAGGCGAACCAATTAATTTAGATACGCTGTGTTTTTCCATATATTCAGACATATCTAATCTAATAATATGGTTTTCATCATCGAATAAAGCATCAGCTAAAGCTCTTGCTAATTCAGTTTTACCAACTCCTGTTGGTCCTAAAAATAGGAATGAACCAATAGGACGGTTTGGATCGTTAATATTAGCTTTTGATCTTTGAATTGCTTCTGCTACTAATTTAATAGCTTCTTTTTGTCCTTTAACTCTTTTAATTAAAGTTTTTTCTAAATTAATTAATTTATCTTTTTGAGTTTCTAAAAGTTTAGTAATAGGTATTTTAGTTCATTTAGAAACGATTTGAGCCACTTCTTCGGCGTCAACTACTTCTTTTATTAAACGGTCGTCTCTTGCGTCTAAGCTTTCTTCTAACTGAGTTCTTTCTTTTTCTAATTCAGGAACTAAAACGTACATAATTTTAGAAGCTTCTACATATTTACCTTCACTTTGTAATAAAGGGAGTTTTCTTTTAAGCTCTTCGATTTTATCGGTAATTGAAGTTATTCTTTGAATATCTTCTTTTTCTTTGTTTCAAGCTTTTTCTAAACTTGTTTTTTTAACTTTTAAAATTGCTAATTCTTTTTCAATTTCTTCAAGTCTTTCGGTTTTCTTAGCATTCTTTTTATCAACATCATTTTCAAGTGCAGCTTTTTCAATTTCTAATTTAGCAATTTGGTGAATTACGCTTTCTAATGGTTGAGGTAAATAATTCATCTCAGTTTTAATATTTGAAGCTGCCTCGTCTACTAAGTCGATTGCTTTGTCAGGTAAAAAACGGTCTGAAATATATCTAGCTGATAAATTAGCAGCTGCTACTAAAGCTGAATCTTCAATTTTAACTTCGTGATATGATTCAAATCTTTCTTTAATACCTCTTAAAATTAAAATAGTATCTTCAACAGATGGTTCAGCAATAGAAACTTTTTGCATTCTTCTTTCTAAAGCAGGATCTTTTTCGATGTATTTACGATATTCATCTAAAGTAGTTGCTCCGATTAAATGTAATTGTCCTCTTGCCATCATCGGTTTTAACATGTTGGCTGCGTCCATATTACCTTCACCGGTACCACCAGCTCCAACAATCATATGAATTTCATCGATGAATAAAATAATTTCACCGTTAGATTCCTCGATTCTTTTAATTAATTTTTTTAATCTTTCTTCAAATTGTCCCCGGTATTGAGTTCCAGCAATTAAAGCAGGTAAATCAATTTCGATAACTTCTTTTGATTTAAGATTTTCTGGTACTTGGTTTTCAACTATTTTTCGAGCTAAGCCTTCGACAATAGCGGTTTTACCAACACCAGGTTCTCCAACTAAAACCGGATTGTTTTTAGTTTTACGGCTTAAAATCCGTACTAATGATCTAATTTCATCATCACGGTTAATAACCGGTTCTAACTTATTTTGTCTAGCTAAATCTGTTAGATTACGTCCAAACTCTTTTAATGGATCTTTATTTTCTTCATTCGGGGTTCATGATGCTTGCATATTTCCTCCTTATTTACATTTATAACTTAATTTAATTTGCACTTTTTTACAAACTAATGCTTAAATTATAACATAAAATTAGCAGTCTTAACAAAAGAGTGCTAATTTTTAATGCCCTTGTTTTTAAGACTTTTAAATTAAATAATTTATTTTTTAAAAATTGACAAAATTAGTTTGTTTTTGCTTTATATTGCAAGAAAATATGCACAAAATGATGTTTTATATTTTTAATATTTCTTAAAAGTTTTTTATTACATAAAAAAAGTAATAGTCTTAATTGGGGCAACAAAAAAATAAAAAAGAATATAATTGAAAAAGGTTATTTATTTAGATAACCGATTGAGTTAAAAATGAAGGACATTATTAGAAAAAATCAAAAAATTTGAGTTGTTTTTATAGCTTTAAATTTTGCAGCACTAATGATGTACACTGCATTTGCTTATCTTAGATATGACCTAGTTTTAGGCGATCTAGTTGGCATAATTAGTTTTGCACTATTAATAGGTTTTGTTTTGTTATGCTTTAAATTATTTGCTAAACCTCAGGCAAATAAAAAGAAATCAAGACTAAATACCTTTTTTATTATCTTGATCTTTTTGGTCTTATTGATAATAAATCTCGGTATCTTTGCCCTGTTTTTTTATATAAACAAACTCTACAATAGATCATATCCTAGCTCAAATATTGCTTTTGAGCCTTTTAATTTTTTAGCCGTTATGACACCTTACGTTATTTTAAGTTTAATGTCAATTGTTATAGCGTTCGCTAATATTAAAAAAGCAAAACGTTCTTTACAAAAATAAATTACGAAAGGAGGCTTATGGATAAATTATTCAATTTCCATTGATTTGGTGGTCCGGAAGGTCTTCCTGATCCAGCGGTAAATCCTAATGGCGGTGCACCATTAAATAAACCAACCAACTTTGCAAACGATAATCATATTATTACAATGATTGCCATGGTTGTGCTTGTGTTTATTTTATCAATCTTGATTTATGCAGCGGTTAAACGTCAAAAAGCTGATAAAGCACCAAGTGCTGGAATATTAATGGTTGAAACAATGATTATGGGAGCAGATAGTTTTGCTTCTGAAACACATTCAAATCGATTTGACAAAGCTAATCCTTATTTAATATCATTGTTTACATTTTTCTTATTAGGAAACATGATTTCAATGCTTGGATTTGTTCCGATTGGATCTTCGCTAGCAGCAATTTTTGCAGCGACAGCGATTACCTGATTTACCACTATAGGAATTGGAATTGCTTACAATAAGTTTAAATATTTATTAAAACTAATTAATCCATTAGAAATCGCGGGAACTGTATCTCCTTTAATTTCACTTACTTTCCGTATGTATGGAAACATCATTGGAGGTTTAGTTTTAATAACCTTATTTGGTTTATTCTTAGATAATATCTGAGCTGGCTGAATTGGAGCTACATTAGGCAGTCCTGCAAGTCAATTAAATCCATTAGGTGCCTTATTACTTCCTGGTTTTAATTTATACTTTGATATTTTTGACAGTCTTATTCAAGCCTTTGTTTTCATGATCCTGACGATGTCGTACTGGTTCCAAGCATCTGAAGTAGACGCGAAAGAAAAACATAAAGAAAAAATTAAAGAATGAAAAAAAGAAGTATTAAAAAATAAAAATAAATTAGAAACATCAGCATTAACTGATAATCAAAATCAAGAAGCAGCGGCTGTTGCTGCTTAGAAAGGAATATTATGACTCAATTAGACAATGTTGTTAATTTATTCAACACAAGTAAAGCTACAGGAGAAGGAAACTTTCCATTTGCTTATGGTTTAACCATGTTAGGAGCCGGAGTAGCTGTTGCTGGAGCAGGTTTCGTTTCTATTGGTCAAGGTATAGCTGTTGCTAAAGCCTGTGAAGCTATCGGAAGAAACCCTGAAACTCTTTCTAAAGTTCGTACTTTATTACTATTAGGTTTAGGTATTGTTGAAACTGCATCAATTTACTGTTTAGTTATTGCCTTATTATTAATTTTCGTTTAATATGGTTCATGTTTTATTAGATGGTGCTGCCAATGCAACTTCTAACTCTGGAGGAGCAACTGCTAAAATTTCAGAAGAATTAGAAAAAGCATTTGCTGGACTTACATTCAACTGACCTTTCTTTGTTTTTTCATTAATTACCTTGGGAATTATTACATTAATGATTACTTTATTAGTTTATCGTCCAATTAAAAAGATGGTAAAAGCAAGACAAAATCTAATTCAAGATAATATTGACGCTTCTATTAAAGCGAAAGAAGACGCTTTATTAGTACGTGAAAATAATGATAAAAAGATTTTAGAAGCAACTAATCAAGCTAATACAATCATTAATAATGCAAAAAGTGAAAGCGAAAAGATTATTAATAGCGGTACTGGTCAAGCTAAAAAAAGAGCAGAGCTAATTATGTCTCAGGCGGAAACCTTATTGCAAAAGAAACAAAGTGAATTTGAAAAAAATCAAAAGAAAATTATTATGGAAAGTGCAGTAGAACTTGCTAAGAAAATTATCGGTCGTGAAATTAAAGATATAGACAACATTAAAATGATTAATGAAGTCTTAGGGAATAAATAATGACTGAAATTAGTGATTTGATTTACAACTGATCATTTGCTTTATACGATTTAGCTAGAACTACAAAAGAATTTGAAATGATTACTAATGATGCCGCTGACATTGTTAGAGCTTTAAAAGCTAATCCAGATTATTTAAATATTTTAAATTCTTATGATGTTGACGATAATAAAAAATATGAATCAATCGACATGATATTTGGTTCATATCACGTTTATTTAGTTAACACTATTAAACTAGCTACTAAGCGTCATGTTATTAAGTACATGATTAAAATTCTTAACAAGTTTGTTGAGCTTTCAAATGACAAACTTAACATCAAATATGGGACTATTTTTACAACTATTCCATTAGATGAAAATGAAATCAAAAAATTTGAAACTCAATTATCAACAGATTTAAAATCACACGTACACCTTGTTAATCAAATCGATAATGATTTGGTGGCAGGTATTAAAATCAAAGTTGATGATTATATCATTGACAATTCTATTCAAGGACAACTTGATAAAATCAAACAATTAATAAATAAATAGTGAAAGGAGGATATTTATGTCATTAAAACCAACTGATCTATCAGCTATTATTAAATCGCAGATTAAAGATTTTAATACTTCTGTAACTTCAGAAGAAGTTGGTAGAGTTATAACTGTTGGAGATGGTATTGCTCTTGTTAGTGGTTTAACTAATGTTGAATACGGTGAATTAGTTAAATTTGAATGCGGGGTTATCGGTATGGCTTTAAATCTAGAAGAAGATTTAGTTGGTATCGTTGTTATGGGTAATGATAAAAACATTATTGAAAACAGTTTAGTATACCGTACTAAAGACGTTATTGCCGCTCCGGTTGGAGACGCTTTATTAGGTCGGGTAGTTGACGCTTTATCAACTCCAATTGACGGTAAAGGTCCTATTGCTTATAAATATACTCGTCCAATTTTTAAAATTGCTCCTGGGGTTATGACAAGACAAGAAGTTAATCAACCACTTCAAACTGGTTTACTAGCAATCGATGCCATGATTCCAATTGGAAAAGGTCAACGTGAACTTATTATTGGGGATCGTCAAACTGGTAAAACTGCGATTGCTATTGACACCATTCTTAACCAAAAAGGTAAAAACGTTAACTGTATTTATGTAGCTATCGGTCAAAAAAATTCAACTATTACTCAAATTGTTGATCAATTAGAAAAACACGATGCTATGAAATATACAACCGTCGTTTCTGCATCAGCTTCTGAAAGTGCTCCCTTACAATATATTGCTCCTTATACCGGAGTTACTATTGCTGAGGAATGAATGGCAAAAGGTAAAGACGTTTTAATTATTTATGATGATTTATCAAAACATGCCGTTGCTTATCGTACCTTATCTTTACTTTTAAGAAGACCACCTGGACGTGAAGCTTATCCTGGAGATATTTTCTACATTCACTCTCAATTATTAGAAAGGGCAGCTAGACTAAATCCAGATTATGGAGGAGGTTCAGTTACTGCTTTACCTATTATTGAAACCCAAGCCGAAGATATTTCTGCTTATATTCCAACAAATGTTATTTCAATAACTGACGGTCAAATTTTTATGAAGGAAGCTTTATTTAATTCGGGTCAAAGACCTGCAATTGACATTGGTTATTCAGTTAGTCGGGTAGGGTCTGCAGCTCAAACTAAATTAACTAAAAAAGTTGTTTCATCATTAAAACTTGAATTAGCACAATATAACGAAATGTTATCTTTTGCACAATTTGGATCTGACCTAGATCAAGCAACTAGAACAGTTTTAGATCATGGTGCTAAGGTTTACGAGATTTTAAAACAACCTCAATATTCACCTTATTCTCAAATTCAACAAGTTATTTTATTATTCTGCATTAAATATCGTTTAATCAACGTTATTCCAAAAGAATACATCGCGAAATATAGAGATGATTTATTAAGCTACTTTGGTTCATCTGCTGATGCATCAAGTGTAAATCTAAGTCTAGAGCATGCTGCTGATTGAGATAATACCTTAATCGAAAATCTATACGACTTAATTATTAAATTTAACGATAATTTTGTCAAAACAATTCCAATGTATAACAAAGACGATTACACCCCTGTACCGGAATTATCATGGAGAGCTTACAAAAAATAAAACATCGAATTAGTTCTATTAATTCAACTAAAAAAATTACTAAAGCAATGGAGTTGGTAGCAACTGCTAAATTTGGAAAAATTAAATCTTCTTTCAAAGAAGTTGAAGAATATTACAATACTGTTTCAACTGTTTTTTATAACTTAATTCAAAATTCAAACCAAAACATCGACACTCTTTTAAACACCCATTCATGAAAATTTAAAACTAAAAGAAATTTATATATTGTCTTTGGTTCAGATTTAGGTTTGTGTGGCGCTTATAACTCGGAAATGCTAAAGAAAATTGAAGCAACTGTTTCTGAAGAAGATATTATGATTGTTATTGGTTCAAAACTTTTAAGTTTATTACAAAAAAACAACAAGTTTCATATTATTCATAGCTTAACTCAAATTGGCGATACACCAAGCTATACTTTAGCTAAAATTATTAGTCAAAAGTTATACGACGTTTTAGAGATCTCTTTATTGAGTTCAGTTAAGTTAATTTACACTAATTATGTAAACCCAATTAAAGCTGATCCAATTGTTAAAGAAATTTTTCCTATCACCAATGAAACCTTAGGAGTTGAAACTACATCTGTCGAATCATTTGACCCTAGTTCTTTTGAACCTAGTGCCGAAGTGATTTTACAAAACTCATTTAGTATATTTTTTGAGGCATCTATTTACTATGCTTTAACCAACGCTAAGTTATCTGAAACAAGTCAAAGACGTACCGCAATGGAACAAGCAAGTGATAATGCTGAGGATTTAATTGAAGAACTAAATATTGAGTATAACAGTTCTCGTCAAGCTAAAATTACCCAAGAAATTACCGAAATCGTTAACGGTTCAAATGCATAGAAAGGAAACAAATGGAAGAAACTAAAAAATCAGTAGCTAAAAATAGTAAAAAAGTACAAATTTTAGAAGCTCCAAATGATAACCCTGCTGAAGTTATTGTTAATGATAACTATGCGCCAGGAGCATTTGAAGACGTTAAAATTAAAAATCCTTTACCAAAAGGAGATAAAGCAGAAGAATATTTAAAAGCCGACGGAACAGTTGATTATACTAATAAACCTAACTACGGTGTTATTACGCAAATCATGGGAGCTGTTATTGACGTTCGCTTTGAAGAAGGACACGCTCCTAAAATATTAAGTGCTTTAAAAGTAGTTGACGCCGATGTTAAACATGTTGGAGAACAAATTTTAGAAGTAGCACAACACGTTGGGAATGATACTGTTAGAGCAATTGCTATGAACTTAACAATTGGTCTAAAAAGAGGTATGAAAGTTTTAGATATGAACTCACCTATTACTGCTCCTGTTGGTAATGCCGTTTTATCTAGAATGTTTAACGTCCTAGGTGAACCAATTGATTTAAAAGAAGGTGAATTCACACAAAGAATGCCTATTCACCGTCCTGCCCCTTCATATGAAGATCAAAAATCTACTTTAGAAATTTTTGAAACAGGTATTAAAGTTATTGACCTTTTAACACCGTATGTTAAGGGTGGTAAAACTGGATTATTTGGTGGAGCCGGAGTTGGTAAAACTGTTTTAATTCAAGAACTAATCAATAATATTGCCAAACAACACGGTGGGTTATCTGTTTTTGCTGGAGTTGGAGAAAGAACTCGTGAAGGAAATGACTTATATCACGAAATGGAAGCATCAGGAGTTTTAGAAAAAACTGCTTTAGTTTTCGGACAAATGAATGAACCTCCTGGAGCTAGAATGAGAGCACCTTTTACTGCCTTAACTATGGCTGAATACTTCCGTGATTTTATGGGTCAAGATGTGCTTTTATTTATTGATAACATCTTTAGATTTACCCAAGCCGGATCAGAAGTTTCTGCTTTATTAGGACGTATGCCATCAGCCGTTGGTTACCAACCAACCTTAGCTGTTGAAATGGGGCAATTACAAGAAAGAATTACTTCAACTAACAAAGGTTCAATTACTTCTGTTCAAGCTGTTTATGTTCCTGCTGATGACTTAACTGACCCAGCTCCTGCTACAACATTTACTCACTTAGATGCTAAAACTGTTTTAGACCGTGATATTGCGGCTTTAGGTATTTATCCTGCTATTGATCCATTAGGATCAAGTTCACGGGTAATGGATCCAAATGTTATTGGTTTAGATCACTACAATACAGCAAGATCAGTTCAAAACATCTTACAAAGATTTAAAGAATTACAAGATATTATTGCAATTCTTGGTATGCACGAGCTTTCTGAAGAAGATAAAAAAGTTGTTGCTAGAGCAAGAAGAATCAGAAACTTTTTATCTCAACCATTTTTCGTAGCAGAAAAATTTGTTGGAATTCCTGGTAAATATATTAAATTAGAAGATACTATTAGATCATTCCAAGCTATTTTAACTGGAGAGTACGACGATTTACCAGAAGAAGCATTTCTATATGTTGGAACAATTGAAGACGTAGTAGCAAAAGCTAAAACTTTAGGTTATAATCCTGAAAGTCAAGCTGAAAAAGAAGAAGTAGAAAATGGCAAATAATAAAATTGAAGTTATTATTACTACTCCTTTAGGTGTTTATTTAGATGAAAAAGCTGATATATGTACCTTTAGAACAACCGAAGGTCAAATGGGTTTAATGGCTGCCGGACCTCAATTTATGGCAGCCTTAGTTCCTTCTGAAATACATATTAACGCTCAAGGATCAGCAGACCAAAAAACCTTTTATATTGATAAAGGGTTAGTACAATTCAAAAATAATGTCCTTTCACTTATTGTTAACTCAATCGATACTAAACCAATTGATTTAAATCCACAATTGGAAAAATCAAATCAAAATAAATACACAATAATTGAAGAAATTAATTTAAAGAAACGTTTAGCTGAACAAAATAAATAATTTTATAATCTAGATTATTGAATAATAAGTAATCTAGATTTTATTTTTATTTTATTAACTTTTATTATAATTAATACATATGAAGAAATGTAGTAAGAGACATTTATCTACTATTTTTTTAAGTACAGCAGGTTTATGTGCTTTTTCTCTTTTGTCTTCTGCCTGTGTAAAACCAATAATAAATAAAAATATTAGTGACGACCAACCGTTGTTATATGATGGGTTGGAAGGCACTAATATTTTTGATTTTAAGGAAAATAATTTACATTCATTAGAACCTAATAGGATAGGTATTAAAGTCGAATCATTAGAAAAATTTTACGATCTTAATTTAATAAGAGTTGATTATTATGCTTATTTAATTAATAATCCTAATGTTAAAACAGATATTAAACACCAAACATTTAGTAATCTTGCTATTAATCGATCTTATTTAAATCATTTAATTAATGAAAAATCTAATGAATTCATATTAAAAGCTTATGAAGAAAATAACAATAAAATAACAAGAACTCAAATTGCTTTAAACAATGAACCTAGCGGCGGTTCAATAGAACTTGTTATAAATAATTCAAATATATATATTCCCGAAAATCTCGAAATTTCTTTTACCTATAATCCTTTTAGTTTAATTAATTTAAATTTTGGATCTACTATTGAGCTTGATGTTGATATCGGGCAAAATAAAGAAAAAGTTAAAAAACAAATAGAAATTGCAGTTAAGGATCTAAAACAAGGAATGAATTCAGAATATCTAGTTAGCGTACTTAAACCGCAACTATTTGGTAAATGAAAGAAAAATGTAAAATTTGAAGAAATCAAAGAAGATCAACCATTAAATACTTATTTTGAAATTGAAAAAATTATTTTTCAAAATAACCAAGAAGTAAACAAAGAATTTGAATTATCTTATTTAGAACCTGAAATTTATCAGGTAAATCAAGAAGATAAAACGATAGAAATAAGATTTAAAATCTTAAAACCAAAGAATAAATACGGTAATAGTTTTGAAACTGAATACTTGTTTCAAACTTTATGAAAGGAAAGAAATGCATAAAAATAAAAAATTACAAATTTTATTTGGTAGTTTAGTTGGTATTACAACAATTTCAAGTACCGCCATTGTTGTTTCATGTGAAAATGAACAAGAGAAAAAATACCAAGAAGCCACTTTATTAAAACAAAAAGTTTCTGATCTAGCAGCTGACTTACAAACTAAAAACTTAAAAGATGAAGATAAAACCACAGTTGAAGCCAAAGTTCAAGAAATTAATCAAGTTACTTTTGATACAAATACATCAGTAGATAAATTAAAAGAAGCAATAAACAAATTATCTGAAATTCAAGCTACTTTACAAAGCATAGAACCACTTCCTAACCCACAACCTAATCCAAATCCAGATCCTCAACCAAAACCTGAACCCCAACCAGTAGTAGATGAACCCAAAGAAAAAACTGATTATAGTGCTGAAATAGCAGAAGTGAATAAACAAATTGAAGCACAAGTTAAATCAATAGATGAAAATTTAGCTTTAATTAATGATACAAATTCATATACAAAAGAATTAATTCAAAAAACTAAAAATAAAAAATTAGATAACTTTAACGATTTAAAAACACAAACTGACAAAGCAAGTTTAGACAAATTAGAATTAATTTTAAAAAGTTTAACTGAATACAACAAAGATAAAATTTCTTTAATTAAACAACAATTACAAAATTTAGAAGAAATTAAAAAACTTACTGTTAAAGAAAACTTTACAGTTATTCCTGAAAAAGCAAGAAAATTATCAGAAAAAGATACTACATTAAATTACTTCTACAAGAGTCGTGCATTTGTATATAAACCAAAAGGTAAATTTATTCAAGACCCAGAAATGGATGAATATAAAGTATTTACTTTAAACGAAGAATTAGATAAAAAATTACAAGAACTAAACGTTGCTTATGCGTCAGCAGAAAATCCTTTATATTTTAAAAATAATAAATTAAAAGGTTCAGGAAACATAATCTCATTCACTCTTGAAGATAACAAACTTACAGTTAAATTTAAAATTATTTCATTTAACTTTGCGACCCCTATTTTCTTAGATGAAGATTTTGTTTTTGAATTTGATTTACCAGCAGCTGAACCAGCAGCACCAGCTGAAAACGCTTAAACTCAATAAAATTAAAAGTGAGTACAAACTCACTTTTTAATTGCTTTTATCTTGCTTGCTTTTTGTTTTTACGTCTTTTTAGTAAAACAATTAATAAAACTATACCTATAATAAATGGAACTAAAATCAAAAATCATAAAAGATTTTTATTTCATGTCTTAGTTTTATTTTCTTCTGGTTGTTCTACATGTCCGACATTATCAGCAATTTCTTTTTGAATTTTTGCGTTATTAATAGCTTTGTTTATTTCATTAAAAGCTTCAATAATATCATCTGATGAAGAACTTATATTAACATCTTTATATTTGTTTAATTTAGCAGCTAATTCATCATATATTTCTTTATATAATGGATTTTCTCTTAATTCATTTAATAGATTATCAGCTTCATGTCTTTTATCTTCTAAATCTTTAATATATTGCAGTTTATTTCAATATTCTTTTGTTCAAAAACCTTCAAATTTTTGCCGTTTATTTTGTTTTAAACCATCGTAGTTTATTGTATATGAAATATTTAATTTACCTTCTTCGTCATTAGGATTTAAAACCAAATTACTTATTTCTATATCTTTATTATTAGCTATTAAATCTGTCCTATTTACATCAGAAGGCAATTTATCTTTTTGATTAATAGAATATTCAAAATCATTATAAATTGCTTCAAATTTAGTTTGTCTATCGATATCGTTTATTTGTTTTTGTAAATTTAATAATAAATTATTTAAAAATTCAGTTTGAGTATTTAAAGTAGAAACTAAATTGTCTTTAACGGCTTTTTGAGTTTCTGCAATTGTACTTTCGGCTGACGAAATAGCTTCATTGTATTTATTATTGTTTTTAGCTTTAATTTTATTTAAATAATTATTTACTTTATTTAAAGCTTCATCGTATTTTCTTTTAGCGAGTTTATATTCATTATATTCGTTTTTGATTTTAGTTTGCAAATCAGTTAAATTAGTTATATATGTTTCAATATCATTTAAAGGTAATGCGTTGTTAGTTTTGTTTAAATTAGATCTTATCTCATTAATTAAGGTTGTATATTGATCTTTTAAATTAGTTGGTAAATCTTTAAAATGATATTCATTTGCAAAATCTTCATAATTTTCAATTATTTGCTTCAAAGAATTAAATTTTTCTAAATAATTATCTATTTGTTTTAAAACTGGTTTAGTTTCGTTTAGTCCAATAATGCTGTTTTCAATTTCATTTCTAAATAAATTTTGTTGTTCTTTATTTAAGTTATTAGTTGCAAAATATTGTTCGTAAGTTGCAATTTTGGTTTTAACTTTTTCTAAATTAGATTGTAAAGTATTGGCATCAGCTTTAAAACTTAAAATAGTATTTTGTTGTTCTAATTTATTATCAAGATTATCAATAACTTTTTTAATTATTGGATTTAATTGCAATTCAATATTATTAACTTTGGATGTTCAATAAGTTAAACCTTTATCTTTAAAATTCGTTTTAGTTTCTAAATATTGTTTAACTTCATTCAAGTTTTTGTAATCATTGACAATGCTGTTAATGTTATCTAAAACGCCTTGACGTTTTTCTAAATTATTAAGTGAATTTTCTCAATCGACTTTGTTTATTGAGATAGATGAATTAATTAAGCTTTTAACTTGATTAGGATATAAACTAATAGCTTCAATGTTTTCGTTGTTTATTAATGAATCGTTATTATCTTTTAAATCATTAATAGTTTGATTTAATTTTGCTAAATCTGTTTTAAATTGATTTAAATTATTAACATCATTATCAAATCTTTGTTTTAAAGTAGTTAATAATTCTTTGTTTCTTTGCGTAGGTCTTGACATGGTGCTTCAAACCTTAACGTAAGAATTTGATAAATATTGTTTAAGAGCAGAATCAACCTCTGCAAAATTATTAATGTTATTTTTTATATCTTGTTGAAAAGCTTTTCATTTTGCAACATAATCAGAAGCAACAACTGTGGTTTCGGCTGTTAATAAGTTATAAGTATTACTTGGATAAAAAGCATTTTCTTGTGTTTTATCATAATAAGCTTTAATAGTTAATTTTTGCCCTGTTTTAAAATTAATGTTATCTCCAAAAGTTATATCAACTGCATCTTCTGAATGACTTTCACATTTAGTAGTACCTAATAATTTATCGCCTTCATAAAGTTCAAAAGTATAACCATATAAACTTCCTTGTCCGGAAATTTTAATTCAATTGGCATTTTCTTCTGGTTTTTGTTCAATAAAAATAAAATCGTTTCAAGGATAACCAAAAGATTCCTTCATTTCTTTTTCAGTTATATTGTAATTAGTTTTATAAATAGATTGAATTAAAGATGGACCTGGATAATCCATAAAAATCATTCCTAATTTATTAAACTGTTGATTACTTTTAATAATATTTCATGCTAATGGATCTAATTCTTTTGAAGATTTTCACGGTCTTCAACCACCTGCCATTGATAAAAAGTTTATATAAAACCTTGGGTCTGAATAGTTAGAATTAGCTGATGAAACTAACATATTAGTAAACAGTTGAGCTTTTTGTTCAATTGTTACATTTTCATAAACGTCTTGTTGAGTTTCATTTTTATTAACTACTAATCAATAGTTTGCTCCACCAACTGCTGAGACATCAACTAAGTGATGTCATAAATTTAAAATAACAATTTTACCTCTTAAATTTTTTAAAGACCAATCTAACTTAGTTGGATTCATTTCTCCTTCTTTGTTAAATAAATATTTATTAATTTCAGGGCGATTTAAAACATCATGATAAGCAATTCTTGCTTGCTCTGCTAGAGTTTTATTATTGACATCAAAGTTTTGTCTTTAACTCTAATCACGACTACCTCAGAAGGATTGTTATCTAAAAATTTAGTTACATCTGCTAAGGCGGTGTCAAAACGATAAGGCGTTTCAGAAATCCCATGTCTAACTCTTAAATTAGCATCCAAACGAATATCTAAACCTCTTATTCCTAAATTAAGCTGATCATAAATTGGCATTGTTTGAGTTCTAGCCAATGGTCTTTGAAATGCGTTGTTAATAAGTCATGTTCCAGAATCGTGGGTAGATGGTATTGACATATTAAATAAAAGTTTTTTATCATTGACATCTTTCATTCATTTTGGAGCTAAATAATTGTTTAAATCAGCTAAAGCGTTTGAATCGCTTTTGCTGTCATTATCATAATAAGCAAGATTAGAATCTTCTCAATAAGTCGTGTTATTAACACTAACATTACTACCTGCGGAAATTAAAAAAGCAGGCGTTGCTGTTGTAATGAAAGCCACAGGAGTTAATAAAGTTTTTAGTAATTTTCTTTTCATAATTAATACCTATTCATTTTTTTAAAAATATTTATTTTTAAATTAGATTTTAAGTTTATATTATTTTTTAATTAAAATCTAAAAATTTTCAAAATTTATTTAAATTAAGTTGATTTTAAAGAAAAAAAGACAACATTTATCAGTTGTCTTTCAAATTAATTATCTTTTGAAAATTGATCTTTTGGAACCTTATTTAAACCGCTTCATTTGTTTATCGGGGTTACGTCGTTGATTGTCATATATTTACCATAACCACCTTCTTTAATGGTTAATAAAATATATTCAGCTTTTGAAATCTCATTTTCTTGTCCGTCTTTACTTATTTTAAATTTAAATGGAGTTAATAGATTTTGTTCGGCTTCGTTATAACCACTGGTTGCAATAATATAAATAATTGCGGCAGGAGTGTAATTTGATTCATTGTAGTAAGTATAAGTAAATCAAGATTTATCAGTTAAATAGTTAGTTAACTGCCTTCTTAAATTAGTATCTTTTAAGACTCCTTGTAAACCGGTGAATTTAGAACTAATACCAGGAATTCATGATAAGTTAGTTCC
This sequence comes from [Mycoplasma] falconis, assembly GCF_006385795.1. GTDB lineage: Bacteria > Bacillota_I > Bacilli_A > Mycoplasmatales > Metamycoplasmataceae > Metamycoplasma > Metamycoplasma falconis. The sequence continues at coordinate 117,719 of NZ_VFSS01000001.1, read as the reverse complement.
TTCTAACAGTTCTCACATAATTGATCTAACACCAGAATATAAAGAAACTTTTCCCTTGTTTTCTCTTTGATCTACATAAGTTTCACGACCAAACATTTCGTATACTACTCATTCCATAGCAACTACCATCCGGTACATTGCTTTTCAATTTTCACTTGCAGTAATTTCAGCAAAGTTACCTGATTTAACAGCCGGATCTTTGATTAGTTGTTGAGCTACAATTTCAAAAACAGTATTTAATAAAACAAGCGGGTCAATTGAAACTTCAATATTATCTGGGTCATCATTGTTATTGTTTTTAGAACCACCAAAAATGTTACTAATAGCACCGTCAACCATATCATTTAATGTTTTCATGTTGCTACGTTGAGCTTTATCAGGATTTTTATTAATATTTCTTAAAGCATTATAAACAACAGAATTTTTAAAGTCACTCTTTTCGAATAATAAATTAATTAATCTAATTAAGGTTGAACCGTTAATAATTTTGCCCTTGCCAATAAATCTAGTTATAACTGCTACATCTTTTAAAGATAAAACAGAGGTAATTCTATTTATTGCATCTTTAATTCATTTAGTTGGGTTTGCTAGTTGAATTTCTTTAGCAAACATTGCAAAAGAATCGATTGATCTATTTAGAATTTTTCTTTGATAAATATCAGTATCCAATAAGCTTGGTAGTAAATCCCTTAATAGATTAGTTAAAAACTCTTCATCTTCTTTGGTTGTATTTTGCAGATTTAAATAGTTCATTACATTAACGATAATTTCATGCATTATTTCAGCATCATTGCCAAAAGTTTTTAAGATTTTTGTAATGTTATCTTTTAAATTATTTTTTACTGCCAAAATGATTTTTGATAATAAATCACCTAATGATGAAGATTCGATTTTATTACCAGCTAGAAAATCATTTACTAATCCGCCAATCATGTTTTTGATTTCTTCATAGTTAATAAATTTCTTAGTAATTCATTCTAATTTTTCAATTGGGAAAATATCTTGTTTTATTTGACTTCAATCTATTTTTAATACTTGATCTTGAACCGCTTTATAGATAAAGTTAGTTAATGCTTCTTTACCATTTTGATTATCTGGTTTAATTGAACCATTTAAGGCTTTTAAGGCGTTGTAAATTAGTTTTTCTAGATTTTCTAAATCTAATTTAATACTTGGTGTTGAAGAAGGGCTGTTTGTATTTTCTTCTTCACTATTATTTTCTTTATTAACTTTAAATTTACCAATATTGTTGACAATATATTCGTAAACTGAATACATTTCGTTTTCTAAGATAGAAGCATCAATATTTTTATCTAAAATAGTTGCAAAAATATCTTCAAAGTTTTCAGTAGTTAAATATTTGTAATATTCAATATTAGTTAAAGTATTTAATAATCAATTAATTATATTTTCGGTATCTAAATGTCCTTCTTCATCTAAGAAGTTGATGTTAGCACTTAAATCAATAGCATCGTTTAAAACATTATTAAATATATTTAGTTCGTTAAACTTCATTAATAATCTAGTTAATAATGATTCAATATTATCTAATTGCTGTGAAGTTGCAGATAAACCGTATTTTTTATTAATTTGTTCTAAAGTAAATCTAATTACGTTTTGTACCAATTGCTTATTAGTTAAAACTTCGACAAGTGCAGCGTTAACGAATTTCTTAATATTTTCTTTATTAACAATAATTAAATGTTTAAATAGTTCGTTAAAGTTATTAAAACCTTCAATTGTCTCACCACTTAAATCAATTAGTGATTTAGATAAACTGATCGCAAATTCTTTTGACGCGTTAGATTTAAAAATTAAATTATAGATAGCCTCAGTAATTTCATTAGCAAAGTCTTCCGCATTTTCATTAGCGTTTACAATAACTTGCTTTAAAGGTTTTAATAAATGTTTAACTCAATTTTGTAATTTAACTTCGTTTTGTACTCAATTAAATAAACTAGATAAAGCTTCTCTAATAATGTTTTTATCTTCATCACTTAAAATGTTAAAAGCTAGTTTAAATAACTTAAAGTAAACATTAATATTTACTTTTATACCGCCATCAAAGTAAACAATTTGAGTATTGTTTTTTGCTTCGGCTGTAGTATTTTCTTCTTTGCTGTAATCAGAAATTACATAAGCAAATTTATCAATATTATTAATTAATAAAATAACTAAATTTCTAATTTCTTCTGATGATACAGTTTTAACATAATCCTCAATAGCAGGATAATTTAAATTATTAATTACATCAACAACATTAATAGTTTTATTAAAGTCATAAGCTGTTGGGTCAAAACCGTGATTTTGGATATTTTCAACCACTTTATCTAAGATATTGTCAATGATATTATCTAAAATCTCTCAATTTGGAACAGATTTAAATAAATTAATAATTGTTTTATTTAGTAATTGTTTAGAGCCTTCTGGTCATTCAAAACCAACTAAGTTTTGTTCCATAATAGAGGTTAATAACTCAGCAAAATTATTTTGCACCTCAGTGGCTTTTTCATCAGCTAAATATTCTTTAAATAAAGTATTAAATGTTTCTTTAATTAAATCTTTATTTAAATCAATAGCATTAATTACTCATTGACTTAAGCTAGTAATATCTTTAGTTGTTTTTTCATCAAAAGCAGAAGCAATTATTTTTTTAATTAATGGCATTAAAGTTACATCATATTTTTCATCAACAAAACCTTTGCTATATTCGATAACGCTTGATAAATAATCTTTAACTTGTTGAGTTATTCCCTCTTTATCATCAACTTTTATACCTTCTAAAGCATTTTTAATAATATTTTTTAAATCTAGTGAAGCAAAAACAAAATCAACAAATTCGTTTTTAGTTAATAAAATTTGAGCGACCTTAACAATATCAATGCTTTCATATTTATTATTAACTGTTATTAAACTATTTAAATTGGTTAATAACTCTTTGTTTTCAAAAGCAAAAATGTTTTTAATTACTGTTAATGAAACATTTACTACATCGCTTAAAGAAGAATTATTGTTCAATTTACTTTCATATTCATTTAATAAAGTATTTGTTAAATTGTTAAATAATTCGCTTTGCGGTAAGTAATTTAAAACATCTTTTATGTATTGTTTTAATGTATTTATTTCTTCTTCACTTAAATTGGTTTTAGCTTTTTCTTTTAAATAATTAATTAAACCATTATAAGCAGTATCAAACACAAAACCATTGCCTAATAAATTAGCTATTAATTTTTTAGTTGGCTTATCTAATGCTATCTGTTTACCTTTTCTTAAAATTAACACAATAAATTTATCTATGGTTGTTAATTCTAAATAAGGATCAATATCTTTATTAATGTTTCTTAATACGTTAAATATATCATCAATTAATTCATCGTCTAAAACGTTTTCAAAAACATTATCTAATAAATTATTAACAAAATCAGTAATACTTTCTTCATCAGTATTAATAAATAGTTTTAATACTTCTTTATTTTCTATCGCTTCTATTTTTTCTTTTAATAATTTTGCTAATAATTTTTTCAATATTGGATTTTGTTTATCTTCTTTGACTTTATCTTTTAGAACATCTAAAATTTGATCTCTTGTTTCTACTTTTAGATGTTTTAAAACTTTTATTAAAGTGTCAATAATTATTTGTTCATCAACTCATGAACCAAAATAATTTTTTAAAAATTCTGCTATTTTAGAAGAAGTGTTAGAAGAAGTGTTAGAAGAAGTGTTAGAAGAAGTGTTATATTCTATATTTACTAATAATTTAGCTAAATCAACATAGTCTTGATCAGTTAATTTTTCTAATAATATTTCATCTAAAAGCTCAAAAACAAAATCTTTTAATTCGCTTTCATTTTTATTTAAAGTAAATATTAGAAAATCAGATCAATCATTTATATTATCTAATTCTTGCTTTTCAATATTAATTATTGAATTAATTAATTGTTTTAGCTGAATATGTAATTTATAGTTTTTAGTAATTAAATTAATTGCATATTCTGATAAATGATTTGCTAAATTGTTTAATTTTGGATTTATTTCTAAAATCTTATTTTTAATCAATATTCCTAAATTATCTTCAAGTAGCTTTTTAAATGATTCACTGGTTTTAATGTAATTTACTAATTGATCTAAATTATTAATAATTTTTTCTTTGTTTTCTTGTGATAAAGAAGTTAATAATTTTTTAACTAGACTAATAATAAATACATTATCAATTTCAATCTTTTTGCTAATGTAAACAATTTTAGTGTTAGCTTTTATTTCTTCTTTTGAATTACCTTCTTCTGAACCATTTTCTTTATTAATAAAGTTATCTAAAACATTTATATTACTAATAATAAATTCAATTATTTTAGCGTAATCATCCCCACTTATAGAAGTAGCAAATAATTCTATTTGATTTAAATCAATTTCCTTAAATAATTTAGCTAAATCTAAAGTGTAATTAAAGTCAAATTGTTTATAGTCAAAATCATTTTTATTAATATTTTCAATTAATTTGTCAACAAAAGCATTAATAACAGGTTGAATAATATTTAATTTGTCTAAATGTTTTGAAATATTAGCTAATAAAGAAACGAGTAATTCATTGTTTTCTTGTGATAAATTTAATTTATTAATTAATAAAGCAGAAACTATTTTTGTAAAAGCTTCTTTAAATTTAGGATTTTCAGTGTTTAAATAAGAATTTTTTAAATTAATAATTGTATTAGTTAAATCAATTTTTGCATTTTCTAAGTAAGCAATAACTAAATCTTTAATTGATTGCTCTTCTTCAACAGAATCTAATAATTTATTTATATGTTTGAATAATTCTTCTTTTATTAAAATATCAAAATTATCATTTACATAATCTTTGGTGTAATCTAAAAGCTCTTTTAAAGCTTCTTTTAATTGAATGTTGCTAATAGAATTTAAATCTAAATTATCTATTGATTTAACAATTAAATCTTTTAAATTTAATTGTTTTCATACATAGTCAACAAAAGTTTTTTTGCTTAAAAGAATTTTTAATGTTTCCACAAATTCTTTAAATTTATATTGTTTATCAACTAATAGTAATTCTTTTATATCTTCTAATAATGATTTATTTTTTAAATCAAAATATTTAGATAAAGCAGTTTGTAAAGCTTTTAAAATATCATCATATTTAGAAGAAGAATGTAAGTTTGCAAATTCGTTAAAAATTTGTTTATTTAAATTATTATAAAGTTTTGAATCAGGTAAAAATTCAATTAATTTTTGAACATAATTTTTAAGTTTTTCTTCTTCATCTTTATTTAAGATCGTATTAGTTTCTGATTTTAAAAATTCTAATAAAGCTGCAAATAATTTATCTTTTACGATTTGATTTGAAGTTGTATTTTTTATTAAGTTATTTACTAATGTATTTAACTTGTTACCTTCGTTAAATCTTAAGATATTAATTATTAGGATTTGAATGCTTTCATCAACGTTATAAACTGGCAGGTTATTAATTATGTTATTTAAAACATTGAATAAACTATCTGATAATTCTTTGTTATAAATATTATCTAACGTTTCGTCAACAATAATTTTAGCTAAGTCAGCAGCTTTATTATTTTCTTGACTTAAAGCTTCTAAATAATTATTAGGTATTTTAGCTATATAAGGTTTAATAACCGCTACTAAAATTTCTCTTAATTTAGCGTTATCCTTATTGTCTGAAATCGCGTTTTTTAAGATATCAAGCAGTTGTTGTTTTTGATCGTTGTTAAACGTATTTAAAACATTAATAATTAGTTTAAATATTTCTTGTTTAGTTATACCGGCTTTTACGTTACTTAGAGTAGTACTTCTAGTAGTTTTAATGTTTATTCTATCTAAAATAAAAGGAATATTTTTTGCTGCTAAATCGATAATAAATAAAACTTCATCTTGGCTTAATTCTTTGGTTAACAGTTGGTTTAAATTATCATAATTAATTAATTGTAATAAAGCGTTAATTAAACTGTTTTTATCTAATCTTACGTCATTAAAATCTAAACCATTTTTTGTCACATAATCAGCTGTTAAAGATAATAATTTATTTAATTCAATTTCAACAACTTTTTGATTTTCAATAAATGAAATCACTTTTAAAATAATTTCTCTTATTTTCTCTTTATCTTTGCCTAAATTTAAATCTGGCGCTTTTTGTTTAATAACCTCAAATAAAATAGATAAAGCATCTTTTTGATTGTCCTTATTTTTTAATAAAAAGTCATCTAAAAGTCGTTTTATGATATCAATTAAAGTTTGTTTGTTAGAAGTTATAACGTTAGCTAAAAATTGATTAATATTATTTACTTCAAAATTATTTTCATCACTAAAAGTATTAACTAAAATATCGACAATGTTTTGGTTAATTAAAGTCTCGAAATTATTGTTTGTATATTCTTTAAATGAATTAATAATTTTATTTAGTTTATCTTTGCTTTCTTGATTTAAATCTAAATTAGAAATATCTATTTTATCAATCGCGTTTAATACAATGCTTTTTAGATTTACTTTATTTAAAACAAACTTAACAAAGTTTTTATTACCTAATAAATAAGAAATAGCTTTTAAAACATCTTTTAAAGGTAATGCACTATTACCGTCTTTATTTTTTGTTAATAAAATATCAATAATTTCATTAATTAAATCTTTATTATTAAAATCAAATTGAGATTTAATTGTTTCTAAAATATATTTTCCTAATTTTGAAAAGTCATTAATTTCATTTGTATCTAAATTATTAATCTTATCTTTTAAAGTATCTATTAAATTTTTATAAAACATAGATTGAGGAATGTTTTTAAATAAAACGCTTAAATAATTAGTTATATCTTTTTGTTTTTGTTCGTCTAGTTTTACATTAGCGTTTTTATCTAATCAAAGGCTTCCAATTTTAACAATATTAGATAAATTATCTTTGCTTGCGGCAATTTGAGTTATTAATGAATTAGCTAAATCATAAATTTGATTATTTTCAGCATTTTTTAATAAAGAAATAACAAAATCATAACCATTTTTTAAATTATAGTTTTGACCGTTTTCAATTAAATCATCCAATACTTTTATTAAGCTATTAGCTATAACTTGTGATTTTAAGGTATCGAATAATTCTTTTCAAGTTTTATTAATAAAATCTTCAGCTGCTTGTTCTGGATTGTTATTATTTTCAGCAAATAATTTAGCGTAATTATTATCAATAATAAAATTGATTAAAGGAGTTAATAAGGCGTATTTTACAATTTGGTTTACTGCTTGTGAAATAACGTTGTTATCGTCTAAAATTTCTTTTATATAATAAGCAGTCAGTTTTTTAATAACTGTCTTACCTTGATCGTTAAGTTTATTATCTTTGTTTCTTACAATATTAGTAAATAAAGCTAATAATCTATCTCTAAATTCTTTATCTAAATATTGATTGATATTACTTAAATTGGCAATGTTTTTATGATCGGCAAAACCTTGCATAAAAGTATATAAACCATTTTGATATTTTTCAACATCCAAATTAGTATTATTTGGTTTAAATGAAATGATCTCAAATAATAAAGAATTGTCTTTTTTATTATTGTAAGTATCAAAAATTAAATCGTCTATCGCTTTACTTATTAAAGAAGCAAAATCATTATTTAATGTTTTAGATCCATTAACAAAACTATTTAAAATAGAACCAATAATTTGTTTAATATTTTCAATTTGATCTAAATTTTTTATTAAATTGCTTAAAAAATAATGAATATCATCATATTTATCTTCTTTAATTGAATAAATATTCATTACGTTTTTAGTAATGTTTTCAATTAAATTATTTAATAAATCAGTATTATCGTTAGATTTAATGATTTTTGTTAAAAGACTAATAACTTCATCTTTATGATCTTTAACAATTTGTTTTACGAATTCTAAAAATGTAGCCGGTTCAAAAGCTTTACTATTTGATGTAAAAATATCATTAATTGTTTGATCAATGATATTTTTTAGGTCGTTCTTAACCGCTTCATTTTTAAAAATAAATTCAAATATTTTAAAAACTTGTGGACTTAAAACCTTACTTAAATTATTCTCACTTAAAATATCTTTTACTAAATTACTTGTTAAATTTTTAAGTAAATTAAGAGATTCCCCTTTATCTTTTAATTGGTTAAATAAATCTTGTAAAATTTCATAAACAGTTTGTTTCGCAAAAACGTTTTGATTAAAAACTGATGTAATATCGCTAAGTTTTACGGCATTATAAGATTTATATTCAATAACATCGTTTGAACTTATGTCAGCTTTATTAATAGCATTGTTTAAATAATCAGAATTTAAAATATCTTCAACAAGTTTAATTGTTTTTTCGAAGGTTGTTTCATTATCTAAATTAGTTTCAAAAAAGCTTCAAATATTTTGATAATTTTGTTCAAATAAACCTAATTGATTTAATAATTTGCCTATTAAATTTTTAGCTTTTTCTTTATTAGAAAATTCTAAGCTTTCAATCTGACTTAAAAAGTATGAAAAGTATTTTTTGTTTTCTAAATTGATTTTTTGAGAATTAATAATCGCTTTATTTTGAGGTAAAGATTCAAAACCATATTCTTTGGCAAAGCTATCAATGTTAGCGGCTGATAAGCCTAAAATATTAGCTTTAATAGCAGTTGAATGTGTTGAAAAAGCCATTGTTTTTCTAAAAGTCTGGTTATCACTATCTTTTTTATTATCACCAATTAAAGCCTTAAAACCTTCTTGACCAGTTGACATTTTCATAAAAATGTCTTGTCCAAGTTTTTTATAAGCTGCATTAGAAGGTAAAGCAGATAAAATATCGGTTGAATATTTATCTGCTTCTTCGGTCATTTTTATTTCATCAAAGAAGCTTACATAATTAACATTATTATTTTTAGCCACTTGTAAAATATTTTGATTTAAGGTTTTAGTAATATCATCTAGAATATTAATTTCATATTGATTTCTTAAAATCGTAGCCAGCTTAGCAAATGGAGTTATATAACCCACTAAATTAATATTAGCTTCTGGATTTAATTCTTTAATTTTCTTAATTAATAAAGAATATTGATTTGAAAAATTAGTTAAATCATCGGCTAATTGTTTTGTTAATTCAGCTATTTTCACTGTCAATTCAGCTGTACTTATTTTTTCCAACGTCATTAAAATAGGTAAAATTTTTGAACTATCAATTACATCATTTAAACCTAACGAAATAGTTATTAGGTTTGCGTTTTTAATATCACTATTCAATTTCTCTAAATTAGAAAAATCACCAAACAGATCGGCAATTCTGTCTGATTTATTTTGTTTATTTAGATATTCGTTATAAGCTAAATTTGTATTGTCGTAATTTTCGACTTCGACATTTAAAAGGTGTAATCAATCATTAACATTGGTCTTACTTAAACCGTAATTTTGATAAGAAGCTAACTTTATTGAATCATCTTTTAAAATGTTAATTGAATTAGCTAAATATGAAGGATATGATATTCCGTATATTTCATCTTTATCTTTGTCAAAATAATTGTTTTTTTCAGCATTAATACTGTTATTTTGTCCAATGGCGTAATCATCCCCTAATGCTACGTAATGCACATCGCCTGTAATTAATTTTTGTGGTTTTTCTTTGTTTTCATCATCAATAGGTTTGTTACATTGTGATGAAACTAAACCAGCAGCTAAAATAGCCATTGATGAACCCATAGCGATAATTTTTTGGGCTAATTTAGAATTCTTTTTCATATAACCTCCTTGGGTTAACCGATAGAGACATCTTCATAAATATATTGATAATTTTCAGAGCTTGCCTTGCTTTTACCTCAAATTTTAATAGTTTGTGGAATACCAAATTGACCGGTAATCATAACTAAAATAATTGCAAGTTTACCAACGACTTGTATTTGTCCAGTAACTCCGGTCGAAAGTCCTGAGTTTCCGAAAGCTGAACATATTTCAAAAAAGACAAATGTTAAAGGCAATGAAGTCTGTCAAGGTGTTTCGGAAGTATGCGGTAAAGTTGCATATACAACAAGTGTTCCAGTTGTGACTAATAATAAAGCAATAGTAAAGACATTAACGGCTTTAATCAACGTTTCTTTGCCAATTTGTCTTTTAAAAGCATTAATGTGTTTTTTACCACTAACCATTGTGATAATACTTAAAAAGATAACAGCTATTGTGGTATTACGTACTCCTCCGGCTGTTGATACAGGACTAAACCCAATAAACATTAAAATACCATGAATAATAATTGTGGGTTGAGTAAAGTTGTAATAGTTAATTGTTGAAAAGCCAGCGGAACGGGTTGATTTAACTTGGAAATAAATCGCAAATAATTTGTTTCAACTATTGCCGTATGCTTGTTGATTTCAAAAGTACATTTCTCCGCGGGCAGTAGTTTCAAAAATAATCGTTAGAATTAAAGCGATAGCTGTTGTAGATATATAAGTTATTAAAGTAAATTTAGTAAATAAACTAAATCTATGAGCTTTTTTATCTTTATCTAAACTTTGAATTTTTAATCAAAAATCATAAATTACTGGAAAACCAATTCCTCCGATAAGAAAGACAAAAATAGTTATTATTTGAAAACCATAATCATAGTAATATGGTTGTAAACTTTTAGCACTAATAATATCAAACCCAGCATTATTAATTGAACTTATAGCGTGAAAAACACCGTATTTAATCGCTAAGTTAATATTGTTGTATGGTTTATATTGTAATGGCACGTAAGGGTTAAATTCATATGGTTTTAATCCTGTACCATTTAATTTATCGACATTATCAGTAAAAAATTGATTGTCGTTATAGTAGAAATATAAAGTAAAAATAATTGAAGCAAAAATCGTTGCAATAATTAAAAAACTAATTGAAACTTTAATCATTTTTTTAGTTTCAGAAATAGTGTTGCCACCTCTTTCAGTTTGACTAACTTGACTGTTAAAGATATTAGTTCTTCAACCTAACAATGATTGGAAAATATAAACTTTTATAGTAAATATTCCGATTCCTCCAACGACAATACAAATAGCAATAATAGCCTGTCCGAACTCGTTAAAGGTTGCTCCGATACCATTTGTAAAGGTATTTAGACCGGTATCACTAAAAGCTGATGCCGCGGTAAATAAAGCGTCTAAATAACCAACTTCTACTCCTTCACGATGGCTAATGTTTCAAAATAATAAAAGCGACATTACAACCGTGAATAAAACATAAACTAAAAATATATATCTAATCGTTCCAATTTTTTTAAGAACCTTAGATATTCAATTATGTCTTCTTATCTTTGGTTTTTGATTTTTCATAGACAAAATTATAATACAAAGGAAAAAAATATTATTTTAAATAATATTCCACCCAAAAGTAGACTTATTTATTGTTTTAAAGTTTCATTTTGGGTTTTTTAAAATATGTTTAATGATAAGATTTTTAAAGTGATTATCAAAAAACAAATAATAAGATAGGTATAAATATGAAATTATTTAAAAAAACACGTGAAATTTGTATTATCGGAGTTGGTCGTTTTGGATCAACAATTGCTAAACATTTACTAGAAGACAGAGAACACAATTTAAGAATAGTTTTAATCGATGAAGATGAAAAACATTTATTGCCTTTTAAAGATGAAGTTGATCTAATTTACGTAGCAGATTGTGCCGATCAAAAAACACTAGATTCAATCAATGTTAAAGACTTTGATGTAGTTATAGTGGCTGCTTCAAATAACATTGAAATTGTTGCTGCACTAGCAGAAATAGGTGTCAAAACTATTATTGCCAGAGCAACATCAACTCGTCATGCTAGAGTTTTAAGACAAATTGGAGTTACAAGTATTGTTTCACCAGAAGTTGAAGCCGGAAAAAGAACTGCAATGCTAGTTGCAAATCCTACTTTATCTTCTTATTCTGAAAACATTGTTGAACTTCAAGATGGATTTCTATCCGCTTCAATTTATGTTAAAAATCCAAGTCTTTTTAATAAAAAGATTAGTGAACTTTCTTTAAGACAAGAATTTGGTGTTTCAGTAACTATGATTAAAAGAGATCATACTTCTTATTTACCTGACGGCGACTTTGAAGTGCATGAAGATGACTTATTAACTTTTATCGGTAAATTAGAAGATATTACTAATGTGTTTGAATTTTTCTCAAAGACTGATTTAGGCAAAAAAGAAAAAACTAAAAATGATAAATCACAAGTTGATATTACTACTAAAAAATAAAAGAGGTTTATATGAAAAATATAGATGTTGAATTGTTAAATAAATTTGAAAAAGAATACAATGAGAACCCTTCAAACAGGATTATTCAAGACAGTATTTTTACTAATGGAATTAGAAAATCTTCAACTAATAATAAAACCGTTCAAAAACATAATTTCAAATTTTCAGTTGAAGTAAAAAACGCCTCAATGCAAGACCAAAAAGCCTCAGGAAGATGTTGAATTTTTGCGGCTATTAATTCTATAAGAATTAAATTATTAAAAGAATTAAATATTGATGATATTGAATTATCACAAAATTACGTTCACTTTTATGACAAATTAGAAAAAGCTAATTTTTATCTAACTTGAATTGTTGACCACGGTTTAGAAGCTGATAATGAAGAAAGATTATTTAGACATTTTAATCAAGAACCTATTAGCGACGGCGGATACTTTGAATACTTTTTAAACTTAGTTGAAAAATACGGTATTTGTCCTAAAGATTTTATGTCCGAATCAGCTAACAGTGAAAACACAAATACTATGGTTGAACAAATTAATTGAAGACTTAAAGCTTACACCGCTTTAATGAGAGAAACATACGCAAAAAGCAAAGATTTACAAGCCGTTTTAAACTTAAAAGAAAAAGCATTATCAGATGTTTATAACATTTTAGTTAAATCTTTAGGCTTACCTCCAAAATCATTTGCTTTTGAATATAATGACAAAGATAAAAAATTCATTAGATTGCCTGAAATGACGCCTATTGAATTTTACAAAAAATACGTTGGTGAAACTTTATTAGATCAAGTCGATTTAATTTCAGATCCTCGTGAAAAATATGACTTTAACCAAGTTTTAGTTTCTCCTTTCTCAAATAACGTTGTAGGCGGTAAACCTTTAACAATGTTAAACGTAACTATTGACGATATGAAAAAAGCAATGATCAAACAATTACAAGCTGGTGAAGGGGTTTGATTTGGTTGTGATGTTGGGACATTCTCAGATTCTAAATTAGGTATTTTAGACCCAAAACTATTTGATTTTGATTTAATATTAACAAAAACACCTGAATTTAGTAAAAAAGCAAGATTTGAATCAAGAGCTTCTGTTTTATCACACGCTATGAATATGATCGGAGTTAACTTGGATGAAAATGGAAATCCAATTTCTTGAAAAGTCGAAAATAGTTGAGGAGAAGATACTGGTAAAAAAGGAATTTTCTCAATGAGCGACGAATGATTTACTGAATATAACTTTGAAGCTATTGTTGATAAAAAATATTTAACTGAAGAAAATTTAAAAGGACTAGAAAAACCTTCAATTGAAATTTCTATTTTTGATCCTTTATGTGAAGAATAATCAGCCGAAGCTGATTTTTTCTTTTCTTTGTTTATTCTCTAAATTGCAGATTTTATAACATTGTTGTTATAATATTTTAAATATTAGGAGGTAGTTTTGGTTGGCGTTGATTTAACTACTATATCTCGTTTTGAAAATTTAGAAGAGCATACAATTAAAAACATTTTGCATGTTGAAGAAATTAAAGAGTATCAAAAAATAAACTCACTTAATAAAGCAAAATATTTAGCAACTAGGTGAGCCATCAAAGAAGCAATTTTTAAAAGTGATAATAACTATTCTAATTTTTCTAAAATAAAAATCGATAAGACGCCAGAAGGTAGATATGCTTTTGAAAATTTTAAGATATCTACATCTAATGAAGGAAACCTTTTAATAGCATTTGTAGTAAAAATATAGGAGATATTATGAAATTAAAAACAAGAATATTTTGAAGAGTTTTACCTATTATGTCTAACATTTGAACTTTAAAAGCTAAAGCAAGAAGACATAAAAAAATGCCTGAGTATTACAGAAAACACGAAAAAAATCATTTTTTACAAAAACATCTAAGCAATATTTTAAAACATTTAAACATTGAAGTCAAAGTCGAAGGTTTTGATAATGTGCCTAATAGTTCATGTTTTTTAACCCCTAACCATTCAACTTATGTTGATCCGTTAATCATCATGTCAGCTTTATATAATCATGGTGATGGTTCAAAAGTTTCCAAAGTTGCTAATTTTGTTGCTAAAGAAGAAGCTAAATCAAATAAAACTGCAGCTTTAATTTCAACTTTATGTGATGTGCATTATATCGATACATCTAAACCAAGAGATGCTTGGGCTGTAATGAGTGAATTTGGTAAATTCGTTAAAAGTAATAAATCTTGTGGTGTAGTTTTCCCTGAAGGCACCAGAACCAAAGACGGTAAATTAGGAGCTTTTAACTCAGGTGTATTTAGGGTTGCCCAAGCGGTATTTTTACCAATTGTTCCTGTAACAATTCTTAATGCAGCTAATGCTTTAGATAAAAACAGAAAAGGCAAATTAACTGTTACTGTTATTTTCCATCCAGCTTTAAAACCAATTGAATTTCAAACTTTAGATAGTAAAGTTTTAGCAGAACATGTAAAAGGAATTGTGTCTTCAAAATATGAAGATCAAGAAATTACTTCAGATGAAACTAAGAAAAACAAATACACTAAAGCAAAAAAAGTAAAAGATAAAAAAGATAAAAAAGATGATTTAGACATATTTAAGGAAGATATTACAAAATAATGCTTGAGGAATTAAAAAAACCAGTTATTAGAGAAATTTCTATCGGAACCGAAGATGAAGATCAACAAAAAACGGAAACAACTTCAGATTTATTAGATAGCGACCGTCATAATTTTAAGCTTTCTAATTTTGATGGTCCGTTAGATTTATTAGTGTCTCTAATTAAAGAAAAAAACATAAGTATATTTGATGTTGATTTACTAGAATTAGCTAATCAATATTTAGACATTATTAAAACTTTAAAATCTTACGAATTTGATATAGCTTCTGAATATTTGGTTATGGCAGCTACTTTATTGCAACTAAAAGCAAGAATGGTTTTACAAGACCCAGAAGCCGAAGAAGAAATCAAGCAAGAAAAACGTAGACTTTTAGAACAAATAGCCGAATATGAAAAATTTAAAGAAATTTCCGAAGTTTTAAGAGAACAAGAAATTAAAAGAAAAGATTTATATTCAAAAGAACCAGAAGATACAGAACAATTTGAAAAAGAAATCGACAATAGTGTTTTAGATGGACATTCAAATAGTTCTAAACTAGTTACTGTTTTAAGAAAAATGTTTGAAAGAACATATGCAGAAATGGTAAGACATGTAACTATTAACACAATTGCCGTTTCACCAGAAGAACAAAAACAAAGAATTATAGAATTATTTAGAAATCGAAACGAAGTACCGTTTGAAGAAATTTTTAATGTACCAACAGTGGGACATTTCGTTATTACATTATTAGCAGTTTTAGATTTAGCAAGACAACAAATTGTTGTAATGGAACAAAAAGATGAAGAAGTAATTAAATTTACTAAAGGAATTGAATATGCATAACAAAATAATTGAAGCACTATTATTTGTGCAAGGTAGTGAAGGTTTAAGTTCAGAACAGTTAAAAAACATTATGAAACTTAATACGGTTCAAGAAGCAAGAAGAATGTTAAAAGACTTTAAAGAATTTTTTAATAAATTAGAACGCGGAATTAAAGTTCATGAATTTAACGATGTTTATAAGTTTTTAACTATCGAATCAGTTAAAGACTATATTTCAGAAATGGTAACTATTACTAGAAAACAAAGACTTTCAAATGCGGCAATCGAAGTAGCAGGTATTGTGGCTTATAAACAACCGGTAACTCGTTCAATGATTTCTAATATTAGAGGAGTTGTTTCTGATGGTATCGTTGCTAGTTTATTAGAAAAAGGCATTATTGAAGAAGTTGGAATTGCTTCTACACCAGGTAATCCAATACTTTATGGTATTACTAATAAATTTTACGATTACTTCAAAATTAAAAGTTTAGGTGAACTTCCTCAGTTTCCTGAATTTAGTAGTTATTCAGATGAAGATGAAGAATATGACAAAGATTTTAATCTATTTGATTCACAACGTTCAGATACTAATAATGACGGTATTTTAATTTCAGAAGAAGGCGACAATGATTAAACTAAAAGCTAATCAAAATGATGAAGGCAGAATTTTATTTAAATACGTTGTTAAAATGTGTGACAACGTTCCTATTTCCAGAATAGAAAAAATTTTTCGTGAAAAAGATATCAAGGTAAACGGACAAAGAACTAAAGATAAACAATATAAAATGCGAATGAGTGATATTGTTGAAATTTATGGTTTAGATGATGCTTTTAAACCACAAAAAAGAAATGCAGCCAATATAAACTTTAAAGTTATTTACGAAGATAAAAACATTATTATTGTCGACAAAGCCACTGGTATTGCAATGCATTCAGAAGAAAATTGTTTAGATGATCAAATTTTAAAATATTTAAATTATCACAAAACAAGTTCATTTAGACCAGCTTCTATCGGCAGAATTGATAAAAAAACCAGCGGTTTGGTTGTTTATGCTAAAAACTATAAAACTCTTGTTGAATTTGAAGCTAAACAAAATGAATTTGAAAAAGTGTATCAATTTGTTTCGGATTTTGATGAAGACAGATTAGATATTACGGTTCGCCTTAAAAAAGATATTAAAAACGAAAAAATGGTTGTAGATCCAAATTTTGGGGTTAAAGCTAGAACTATTTTTTATAAAGAGGGTAATCGTAAATATGCCCAAATCTTAACAGGCAAAAAACATCAAATAAGAGCAACACTTTCTTATTTAAAATATCCAATATTGGGTGATATTAAATATGGAGGCAAGTTTGCTAAGAGATTATATCTACATTCATATTCGGTTAAATTTCATAATTTAAGCGAAGAATTTGACGAATATAACGATCAGATATTTATAAGTCATCCTAAATGATAAAAAGGGGATAATATGGACGATAAAGAATTAAAACAATTAGCTAATAATTTACTTTTCGAACCTAATGAAGAAGTTTTAACCTTAGCTAAAAAACTTTTAGGTTCTATTGATAAAGAATTATTAGAACTTGAAAACTTTGATTTGTCTTATTTAAAAGCAATGTCTCATGTTAATGAAAAACCATTAGCTTTTGAGAAATTAAGATTAGACGAAATTGATGAAAGTTTTATTTTAGATAAAAAATCTATTTTAGAAAACGCTAAAGAGCATGATAACGATTTTGTAATTATTAAGAAGGTAATTAATGAAAATTAAAGGTAATTTTGAACTTGCTTTACAAGAAGTTAAAAATGATAAAAATAACGCAATAGCAACTGTTAATGAAAGTAAAAACACCCATTTTGGCGTTTTAGCTAATTGTGTTTATACTTTAAAAGATAATTATGCTCAAAAAGGTTTTTATACAAAAGGTTCAAGTTTAATTTTAGATAATTTTAAAGCTAATTATGATTCTACCATCGTTTCATTATTAAATCAAGCTGCAGCAAGTTGTGTAGCTAGAACTAACCTTGACGAATTTGGATTAGGCGGATCTGGAGAATATTCGGCTTTTGGGTTAATAAAAAATCCTCTTAATGAAGATTATCTAGTAGGCGGTTCATCTTCTGGAGCGGCCGCAACTTTTACTAAAAACATTTCTTTTGCAATTGGATCAGACACAGGAGATTCAGTTAGAAAACCAGCCTCAAATATTGGCTGCGTTGGTTTTAAACCTAGTTATGGAGCGATTAGCCGTTATGGTTTATTCGCTTTTGCTACTTCTTTAGACACAGTAGCTTATTTTACTCATAATGTTAATGATGCTATAACCTTATCTTCTGTTTTATATCAACAAGATTTAAAACATGATTTATCTTCAATTGATTTAAGTTTTGATAGTAAAACAGTTCAAAAAGTTAAACCAAACAAAGTAGCTTATTTAGATTGTTTTTCTGAATTAGAAGACAGCGTCGCTAAATCTTATAAACAAGTATTAGATAAACTAAAAAATCAAGGCGTTGAATTAGTTAAAATAACGCCCGAAGAACACATTTTAAAATCTATTGATGTTGTCTATAAAATAATTGCTTTTTCAGAAGCTTCATCTAATTTGGCAAATTTAACCGGTGTTGAATTTGGTAATCGTTTAGATGGTAAAAATTGAGAAGATATATATATTAATACAAGATCTCATGGCTTAGGTAAAATGGTTCAATCAAGATTAATTTTAGGTGCTTACTTTTTAAAATTAGAACATCAAATAAAATATTTTGTTCAAGCTAAAAAAATGCGTCGTTATATTGCTAATTACTTTACCAAAATTCATCAATCAGCTGATTTATTTATTTATCCGGCTTCAAATAATTCTGCTCCTAAAATAGGTGAAAACTACAAAGCTTCTTATATGGATTATATTTTGACTAATGCTAATTTGACTGGCAATCCATCTTTAACTTTAAAAATGGGAGAAGATCAAAATAATATGCCATTTAATTTAGCCTTAGATGGAGAATTATACAAAGATACTAAATTATTTTCACATGCTTTATATATTGAAGAAGATATTTTAGGAGGCAACAATGAATAAAGATTGAGAAATTGTTATCGGTATTGAAATCCATCTAGAATTAAATACTAAAACTAAAATGTTTTCTCCTGCCCCTAATGTATATGGTGAAGAAGCTAATGCTCACGTTTCTAATATTGATCTGGCTTATCCAGGTTCTTTACCATTAGTTAATTCGGCAGCAATAATTAAAGCGATTAAATTAGCCAAAGCTTTAAAAATGGAAATTGATCCTATTGTTAGATTTGATAGAAAAAATTATTTTTATCCCGATTTAACTAAGGGTTATCAAATCACTCAACAATTTAATCCAATAGGAAAAAACGGACAGATAAAAATCAAGGTTAATAATAATTGACAAGACGTTTTAATCGAAAGAATTCACATGGAAGAAGATACAGCTAAATCTAACCATGAAGGTGATTTAACTTATTTAAATTACAATCGTTCTGGTGTCCCTCTTATTGAAATCGTTTCTAATCCGGTAATTCATTCTGCCGAAGAAGCAGTTGCTTACGTTGAAGCCATTAGAAAAACAGCTCAAACCTTAAATATTAGTAAAGCCAAAATGAACGAAGGTTCAATGCGAGTTGATGTTAATATTTCAGTGCGTCCAAAAGGTAGCGAAATATTAAATACTAGAGTTGAAATTAAAAACTTAAACTCGTTATCTAATATTGAAAAAGCTATTGAATACGAAGCAAATTATCAAGTCAATAAATATTTAAATAATGAGGCTTTTCCCCAAGAAACAAAACGTTTTGACGAAGGAAAACAAATTACTGTTTCCATGCGTTCAAAATCAGACGCCGTTGATTATAAATATTTTCCAGACCCTAATATTCCTTATATAGGTCTTTCTTCTGATTTAATTGATAATGTAAAAATAGAAGAACTTCCTTATGATAAGGAATTAAGATATATAAAAAATGGTTTAAATGAAGTACAAATTTCTCAACTTATTAATAATGTTGAATATGCAAAATACTTTGATGAAATCGATTTTTTAGATATTAAAAAAGCCGCAAACGTATTTTTTGCAGAAGTTATTTCTTATTTAAATTCAAATAATTTGGCTATTGAACAACTTGAGCTTCAACCTTTAGAATTAAAAGAAGTTTTAGATCTGCTTGTGCTAGATCAATTAGATAAAACTTCGGTAAAAAAAATATTGGTCGAAAAACAAAAAAATCCACAGTTCTCAGTTTCTGAGATTATTAAAAACAACAATCTTAAATTAGAATTAATGAATTTAGATTTAAATCAAATAATTGAAGAAGTTTTAAATGAAAATTCTAATTTATTAGAAGAATTTACTAAAAACCCTGCAAGAGCGGAAAAATTCATGATGGGTCAAGTAATGAAAAAAACTAAAGGTAAAGCAAAAAACGATGAAGTATTAAAAGCAATTAAAGAAAGGTTTAATTAATGGGTTGACGTAAAAAACCTAAATATAACGTTGGTTATAACAATGATTATTCTAAAAAAGATTCTAAAACAATGCAAGAAAGAGTTCAAGCCGGTCAAATAATTACCAATAAGAACAAAAAAAACATTGTTGAAAGAGTTTTAAAATGAATTATTTATGTCATTTTGTTAATTGCTATTCCTCGTTATCTAAAAAGTTCTAAAACCAAAGGGCGTGAAATTGTTAATAGTGCTTATAGCAAATTAAATTCAAACGAATTCTCTTTCGTTCCTGCTGGATATGCTTTATATTTATTTTTATCTTTCATTCCAATTATTACTTTAGTTTTTGGTATCATTGGTTCTATTTCTAGTGAATACGAAGCAGTGCTTAAAGATATTATTTTAGGTCAAATAATTCCTGGGGTCGGTGCCGTTGTTCCGTCAGCGGTTAAACTTTGATCTTCAACCGGAGGAACTGTTGCGTTTATTTTGTTTACTATTTCTGTTATTTGATTTGCTTCAAAAGGTTATAGTAAAATGATTCAATCAATGGACGCTTTATATGGTCATAAAACTACTAATCAAGCTTTAAAAACTAGATTTAAAGGATTTATTGCTTCTATTATCATTTCAATTTTGTTAACAGCAGTATTATTAGGGTTTACAGCCTTTACCACTTTTTTAATAGATAAAGCCGGAATGGGAACTATTGAAAAAGTTGTTAAAGATGGAATTGAAGAAATAATTGTTAAACCTGATTGATCTTTTAATTTAGTTTATTGATTTACAGTTATCTTATTTTTACCTATTATTACCTATATATCATTTTTATGTTTCTTTAAATTTGCTCCAAACTTTAAGCTTAAATTTTCACAAGCTCACCCAGGAGCGTTAGTTACATCTTTACCTACTTCTTTATTCATATTAATTTTTGGTTCATTAACATCATTAATTAAATATGATAAATTTGGAGTTGTAGCTTCATTTATGTACGTTATTTTATTACTATCATTTATGTCATACTTCATTTATGCCGGTTTGATAGTTAATTCAAGTTTTTATCACATTTTTATTAATCTCCCAACTGTTGAAAAAAACAGTTGATGAAAACCTAAAAACAAGATTTTATAATTTACTTATAATTTTTAATATAAATTAAAGGAAGACTATGCATAACAGATTACCAGGCGGTATTAAACACTACTTAAGATGAGTTAGAAGTCAGGCTAACATTTCTTATAAAAAATGAAACTCCAAAAGAATTGCTTTTGTGGGTGTTTTAATTGCTATTTCTGTTGTCTTTTTCTTAGTATCTGTACGTATTCTTCCTATTAGTGCCTTGCCAAGTTTAAAGTTTAGTTTTATCGGTCTTCCAATTAAAATTACAGGTTTTATTTTTGGACCTATAGTAGGAATGATTACAGGGATTTTAGCTGATTTAATTTCTTTTGCCTTGGTTCCAACTTATTACAACGTTTTATATACGGCGGCAGTAGCAATAGCTGGATTTATACCCGGTTTAGCAGCTTATTATTTCTTTAACGTTAACGAAATATTCTTTTCTCGTAAATACCGGATTTATAAATTTAAGGAAATTGTTGACTTCTTTAAATTGCAATATAATGAAGCCTTAGCAAGAGGTAATACTGAAGATATTCAATATTTTTCAGAAAAAATTGCTTATTACGAAGTAAAAATAATTTTATTAGAAACAAAAAAACGTCCAACAGCAATGATTAATTTTGCTTTTGTTTCGACGGTAGTTATTCTTGCCTTACAAATTGTTTTAATTATTGGTATTTTCTATAATCTAGACCCAAGTATTTTTGAAATGAATCGTTTTATTAAAAATAAAACTTTTTACATTATTCTTACTTGTTCTGGTTTTGCCGGCATGATTGTTTTTGTTGTGCTATTTCGTTTATTTTTAAAGAAAAAATATCAAACTTTTATCGAAGTTATGGCAATTATTTCATTTTGTGCTGTACTTGAATTTGTTAACGTTATTTTATTAGCTTGAGCTGATTCGGCAACTCTAAAAACTGACTTTTGAGTTAATTTAACTGGACAGACATTGTTTAGCCCTATTAAGATATTCTTTAACCTTGCTGTTATTTTAGCGACTTATAAAATAGTAGCTCCATTAGTTAGATCAAAAGAAGGAGATCGTTTCTAATGGCTAACAAATTAAAACTAACAGGATTTAGGGTTAATAATTTAAAGTCAATACAGCAAGTTAATGACAATTTTGAAACGTTTATTAATAACTTATCATTTACCATCGGAGTCGGTGGTATTTTGGCTTTTTTAGGCGATGATGAAGCTACTAAAAATTTAATTTTTAAATATATTACTAATAGCAAAATTCATTACAACGATTATCAAGGTTTTATTGAGTTTAAAGAAAACGAGGAGCAATTTAATTTAATTTATAAAAATATTAATTATCAAAGTCAAATTGGTTATGGATTTGACAAAGATATTTTTAGCGAGCAAAACATTTCGAATGTACGGGTGTATGATTATATTAAATCTTATGTGCAAGAAAGCCAGATACTTAATAACTACGTTAATATATTTATTAATAAATGAAGCGATATTTATACCGATTATAAATATTTATTAAGAAACGAATATGCCAAAATTAATGTTTCATTACAAAATGAAATCAATTTACATTTAAATAATATTAAAGACAAATTATTAGAATTTTATAAGGCATTAGAAAATCAAAATAAAATTACTTGTTTGAAAAATCTTAAAGAAATAGAAGAATTAATTTATAAAGTCATTTATATTCATCAAAGACACGAAGAAAAGCTTTTAAACTTAATAAATGAAACAATTTTAAAATCTGAGAACGGTATTTCATTTTTAAATCATAAAGAGTTTTTAGCTAAGAAAAAAGAGTATGACTTTATTAAGAAAAGTTTTAATTATGACAATAATTTCTTTAATAAATTAAAAGCAAAATTATTAGCTAAGAAAAATCATTTTTTAATTAAACAAAATAAATATAAAGAAATAAACCATCACATAAGTAAACTGCGTCATGATTTAAACAAAGAAAATCAATATAATAAAATTCAACTTGAAAAAAATCACAAGAAATCAGCCTTTATTTACTTTTTTAGAAACTATTACTTTAATAAGACCTATTTAAGATTTATAGCTAAATATAAAAGCTACATTCGTAAATTTGATCATGAAGAGCTAAGCCAATTAATTAATGATATTAATGAATTAAAATTACCGGTGGCAATTGACACATCTACTTTATCACGTAAATCTTCTAATATTAAATTAAAAAGACAAATTAAAAAAATCATCGACAGTACTTTTAAAAATACGATAGAGACTTTTAAAGAACGTTTCGAAGTTGCAGAAGCTAATTATCAAAAAAGAATTGAAGATTTAATCAAGCAACAAAATAATAGCGAAGAGATTCGACATACTTCAACTTTTAATAATTTAAGTATTTCTGTTTTGGAAAAAATAAAAATTGCTGAAGCAGAATATAAAGATGCAGAAAACGAATATTTATGAAATTTATCAACTACGGCTAAAAATTTACAAAATGAAACAAATTTATTAACTAATGAAACCTTGGTTAAAGCAGCTCAAAACAATTTTTTATTGTTTGAAATTAAAAGAAATATTAAACATATTTATCGAATTTTATTTAAAAATATCAACGATGAAAATATCGTTTCACAAGCTAAAAAATTATTTTTAAGCTGCAATATCTTGCAAAGATTTACTAAACAAATGGTTGAATATCAACAAATTATTTTTACTTATAAAAAAATAAAACGTAAAGTAAATAAAAATTTGGCTATTACGTTTATTAGGAAATTGTTAATTTATAGAATTATTGAAAACACACAAATACCTTTAAATAACATTTTTAAAAATATTTATGAATTAAGTTTAAAGGATCGTATTAATCTAGAGTTAAATAAAATTTTAGTTAATGAGCCTGATTTACTTGTTATTGGCAAAGAAATTGCAAAACTATCAAAAGAAGATCAAAACGAAGTTTTAAATAAAATTAACCAGTATATTTTGAATAACGGCAAAATGGCTATTTATTTTTTAAATGATTACGACTTAGCTGTTAATTTAACTACAGATTTATACGTTATAAGTGGTTCAAAAGTTATCGAACAAGGTAAGACTTCACTTATTAAAGAAAATCCAATTAATCCTGTTGTTAAATTTAATTTAGGTTTTGACGATGTTAGAACTTCTCATTTATATAAAAAATATTTAGAAACAAAAGATAATTTTGAAAACATTTTTAAATATGAAATTGAACCTAACCATTTTGTGTGATGTACTTGGGACGAATTACAAAGTTGAATCACTAAAAATAATTTAAAAAACAAAAAACTATTAGAGCTATTTTTCTTTAAACATAATTCAGAAAATAATCATTATGAAATTAAAGATGAAAGATTATTTGATGATACTACTTTAATAGATATATCAAATACAGTTCAAAGGAGTGAACCTATGGATAAAACATTTAATCACCAGATTGTTGAAGAAGGTAGAAATCAAAAATGAATAGATAGCAAAGCCTTTTCAACTCACGATTTATCTAAACCACCATTTACAGTTATTTTACCTCCTCCTAATGTTACTGGTAAATTACACATTGGACATGCCTTAGATGGTTATTTACAAGATACTATTATTAGATATAAAAAGATGACTGGATATGACGTTTTATTTTTACCTGGTAAAGATCACGCCGGAATAGCAACCCAAGCTGTCGTAGAAAAAAGATTAGCAGCCTTAGGTAAGAATAAATACGATATGGGTCGTGAAGTTTTTATTGAAGAAGTTTGAAAATGAGTAGGTGAATATTCACAAAACATTGCTCGTCAATGAGGTAAATTAGGCCTTGGTTTTGATTATACTATGGAAAGATTTACACTTGATAAAAAAGCCAATGAAGCGGTTTTAAAAGTGTTTGTCGATCTATATAACGACGGTTTAATTTATCGTGATACAAAACCTATTAATTGAGATCCTAAATTACAAACAGCTTTATCTAATATTGAAGTTATTAACAGTGAAACTAAACAAAAAATGTACTACATCAAATATCCAATTAAAGATAGTGATGAATATTTAGAAGTAGCTACAACCAGACCAGAAACTTTACCAAGCGATGTTGCTTTAGCAATTCATCCAGATGATAAAAGAGCATCTATCCTATTAACTAAAACTATTATTCATCCTTTAACTAAAAAAGAAATTCCGGTTATTAAATCAGAACTAATAGATCCTAACTTTGGTAGTGGTATTATGAAGGTGTCTGCTCATGCAGTTGACGACATAACTATTATTAAAGAAAATGGATTAGAAGTTTTAGAATGTATTGATAAAGCTGGCAAAATGAATAAAAATGCCAACGAATTTTACGGTTTAGATCGTTTTGATGCAAGAAAAGCCATTGCCAATAAATTAAAAGTAGATGGCTTTATTATTAAAGTTGAAGATATTGTTTCTAACGTTGGTTATTCAGAAAGATCAAAAGAAGCTGTTGAAATTTTAGTTCAACCTCAATGATTCGTAAAAATGGACCGCCTAGCAAAAGATTTATTAAAAGATATAAATAGTGAAGATGGTGTTAAATTCTATCCTGAAAGATTTAAACAAACTATGATTAACTGAATGGAAGGGGTTTACGATTGAACTATTAGTCGTCAAATTTGATGAGGACATCGAATTCCTGCTTGATATAAAGATGGTGAATGTGTAGTTCAAATTAATTCACCTGGTGAAGGTTGAATTCAAGAAAGCGATGTTTTAGATACTTGATTTAGTTCTGCTTTAGCTCCTTTTGTTTTCTTGGGTTGACCTCAAGATAAAACATTAATTAAAAGATACTTTCCAACTAATTTATTAGTTACTGCTTATGACATTATTTTCTTCTGAGTAGCAAGAATGTATTTCCAAAGTTTATATTTTATGGAAGAAAAACCATTTGAAAGAGTTTTGATTCACGGTTTAGTTAGAGATGCCGAAGGTAGAAAAATGTCTAAATCATTAGGCAATGGAATAGACCCAATAGCAGTTATTGATGAATTTGGATCAGATGTTTTAAGGGTTTCATTAATATTCCACTCTACCCCAGGTCAGGATATTAACTATGGACCAGATAAAATTCAATCTGCGAGATTATTTGTTAATAAATTTTGAAATATCGCTCGTTATATGACAACTATTAAAAGCGAAAACGCTGGGGAAATGTCATATGATAAACTAGACGTATTTGATAAATGAATATTAGATAAATTTAATAAATTTAAAAACGATGTAGCAAACGCAATAGAAAATTACGAATTTTCTATTATTTATAAAGCTATTCAAGAATTTATTATTAATGATTTTTCAAGCTGATATTTAGAATTTTTAAAATTCAAAAATAATAATTATTTTGCTCCTTATTTATTTAGAGAAATTTTAATTAATCTTCATCCATATATGCCATTTTTAACTGATTACTTATTTGAAAATATTTATCAAGAAGAATTGCTATTTGCAACTCAAAATAACTATCAATTACACGAAGGTGAAGATGTTTCTTTCGTTTCTCACTTAATTGAAATGATTACTACTTTAAGACAATATCGTGAAGATAAAAAGATTTCCAAATCTCAGGTTCTATACTTTTCAATGTATGAAGTACCAAACGAAGAGTTTTTAACAATTATTGAAAAATTAACTAATTTTAAATGAATGGAAAATAAAGATTTTACAGTAAAACTTACATTTGGTAATGTTTACATTAAATTAGACGAAGCATCAAAAGCTAATGAAATAGCAGAGTTAAACAAATTAATCGCCAAAGCCAAAGAAGAAATTGCTTTTAACGAGAAATTTATTAATAATCCTAATTTCATGGAAAAAGCTTCAGAAAAAACAAAACAAGAAAAAATAGATAAACTTGAATTATTTAAGAAAAATTTAGCTTTTTATGAAGAAGAATTAGCTAAAAAAACAAAATAGATTTATTATTGTTTTAATTTAAGGAGATATATGAAAATTAAAAAATTAATTTTTTCAAGTTTAAGTTTAACTTCACTTTCATTGCCTGTTGTGGCTTTATCAGCTTTGGCAAGCAATGAAGATAATTTAGAAGATAAAAAACAACAATTAAATAAAAAAATAAATGAATCAACCGAAATTTTTAATTATCAAAAAAATGATTTTCAAAAACAATTAGAAAATGCCAATAGTGAAAACATTAATCAATTAGAAAACCAAATTAATCAAGCACACGAAAATGGTATAACACCATTTTTACAAAATATTTACAAACCTTTTGCTCCAACTGCCGGACTACAAGGGGTAGTGCCTAATTTTAACCAAAACCAACATTTTAAAAATTATGTAAATCAAGCTAAAAATGATGAAGATAAAAACAAATTAGGTTTAGATGTAACTAAAAATTTAGAAATTTTAAAAGATGCTTCAACATCAATAAAACAAATGGTTGATTTTATTGATAAAGATCCTAAATATCTTAATTCAGATCAAGCATTTAAAGATAGGTTAAATAAAACTTATCATGATTTAATTTTAGCTTCAACCGGAACTGATTTTGCTAGCGTTAAAGCTTTACAAAGCGAATTAACTAAATTAAAAAATGAGACCAACGGTGAAGCTAGATTAAAACAAGAAAAAGAAAAAGCTATTAAAGAAATTAAAGAAAATTCAAATTTGTCTAATTTGCAAAAGGAAACTTTTGAAAAAGAAATAAATTCTATTAATAATATAAGTGATCTAGAAAAGAAAGTACAAGAATTAAGCATTTCAATCAATTACTTATTAGAAATTAAATTTTTAGCAGAAACTTTTAGTGGATATCCAGATGGTAATTTACACGAATATGTAAAATCAGTAAGTTTCTTAGCTACCAGATTTACTAATC
Source organism: [Mycoplasma] falconis (assembly GCF_006385795.1). Classification (GTDB taxonomy): domain Bacteria; phylum Bacillota_I; class Bacilli_A; order Mycoplasmatales; family Metamycoplasmataceae; genus Metamycoplasma; species Metamycoplasma falconis. The sequence goes on along the minus strand of NZ_VFSS01000001.1, from coordinate 89,682 downwards.
CTAAAGAAATATTAGCCTTATTAAACCAAATTAAGTCAAGAGTCATACCTGGTTATGTTCCGATGGCTAATTTTGATACTCATACAAAAGTTCCTGTTCCTGAAACCCATGACGGTTTAATTAATTATCCTAATAGCAAAACCACTTATGAAGAAAATAGAAGTTTTCCATGATTAGCAATTGTTGTAGTTTTTGTTTTACTACTACTATTTGGTATTATTGGTGGTGTATTTGTATCTAAATATAAAAATAAAATTAAAAAAGTAAACAAAGAAGAAATAAATTCAGAAGATAAAAAAGAATAAAACAAATAAAAATGACTTGTGTTATTACAAGCCATTTTTTATATAAATTTTTATTTAGTTTCTTGTTTAGTTAATTCTTCTTTTAATTTCATTGAGCCAACTAGTGAAATGATAAATCCTACTAAAGGGCAAACAAATGAAACCCCAAAACCTACTCATAGTAATATTTTGGTTTCTTCTTTTTGGTTTTTAATAGCAGCTGAAAGACCTGTAAATACAATCGCAGCAATGTTAATTGGGAAAAATAAACCTAAAATCGCAATTGCTACAATATTTAAAATATAAGCTGTTTTAACGGTTTGTAAATCTTTGTTCAAAATAAACTTCCTTTATATGTTTATATATTAAATATTTTATTTTATAAAAGTTGATAATTTAAAAAGTTCAAATAAAAATGTACTTGTAAAGGTACAAGTACATCTGCTTTTTAGTAGTATTTATTTGTTGACTCTGTTGCTAATAAGTATTTTTTTAATTTTGCAGCTCCAACAATTGCTATAATCGCTCCAATAAGTGGAAATACAAATGATAATCCAAAACCTACTCATAGTAAAGTTTTAGTGTTTTTTTCCTGATTCTTAATATTAGCTGCTAAGGCAGTTAAAACTAATGCAGCAATTCAAATACCAAATTCAAATATTCCGAATAATCAGAAAAAAATTAAACCTATACCTACACCTGCAGCTAAGGCTGTTGCTCCTTCTTCTGATCTGCTAGTTGTAGCTACTGCAAAAATGGTTCCTGCAAAAACTAAGAAAAGAATAAAGAAAATTGGAAAAATAACGATATTAGCAATGTTTAAATTAAAAGCTCCTCTAGCTCTTTTTAAATCTTTTGTCAAGATATTCTCCTTTTTAAAATAAATAAATTTTACAACTCGAAAAATATCTAGCAATATATAAAAATATAAAAAAGCAATATATATATATATATATATATATATATATCACTAATTACGAGTCACTATTATTTTATATTTTTTATTGAAATAATTTTTTTAAAAAATAATTTTTGCGTTTTTATAAAACAAGTTAAAACTGTTATAAGTAATTATTTATTTATAATTATTATTATGAATTCAAACGAACATAAATATCAAGCTAGCGATTTAAAAATATTAAAAGGTTTAGATGCAGTTAGAAAAAGACCCGGTATGTATATCGGTTCTACTGACTCTAATGGTCTTCACCATTTAATTTGAGAAATAGTTGATAACTCTATTGATGAGGTTTTAGCAGGATACGCCACTTTAATAAAAGTAATTCTTAAAAAAGACGGATCAGTTATTGTTGAAGATAATGGTCGTGGTATTCCAGTTGATAAACATAGTGAAGGAAAAACCGGAGTTGAATTAGTTTTTACTGAACTTCATGCTGGAGGAAAATTTGGGGATGGAGCTTATAAAAGCTCAGGAGGTCTACACGGAGTGGGATCTTCTGTTGTTAATGCTTTATCAACTAAATTAGAAGTTAGTGTTTATCGCGATAAAAGAGAATACTTCACCGCTTTTCAACAAGATGAAATAACTAAAAAAACTACTTTAATAGGACCAACAACTAAGCAAGGCACAAAGGTTCAGTTTTGACCGGATCAAACTATTTTTAAAAAAGCTAAGTTTAATCCAGAAACCGTTAAAGAAAAACTAAGAGAATCAAGCTTTTTATTACCTTCTTTAAAAATCAATTTTATTGATGAAAATACCCAAGAAAATGTTATTTTTGAAACCACTGAAGGAATAAAAGAATATATTAAATTTGTTGGTGAAAACAAGAATTTTATTAGTGAAATTTTTTATAGTCAAGGGCTAGCTAAAAATGATATCGAAATAAGTGTAGCAGTTGGTTATACTGATGGCTATAGTGAATCTATTTACAGTTTTGTTAATAATGTTAAAACAAGAGACGGCGGAACTCATGAAACCGCTTTTAAAACGGCTCTAACGAAAACAATTAACGATTTTGCTTCTAAAAATAATCTTTTAAAAAATAAAAATACTTATGATGGAAACGATGTTCGTGAAGGAATAATAGCAGTTATATCACTAAAAGTTCCGGAAAAGATTTTGGAATTTGTCGGACAAACCAAAGATAAATTAGGAACCCCAGAAGCCAGAGAAGCAGTTGAAGAATTTGTTAGTGAGAAATTTAATTTCTTTTTAAATGAAAACAAAAAAGAAGCCGAAAAAATCATTGCCAAAATTAAAAAAGCTTATGAAGCTAGAATGGCGGCTAGAAATGCCAGAAATGAAGCTAGAAAAGCTAAAAATAAACTAGATAATAAAAAAATATTATCTGGTAAATTAACACCTGCTCAATCTAAAAACCCTGCCGTTAAAGAATTGTTTTTAGTCGAAGGGGATTCGGCTGGTGGTTCAGCTAAATTAGGACGTAATCGAATTACGCAAGCGATTTTACCGCTAAGAGGTAAAGTTATAAATACTGATAAAGCCAAATTATCTGACGTGTTAGCTAACGAAGAAATAGCAACAATTATTAATACAATTGGGGCTGGTATTGGTGAAGATTTTAATGTTAAAAATAGCAACTACAGCAAAATAATTATTATGACCGATGCTGATACCGATGGTGCTCATATTCAAATTTTACTTTTAACTTTCTTTTGAAGATATATGAAGAAATTAATTGAAGCGGGTATGGTTTATATTGCTCTTCCACCTTTATATAAAGTTTCGGTTAAAGGTGCAAATAAAAAAGAAATATACGCTTGAGATGAAGATCAATTAAAAGAAATTACTAGTCAATATTCTAACTATGAAATTCAGCGTTATAAAGGTTTGGGTGAAATGAACGCCGATCAACTTTGAGAAACTACCATGGATCCTAAAACAAGATCAATTATTAAAGTAACCGTAGCCGATCAAGCTTTAGCTGAAAGAAATGTTTCTATTTTAATGAGTGATGATGTTAATGCTCGTAAAAAATGAATTAACGCCAATGTAGATTTTTCTAATGAAGATAATTTTGAAATTAAGAAATAGGTAATAATGAAAAAAAATCATAAAGATGAATTAGATAAATATATTGAAAATATTATTGAAAAAAACATGGTCGAAGTAATGAGCGACCGTTTTGGGCGTTATTCAAAATACATAATTCAACAAAGAGCTATTCCTGATTCACGGGACGGACTTAAACCAGTGCAAAGACGGATTTTATATTCAATGTGAAATTTAAAACTTAAAAATAAAGAACCATTTAAGAAATCAGCTCGTATTGTCGGCGATGTTATTGGTAGATACCACCCTCATGGAGATTCTTCCATTTACGAAGCCTTAGTAAGAATGAGTCAAGAATGAAAAAGTAATTTTCCGTTAATTGAAATGCATGGTAATAAAGGTTCGATTGATGATGACCCTGCTGCTGCTATGCGTTATACCGAATCAAGATTAGAAAAAATTGCTGAATTAATGCTTAAAGATTTAGACCGTAAAACTGTTCCTTTTGTTCCTAATTTTGATGATAGTGAATATGAACCAGTCGTTTTACCTTCTTTATTTCCTAACTTATTAATTAATGGTTCTAAGGGTATTGCGGCGGGGTTTGCGACCGAAATACCACCACATAATTTAAACGAAGTAATTGAAGCGACAATTGCTTTAATTAAAAAACCGACTATATCTATTGAAGAATTATCACAAATAGTTTTAGGACCAGATTTTCCGACTGGGGGAATTATTTACGGAATTGAAGGTATTAAAGACGCTTTTACAACCGGTCAAGGAAAAATTATTCTTTCTTCAAAATATAAATATATATACGATAAAAAAAACGAAACTAAAATTGTTGGTATCGAAGTAAATGAAATACCTTTTGGAGTTGTTAAATCTAAATTAGTAGCTGATATTGATGCCATAGCCATTGATAAAGTTATTAACGGCATTAAAGACGTTGTTGATCAATCAGACCGTAACGGAATTTCTATTTATATTGAATTAGAAGAAGATGCTAATGCCGAAGCTATTATTACTTATTTACTAAATAAAACCGATTTAAAAATTAGTTATAACTATAACATGGTGGCAATTGATAATAATGCTCCTAAACTTTTAAATCTACAAACTGCTTTATATTCATATTTAGATCATTTAAAACAAGTTAATACAAACGGAATTAAGTTTGATTTAGCTAAATATAATCTAAGACTAGAAATTGTTAAAGGTTTTATTAAAGTTGCTGAAATTTCAGATCAAGTAATTAAGGTTATCAAAGATTCTGATAACTCTAAAAAAGGTGTTATACAAGCTTTAATGGTTAACTTTAAATTTAGTGAAATTCAAGCTACGGCAATCGCTGAATTAAGATTGTATAAATTATCAAGAATGGATCAACTTGAATTCATAAATGAGAAAAAAGAATTAGAACAAAAAATTGATTATTGCAATTTATTATTAGGCAATACATCTGAATTTAACAAATATTTAATTAATCAATTAACGCAAATTAAAAATGAATATGGTAAAGAAAGACAAACCCAAATAACTGAAGAAAAAATCTCTACCGAAGTCGATCAAAAACTCCTTGCTAAAAATGAAGACTTTTATTTCTTTTTAAGTGAACAAGGTTATATTAAAAAAGTTTCACAAAGAATGTTTGCTGCCAATAATTTTGATAACTTTAAATTGAAAGAAGAAGACGCTCTTCAATACTATGACAAAATTAATTCACTTTCAAAATTAATTTTCTTTACAAACTACGGTAACTTTTTTGTTTTAGAAGCTCATAAATTAAAAGATAACAATTGAAAAGATTTAGGAGTTCATATCTCTTCATTTGTTGGCTTAGATCAAAATGAAAGAATTATAAGAGTAATGGAAGTTGCTTCGTTTAATACTTATGCCGATTTAATTTTGGTAAGTAAGTTTGGTTTTGCTAAAAAAGTGAAAATTGAAGAATTTGACAGTAAATTAACGGCTAAAAAGCGTACTTGCATGAGTTTTAAAAATCAGGATGATGAACTAATTGACGTGCGTTTATCTAACGGCGAAAAAGACATGTTTATTATTTTGAATAATGGATGCTACTTTTTAATTAATGAAGATGTTTTTAATTCTTATTTAACTTTAAAGGCCCAAGGTATCAAACTTTTGGGTAAATTACAAATTGAAAAAGGTGTTTTTGTTTCTGGTTTTACTACCACTTCACCAATCAATAATGTGATAATGATAACTAAAGGTGGTTTAGCTAAACATTGAAATATGCGTAAAATTGAACCTGTTAAACGTTATGGTAGAGGTTTTAAATTATTTAATGCAATTAAAAACAGCAACAGTGAAATTCAAACGATTGAAGTGTTAACTTCTTCATTAGAATATTACTTTACAAACGAAGACAATGTGCCACAAAAACTTGAATTAAACGAAATAACCAAAGATAGATCGGCAGTTGATAAATTAATTAAACTAGATATTAAAGCTTTAAATTTAGGTCATTTAATTCAACATATTACTATCAATGAATTAATTGATATAGAAAGATCAGAACAAGAAAAGTTAAAAGAAGATTTCTATAAAAAACAAGAAGCTAACAAAGATCTAGAACTAACGGTCGAAACAACTTTATTTAAACGTTATTATGTAAATCCTAATAAATCACAAGAGGAATTGAACGAAGAAGAAATATTAGAAACAGGTACAGCCTTATTTGATATTCCAGAAATTCAAGAAGTTAATCTTGAAACTAAAAAAGATAATAAATCATTAGAAGAAAAATTAAAAGCAGTTGAAAATTTAAACGTTGATGACCTCTTAAAAAAAGTTAAACAAATTAAGAAAAAATAGGTATAATGTATAAATCTTTATAATATATTATAAATTTTGACAAAGGAGCAACTATGAGAAAAGATGTTAGACTTGCTAACAAAGTTAAAGCTGCTAAAAGACAAGCAAAATTAGCTAAAGAAAGAGCAAGAGAAGCAAGAAGAGCAGCAAGAAAAGCTGCTGCCGAAAACGCACAAAACTAGTTTTAATTTCACATGTTAATAATAAAGCCGTTTTTAATAAAGCGGCTTTTTATAATTATTTGTTTTATACTGTAATAAAATTTAATTAAATATCAATAATAAATAAGGATAAAAAATAATGAATAAATTTAAAATCTTTTTAACTAGCACCGCTTTTTTAGCCTGTGTTCCAGTTTCTTTAATTGCTTCTAATTGTAATAAACCCCAACCGGAACCTCAACCAAAAAATCCAAATCCACAACCCGACCCAACTCCTGCTCCCGATCCAAAACCACAACCACAACCTGCTCCATCACCTGAACCGGTTAAACCTGCTGAACCAAAAAGCAATGAATATCAAGATTCTAATATAGTATATAAACCAAGCGATTTTTATAAATCAATAGATGGTTTAAAAGGTAATGATTTAAGAGAAGGATTATTTTTAATTCAAAAAGCTAACCGAAATAAAACAGGTAATTATAACGATTTATTTGATACATATAAAGATGCTTTTGTTGATAAATATTATGAAAATGATGGCTCAGTATTAGATATATACGAAGAAAACCCAGAGGGAAAAGATAAATATGTTCAATTTCATGGTCGCTTTCAGGATAGAGGAAATAAAGAAGGTGATGGAATGAATAGAGAGCATTTAGTGCCTCAATCATGATTTGCTAAGGGTAACCCAATGCGTAATGACGCCCACCATGTTTGACCTACTGATAAAAAAGTTAATGCATTACATAGTAATTTACCTTATGGAGATGTTATTAGTGCTAAAAATATAACTGTTAACGGAACCAAAATAGGTAAAGGTAAAGAAGACGGCGGTCAAGTAACAGAAGTTATTAATGAATTTAAAGGTGATGTTTCAAGAGCTTATTTATACTTTGTATTAACTTATCAAGATAAAAATATATCAAATACTGTCGGTTCAAGAGTATTCCAAAAAGTAAATGGCAGAAATATTATTAAAAGTTCTTTTTTAAAAACATTTTTAGAATGAAATAAATTAGATCCAATTTCGCAATTTGATTTAGATAGAAATAATGGAATTTATAAGCATCAACGTAATAGAAATCCATTTTTAGATTATCCAGAATTAATTGATGTTGTATTTAACAATAATAATGATTATGTATTTCATAACAAAGGAATAGCTATTTCACTTAAATAATTACTTAATCAAGCTTAGGCTTGATTTTCTTTATTTTATTGCCACTGTTTTATGTGTTAAAATTTTTATACATTATTAAGGAGAGTTTTAAATATGATTAGAAACGAAAATATTACTATTTTTGGAATGGATAATTCTAAAAAACTAGCCAAAGAAATTGGCGGTTATTTAGATTGTGAAATTGAAGATATTCAAAAAACCACTTTTGCTGACGGTGAACATTTACTTTGATCTAATACAACTGTTAGAAATAAAACTGTGTTTATTATTTGCAATACATCAAAACCTGTTAATGATAATTTAATGGATTTATTAATTTTTATTGATTCTTTAAAAAGAGCTAGTGCTAAAAGAATTATTTGTGTTATGACTTATTATGGTTATTCAAGACAAGATAGAAAAACTTCTGGAAGACATCCTATTACAGCTAAATTAGTAGCAGATCTTTTAGAAAAAGCGGGAGCGGATAAAATAATTGCTATTGATTTACATAACGCTTCAATTCAAGGTTTCTTTAATATTCCTGTTGATGATTTAAGAGGACAATTTATTTTTGTTAACGAGTTAAGAAATCGCGAAGATAAATTTGTTATTGTATCTCCAGACCATGGTGGAGCAGTTAGGGCAAGACAACTATCAGAACTTTTAAATAAAGAAGCTAATATTGCTATTATTGATAAACGTCGTACTGGACCGAATGTATCAGAAATAATGGGTGTTTTAGGTGATGTCAAAGATGAAAATGTTATTATTTTTGACGACATAATTGACACCGGCGGAACAATTATTCACGCAGCAGAAGCTCTTAAAAAACAAGGAGCTAAAAAAATAATTATTGCCGCAACTCACGGATTATTTAGTCGAGGCTTTGAAATGTTTGAAAATAATCCTATTATTGACGAGGTTATTATTACAAATTCTATCGACCATTCTGATTTATCACATTTTAAAAAATTAAAAGAACTTTCAATGGCTCACTTTTTAAGTTTAGTTATTGAAGCTAATGTAAACAACACCTCAATTACGGAAATTTATAATGATTACGGAAAAGGCAGCATTTAATTTATTTGATAAATATTTACCCTTAACTTCTGAAATAGTTAAACAAAATTTATATCAATATTATGTTTTGATTGAAGAAGAGAATAGTAAGTACAACCTTACAGGTTTTTATGATGAAAAATTAATTTGCGAAGGTTTAATAGAATCAATATTAATTTTTAAAAAAATTGAAAAAAATATTTTTGATTTTAAAAATAAAAATGTTTTAGATATAGGTTCTGGAGCTGGTTTTCCAATATTGCCATACTTTATATATAACCCAGATTTTGATCTTACTATTTATGAACCCATGCAAAAAAGAGTTTATTTTTTAAATAAGGTTATAGAAAAATTAAATTTAAAAAATATTGCAGTAAAACCAGTAAGAGCAGAAGATTCTAAAGATTCAGAAATCTTTGATTTTATTTCAGCAAGAGCAGTTAGTGAATTAAAAAACCTTGTAGAAATTACTCACAAATTAGGAAAAATTGATTCAACTTTTTGTTTTTTAAAATCTCAAAATTATTCTGAAGAAATAAACAATGCTAACTGAATAAAAAATAAATTAAGTATTAATTTTCAAGTCAAAGATTTAAACAAGTTTTTTAGTATTAATAATGTTTTGGTTTATTATAAAAAAGAATTTAAAACCCCTTATGATATCCCAAGAAAATGAGCTCAAATAATTAAGTATAATTTAAATAAAAAGTAGAGATTGGCTATGTCTATCTCTACTTTTTTGGATAAATAAAACTATATTCATCTTTATTTTTATAAACACCTAAATTATTATTTTTTGCATAAATAGAAGCTTCAACTAATTTATTGTAATATTCTTCATTCTTGGTGAAATAAATATTATCTGCGTCAATACTTATATATTTCATTATTCCGTAACCATTTTTAATAATTTCTAAATTTAAGTTAGCTAAATAATTGTTTTTATCTAAAAAATAAATAATTGATATTATCCGGTTATATTTATCTTTTATACTATTATTGTTTTTATAAGCATTTACTTGTGGAACTAAAATTATTTTATTTGCATTAGTTAAAATTTTTTCTATATATTTTTTGGCTATTAATCCGTGTTTATTTTGTATATCATTTATATTTTTGTTTTGCTCATAAGTATTATTTGCTTTTCTTATTTCTGGTGTATCAATTCCGGCAAAACGGATTTTAAATTTATCGTTTTTTAAATAGACACTAATAGTGTCTCCGTCTATTATTTTATCTAACTTTACATAAGTCGCTTTATTTGCTTTTAAAAAATCAGAAAAATTGTATTTGAAATCTTCTAAATATTTAGGTGAATAATAGTTCAAATACTTAAAATAATTATTTTGTAATTTATCAAAATCTTTAATTTTTGCTTTTATATTATTTGGTTCATTGTTGTTTTGTTCTAAGTAACGCTTCAGATTTTCAAAATTAGGTTTAATGATTTTCAAATTTGATTTTAAATATTTATTTATATTTAATCATTTTTCTCTTATTTCATATTCAGGATTTTGAGTACAAATTTTTATTAAATTTCTTAAAAATATTTTCAAATTTTTATTTGATATAGAACATAAAATTTCTAAATATTCAATTTGTTGATCTAAAAGTTTATTTTCTATTTCTTCTATTTGATTGTTATATTTGCTATAAAAAATTCTAGCTTTTTCTAAAAAAGTTTGTTTAGAAGTATTCGCTATATTTTTAAGATCATTTAATTTATTGGCCACAAGGTTAAATTCTTCGTTTCCGGAAAAAGAAGTAAATAAACTAAAATCTAATTCAAAATTTTTCTTAATTTCAGCAGATGTTAAATTATTACAAGATATAGTTATTGTTGGGACGAAAAATAATAAAGAATTACCTAAAAATAATTTAGAAATATTTTTATTTTTCATTTAAAAAGTCTTTAACAAAAGCCCTTAAATATTGTTTGACTTTTTCAGAAGCAAAACCATAAATTTTGCGAGGGTCATAGTTTTTGCCTTTATTTAAATCGTATTTTTCTAAATACTCTTTAATTGCAAATGCATTCACTTCTTGTAAAGCGGTATTAATATTAATTTTGCTTATTCCTAGTTTTACTGCTTTTTTAATTTCTTGTAAATCAATACCAGAACTACCGTGTAAAACTAAAGGTATTTTAAGGCTATTGTTTAGTTCTTCTAATTTAGTAAAATTTAAACCATCTCATTTTTCTGGATATCTTCCATGATAATTATTGATACCGACAGCTAAATAATCAACTCCTAATTCCTTCATTTTTTGAGCTTCTTTTAAATCAGTAAGCATACATTTTAGATTTTCAATACCATCTTCTTGACCGCCAATTAAACCTACCTCTGCTTCGACAGTTACATTATTTTTTTTAGAAATATCAATTAATTGTTTAGTTTTTTCATAGTTTTCTTCAAAAGGTAAATGCGAACCATCAAACATTACAGATTTAAAACCTGTATTAATAGCTTTTAAGCATTGATAGAAATTACCGTGATCTAAATGAGGTATTGCTTTAATTTGTATATTTAAATCTTCAATTAAATTTTCAACTAAATTTAAACAAGTTTTATATCCACCCATATATTTAATAGCTGATGGAGAAAAGCCAATAATTACATCTTCTCTTAATTCATTAAATACTTCTAAAATATTTTTAATTCATTCTAGATTGTTTGCATTTATGTGTAAAATTGCTTTCCCTTGTTTATATAAGTTTTTTACTATTTCTTTTCCGTTTGTCATATTTAAATTATATTGGCATATTAAAGCTAATTAATGAAATGAGAAATAAGTATGAAAAAGTAATAAATATTTATAATATTTGCATGTGAAAATTTATAAAAAGTGCTTCCGACCATAATAGTTGATTTGACGAAGAAGACAAACAAATAGTTTTTTGAGGTAGATCAAATGTTGGTAAATCAAGTTTGATTAATGCTTTAGCTAAACAAAAAATTGCCAAAACTTCTTCTACTCCCGGTAGAACAAGATTAATTAATTATTTTGAAACAGATACTCAAAAAATTGTTGTTGATTTACCTGGATATGGTTTTGCGATTATGGGTAAAAAACATCAAGAAAAAGTTGCTGGCATTATCGATTTTTATTTTAGAAATGATAAAAGTGAAAAAGTTGTATTAATCTTAATTGATGGTAAAGTGGGTTTCCAACAAATTGATCTTGAAATGATTGATTATTTAAACTTTTTAAATATAAAATTTGACATCGTAATTACGAAAATTGATAAGGCAAATCAATCACAAAAACACAAGGTGAAACAGCAAGCTTTAACTTTTAAAAACGAGATAAATATTTTTATGGTTTCAGCCAATAAAAATATCGGTATTGATGAATTAAGAGAATTTTATAATATGTAATTTTCTTAGATTTGAAACAAAAAGGATTTAAAGATAACCATGGCTCTAACTATAAGTTAGAGCTTTTTAATATATAATTAAATAATATGAAAATTAATCGTCATCAAAAAATAGTTTTAGCTTTACAAATAATATTTTTATTTTTATTGCCAACAGTAGCTTTTTTTGTTGGAGTTTTTAAATTAAGCGGCTGAATTCAGATTTTTGTTGCAGTGTTATACATGCTGGTAGTAGCTGGGCTTTTAATTTATTTGACAGTTAATCTATTATCTTCTTATTTAAGAAGGGCAATTGTCGCCAAAAGATCTCTAAATTATTACATTCAAGAAGAGATCGGACAATATGAAATTGGTTCAATTATCTTTTTAAATAACGGCAAAATTATTTGAGCTAGTGATTTTATTAAAAAAAGATTTGGAGATAACGTTTTAAATAAAACTATCAAAGAATTATTTTTGGTTGATGAGTGAAATGATGATAATTTAGATTTTAATTTTCAAGTAGATAAATATGATTATCAAGTTCACGTTTCTTTTGAACATAACATTGTAACTATTAGAGATATAACAATTCAAACTAATTTATTAGAAGATTACAAACGTCAAAGAATTGTTTTTGGTGAATTAAGTATTGACAATATGAATATGTATCGGGCAATTCTTTCACAAGAAGATATGTTTAAATTTTATGGTCAAGTTATTAACATGTTAGATGAACTTTCGAGAAAATTTAATTTAACTTATCGTCAATATGAAAATGGAAGGTTTTTCTTAATAACCAATCAAGAGACCTTAAATTTATGAGAAAAACAACAATTTACTTTTTTTAATTCTTTTAAAGGTAAACAAACAGTCAGAAACATCGATATAACTTTTTCGGTCGGGTTTTCTTACGGAAACTTTAAATATGATTCTCTAGAACAATTAGCAAAAGATGCCTTAATGCAATCACAAACTCGTGGTGGGGATCAAATCACTGTTATGACTCGTGATGAAAAGCCACGTCATTATGGCTCAACTTCGGAAATAGATGTTAATTTATCAAGGACTAATACTAATTACATAGCTAAAATGTTATTGGCCAAAATAAGATCTAAATTAATTGATAAAGTTATTATTTATGGTCATAAAGATGCCGATTTAGATGCATTAGGTTCTACTTTCGGAGTATGTACTTTAGCAAGGGCTTTAGGTAAAGAAGCTTATATCCAAAATAAAACTTTCGATGAAACAACAAGACATGTTTTTGAAAGTTTATCTGCTGAACATCAAAGTTGATTTATCTCAGTTAAAGAAGCTAATGTATTAACTGACGAAAAAAGTTTGGTTGTAATTTGTGATACTTTTGATCAAAGTAGAATTGAAAACGAAGAAGCTTTTAAAAATGTTAAGAAAGAAAACATCATTGTTTTAGATCACCATCGAATCAGTATTAATCCTGAATTTGCATTTAGAGAAAATCTTTATATCGATTCTTCGGCTTCATCTGCTTCAGAGATTGTTACTGAAATTATTGCTTTAACATCTAATAGCGATAAAATTGATAGCCAATGTGCGCAACTTTTATTAAACGGAATTTATTTAGATACTAATAATTTTCAAAAACAAGTTACAGCTAAAACGTTTAGTGCTGCTTCACTTTTACAAGAATGAGGAGCTAAAATTATTGAAGCAGTATCATTGTTAAAAATGCGAGAAGATGTTTTTGAGACGATTAGAGATTTATTACAAAATTTACAAGAGGTTAAAAAAGGCTATTATTTAGCTTTTAAAGATGAAGAAGTTGCAACTGATATTATTTCAAAAGCAGCAGATGAAATTTTAAGAGTAGACGGTCGAAAAGCAGCTTTTGTAGTTGCTAAAATTGCCGGAACTAAAAAATATAAAATGTCAGCACGGGGCATTAATACTAACGTGCAAATGATAGCAGAAGCAGTCGGCGGAGGAGGACACTTCGGGACAGCCGCTGCAGAAACAACAGAAAAATTAGATTTATTTATTGACAATATTAAACAAGCAATAGTGAGTGTGAAAGATGAAAGTAATATTAATTAAAAATTATCAAAAAAACAAAGTGAATGACATTATTGAAGTAGCAGATGGATTTGCTAAAAACTTTTTAATTAAAAATGGTTATGCTCAACCAGTTAATAAACAAACCATGGCAAACCTTGGTAGAGTAAAAGAAAAGATTGCTGAAAATTTAGCAGAAGAAATTAAAAAAGCAAACGAAGTAAAAGCAGAAATTGAAAAGCAGACAATTGTATTTTCTTTAAAATCAAATGGCAATATCGTACATGGTTCAATTTCTCATAAAGCAATTGAAAAAGAATTACACAAATTAAACATTAGAATTCCAGATCATGCTATGAAAGGTGAATCATATAATACATTTGGATCACATAATGTAAAAATTAAATTACATCCACAAGTAGAAGCGACCTTAAAAATAATTATTAGAGAAGAGTAGGTATTTATGACAAATTTAGAGCAGAAAGAATTGGTTATATTAAATAATGAAGCTTCTTTATTAGGTTTACTAATGAGTGAATCAGAAGCTTATTTACAAATTGGAGACATTTTAGACGCTAGAATGTTTCATTTTCCGGTACATCGCACTTTATATAAAGCGATTGCTGATTTATCTCAAGATTCTAAACAATTCGATTCTGCTCTTTTGATTAATTATCTAAGTAATAACAAATTAATTGACACCATTAAAATGTACGACATGCAAGGTGTCGACTATATAAGTCATTTAATTGAAAACGCTGGTTTTTTAAGTGAAATTGAAAAATATGCTAAAAACGTTATTGATCAATATAAAACCGACGAATTAATAAAACTGTTAAATAATAATTTATCTACTATTCAAAATAAATCATTTATTGTAAAAGATTTAATAAATAATTTACAACTTGATTTATTAAATTTAGATATATCTGAAGTTAATACTTCATTTACTAAAATTGGTCAAACAGCCCAAAATTTGTATTACTCAATTATTAATAATGAAAGAAACGAAATTGGCGTTGGTCTTCAATTTGGTTTTCCACCATTAGACGAACTTTTATTAGGGGTTAACCCAGGTGATTTAATTTTACTAGGGGCTCGTCCAGCAATGGGTAAAACCGCTTTTGCCCTTAACATTGCTAATAATGTTGCTAAAGACGGTAAAACGGTTTTATTTTTCTCATTAGAAATGTCCAATATGCAATTAGTGCAAAGGTTAATGGCAATTGATTCGATGGTTCCTATTAGTGGTTTAAGAAAGAAAGAATTAACCAAAGAAGAAGCGACCAGAATTTATTGAACAGCTGACCATATGAAAGACTGAGATATGTATTTAAATGACAAAGCAACTTTGTCTATTTCTGATATAACTACGCTTTCAAAACGTTTAGCTTCAAATAAAAAAATTGATTTAGTAATAATCGACTATTTACAATTAATTAGCGATTCTTCAAAAAGATCAGCTGAATCTAGAAGTTTAGAGTTGGGAAGAATTTCTCGTGGTTTAAAACAATTAGCGAGAGAACTTCATTGTCCAGTTTTAGCGTTAGCTCAATTAAGCCGTAGCGTTGAAAAAAGAGAAGACAAAACTCCTATGATGTCAGATTTGCGTGAATCTGGAAACATGGAAAATGACGCTGATGCTATTTTAATGCTTCATAGAAACGATTACTACAATAAAAAGAAAACTTATGAAGGATCTAATAATGCCGATACTAATAATAAATCAGGATATAATAATGAAATAGATCACGATCAACCTTCATTAACTAGTGTTATCGTCGCTAAAAACCGTCACGGATCAACCGGAACGGTTCAATTATTATTCGATGCTAAATGTAATCGTTTTATTTACGAAAATCGTAAAGAAAATAATTTTAATGGTTTTAGTCAACAACCTAGAAAGGAATAATATGCCAGAGTTATCTAAAAAAGTAACTAAGGCAAAAGAAAAGATACAAAAGAAAAATCTAACTAAAGAAGAAAAATTAAAACTTAAAGAACAAAAAATGGAGATATTAAATCCCCAAAAAATAAACATTTTTAATGTTTGAAAAAAATGTCCTAAAAAAGTTTTATGAATGTTTGTTAGTGCCTTTCTTTACAACATTGCCTTAACTGTCTTTTTAAAGAAAGCAGCAACTATTGCTAGTGGTACCTCATCACTATCACAAATAATAACTTTTACTGCACCTGCCACCGCTCAATTTTATGGTTTATTTTATGTAATAGTAAACTTACCGTTAATGTTTATTTTTTGGGGCATGAACCCGAGAATGTTTATGGTGTTAACTTATTATTGAATGCTTTTCCAAGTAATAGTTCAATGTTTATTTATTGAATATGCCGGAAGAGGTTCAAACCCAATTGTTAACTTTATAAATCAAAGAATAACAATTTACAATCCGATTGGGCAAGTAGTTACAGAAGATGGTAATATTTTAAGATTTTATTGAGATCCATTTGGGTTGGATACAAGACTTATAACTCACATTAATAGAAATAATTATCAAAATATTTTTGAAGCAGCTCAACAATTAAGCTCTTCAAACGAAATTAAAGCAAGTTTATTAACTTCTTTAAATGCAGACGAAGTTAAATTAGCTCATTATTTGGTAAATAAATTTAATGCTAATGATTTAAATTTTGTTCAAAATAACGTTAAAGAAATTTTTGCTAACCCAGATGTTTACGCTTTAAACACAAAATTAGTACCTTCTATTTTATTAGGAGAAGGTTTAACTAATGGAAAAAATACAAAATTATTTGGAGTATATAATGGAGAAAACTGACCTATTATTGTTTATGCAATTTTAGGGGGTGCTTCTGAAGGGTTTGCTTCTATTGTTGCTTGAAGACAAAGAGGATCAATTGGTGGTACTTCTGTTATTTCAAACTATATCGCTTATAAAAATAAAAAACCAGTTGGAAATGTATTTTTAATGGTAGCAATTTGTTTTTCATCATTTTCTACTATTGTTATTGGTTCACTAGAATATACAGGAAACATTAACGGACACGTTTGAAATTTTGATGAATTTATTGTAAGAATCATGGGTACAATAGTTTACTTATTAGTATTTTCAGCTTTGGTTAATAAGTTTTATCCTAAATACAAAAAAGTTAGAATTGATATTTATACTAAAAAACCAGAACACGTTGCAAGCCGTTTCAAAAAGATTGGATATTTACATTCATTTAATATTTTTAACGGTGTTGGAGGATTTAATCATAAAGAATTTGGCAAGATTGAAACAGTTGCTTTATTTTTAGAAAAAGATCAAATTTTAGATGAAGTTAAATCTGTTGACCCTAATGCTTGAATTACTATTTCTAATATTCATCAAATTATCGGTCAATTTGACACTTCATTCGTTGATTAATAATTAATTTAAACGTTCTAAGTAAGAACGTTTTTATTTAACTTTATATAGTTAAATAATTGAAACAATTAACAATTAAAAAGAATATAATTGATATGTTTTTATGCAAAATAAAGTTAAAAATGTTAAAAAAATAAATAAAAATACAATTGACATTAATCCTTATAAAGTCAATATTTTTAATGTTTTTAAAAAATATCCTAAACGAATGTTAATGATCCTAATTTCAGCAATTTTATATAACGTAGCTGTTAGCATTTTCTTAACCAAAGCAGCAACGATAGCTACTGGACTTTCAGCAGTAGCTCAGGCTATTACGATGCCAATACTGATTTTAGGACCTTATTTTGCTTATATTTATTTACTATTAAACTTACCTTTAATCATTTATTATTGAAGAAAAAATTCGCGTTTGTTTATGATATGTACCGCTTGATGAATGCTTTTTCAGGTTATTTTACAATCTATCTTTTTATTACCAATTATTAAATCAGGATTGCACCAAATTTCTATTTATTATGTTAATTGAAATGTAAACATTCCTTATTCTAAATTGATTCCGTGAGAAGTTTACGGACAATATAACCAAGCTTTTATTACTAAAACTTTTATTAATTTAAGCACCCAAGCAAGTGATTTAATATTACCAATTAAAGATGGATATATACCGGCTAATTTTTCAGATTTAATTAACGCTTGAAATGGGTTTGTAAAAGATAATGCTTCTTATATTACTGAAAATAATTTACCTTTTAAACTAATGGATAATAGTCAAAATATTTATTTAAGTGATTTTTATAATGCGATAGGTATTAATACTAAATTCTTAAATTCAACGCAGTTTGCTACTATATTAAATGATAATTTAAATATTAAAGATTTAACCACTCTAAAAGAAACGCTTGATAAATTAGCTAAAACTAATTATTTATTTAGTGATTATCATAATTTATTTGATGGTCAAACTATATTAATAAATAACGTTATAACAAACGCGATTATTTTTGACATTTTAAATGTTTCCAGATTATATTCATCTGGCTTTTCAAATCCAACTTGACCAATTATTATATATACAGTTATTGGCGGAATAATGGCTGGAATTGCTTCGGGGTTAGCTTGAAAAAATTCAGGAAGTGCCGGTGGTTCTGATTTTGTTGTATTTTATATTTCTAAAATGAAACAAAAAAGTGTGGGAAGAACCTCAAGTTATGTTGCCTTATTCTTCTGTACGGTTTCTGTGGCAGTTATTTCTTTATTAGAAGGAATTGGCGTAGCTCAAGGTAAGCCTTTAAATGTAGGTGGATTAATTTTAAGAATTATTTCCTCTTTCGGTTATATCTTTTTATATACAGCGATTATCGAACTTATTTATCCTAAATACAAGAAAGTTAAAATTGATGTATATACTAAAAAACCAGATTTAGTTATTTCACATTTTAAAAATATTAATTATTGACATGGGTTTAATATTGAAAGAGTGATTGGTGGTTTTACTAATACAGAAACAACCGTAATAGAAACTTACGTTTTATTTTTAGAATTAAAACAAATTAAAGAGCAAATATTAAAAGCCGATCCACATGCTTGAATAGCCACGACCCGTGTAAATAAGGTTGTTGGTAAATTTGATACATCTAAGATTGAATAAAAAATTATTTAATAATTTTTACTATATATTCTTATAAAATTTATATCAAAGAAAGGAACTTTGTGAAAACTAAAGAACTATTAGATAAAGCAGAACGCAAAAAACAAAAGTTAGAAAACCGTAAAATTAATTACGATTCAATTAATCCTAATAAATTAAACTTTTTAAACATTTGAAAAAAAGCCCCTAAAAAAATGATTTTAATTATCATTTCAGCTTTTCTATATAACCTAGCAGTTGCTACTTTTTTAGCTAAAGCTGCAACAATCGCAACTGGTATATCAGCCTTAGTTCAAATGATTACTATTCCATTAGTACAAACAGCACCTTATTTTGCTTATATATACTTTGCTTTCAATTTACCTTTTATTATTATTTTCTGACGTAAGAACTCGCGTTTATTTATGATTTTGACGACTTATTGATTATTATTCCAAGTTGTCTTACAATCTATTTTATTAATACCCACCCTACAAAACGGAATTCATCATATTTCAATTTATTACGTTAACTGAAACAAAGATATTTCATATAACCATTTAGTTCCTTGAGATGCTTATGGACAATATTCAAGTGATTTACTTTTAAATTCTCCTTTAAGTTCTGATTTTAAAACCGCTTTAACTAATGATTTTGGAGTTAAAGCCGATTCAATTAATTACTTTAGCGACTTTTTAAAATGAGCTTCTGAAAATAATCATGTTAATAAACAATTGTTTTTAGAAACCTTAGAAAAATATTGATCAATTAAAAATATTGATTCAACTAATGAATTTATTAATCAATTAAATAGCAACATTGTAGCTAACAATGATCTTAAAAATTTAATCGGCGTACAACTATCAACAGTACAAGCGATGTATGGTTTAGGTTTTTCTAATCCAACCTGACCTATTATTGTATATACCATCATCGGTGGAGTTATGGCTGGGGTTGCTGGTGGGCTTTCTTGAAAAGGTTCTGCTTCAACTGCTGGTGCTGACTTTGTTATTTACTATATTTCTAAAATGAAACAAAAAAGCGTTGGTAAAATTTCAACTTATGTTGCTTTAGCAATGGGGGCTTTATCAATCTTTATAATAGCTGTTTTAGAAGGAATAGGTGTAGCTAAAGGTCGTCCGATGAACCCTGGTGGTTTAATTGTTAGAGTAGTTTCATCAATCGGTTATATCTTTATTTATAGTGCATTTATAGAACTTATATACCCTAAATATAAAAAGATTAGAGTGGAAATATATACTAAAAATCCAGATGCAGTTATTAATCACTTTAAAGAAATTAATTACTGACATGGTTATAATATTTCTAAAGTTACCGGTGGTTATACTAATACCGAAACAACTAAAATTGAAACATACGCTTTATATCTAGAACAAACTTTAATTTGTCAAGAAGTTTATAAAGCCGACCCTTCAGCCTGAGTTTCTGTAATTAAAGTTCAAAACGTATTTGGACACTTTAACACTTCTAAAATTGAATAGAAAAAACAATCAGTTTTTAGGCTGATTGTTTTTATTTGATCTTAAAATCTATTTCAAAATCTTTCTCCATTTTAATCATTTTTACGCCGAAAGAATCGAATATTACTTTTGAAGCTTTAAAATCATCTGATTCGGGTTTATAGGCTTCGGCGTAATAAACCTTAGCTATCTTAGATTGAACGATTAATTTAGCACAATGATAACAAGGCGAATGAGTTACATAAATGCTTGATCCTTTAATAATTGAAGCATTATTAATATTAGCGTTAATAATGGCATTAGCTTCGGCATGAACTACATAGGTGTATTTAGAATTTAAAACATCAGATTGATCTTTGGGTCTTTCTCAAGAAAACATTAAATCATTATTAGTTTCTTGATTATTGTAACCGGTTGGCATTCCATTATAACCAAGTGAAATAACGTAATTATCAGGGCTTACTATACAAGCTCCTACTTTGGTGGTCGGGTCTTTAGAACGCAAAGCACTAAGTTTTGCTAATGACATAAAATAAATGTCTCATTTGATATTATCTTTTTTCTCGTCGAATATAAAGTTATTTTTTTTCATGTTTTATATTTTAACATAAAAAAATAAAACGAAATGGGCGCCGCAGCCCCCATTTCCAATTATTCAGTGAAGTAAGCAATATAATGCTCGGATAAGATATTAACTTTGTTAATCCACCTAACGTGAGGTGAACTGTTAATATTTTAGCATAAAACTTACTACCTTATTAAAATTAATAATATTAAGTTAAAATATTTATATATTTACCCACGTGTGTTGATTAAGGAGTTTTAATATGTCAATAAAAAATACCGGAGCCGTTTATACGCCGAAGTTTATAGTCGATTTAATGCTTGATAAAATTGGTTATAAAGATCAAAATTTATTAAAAAAACATATAATCGATAATTCATGTGGTGAAGGTGCTTTTTTAATAGAGATAGTAGATAGATATATAAAAAATTACTTTATTTTTAATAATGACTTAAAACAACTTAAAAAAGAATTAGAAACCTATATACATGGGATTGAAATAAATAAAGAATCATTTTTAAAAACCTTAGATAATTTAAATGCAGTTGCTAATAAATACGGTTTATTAAATTTAAAATGAGACATTATTAATGACAATGCTTTTAAGGTTTCAAAATTTAATAACAAGATTGATTTTGTAGTTGGTAATCCACCTTATGTAAGAATACATAACTTAAATAATAATTATCAAGATGTTAAATTAGGTAAATTTAGTCAACAAGGTATGACCGATTTATATATTGCTTTTTATGAAATTGGTTTATCGATGTTAAATGGCAAAGGGAAGTTAATTTATATTAACCCAACCTCATTATTACAAAGCAAGGCTTCTTCCGTTTTAAGAAAATATATTATTGGTAATAATTTATTAACTGATTTTATTGATTTAAAACACTTACAAGTTTTTAAGAACATAACCACTTATACCGGTATATTTCTTTTAGACAAAAACAAAGAAACAGCAGATGTAAATTATTATGAAATAGATCAAAAATTTAATTTAAATTTTATTGATAAATTAAAAGCTGATTTATTTTATATTGACGATAATTTTTATTTTTCAAATAAAAACAGCTTAATAGAATTAAAACAAATTTTAAATTACGAACCAACTTTATCTAATATTGAAGTGAAAAACGGATTAGCTACTTTAGCAGATAAAATATTTATTAAAGAAGATTTTCAATTTAAAAGCAGTAATGTTATTGATGTTTATAAAATATCTAGACAAACAAAATTTAAAATAATTTTTCCTTATGACAAAAACGGCAATTTATTGCCTTTTGATAAATTAGATTTAAATGTGCGTAAATACTTATTAAAAAATAAAAAAGCTTTGCAAGATAGAAGTTTAATTGATAATCAAGAGTGATATTCTTTTGGCAGAACGCAATCTATTAAAGATGTTAATAAACCAAAAATAGTTATTAGTAATTTAATTAAGACAAGTAATGATATAAAAATAAAATTAATTAAACCAAATGTTGCAGTCTATTCAGGTATTTATATTATTGGGGAATTAAATTTAGGGAAAATTGAAAAAATATTATTAAGTGATGATTTTATAAACTATTTAAAACTATTAAAGAAATATAAAAATGGCGGCTATTATACATTTTCAACAAAAGACTTAAAAAAATATCTTCAATTTTATTTAGAAAAGGACATACATGACTAAAGAATTTTTAGAAGTAGTTAAGGATAGTTTTTTTGCTTATCTAAATAGTGGAGCAAGAAGTAATCAAAAATTAAAAAGCCTACATTCTAAAATAGGTGAAGATATTTTATTTAAAATTAACCAGTTATCTCAAAACAAAGAAGACAAATATAAAATAGTTTCTATTAATGAAAATAGTTCGGAAGAATATTTATTACACGGAAGATATATTGATAAAAAGATAGATATTGCAATACTCAAAAATAATAATTTTATTGCCTGCATATCAGTTAAATTTTTTATGTCTAATATTAAACAAAATAAAAATAATTATTTTGAAAATATGCTTGGAGAAACCGCTAATGTTAGAACTCAAAATTATAAATATTTTCAATTTATTTTAATGCCAATTTCTGTTCCTTATTTTGATAAGAATAAAAATATTAAAAAATGAGAACATGTAAATGAAAGTGACTTAGGGAAGTATTTTATAATGTCTCATGATAATGAAATATTATTTTTTCATGTTCCTAACAAAACCTTTATTGGTTTATTGCAATTCCCTGAAGTACAAGCTAATAATTTTGAAGAATACAAACAAGCCTTTATACAAAACCAATTATTTGAAATTGATTTTGCTAAAACATTATTTAAAAGCGAATACGGTAAACAATTAATAATTAACGATTATGAAGAATTTATTCAAAAAGTAGCTTATGCTGCTTTATCAGATTAAGAGAGTATATTATGAATGATAAACAAACATATATAAAATATTTTGCTAATAATAAAAAAGCTCAAGAATTTTTATTAAAAGAAAATAACAATGATACTTTTAATAGTTTTTTTAATTTTTATCAAAATAGTTTTGTAGGTAAAATTGGTTTTAACAATTTAACCTTTAATGAATTAACTATTAAATTAATTACCCAAACTTTAATTAATAAGATTAAAAATAATAATCAAAAAATTAATTTTTTATTAGCTCATGACGGAAGCGACAAACAACTTTATCAATTTGTTTTAGATCAGGCGTATGTATTATCTGCCAATAATATTAATGTAATTATATTTGACAAAAATCAACCAGTGCACGAAAGCTTTTTAAAATATAGTTTAATTAAGACTCAAAATATAACCATTTGTTCTTATTTATCTCGTTTTACTTATGACGGTCAATATAAATTAAGTTTTTATACTGGTTCAGGACAACCTGTTAATACTAAAATTCTTTCTACTATTAGCCAAGAAATAAGTGTTTTAGATCCGTTTTCAATCAAAACTTTTCAAAATGATCTTAAAAAAATTAATTATGAAATTTTAGTTAGCGAATATACTAATTTTTTGACTCAAAATAATTTAACGCAAAGCATTAACAAACTTCTTAATATTGGAATTATTAGAGATGAAACATCTATTAATTTTGTTCGCAAAATAATGGGTAAAAATGATTTTGGCTATACTTTGATTAAAAAAAATAATTTACCAGATCAACCCAATGAAATAAAATTGCCTAACATTTTAATTAAAAAACATAAACAAATAAATTATTTAGTTAAATTTTCCTACGATAAAAAGAAACTTTATGTTTATGCTAAAAAAGAAAGTAAAAATTTATTTACTTCTACTTTTCAATTAATTAATATTAATGATTTAATTCTGAATTATTTTGTTTTTGCTAATACCGTTTTAATAACTAACAAAAAATACCAACCTTTAAAAGAAATTAAATACAGTATTGCTAACGATGAAGTCGGATTTAAAAACATTGCTAAAAAATATGAATTAAAAATTAATGAAGTTTGAAACAATAAATTTTTCGTCTCTCAACAAGATAACTATTTATATTTAAATGAAAATAATGAAATTTATTATTCTTGATTAAATTATCAAAGTTTAGACCCTTATTTAACTTTAACAATATTAAGTGATATGTTTAATTATTATCAAACTCAAGAATTAAGCTTTTTTGAGTATGCCAAAAAGAATTTATCTTACGTTTTACATAATAATATTTCTACTTTTTCTTATAAATGCAGTTTTAAAAATATCGAATCATTTGAAACTAAAATTTTTAACCAAAAACAATTAGCTGGTATTGATATTTTACAAATTGAAGATTTAAGAGATCATGTTTTAGAAAAAGAAAAATATATAGCTAAATTTTGATTAAACGAAAATGAATGAATTTTAATTAAATATAACTTTGAATATAAAAATTTAGATTTTATAGTTAGTGAAACTATTAAAACAAATTTAAATGTAGCAACTAAGCTGAAAAAGTTTTTCAAAAAATTTTTAAGTAAATACTCTAATCCTTTATTAAATTTATAAAATAAAAAAATCTGGCCTTAAACCAGATTTTTATTATTCATTGCTTAATAAGATTTATTTATTTCTTTTAGCAAGTTCTTCTTCAGAATAAACTGAAGCAAATTTACGATTGATTCTGTTTTCAAATTTTACAATTCCATCGATTAAAGCATATAGAGTGTCATCTTTTCCTCTACCAACATTGTTGCCTGGGAAAATTTTTGTTCCTCTTTGTCTATAGATAATGCTTCCTGCTAACACAAATTGACCGTCAGTAGCTTTAACGCCTAATCTTCTTCCGGCTGAGTCTCTACTATTAGAGGTTGTTCCACCTGATTTCGTATGAGCCATTATTTAACCTTAATTTCTGAAATTTTAATTCTTGTATATGGTTGACGGTGTCCTAATTTACGTTTGTGGGTTGATTTAGCATTGTGTCTATAAACAACGATTTTTTTAGCTTTTCCTTGTTTTTCGATGGTTCCTAAAACAGAAGCAGATTCTACATAAGGTGTTCCAACTAGATTTTCAACAGCTAAAACTCTGTCAAAAGTAACTTGGTCGCCTTCATTGCCTTCGATTTTTTCGATGTAAATCACATCACCAGATTTAACTAGTAATTGTTTTCCACCGGTTTCGATGATAGCAAACATGTAAATCCTCCTTATATTTTGTCTCATCTTTGAGGTACTGTTTCACCAGTTTGTAAACCTTTTTAGAATGGTTACTCTATAAGTAACGGCTTAATTATAACAAAAAAAGCTTAATTAAAAAAATAAAGCAATAAAACTGTTATTTTTAAGCAAATTATAAATTATATTTATAATTATCAATATGCCAGAATTACCAGAAGTCAGAACAGTGTGTGAAGCACTGAAACCAAAAATTTTAAATAAGAAAATTAAAAGTATCGATATTTTTTATCCTAAGTTATTTAAAGAATATCAACCAGAAGTTTTTGTTGAAGCTTTAGTAGGTCAAAAAATTGTCGATATTAAAAATAAAGGTAAACATATTATTTTCTTTCTTGATAATAATGATGTCTTATTATCGCATTTAAGAATGGAAGGAAAATATCGTTATTACCAAGATAAAGACCCTAACGAAAAACATTTAATTATGAAAATGATTTTTGAAGATAATTCTATTCTTCATTATTTAGATACAAGAATGTTTGGAACTTTTCATTTAAGAAACATTAATAATTACAACCAAATTTTACCGCTTTCTAAAGTAGCTGATGAACCGGCTTATATTGATGTTAATGAAGTTTATCAAAAATTAAGAAAGTCTACTACCGCTATTAAAACCAAATTATTAGATCAAACAATTGTTTCCGGAATTGGAAATATTTATGTTGATGAAACTTTATTTATTTGTAAAGTTCATCCTGAAACACCAGCTAACATGATTTCACTAGAAAAACTTGCTGAAATTATTAAAACCTCAGCAGAAGTTATGGAAAAAAGTTTTCAATTAGGTGGAACAACTTTGTTTTCTTATGAAAGTTTAAATCAGAAACAAGGTTCATATCAAAACTTTTTACAAATTCATAGTAATGACATTAAGATTTGCAAAAGATGTGAAAGCGAAACTTCTAAAATAAAAGTTAATGGCAGAGGTACATATTTATGTAGTAATTGCCAAAGGAAAGAAAATGAATTTTAAATTCTTTCCGATGGAAATAGATCTTCACGGAATGGATACAAATCAAGCAACCGCCTATTTATTAGGAGCTTTGTTTGAATTTAACGAAGATCGTTTTAATCAATATATGGATATTATTGTTGGAGTTGGTAGCGGGGCAATGAAATTTGTTACCGAGCAACTTTTAGAAGAAGAGGGATATCCTTATAAATATTTGACCTCTAATGGTTCTAAAATTAGAGTTTATCATCGTTAGTTTAAAGAAGGTTAATACCTTCTTTTTTCTTGTCTTTTAAAAATAACTTATAATTTAAACGTATTATACTTATAACAATTACTTAAAAAATAATAGGAGATAAAAATGGCTAAAAATACATGAGAAATTGCTAAAAAAGCAATCGAAGAACATGACAATATTTTTATATTTCACCACATTAGACCAGACGGAGATTGTTTGGGATCTCAATTTGGATTAAGAGAATTAATAAAAACTAATTACCCAGAAAAAAACGTTTATGTTTTCGGAGATAACGGCGGTATTTTTCCGTTCTTAGAATGAGATTTTGATAAATTTGAAGACGTTCCTAAGGATCATTTTAAAAATTCATTAGGAGTAGTAGTTGATGCTAACTCTTCAAATAGAATTCAATTCGCACAATATATTTTAGATAAAAACTTTACTCACATGTTAAGAATTGATCACCACCCTGTTGATCCAGATATAAATTACGATTACACTTGAGAAGATGCAACTTATGCAGCTGCTGCTGAACAAATTGGTTATATCGCAATGAAAGCAAATTGAAAAGTTACCACCAAAGCTGCAACTTATACTTATTTAGGTATTAATACTGATTCAGGTAGATTTCAATATGAATACGTAGTAAGCAGAACTTTTGAGGTAATGAATTATTTACATAAAGATAATGATTTTAAAGTATGAAATGTTAACTTTCCTCTTTCAATTAGAGATGAAAAAAGAGTTAGATTTAATGCTTACGTGCTTTTAAACTATAAAGAATTAAATAAAGTGCTTTATTTCCATGTAACTAAAAAAGTACAAAAGAAATTTGGCTTAAATGAAAATCAAGCTAACGATGTAAATATTTTAGCTAATATTGGCGATTGTAAAATTTGAGTTTTATTTATCGATCAACCAGACGGTACAATAAGGGCAAGAGTTAGATCAAACGGAATTTGAATTAATCACATCTGTGCTAAATATAAACCAGGTGGAGGACACGAAGTTGCTTCAGGTGCTACATGTCAAAATAAACACGATATGAAAGCTTTATTGCAAGATTTAGCAAACGAGGTTGATAAACATGCTAGAAATCAGTAAAGATAAATTAAATTTATTTAAAGAAATTGAATCAAAAATAGCAAATCATAAAAATATTGTTATTTATCACCATATTCGACCTGATGGTGATTGTTTAGGATCACAAGCAGGGCTTAAAGCATTAATCCAAGAAAATTATCCTGATAAAAATGTTTATGCTATCGGTGATGCTAAAGGTAATTTTCCATATTTAAACTTTACAATGGATGAATTGCCAAAACAAAAACTTGAAGACTCTTTGGCTATTATAGTTGATGCTAATTTTAAAGAAAGATTAGAAAGCAGAGAATATTTGGATAATAACTTCTTTGATGAAGTAATTAGAATTGATCACCATCCTAATGATGATGATTTAAATGCTTCATTAAGATGAGTAGAACCAGAAGCTCCTGCCGCTGCTCAACAAGTTGCAGAATTAGCTTATGGTTTAAATTGAAAAGTTAATTCAAGAGCAGCTACTTGTTTATATTTAGGAATTTATACTGACTCTGTTAGATTAACTACCAATACGACCACTCCTAAAACCATGTTTTTAGTTTCGTGATTGTGAGCTAACGCCGCACAAAAAGATATGCTACATGCCGAAATGGCTAAAAAATCATTAGCAGATATTAAGGTAAATGCCTTTATTCAACAAAACATGAAAATTGCTAATGATGTTGTATCTTTCTTCTTTACACTAGAAGATCAACATAAGTTAGGTATTACTGATCCTCTTAAAGCTAATCGTCCATTTATATTGGCTTCTATCGATGATAATAAGGCTTGAGTATTCTTTACTGAAGAAGCACCAGGACAAATTAGATGTGAATTTAGATCAACTGGATGTTGTGTTAGAAATGTTGCTTTAAAATGAGGCGGAGGAGGACATCACCGTGCTTCTGGAGCACAAATTAACGATGCTAAAAACATACCTTTAATCATTAAGGATTTAGAAGAAGAAACTAAAAATCTTGCTGAATATCAATAATTTCCAAAAACGTTGCCATTAAGGCGGCGTTTTAATTATTTTTTAAAATTTTTACCGTTTTTTTTTTTTTTTTGAAAGTTAGTAAAATAAAAGAGAACAGCCATTAGCTGTTCGTTTAAAAAATATATACAAGGATAATTATATGCTAACTAAAAAAGAATGTTTAGAAATTTTAGGTGTATCAGAAACAGCTACAAAAGAACAAATAAAAGTGGTTTACCGTCAATTAGCAAACATTTATCATCCAGATAAATTTACAGAAGGTTCGGACGAAAATAAGATGTCAAAAATAACCGAAGCTTATAACTGCTTAATGGAAGAACAGTTTGATACAAATGATTCAAGTTTCAAAAATTCAAATCCTCTTAAACAAGAAATGGATAGCTTTGTTTGAAGAGCAGATCTTCCGTTTTTTGAATGAAGTAAGGAAGAAGTCATTGAATATTATAAAAAACTAGATTTTGACGCAGATAATTTATTAGAACCAGAAGATTTATCAGAATTTTTATTTAAAAGCCCGACTCAAGAAAGTGCTAAAGACTTTAACAAAATTTTAAATAATAAAATGTTTATAAATTATCACATTTTTTATAACTTACCAATGAACGTTAATCGAAAAGTAATTTTAAAATTAAATGAACAAAATTGGAAGCAAGCTATGAATTCTAATTTGCCCGAATGAAAGAAAGAAAAAATTAGAAAAATATGTAGCAATTGTCATAAATGATATTCAAATGAAGAATGATTTAATTTTGCTTTAGCTTTTGAATTTATTTTATATACTCCGTTTCAATTAAATATTAATTTTTATTCAGATATTTTACAAGTTTCTAAATTAGCAAGCCCAAAAGAATTGTTTTCTAGATTTGATGATATTTGTGTAAATGGAGCTTCGTTATATTATTCAATTTTAACAGCTGAAACAAGCCCTGTATATTTTTCTTTTGATGAAATTGTTGATTTGGTTTGAATATCTAATATTGGTGCAGATTTAGTCGGAGATAATCGTGATTCATATCTTAAATATATAGAGAATTTTGAAAATGAGTTTGGATACACTCACTACAAGTTAATTCGTAGAGATCAATTTATGATGTCAATAATATATCCACTTGCTTTAACTGGTGGCAATATGCCTATTATATTTTTAAACAAAGTTTCTTAATTATAAAGGAGAATTTAATGAATAAAAGATCAGTCGGTCTATGAGGGATTATATGTACATTTGTTCCTTTCTTTCAAATAGCGCTACCTATTTTATGAATCTTATCAATAATTGTTGCGTTTCAAGAAGATATTAAATCTGCGAAAATCACTTCTTTATTAGGATTTGTACCTTTTATTGGATTAATAATGGCTTTTGTAACTTTTGTTATTCTTTTGGCAAGTAGTAACGAAGAAAAAAGAATATATAAATCAAGTTACAACACTGCTAACAACCCGTATTTATAATTTTTTAAAATTGCACTATTTAAAATAATGAAATATTTTAATTTTAAGGATTTTTATGAATAAAAAAGCTATTGGTATAACAGGTATTATTTTCTCTCTGCTTCAACTTTTTTCAGCATCGTTTCTTTTAGCTATTATTATTGTAATTGCGGTTAATAGTTCACAAAAACTTACTAATTCACATGGATTTAAGCAAGCCATAAATGATTCATTAGGTGCTGCAACTGGATTTGCATTTATAATTTCAATTATTAACTTTTTAATATTGTTTATTTTATGAATATTATCAATTATTATAGCTTTTAGAGATTATATGACAGGGGCCAAAGTAACTTCTTTATTGGCTTTAATTCCACTTCTTGCATGATTAATGGTATTTGTTACATTTTGTATTTTAGTTCATTCTGCAAGAAAAGAAAAAATGATATACAATTCTAATTTTTCAAATACTAACCCATATTTATAATCAAAAATACAAGGTTTACGTTTATTTAAATAAGAAATTTTAAAAAAGCATTTACAAGTTTAAATCTCCGTATTATTAGGAGATTTTTATTTGTTTTATATTTATATTAAATTGGTTATAATAAAATGTATATTAATTTATATAAATAAAAAGGATATTTATGAATAAAAAAGCAATAGGTGTTACAGGAATAATCTTTTCATTATTTCAATTCTTGTCATTAGGTATTTTTCTAGGAGTTTTCATTTTTATAGTAGCTACAACCGGACATATGCCTGGTTCTAGTGAAGAAGCTCAAAAAGCAGTGGGATTAGCATTAGCAGCATTAGGTGGTATTACTCTTATACTATCAATTATTAATGGTTTAATATTGTTTATTTTATGAATCTTATCAATCATTGTGGCATTTAGAGATGGTATAACCTCAGCTAAGATTACTTCTTTATTAGCTCTAATTCCTGTTATATCAGGTTTAATGGCATTTATTACTTTCTGTATTTTAGTTAATTCAGCTAATAAACAAGTTAATTACGTTAACGCTTCAAATTTCTAAAATATAAAACCTATTTATAATCAAAAGCACCGCTTGGTGCTTTTATTAATTCTTAGCAAAATAAGTTATTTAAATTTGTTATAATTTTTTAAGTTATTTTAAATACATAGAGAGTTGCCAAATTAGCTATTTAAGGCATGCCAACCTACATATTTTGCAAGGTGGATAGCAAGGGATATAAATCTAACATGTATAAAAATGTTATGTTGAAAACCTTCTCTATGTAAGAAAGGTTTTTTATTTATGAAAAGATTACTTACAAGTGAAAGTGTTGGAGCAGGACATCCGGATAAAATTTGTGATCAAATTAGTGATGCAATTTTAGATGGTCTTTTAAAATATGATCCAAAAGCAAGAGTTGCTTGCGATGTTTTAGCCAACAACAATATTATTTATATAGGTGGGCAAATAACTACTAAGGCTTATATTGATACAGTTAAAGAAGCGTGAAAAGTTTTAAAACCATTAGGTTATCGTGGAACTGATTTTAGCATTATTAATGGAATTATTCCTCAAAGTGCCGATATTGCATTAGGAGTTGATAAAAAAGAAAATCACGAATTAGGTGCTGGCGATCAAGGAATTTTATTTGGTTATGCGACTGATGAAAACGAAGAATACATGCCATGACCAATTGTTTTAGCTCACGAATTAGTTAAAAGAGCAGAAAATTTAAGAAGAAACAAAAAATTTCCGTGAGCTAAAAGTGATATGAAAAGTCAAGTCACAGTTGAATATGATGATGAAACCAACCAAATTGAAGTTAAAAAGATTTTAATGTCAATTCAACATGATGCAAATTACAACGTTGACAAATTTAAGAAATTTATTAAAGCAAATATTATTGATTATGTAATCAACAAATATAAATTGAATACTAATTTTGAAGTATTAATTAATCCAACTGGACGTTTCGTTATCGGTGGTCCTGTGGGAGATACAGGATTAACTGGACGTAAAATTATTGTTGATACTTATGGCGGATTTGCTCGTCACGGAGGTGGAGCTTTTAGTGGTAAAGATGCTACTAAAATCGATCGTTCAGCTGCTTATATGGCTCGTTATGTAGCTAAAAATATAGTTGCAGCCGGAATAGCTAAAAGATGTGAAATTCAACTTTCTTATGCTATTGGGTTACCACGACCTCAATCAATTTACGTTGAGACTTTTAACACTTCAAAATATAGTGAAAAAGAAATTGTTGATATGATTTATCAATTATTTGATTTAAGTGTTGAAGGTATTATTAATACCTTACAACTTCAAAGACCAATTTATTTACAAACTGCTTCTTTTGGTCATTTTGGTCGGAGCGATCTAGATTTACCATGAGAAAAAACTGATAAAATAAACGATATAAAACAATATTTTAATAAATAAGAAGAGGTTATATGTCTTCAAATATACTTAATGATTTAAAAGAAAGAAATATTTTAAAAAATATTTCCAGTGAAGAAAAATTCGATAATTTAGCAAAAGGTGTTGGTGTTTATACTGGCTTTGATCCAACTGCTATAAGTTTACATTTAGGTAATTATGTGCAAATAGCTACTTTGTTAAGATTTAAACAATTTGGATATCATCCTGTGACTATTTTAGGCGGTATTACCGGTATGATTGGTGATCCTAGTTTTAGAAATTCTGAACGTCAATTTTTAGATGTAGAAACTTTAACCAATAATAAAGAAGCAATTAGAAAACAACTATCAAAATTTGGACTAGAAGTTATAGATAACTACGATTTTTATCGTCAATGAAATGTTGTTGATTATTTACGTAATTTAGGTAAATTGATCAATGTTAATTATTTGCTAGATAAAGAAAATATTGCTACGCGTTTATCTTCTGGTCTTTCTTATACCGAATTTAGTTATACCTTAATACAGGGTTGAGATTTTAAAGAGCTATTTGAAAGAAACAATGTTAAAATCCAACTTGGCGGCTCAGATCAATGAGGAAACATAACTACTGGATTAGAAATTATTAGAAAGCTACATGGTGAAAATGCGGATGCCGTTGGAGTTACTGCTAATTTATTAACTGATGAAAATGGGGTTAAATTTGGAAAAAGTACTGGTGGCGGATCTTTATGATTAGATCCTAAAATGACTTCTCCTTATGCAATTTATCAATTTCTTTTAAATCAAGGAGATATTAAGATTGAAGAATATTTAAAATGATTAACTTTTTTAAGCCTAAGTGATATTAATGAAATTATGGCTAAACATAATGAAGCTAAATATTTACGTTTAGCCCAAAAAACTTTGGCTTATGAAATTGTTAAAGACATTCATTCTAAACAAATTGCAGATCAATGTGTAAAGATTAGTGAAATTTTATTTGGTAAAACTAATGAAAAAATTAGTTTATCTGATTTAGAAATGTTATTAGGTTTTCTTAAATCTTACGAAATTAAAAAAGATCAAATTTTTATTGACTTTTTAAAGGAAAATCAAATAGTTTCTTCAAATCGTGAGGCAAGAGAATTTATTACCAAAAATTCATTTAGCATTGATGGTGAAATCGTTAAAGATGAAAATTACATAGTTGATTTTAATAACTATGACGGTAAATATGCTCTTCTTAAAAAAGGTAAAAAAGAATTTATTATTATTAAAAAAGGTTATTAATTTATGAGTTATCCCAAAATTATTATTGATGAAAATAAATTTAAAAATAATGTTAAAGTAGCAATTGACATTTGTAAAAAAAGCAATATTAATGTTTTAGCCGTTACCAAAGGTTTTTGCGGAAATAAAAGAATGGCTGAACTTTATTATGAAGCAGGAATCAGACATTTTGGCGATTCTAGATTAGAGAATTTTAAAGAATATTTACATTTAAAAGATATTCATCGTCAATTACTAAGGATTCCAATGATTTCAGAAATTCCTGAAATGATTGAACTTTGCGATTCTAGTTTAGCTGGTGATTTAGAAGTTATTAAAGCAATTAGTGATTATTGTTTAAAAAACAATAAAAAACCTCACGAAATTGTTTTAATGGTTGAATTAGGTGATCGTCGCGAAGGAGTAATGCCTAACGAAGCTTTAAATTGAGCAAAAACTATTGTTAATGATTTAAAAGGGGTTCAATTAATTGGATTAGGATGCAATTTTGGCTGTTATGGAGCTAGAATACCTTCTGATGAAAAGATGGCAGAATTTATCAAAATTCAAAAACAAATAGAGCAAGATTTAAACATCAAATTAACTCATATGTCTGGCGGTAACTCTTTAAGCTTACATATGGTATGAGAAAATCGAATGCCTAAAGAAATTAACTTTTTAAGAATGGGTTTTGCAATGATTTTTGGTACTGAGGATATGTATCGTCAGACAATAGATGGCATGTATCGAGATGCTTTTAAATGTGAAGCCGAAGTGGTTGCTTGTGACTATAAACCTTCATTGCCTGAAGGAGCTTGCGGAATTGATGCTTTTGGACATAAACCATATTTTGAAGATATCGGTGATATTAAAAGAATGTTGGTTGGAATTGGTAAATTAGATACTGCCTTTGATGCGATGTATCCATATGACGAAGCATTAGACATTTTAGGTGGTTCAAGCGACGTAATGATTATTAATTGAACTAAATCAAAAAGAAATTATAAACCAGGTGATATTGTTGAATTTGGTTTAGATTGAGGTAGTTTGCTTTACTTATTTAATTCAAAATATGTAAAAAAAGAATTCAAAAAATAATTTAAAAAGCAGAAATTTTTAGCTTCTGCTTTTAATTTGTCATTATTTTAGATAGTAGGTCTAATAGTAGTTCAAGTACCATCTTCGTTATGGAAGAAAGCTCCGTCGATTGTTAGTAAACGATATAATTCACCACGTTTTTGTTCTAGTAATTTTTCATCAGAAACTTCTTGTGGAGTTTCTTCTCTTCAACGGTCAAATAATTTTGAGCTAATTTTGTTAAATAAAACTGCAAAAGACATGCTTTCAATTCCATTTAAAACATTTTTTGCTTCGTCAACTAAGGTAATATATGTTTTCATTTTTCTCCATCTTGATCTACTATTTGGGTCCAAACGCCAGTAAATCAATCAATCAATTTTTACATTATAGTATAATTAAAACTGTATAAATCATACAAAATTATTATAGTCTAAAAATACATTCGGTATTATAACACAAAAATAGTTTTTATAAATTTTATAAATTTAATGAATTTATACATTATTAACTTTTTAAATATAACATCATTTATTGAAAGGAATAAAATGTCTGTATTTGACAGTAAATTTAAAGGAATTCATGTTTACTCAGAAATTGGTGAATTAGAATCAGTTCTAGTTCACGAACCAGGACGTGAAATTGATTACATTACTCCAGCTCGTCTAGATGAACTATTATTCTCAGCTATTCTAGAAAGCCACGATGCTAGGAAAGAACACAAGGCCTTTGTAAAAGAACTAAAAGAACAAGGTGTTAACGTAGTTGAATTAACCGATTTAGTAACTGAAACATATGACCTTGCAAGTGAAGAAGCTAAAGCTGCTTTATTAGAAGAATTCTTAGAAGACTCAGCTCCTGTTTTATCAGAAGAACACAAAGGTGCTGTAAGAGAATTCTTAAAATCAAGAAAATCAACTAGAGAATTAGTTGAATACATGATGTCAGGTATTACTAAATACGACTTAAACATCGAAGCAGAAAACGAATTAATCGTTGATCCAATGCCTAACTTGTACTTCACTCGTGACCCATTTGCATCAGTAGGTAACGGGGTAACAATCCACTACATGAGATACAAAGTTAGACAACGTGAAACCTTATTCTCAAAATTCGTATTTAGAAACCACCCTAAATTAGTTAAAACTCCATGATTCTACGACCCATCATTAAAATTATCAATCGAAGGTGGGGACGTATTCATTTACAACAATGATACTTTAGTAGTTGGTGTTTCTGAAAGAACAGATTTAGAAACCATCACCTTATTAGCTAAAAACATTGTTGCTGACGCTGAATGTGAATTCAAACGTATCGTTGCAATCAACGTACCTAAATGAGCAAACTTAATGCACTTAGATACTTGATTAACAATGTTAGATAAAGACAAATTCTTATACTCACCAATCGCAGATAGCACATTTAAATTCTGAGATTACGATTTAGTAAACGGTGGAGCAGAACCTCAACCAAAAGAAATGAATTTAAAACTACCTGAATTGTTAGAAACCATTATCAAAAAACAACCTATCTTAATTCCTATCGCAGGTAAAGGTGCAACTCACATTGAAGTTGAAAGAGAAACCCATTTTGATGGTACAAACTACTTAGCAATCAAACCAGGTGTTGTAATTGGTTACTCACGTAACGAAAAAACCAACGCTGCTTTAGAAGCTAACGGAATTAAAGTTCTACCATTCCACGGTAACCAATTATCATTAGGTATGGGTAATGCTCGTTGTATGTCAATGCCTTTAGCACGTAAAGATGTTAAATGATAACAACTAAAAAAGTTAGTCCTTAACGACTAACTTTTTCTTATACTTTTTTAATAATTATTTTTAATGCGATCATAGTTTTTTTGGTTTTTAGCTTGATAAGCTTTTAAGATATCTTCATAATTAATATTAACAATTAAACCTAAACCCAAATAAGCACCATATGCTTTTCTAATTTTTATTTTTGAATGTGATTTTAGAAGTTTAGTAAACAAGCGATAAGTATATGCTAACTGTAAGCTAAAGTTGTCATATTTTTTAATAACTTTAATATTACTTTTGACTTTATTTTTATAAGCTATTGAAGTTAAAAAGTGGATTCCGTCCGCAAATTCTTCCAAAATATCAGCTCTTTTTAACACTTTATTTTTCTTTCAATACTTAAAATCTTGCACTTCGTTAGCAAATTCTCCCAATTCAACTAATAAGGCTATAACGATTTTTTTATCAAAATATAATAAATCTTCTTTGCTTAAATTATTTTGAAAAGCTTGGTCTAATTTAACCTGAGTTTTAAAGATATGATCCAAATTCATGTCATTTATTATAAAGCATTATTTTTAAATAATATATAATATTTATCATATCAGCTCCAGTGGCGGAATGGTAGACGCAGTTGACTCAAAATCAACCGGTGAGAGCCATGCTGGTTCAAGTCCAGTCTGGAGCACCATATAAAAATCTTGGCGATAAAAGGCTAAGATTTTTTTATTTAATAAATGGCTTAATATTTTTATAACTTAAGCGGTGTTCAGGACATAAACCATATTTATTAACTGCTTCGGCATGTTTTTTAGTGTAATAACCTTTGTTATTCTCAAAATCGTAGTGTGGATATTTTTTTGCTAATTCTAGCATATATTTATCCCTTTCCACTTTAGCTAAAATAGAAGCCGCAGCTACGTTAATACTGATACTATCTCCCTTAGTCAAATTTATTTGTTTAATATTAATATCAAGTTTTTCAAAATCAGTAATAACTAAATGAGGTTTAATTTTAAGCTGGTTTATTGCTTTTTGCATGCCTGTTCTAGAAGCTTGTTTAGGATTTAACTTGTCAACTTCATTTGCTTCAATTTTTATAATTGAAAAATCTAGTGCATCTTTAACAATTTGATGATAAGCTAATTCACGTTTCTTTTCTGTTAATTTTTTAGAATCATTTATTAATTCGTTTTGATAGTTATAAGGTAAAACAACTGCTGCTACAAAAAGTGGTCCAGCAGATGGGCCTCGACCAGCTTCATCGCAACCACAAATTATGGTATTTTTATTTATATTATTATCATTTTTTGGTAAGTAATCTCATTCGTAATTTAACATAAATTTATTATATTTATTAATAATAAATAATTATTTAATTTTTATATTTAAAACTAATAAATGTTTTAAAATTAATTATGTGAAAATACAAATTATTATAGTTATTCATTCACATCTAAACACAGCCATATAAGTGGTGACACTTTTTGCTGTGTTTTTTATTAATTTATAAAAATTCACGAAATAAGTTTATTTAAATTATTCAAAATGTTTTATTAAATTAAATTTAATTAAATTAAAAAGAGGAATTACGATGAAAACTAAAACCAAAAAAGCTTTATGATCAATTTTAGGAATTTCTAGTGCTGCAGCTGTATCAGCTTCTTTAGTAGCATGTACAGGTACAAAATTTGATCAACCTGAAAGAAAAGAAATTATTATTCAAACTGGATGATCAAACCAAAATTCACAATATTTAGGTTTACAATCTGTAATTAAATCATACAATGAGTGAGTAAATAACGATAAATCATTAGTAGATAAAGCTACAGGTTTTCCAAAATATGGTGAAGTAGCCGAAGCTGAAAAAGAAAACTATACTTCTCCAAAACAATTTGGTTACAAACCAGCTAAAATCGTTTCTCAATCAGATGGATACAACACATCTTCTATTGAAACAAAACTTAGAACTAAAGATAGTGAAGGTTTATTTAACTTACTAATTAACTATCCAGCAACAGCTGCTATGTTCTATAAATATGAAATGAACTTAGCTGTTCCTGATGATGTTTATAGTAAATTAGGTTTAGCTCCTCAATTTGCTAATGTAAACGATACAATCGGATATAACACAAAAGATGAAACAACTGGTCAATATCATAAATGAGCTGTGCCTTTATCAAGTTCAGGTGAAATGAACTCTGTTGATACTATTTTAACAGGTAAATTCTTAAACGATTTAAACACTGTTTACGGAATTAAAATTTCAGAAAGCGGAGCAGATCTTGTAAATAAATACATCAAAGCTTATAAAGATGGTTTATCACAAGATAACAGTGACAGTAAATATGTAGACCAAAACTGAAACGAAGGTGCAGTTGAAGCAGAAAAAAAACAAGCTGTTATCGATGCAGCTAAAGCTACAAAATATTTCACTAATTTACCAGAATTAAATGACACTATTTTCCAATCATATACAAAATTGATTTCATTCTCAATTTTAGCTAAAAGACTATATCCTAATGCTAAATCAAAATGAGTAGTTGGATTAGACTCAACTCCTAATGCTATTAACATTATGAATGCATCAATTTCGGGTAATGATTTATCAAAAGGATATATTACAGCAGATCCAAACGATCAAAGAAATGGTGGATTCGATTACACATCATGAATGGAAAACGGAACACCTCAAAATAAAGTATTTAGTGAAATTGCACAATTAATTCTTGATGGTGTTAACGAAGAAGCTGTTTGATTAGGTGGAGATGGTAAATATGGTTCATCATATTTAGTAAACCATAACTTAGCATTTAGCTTAGGTTCAACAGCGGGTTATTCACATACTTTTGATTCAAATAAAAATGGTAAAACTATTTTTGTTATTAAAGGAATTACAACTAACGATACAATCACCAAAGATTCAATTACCTTAGAAAGACTATCAGAAATTAAAACTGTCGATAGTACAAATGACAAAATATTTGGTACATATGAATATTCAAGACATATTAATAAGATTTATTTTGCAAATTACAAAGATGATGTGGAATTAAAACCAACTTCTTATGACAAAATATTAACTGAAACAGGTAAAGCAGAATTTGAAAAATTTGTTAAAGTTGGTGGTTGATTCTATAAAGCAAATGATTCATTTAAAGAGGAAGACGGTAAAGTTATGTTAACAGTTGCCGGACAAACTGTTGAAGTGCCGGGTGCAAAATGATTAACAACTCCATTTGCTAATGACAAATCAAATTACATTTTCTTTGCTAGTGATTCATTGACAAAAGAAACATTATCTGCAGGACAAATTTTAAATGAGGCTGAAGCTGATTGAATTTCTGCTCCAACTCAATATAAATTAACAGACCCAAAACAAGGTGTTTTTGTTCAAGGTCCTTCATTTATTCCTTTACATTCAAATGAAAAAGATAATGCTGCAACTGTTAACTTATTGAAATGACTATACACTTCATATAACGGACAATTTGAACAACCAGATGGAATTAAAGGTTTATCAAAAGGTGTACAAAAAATATTTAGTGAAAAAGTTCAAGATGACAATAAGAAAAACCATTACTTTACCAAAGAAAAAACTTCTTATGTTCCGTTAGACATTATGAACTTATTGGCAGGCTATGTTTCTCCAACACAATCATTCTTTATAAATAATAAAGAAACATTTGTAGCTGCTTTAAATAAAGCAAACCAATTATCATTTGCTAACTTTGAAAAAATTAATACAGGCAACTACATCGGTGTTGAAGATATTGCTACTCCATTATCAAACCCACTAAGAAGCTCAATTAATAGTGCTGCAAATCAAGCAGTAAATAACGCGGGTGGAAATTCATTAGATCTTCAAAAATTCATTCAACAAATTAAAGCAACATTTGACCCAACTTATTAATTTATGAATTTAAAGAAATTTTTTATCTACAGTTCATTAACTACTGCAACAGCGATCATGCCAATGGCCGCTGTTGCTTGTAATAAA
Organism: [Mycoplasma] falconis; assembly: GCF_006385795.1. Taxonomy (GTDB): domain Bacteria; phylum Bacillota_I; class Bacilli_A; order Mycoplasmatales; family Metamycoplasmataceae; genus Metamycoplasma; species Metamycoplasma falconis. The sequence continues at coordinate 48,898 of NZ_VFSS01000001.1, read as the reverse complement.
GTGACAAAAGAAAACATAAAAATTGAATTAAAAAACCCATTTTATTCAATACCTGTTGAAGAATATAGCAAAGTTGGTAATTTATTTAATCAACAAGTTACATATAAATATCGTAATCCGATTACTAGAGAAGCCAAGGAAATAAGTTCATCACTTTGAGATTATTTCCAATACGCCGAAGGAATTGTTAAAAGTTATGCTGATGGTGATACTATTAGAATTACTATTACCAAACAACCAGCTTCTCATTATGAATATGCAAATAATGTAAAACCGGAAGATTTACAAAAAACTTTTACAACTAGTTCAGTTACAATCAGAAACCCTATGATTGATACTCTTGAACAAAATACACAACCGGGCAACGAAGATTCATTAAGTGAAAGAGAAGTTGCTTTAGCTAACATCGACACAGAGCATGCTAAAAACATGATGCCTGTTGGCACTAAAGTAAGAATTATTTTTGATTTAGCTTCTAAATCATATGACCGTTATATTGGTTGAATCTTTTTTGGAGATAATTTTGAAAAACAATATGATATCGAAATGTTAGCCTCAGGTTTTACCTTAGCAAGAATTAACAAGAATGCTCTAGGTTTATTTAGAAGTGATTATCCTGAAATAAGCACTACTAATCCGTCAAATAGCATTATGTCTTATTTATTGCCTTATGCAGCATATGCTTATAATATTGCTTCTGTTGAAAAAAGAGGTTATTATAACCCTGAAACCACTTTTTTAAACAGTGATGAAAAAGTAAACATTCCTAACATTGTTGCTTTATCAAAAGAATATATAGCTCATGGTAGTTCTATCTTAGAAGATGGTAAATCAATTTTATATCCTAAATTATGACCAAGTTCTTTTGGAGAAGCAACTCCAAAAAATAATATTTATTCTTATTTCTGAAATTTAAAAAAATAGATCTATATTTAATATCACAACAATAATTCAATTTTTCTATAAAAAGGAAAACTATGAAAAAAAATATAACTAAATTAAGCCAAGAAGAAATTCATAGTTTCTCTAAACAAAGATATGAAAACAAAAAAGTTATTCCAGCTATTGAAATTCGTGACTTAGTTATTGACTTTGGGGAATCATTAGCTGTTGATAACGCTTCGTTTAATATCGAAAAAGGAGAATTAGTTACTTTATTAGGACCATCTGGTTCTGGTAAAACAACAACCCTTAATGCTATTTCAGGTTTACTAAGACCTACAAGTGGAAAAATTTTCTTTTTTGGAATAGATGTTACTAAACTATCACCACAACAAAGAGAATTAGGTTTAGTTTTCCAAAACTATGCTTTATACCCACACATGTCGGTTTTTGAAAATATTGCTTTCCCATTAAGCAATGATAAACACTGAAAAGAAGATGTTTTAGAGAAAACAAAACTTGCTCAACATGATATTTTTGAAATCATTTGAAAACATTTAAATGTTCCGGAAAATCTAATTGAAGAAGCAAGAAAAAAATGTTACTATTCAATCGACAATCCAAAAGAAACTTCAAAATACATGATTGAAGTTAAATCTCAATATAACGACATTATTGATAAACAATTAAATGATGTTCAATTTTGAGCTACTAAAGTTGACGCCGAAGGAACTTCTTTAACTAAAAATGTAATTAAAAACATTAAAAAAGCTAAATTTGAATACCAAGATAAGGTTTCTTTATTTAAAAAAGAACAACTTGTTGAAACAGCTAATGCTAAAACAGCGTCAATGACTACTAATGGTGAAGTAAATAATGCTAAATTTAATGCTTTAAAAGCTAAAATTGATAAGCAATTTTTAGTTAATAAAACTCGTGCCTCAGAAGAATATAAAAAAACAGTTAAACAATTAAAAGCTGAGTACGAATTAAAATACAAACAAGCTAAAGAGAGAAACAAAAAAGCCTTATTTACCGCTAAATTAGCATTAGTTGAAGCTAAAAAAGTTCAAGCTCAATCACCACTTAAAAATAAATTAAAACAACTTAAATTAAGATACAAATTAGTTAAAAAACAAACTGAACTTGAATATAAAAAGATTGTAAATAACATTTTTACTCCATTATTTGAAAGAATGGCTTTAAAAGGCAACTTTTCAAATAATATTAAGTCATTAATTATGACTTTGCCAAAAGACAAAGTTGAAAAAGTTACTGAATTAAGTCAAAATGTTTTAACTATTAATGAAGCAGCTGTTAGAGATGTTTTAGAAGTTGCTAAAAGAGTTGAAATTACTAAAAACTTAACCAAAAGACCTACTCAACTTTCTGGTGGTCAACAACAACGGGTAGCTATTGCTCGTGCTATTGTTAAAAAACCTAAAATTTTATTACTTGACGAGCCTTTATCAAACCTTGATGCTAAATTACGTATTTCAACCCGTAAATGAATACGTGCTATGCAACAAGAATTAGGTATTACTACAGTTTTTGTTACTCACGATCAAGAAGAAGCTATGTCAATTAGTGACAAAATTGTATGTATGTCAACCGCTAAGGTGCAACAAGTCGGCTCACCTATGGAACTATATCTAAAACCTAAAAACGAATTTGTTGCTAAGTTCTTAGGTATGCCAGAAATGACAATCTTTGAAACTTCAATCAAAGATGGTTATATTATTTATGACAACAAAAAGCTACTAAAAGCTCCTAAAGACTATAAAAAAGCTAAAATCGATGTTGGTTTTAGAGGCGAAAACCTAGTCGAAGATGAAGAAGGTATCATCAAAGGAGATATTAGAGTAGTTGAATATTTAGGAAAAGAAATTCAAGCCCAAATTTATATTAAAGAAATTGACAAAATTGCTAACGTTTTCCTAAGTGCTAAAACTAAATACGACATCGGTGAAGTTGTATCACTTTCAATCAAGAATAAAGATTATTATCATTTATTTGACTTCGATACTAAAGACAGGATTTAATTATGTGGGAATATTTCCGTCGTAAATATCGTATTAAAAAGACAGGCGACGCATTAAGTGCCTTAAATCAAAAAACCGCTTTTTGAAAGCCTTTCTTATTAATGCTTCCGTCATTAATAACTATTACTTTAATGACAATAATTCCATTTATTCTTGTTATTATTTGATCTTTTAAAGTTGAAAATGGACCGAGAGCATCACAATTTGTTATTGGTTTTAATAACTATGCAAAAATCTTTAATGATGACAAATACATTGTAGGTATTAGAAACTCATTTATTTACGCTTTATTATCTCTTCCAATGTCACTTGCTATATCTATTTTAATTAGTACAGCAATTACAATGGTTGTTAAAAAATGAGCTAGAAGTTTTTGACAAACAGTATTCTTTTTACCATATGTAACTTCAGCTATTGCCGTTTCTCTAACTTTTGCTTATATTTTCCAACCAGAACACGGAGATGGTTTAATTAACTCAATTTTAGGCAAACACGGTTCTAATGCAATTAAGTTTTTAAATGGTGGACCTACTAGTTGAAGTGCTTTTATCGTTATTTTAACTAGAGGTATTTGAGGAAGCTTAGCTTTCCAAATTCTAATATTAACAACCGCTATGTTATCAGTAAACCAAAACTTATATAAATCTGCTTCGATTGATGGTGCTTCACAAAGAAAACAATTCTTTACTATTACTCTTCCATCAATTCAAAGAACAATCTCATTCTTATTTACTATGGGTATTATTGGGGGTATTAAAGTCTTCCCATTAGCTATCTTCGGAAATAATGCTAAAGCAGCCGTAATTAATGGTGGATCAAGTTTGATGTTATATGTTTATTATTTAACTTCTGATTCTAAATTTAATACTGCTGCAGCTGCATCTATTATGTTATTTATCTTTGGTGTGGCTTTATCATTTGTTATGAGAAAATTAGCAGCTTTAACTTATAAAGGTGTAATAAAAATAGGAGAAAGAAATGTCCTTAACAAAATTGAAAACAAGACATTGAAGAGAACAATTTCGTTTAAAATCTAAACAAGATTTAATGGTGAAACCTTATGAATCAACTCATATTGCTTCTAAGATTTCAACCTTCTTGTTTAAGTTCTTCATTCTATCATTCTTCGCCTTTATAATTATTTTTCCGTTCTATTTTATGCTTCAATATTCATTGACAGATAAAATATGACAAGATAGAAGCCCTGAAGCCTCTTGATTATGACCACAACAATATCAAGATGGATTAACTTATACTAATTACAAAGCAAGTAATTTTAAAATTTCTTTACATTTTGAAAACTATGTAAATGCCTTTCAAGCTGGATACTTCCAATCATTAGTATTTACAGCTGCGATTACAACTTTATCTATTTTAGTTAGATTATTTTTCTCAATGACATTAGGTTATGCTTTATCAATGAGAAAATGAAAAGGTAAAAGTGTATTCTTTAACTTATTTATTTCTTTAATGGTTCTGCCTGAAATAGCCTTACTAACTGGTCAATATTATGTTGTTACTCGTTTAGGATGAGGAATTAAATCGGGATCCGAATTTAGTGGTTGACTATTTGTAACATTCGTTATTCCTTTTGCTGCTTCAATATTCTTCTCATACATGTATAAAAATGCTTTTGAAGAAATTCCTGATTCAGTTAAAGAATCATCAATGTTAGACGGTGCAAGCAGTTTTAAATACTTTATTAAAATTGCTTTACCAATGGTTAACCCAACCACATGAACAGTTGCTATTTTAACGGCATTTGCTTCATGGAATTCATATACATGACCTGCTTTAATTATGAACACTACCAAAACTCTATGATCTCCAATGAACATTTGAGTGTTTACAACCGGTAAAGATTATTCAACCCAACAAACTATTGTTTATACTTCAATTAAGATGGCGGCAACCTTCTTAGCAATTCTACCAATGTTAATTATTTACTTTATTCTAAGAAAAAGAATTATGAAAGCAATTTCAAGACAAGGTAGAGCAACCAAAGGATAGGATATGGAAAACAATAACAATAAAAAATATGATGACATTGATTTAATGTTAGTTAAAATTAGCAAAAATGTTGCTAAAGAACGTAAATTAAAAATCTTAAAAAATATTGGAATTAGTATTTCTATAATTGCTGGATTGATTTTTGTAATTTTAGGTATTTATGGTATCGTTGGTACAATTATCGGAACAATTAAAGTTGGTATCTAATTAAATAATACAAAACAAAAACGTAGACAAATTTGTCTGCGTTTTTTAATCAATTAATTGTAAAATGCGATCTACTATATATTGTTTAGATTTTAAATTATAATCTTTTTTATATTCACGATAAACGTATTTAATAATAATGTCTTGAATTGTATTTCTTAGTTTATCACTTTGACTATCAACCGGTTCAGCAAAATTAACTAAATTTTTATAATAAATTTCATAATAAAGCTTTTTATTAATATCTTTTAGGTTTGAACCGTGTTTATTAATATTTACCGGCGAAATATAACCTAATTTATTATTAAGATCATCAATTTTATATTTGTAAATTCATTTAATAAAATCATTAGTTATTTGATCTTGAATATTATTTTTTTTAATAGCAATAATATTTTGTCCTTGCGATAGATAACTTCCATTTTTATTTTCTAATTGATGTTTATCTAAATAAAATGGGGCATTTAGAAAAATAAAACCATCTTTGTTAAGTTTTTTATTAATATCTAAATATCAAAAATGAGAGGAAATTAAAGCAAATAATTTATTGTCAGATTGATTAGAATAATAATCATTGCGGTCATAAAAATCTATTCAATTATTTTCTAAACCATTAGCGATTAAATTATAAATTCAATTAAAATTTTTGTTATAAATAGTTTTTTCATTAAATACATTTTTATAATCAATATTACTAGTTTTATAATCGACTTTTAAAAAGTAATTTGAATAATTATTATTAGCTTTTTGAAACATTAATGAATAAATAAAATTAGTTGGATGGTTAATAAAATAAATACTTTGATTATTATCTTTTATTTGTTTATTAACAAGCTTAGCAATATCCTGACTAATTTTAATTAAACCTTCATTAGTTTTAAACAATTCATTACTTCAGCTTTTATTTAAAGTTTTTAAATAATTTAAATCAATTTGGTAATAATTATCATCTTTTTTATTATTTAAATAATGTTGTAAAGAATCCTTAAAAATACTAATATCTTTTTTATCATCTAGATAATAAAAATCTTTTAAATCATTTTCCTTAATTGCTTTATTAATACTAAATAAAACCTTTCCTAAAATGTTTTTATTAATAGCTAAGCTATCAACACTTAATGATAAAGGCAAGGTATAAATATTATCTTTATCTTTTATTCCTAAAACACTTTGATTATTAATTAAAAGGTTTTCATTTATACTTGCTTCTTTAATAATACTTTTATCTAGTTTTAATATCTGATCGTATTTATAAATTTGTTTAACTAAACTAGGATAATATAACAATAAATTGGGTAATTCTTTATCTTTTGAAGATAAACCAAGACTAATTTGGTTATATAACATACTGCGGTTATTTGCTGGTATGACATTAACTTTGAATTGATTTTTATTATTTTGATTATATTCATTAGCTAAATGGTTATAAATTAAAAATTCATTACGATTCTTCTCGTAAGGCACTAATCAAGTTATTTCTTTTTTTACTTCTTCTTGACAAGCTATGGTAAATAAAGGCAAAGCCAACGTTGCAAAACCTCAATAACTTATTTTCATGTTATTTTCTACCTAATTTCTTGTCTTTTTTCTTTTTAACAGCAATAGAAATTAAAATAAATAAAACGATAAATAAAACTGCTCCGCCCATAACACCATAACCAATTTTTCTTCATAAGTCGTTTTTGGTATCATCTTTTTTAGGTTCATCTATTTTGAAGTCATCTCAATAAAGAGTTACAGCATTGTTTTTATAATATTCAAAAGTTTTTAGTTCTTCTAAATTGTCAGTATTTAAAGCTTTTTGATAAACTTCATTAGGCACTAATGACATAATAAAATAAGCACGATCTAAATCGCTATTGTAATGAGTTTGATAAATTATTTTTAGATTATCTGCAAAAAACTTTTCTAAATTATTTTTTGTTAATGTTTTTCAAAAAGGTCCCTGTTTATTAAAAATATCTAATCAATTTTTTTCATTTTTCTTAAAGCGATCAGCGTCGTCGGGTCCATATTGATAAACAGTTCAATTATCATAATAAAATTCTTTTAAAGAAACATCAGTAGCATTTTTAGGTAATAAATTTTCAGCTAAATCGTTTTTATTTAATTTATCAAAAGCATTAAATATTATTTCATAACTGGCTTTATTTTCTTGGGGAATAGGTAGTTGCCCTTGTTCTAATTCTTTTTGACAAGAAACAGTTATAACCGGAGTTGCTATAACAGCTGCAGCTATTGAAGCAGAAGTAATCATTTTAGTTAATTTTAATTTCATTTTAATTCCTTTTATTAATCTAAAATTGATCTAACAGTAATGTTAATTGGTAAATTATAGTCATAAATTTCTTCTACTGGAATATAAACTCCATAAGTATATTTATAGTCATCATAACTTATTTTATCGGTTCCTAATGTAAAAAACTGAGCTTTAAATGATAAACTGTCATATTTTACAAAGTTTTCTTTTCATTCAAAAGTTTGATTTTCTTTTATTTCAATTTGATTATTTTGATTATCGTACATTAAATTAAAAGGGACAAATAATGGCATAGCTTGTGTTCTAGCAAACAAATTAAAAACTTTTTGATCTTTTAATAAAGGCATTATTAATAATAAACTTTTATCTATGTAATCATATTTAGGTAAACTTGCCTCGTTTACTCTTTTTACAATTTCATTTATATCATTTAATTGACGCTCATGACTATTTGAATTAGTAGTTAAAAATAATTCTCAATTACCAGTTGCTTTTTTCTCACTTTGATTATATTCATTATAACCTTTAATGTTATCACCAGTTATTTCATAAGGTTTGCTAGTTTTAATTCTAAAATTACGAATCGCGTATAAATCAAATAAATTATTTTTATTTTCTGCCATGATATCAAAATGTAAAACATGTTTATCAAAAGCATCAAACATAAAGTTTTCTAAAGTATAGTTGTAATTTTCAGCTTCTATTTTAAAATTAAACCCACTTAAAAACTTATTATTAGGAGTTCTGTCTTTTATTAGCTCTAGCATTAATTCCTTGGGATCACCCTGAAAAATAGCTTCATTATCTTGTCAACTAATTAAATCGTCTAAACTAGCATATCTTTTTGTTTCTTCATTATATGTAGAAGCCGCGGCTAAGGAAAGTTTAGTACCATCACGATAAATTTTTAAATCATAAGTTTTATTTTTTAAAGTTATCGATAAAACAATAACAGTTGTTACTCCGGCGAAAGCTAAAGTACCAAATACAGCAGCCTTAATAATTCTTTTTTTAGGTCAAGTTTTACCAAAATTTTTATTTTTAAAAACTTCTGCTGTTGATAATTCTTGTTCGGCTGCTTCTTCGAATTCATTTTTATTTTTTTTGCTCATATTTGTCTTTCTAATTTAAATATAAATGCTAATAATTATTTATATTATTTTATCAAATTTTATGCTAAAATAATAACGCTAAATAAATGGCGTTCGTGGCGAAGTGGCTAACGCATCGGGTTGTGGCTCCGACATTCGAGGGTTCGATCCCCTTCGAACGCCCCATTTTTTTTAACTCTTTTTTGGTCTAAATTTAATAATATAAAAACAAAGCCAGCTAGAAAAATAATCTAACTGGCTTTGTTTTTATTATAGTTTTTAAAAAAATAAATAAAAAAAGCAACGACCTATTTTCCCTTCTGGTATCGTCGGCACTACGGGGCTTAACTGCTGAGTTCGGAATGGGTTCAGGTGGAACCCCCGTGTTATGGTTGCTACGGTTATAAGTATACACTAATTTTTAAACTTATTCACAATTTTTTTTAATTTTATTAAAGAATGATTTAAAGCAGATTTTGAACGTACAATTCCAATATTTTTTAGCATATTTGCTAAATCACTTAATGAAGTATCTAGATTTTGTTCTTTTAAATTAAAAAACTTTAATTCTTCATCAGTAAATTTATCTTCTAAATGATTTTCTTTAATAAATTTTAGATTATCTAAAAAAGCAACGTTAGCTTTGGCTATTCTTTCTTGGTTATAAATATCGAAGTTAGTAATCCGATTGATGTTATTATAATAGTCTCTTTCGATTTTAGTTTCCTCTAAACGATAATAACTATCAATTGTTTCGATTGCTTTTAAAAAATCGCAAATATTTTCAACTTTTTTGCAATAAACTAAATAACGATTATTTCTTTTTAAAATTTTAAAATCTAAGCCGTAATTATTAAGAATATTAACTACTTCTAAAGCATAATCATGATTATAAAATTTAATTTCTAAATGGTTTGTATTACTATCTAAATCAGAAATCGAACCAGAAGTTAAAAAAATCCCAGCAAAATAATCGCGTTCTTTTTTAAGTGTATTATTTTTAAAAGTAGTTAAGTCGATAGAAAAACTGTTTTTGCGTTCGTTAATGTAATAAACTTTTAATTCAAAAAATAATTTACTAATAAAACTAAAAATTTCGTTGTTATTAACAATTAATTTTGCTTTTTGGTTAGTTATTTTAGCAGTTGCTAAAATACCACTACATAAATTAAGTTTTTGGTTTTTACTTAACTTATGTAGTAATATTTCATTTTTAATATCACGAGCAAAAGATTTTTCCATTTTATATACCTTAATATTTATTTGTAATTATTAATTATAGCTAAAAAAATAAATAAAAAAAGCAACGACCTATTTTCCCTTCTGGTATCGTCGGCACTACGGGGCTTAACTGCTGAGTTCGGAATGGGTTCAGGTGGAACCCCCGTGTTATGGTTGCTACGGTTATAAGTATACACTATATTTTTTGGCTTTAATAAAAAAATAAAAAAATTTTTAACAAAAAACTAGGTAATTTAAACCTAGTTAATTTTGATTATAAAAATGAACGATATAACTTCTTATAAATTACCTTTGTAATACCTACTAAACTAATATATGTAGTAATTATTAATAATAATCAAGCATAGAAAATTGGAGGTAGAGGTCTAATTCTTAATCCTGAATTTAAACCAGGGATATAAGGTGCAGCTGTCATAATTCCAACACCTAATAAAGTCATAATAATAACAGGGGTTGAAGCACTTGATTTAATAATAGGTAATTTATTAGTTCTTAAAAAGTGAATTACCAATGTTTGAGTTCACATTGAAGAAATTAGTCATCCGGTTCAGAATAATTCTTGGAAAGCTTCTTTTTTATCGTTGCTAAAATCGTGTGAGTATAATCCAAATTTTTCTGTTCCGTTATATTTAATACTTGGGATTAATACAAAGTAAAGAATTAAAAAGGTCATGACGTCAACTATCGAACTAGCTGGTCCAAATCATAACATAAACCTTCAAATCGATTTATGTTCCCAATTCCGCGGCTTTTGAATAAAGTCTTTATCAACATTATCCCATGGTAAAGTACCACAACAAAAGTCATAAACTAAGTTTAGGAAAATGATTTGTACCGGAGCCATCGGAATAAATGGCAGCATAATAGCGGCTATTAGTACACTAAAGATATTTCCAAAGTTTGAAGAAACGGTCATTTTAATGTATTTATTAATATTGGCGTGTGTTTTTCTACCTTCAACAATTCCGGTAGCCAAAACGTTTAAATCTTTTTCTAATAAAATGATATTTGCTGATTCTTTGGCTATATCGACGGCTGTATCAACCGAAATAGAAACGTCAGCAACTTTCATAGCAGGAGCGTCGTTAATACCATCTCCCATATAACCAACAACGTGCCCGTTTTTACGTAATATTTCAATAATACGAGCTTTTTGATCCGGACTTAATTTTGCAAAAATTTGTGTTTTTTCGACCGCAAAACCAAGTTCGGTGTCAGTCATTTCCATAATATCTTTTCCTAAAAGGATTTTTTCATATGGAATACCTACTTTTGAACAAACCGCTTTGGTTACCAATGGGTTATCTCCTGTTAAAATCTTAACTTCTACTCCAAGGTTGTGAAGTTTTTGAATAGCAACTTCAGCAGAATCTTTTGGTGGATCTAGAAAAGTTAAATAGCCGATTAAAGTCATATCTTTTTCATCGGCAACAGAAAGTTTTCCGACTGCTTCAATATTTGATTTTTTAGAAGCAATGGCAATAACTCTCATTCCTTCTTCACTGTATTCTTCAACTTTTCTTAAAACTTTTTTAATAATTTTTTTATCTAATTTAACTACTTTACCATCTAAATAAATCTTAGAACAAACACTAATAATTTCTTCGACAGCCCCTTTAGTAATTAAAGTAACCTTTTGGTTTTCGCTTTTTAGATATTTAACTAAAACAGACATTCTTTTTCTATGAAAATCAAACGGAATTTCGTCGATTTTTTCGTAGTGTAATTCTAGATTATCTAGCATTTTTTCGTTATCAGCTAAATCTAAGGTCTTTTTAATAATAGACTTATCTAATAAGTTTTTTAAACCTGTTTGATAATATGAATTTAAAAAAGCATATTTTAAAACGTGGCTATCTTCTTTACCGTTTACATCAAGATGTCTTTCTAAAATAACTTCATCTTGAGTAATCGTTCCAGTTTTATCAGTACATAAAATATCCATTGCTCCAAAGTTTTGAATTGAGTTTAAGCTTTTAACAATTGTTTTAGCTTTACCCATTGCAATTGCTCCTTTTGATAAACAAGCAGTTACAATCATCGGCAACATTTCTGGGGTTAAACCTACAGCAATAGAAATACCAAACATTAAAGCATTAATTCAAGCTTTTGAACCTTGTAAACCTTGATTTCTTAAACCAACAATTAAGAAAACAACAGGAATAATACATGCCATAATAATGGTTAACATTACTGAAATTTTCTTAATACCTTTTTCAAAACTAGTTGGAACTTGTTTTTCGTTAACCTTAGCGGCAACTTGTCCGATATATGTATCGTTTCCAGTTACTACTACAATCGCTTTTGCTGATCCTGAAATAATATTTGAGCCCATAAAAGCTAAGTTGGGACGATCGGTTACTGCGTCATAAACTTTGCTTGTATCGATAATTCCATATTTTTCGATTGCATCACTTTCCCCAGTTAGAGAAGATTGTGAAACGAATAAGTCTTTGGCGTTAATAATTCTAACATCACCAGGAATAATATCTCCGGCAGCTAGATGGACGATATCACCAACAACTATTTCATCCATAGGAATTTCTTTTAAAATTCCGTTTCTTTCGACCAAACAAGTCGTTTCAATAATTTCAATCAGCTTATTAGCTGACGAAGCACTTTTTTGCTCTTGTATAAAGTGAATAATACTACTTAAAATTACCATAATTAAAATAACGGTCATAGTAATTCAGTTAATACTTGTATCGGCGTTTGGATCTTTTTTTAGTTCTAAATAAGGAACAATAACATCAACCACCATTGATATCATCGCTAAAATAAATAAAATGATGTTAAACAAGTTAAAAAATGATCTAAATAATCTTTTTAAAACATTATCTGAACCTTTTTTAGAAATTTTGTTAACCCCGTATTCATCACGATTTTCTTCAATAATATCTTCTTCTGAAATTCCCTTAGAAGTTGAATTATATTTTTTTAATAAGTCTTCAACATTGCTATTAGAAGCCTCAATTAGCCGATTTTTAATAGCTAATTTTTTTTGTTCTAATTTGGAATTTTTTTGATTTTTAAGATCAACTATAACTTTTTGATCTTTTTGTTTTTTTGCCATTTCCACCTCCTTTTTTATATTCTTAAAATATTATTTATATTTTAGCACATTATATTTTAAACCATGGTTTATCATAGCAGACTTTTATGCAAAAATAAAGTTTAAAAATGGCAGAAACTTGACTTTTTTGAAGACAAAAAATAAAAATTAATATAATATAAACTAATAATTTATACATATATAAGTGAAAGGAAAATTATGTCAAAAATATTAGTTATTAATGCTGGCTCAAGTTCTATTAAATGAAATTTATTTAATGACAAATTAGAAGTTGAAGCCAAGGGTGTTGCCCAAAGAATTAAGATGGCAGAAGGAATTTTATCTTTATCTTTTAAAGATCTTAAAGAAGATATTAATACCCAACTTCCAACTTTTTTAGAAACTGTTAAAAAATTAGTTGCTCTTTGACAAGAAAGAGGAATTATTGAAAACTTTGACGACATCAGTCAAGTTGCTTTTAGGATTGTTAACGGTGGTCCTAATTTACAAAAAACTAGCGAAGTTAATGATCAAACCATTAAATATTTAGAAAATTCTTTAGATTTAGCTCCAGTTCATAACCCTGGTGCCTTAGAAGCAATTAAAGCTTTTAAAGAATTATTACCACACGCTAAAATGAGTATGCACTTTGATACTTCATTCCACCAAACCTTACCTAAAATCGCTTATACCTATCCAATTAATGCTAAGGTAGCAGAAGAATTAGGTATTAGAAAATACGGTTTTCATGGTTTAAACCACCACTACATCGCTTTAAAATGTGAAGAAATTTTTAACAAAAAAAATGTTAATGTAGTTAGCTTACATATTGGTAATGGAGCAAGTTTATGTGCTATTCAAGATGGTAAATCAATTGATACTTCTATGGGATTTACTCCACTAGCAGGTATTATGATGGGAACTCGTTCAGGAGATATTGATCCCTCAATCATTCATTACATTATGAAAGAAAAAAATATGAATATTGACCAAGTTATGAAACTTCTAAATGAAGAATCAGGAATGCTTGGAGTAAGTAAAGTTTCTTCTGACATCAGAGATATTCACGGCGTTAGAGGAAATGATGAACAAGCTCAATTTGCGATTGAACTTTATTCACAAAAAATTGCTGACTATTTAATTAAATATTTAAATAGAATCGAAGGACCAATTGACGGTATCATTTTCACCGCCGGTGTTGGTGAAAATGATGATTACGTTCGTGCTGAAGTAATTAAAAGAATTCATTTAATTCATTTAACTGTTAACGAAGAAGCTAACAAGAACCGTAAATACGGTGATTATAAATTAATTTCTACTCCTGAAAGTCAGCTACCTATTTATGTAGTTAGAGCAGAAGAAGAAATGCATATTGCCAAAGAAGCTAAAAAATTCTTTGAATAAAAAATTTTAATATAAAAAAATATATTTTAAAAATTGAAAGGAGGGCTAGTGCTAAAACTTTATAAATTACTTAGTGCTAAATATAAATGATATTCAGCTATCACTGTTTTTCTAACATTAGTACAAGTAGCAGCATTTTTAGTAATTCCAATTTTAATTGGTAATATTGTTGGTTTTATCGCAGCTAAAACACAAATACCAGCCGGCACACCAGCAATTCCTGTTGAAGTTGAAATTTTAAAAATCAAATTTACGTTTGCAAATCTTGATGAAGCAACAAAAAGTCTATCGATTTGATTTGTGATTTTTCTAGTAATAGGAACAATAAGTTCTTTATTAGCCTCAGTTGCTGCTTCTTATATTTCAAACGCAGGTGCTAGAGATATTAGACAAAAACTATGAGAGCATTTAGGCAGATTATCTGAAAAAGATATTGAAACATTTAGTCATGCTAAAATTCTTACTAGATTTACTATTGATATTAATAGAATTCAAATTGGGTTAATGTCATTTTTAAGAACTATGATTATTGGACCATGTAATCTTATTTTTGGATTAGTTTTTGGTTTATTAACTGATCTAAACTTATCAATCGTTTTTGGAGTTATGATTCCGGTTTTAGGACTAACTATGATTATTTCTGGTGCAGTAATTGCTCCACTATTTAAAAAAGAACAAAAAAATTACGATGATATTAATAACGAATCACAAGAAAGTATTTTAGGGGCTAAGGTTATTAAATCTTATAACCTAGAACATTTACAAAATACTAAATTTGAAAAAGCCAATTTATCTTGAAAACAAGTATCTAAAAAATCTTGATCTTCATTTAACTCAACATTTAACTTTATTAACTTATTTGCTAACTTAGCTGTTGCATTTATTTTATTTGTTGTTGGCAAAAATGCTCACTTAACTGCTAAAGACCCAATTACTTTTTCAAAAGTTATTGCTAATGCAACTACTTTTGTTAACTACGTAATGTTTATTACTATTGGTGTTGTTATGTCTTCGTTTGTTATTTTTAACATGTTTAGAGCAAGAGTTTCTTCAAAAAGAATTATGGATATTATGAATACTACTCCTGATATCGCTCATGTGGTTTCAGATAACAAGGTGACTGACGGTTTAATTGAATTTGACCATGTTTCATTCAGATACTACGATCATTCAGAAAAAAATGTTTTAGAAGATGTAACATTTAGTGTTAAACCTGGTGAAGTATTAGGTATTATCGGACCAACTGGTTCAGGTAAAAGTACGATTGCTAAATTAATGAATCTTGATTTTCAAACTATTTATGGAACTGTTAAAATCGACGGAAATGATATTAAAACTATCGATACTTATTCATTAAGAAAAAATGTGTCTCATGTTTATCAAACTCCATTGATTTTATCTGGTACTATAGCTTCAAACTTAAATTTAGCTAATCCCGATGCTGATTTGGGAATGATGGAAAATGCGGCTAAAAATGCTTGTGCTTTTGAATACATTAATAGATTTGAGAAAAAATTCGATCACGAAGTAGTACAAAAAGGAGCTAATCTTTCTGGTGGTCAAAAACAAAGATTAGCAATCGCTCAAGGAATTATTAAACGTCCTAAAATTTTAATTTTAGATGACTCGACTTCTGCTTTGGATGCTAAAACCGAAGCTCAAGTTAGAAAAAACATTCGTGAAGAATTTAAAAAAGAAAAAATTACTACTGTTATTATTGCTCAAAAAATATCATCAATTATTGATGCTGATAATATTTTAGTATTAGAACACGGAAAAATTATCGGTCAAGGTAAGCATGAAGAGCTTTTAAAAACCAATAATGTTTATCGTGAAATTGCTTTATCACAATTAGGAGGTGAAGATGTATAACTTAGACCCCTTAAAAAGTGAAAAAAGTTTAAAAAGAATGACTAAGCAAGAGAAAAAAGAATATTATGCTAAGTCAAAAGCCATCAAAAGGGAAAGTTTAAAGAAACTAATTAAATATTTAAACTATCGTCGTGGCATGTTATTTTGAATTATTTTTACAACTTTAATTTCTTCTTTATTAACAACTGCGGGTATTTTTCTAATGGGTCATATTACTGACCAATTCTTAAATAATTACCAAGTCATGGTTGTTGATTATGATAAAAATGCTACTTCATTTTTACTAAATGTTTTAGCTTTAATAGGCTTATATTTAGTACAACAATTATTTAGTTGAATTTCTAATGAATTATCGATTAAAGCTGGTATTTTAACGGCGACGATAATGAGAAACGATGCTTATAAAGCTATTATGAAAATGCCAATCTCATTTTTCGATGCTGTTAATAACGGAGAATTAATGTCAATTTTATCAAACGATATTGACAACATCTCCAATGGTCTTTCAGGAGCATTTAATGCTATTCTATCAACCATTTTTACCGTTTTAACTTCAATTGGTTTCATGTTTTATTATTCAGTTTATTTAACCCTAATTGTTGTTCCTATTTTTGCAATATTTTTAATTGTAGCTTTTGTTTTAATCAAAAAAGCAATGCCACAATATGCTAAATCACAAAAAAGAGTAGCGACTCTTAACGGTTATGTTGAAGAACATTTAGCGGCTCACCATACTATTAATTCTTTCTATCAAAATGAAGCAATTAATAAAGAGTTTGCAATTAAAAATAATAAATTATATAAATCTTCATACAAAGCAAGTATTTATTCAGGTATTATTTGACCTTACAGTAATGTTATAACTAACATTTTACAGCTTATTGCAGTAGGTATTGGTTCAGCTTTTGCTTTATCAGGAATTAGTTCGGGCTCAGGTCATGCTTTAGAACCAGGTGCTATTATGTCATTTGTTTTATACATTAGATTAATGGCAAACCAAATTGGAAGAAGCTTTGAAAATATTGCTTCTATCCAAATGTCAACTGTTTCATCTGCACGGGTATTACAAATTATTAATTTAAAACCAGAAATTGATGAATCTAAATTGAGTGAAATTAGTAGTGTTAAGGGTGATGTTGAATTTAAGGATGTAAGTTTTTCATATGTTAAAAACAGTCCTAAACTACAATTAAAAGATGCTTCATTTAAAGCTAAAAGAGGTCAATTATTCGCAATTGTAGGACCTACTGGAGCGGGTAAAACAACTATTATTAACTTATTATCTAAATTTTATGCACCAAACGGCGGAAGAATTACTATTGATGGTCATTTATCAACTGACGTTAACGAACATAGTTGAAGAAATCAAATGGCAATTGTCTTACAAGATACGTTCTTATTTAAAACAACTATTTTAGAAAATTTAAGATATGCAAATCTTGAGGCTAGCGATGAAGAAATTAAAGCGGCTGCAAGAATTTCGACTGCTGATGACTTTATTCAACAACTAGAAAATGGTTATGATACAGTTGTTGAAGAAGGTGGATCAAACTTTTCACAAGGTGAAAGACAGCTATTAGCTATTACCAGAGCAATTATTGCTAATAAAAATATTTTAATTATGGACGAAGCAACTTCAAACGTCGATACTAGAACCGAAAAAAATATTCAAAAAGCAATGCAAGAATTAATGAAAGGTAAAACTTCATTTGTTATAGCTCATCGTCTTTCAACTATTATTAATGCCGATCAAATTTTAGTAATTAAAGATGGACAAATCATTGAAAGAGGAAACCACAAAGAATTATTAAAACAAGGCGGTTTTTACGAAAAACTATATCACTCTTCATTCGATGAAGATGCTTAATAACTAATATTTATTTAATAATTGAAACGTAGATCAAGGTCTGCGTTTTTTATTGCAAAAATAGTAAAAATTTTTATTTAAGCTTTTTAAAAAATACTATATAATATTAAATGCAATTAGCACGGAGGGGTAGCGAAGCGGCCAAACGCGGGTGGCTGTAACCCACTTCCTCACGGTTCGGGGGTTCGAATCCCTCCCCCTCCACCATAAATTGCCCTTTAGCCAAGCGGAAAGGCAGCGGTTTTTGGTACCGCCATGCGTTAGTTCGAATCTAACAAGGGCAGCCATATCACGAAAGTGTTTTAAAAGTAGCGTAATGCTACTTTTATTTTTCTTTTTAAAAAGATGCTTTGATGTAAAATTGTATTTATGTATAATCATCGTGAAATAGAAAAAAAATGACAAAATTATTGAGAAACTAACAAAACTTTTAAAACAACTGAAAATCATAATAAAAAAGCATATATCTTAGATATGTTTCCTTATCCTTCTGGATCAGGTTTACATGTTGGACATCTTGAAGGATATACAGCCACTGATATTTTAAGTCGTTATAAACGTTTGAATGGTTACGACGTACTTCACCCTATTGGATGAGATGCTTTTGGTCTTCCTGCTGAACAATATGCAATTAAAACGGGGAATCATCCTGCTCCATTTACTATTAAAAATATCAATAATTTTAGAAGACAACTTAAATCATTAGGTTTTTCATATGACTACGATAAAGAAGTGGATACTACTGATCCTAAGTTTTATAAATGAACTCAATGAATTTTTAAGGAAATGTATAAACAAGGGTTAGCTTCTATCGAAGAAATTGATGTTAATTGATGTGAAGGGTTAGGAACTGTTTTAGCCAACGAAGAAATTTTAGTTGTTGACGGGGTTAGAGTTAGTGAAAGAGGATTTTTCCCAGTAATTAAAAAACCAATGAAACAATGAGTTTTAAAAATTACTGCTTATGCTGACAAACTTTTAGAAGGTTTAGATGAACTTAATTGACCAGAAAGTTTAAAACTTTTACAAAGAAACTGAATTGGTAGAAGTGAAGGACATCAAGTTACTTGAAAAGTTAATAATCGTAATTTTTCATTAGAAACATTTACTACTAGATTAGATACCTTATATGGTGTCGCCGCAGTTGTTATTTCGCCAGAACATCCTTTATTAATGAAATTAACTACTTCTGAATATAAAGAAAAAGTTAAAGCTTATGTAGAAAAAACTAAAGCTAAAAATGAATTTGAAAGAGTACAATTAGCCAAAGATAAAACTGGTGAATTTATTGGAACATACGTTGTTCATCCATTAACTAAAAAATTAGTACCTATTTGAGTAGCTGATTACGTTTTAATGTCTTACGGTACCGGAGCAGTAATGATGGTTCCGGCTCACGATGAAAGAGATTATCAATTTGCAACTAAATATAATTTACCTTTATTAAAAGTTATTGAAGCCAAAGATGATGAATTGCCATTTTTAAATAATGGGAAGCATATTAATTCTGGTTTAGCAGACGGTAAATTAATCGATGAAGCTAAGGAAATAATTTATGAAGAATTAGCTAAAACTAATGAAGTTAAAAAACAAGTAGGTTATAAATTAAGAGATTGAATTTTTTCAAGACAAAGATATTGAGGAGAACCGTTTCCTGTTTTATTTGATGAAGAAGATAATATCTATTTAGTTAAAGAACTAGTTAAATTACCTGAGATCGATAATATTAAACCTTCAGGTAGCACCGAAGGTCCACTTGCTAATGTCCAATCATGAATGAACGTAGTGATTGACGGTAAAAAATATCGTCATGATACTAATGTTATGCCACAATGAGCTGGTTCAAGTTGATATTACTTAGCTTACGTTTTAAAAAATCCAGATGGAAGCTATACTCCATTAAACAGTGAAGAAGCTAAAAAACGTTTTGAAAATTGAT
Source organism: [Mycoplasma] falconis (assembly GCF_006385795.1). Lineage (GTDB taxonomy): Bacteria > Bacillota_I > Bacilli_A > Mycoplasmatales > Metamycoplasmataceae > Metamycoplasma > Metamycoplasma falconis. Next base: position 29,030 of record NZ_VFSS01000001.1, on the reverse strand, counting down.
TACCAGTTGATCTTTATATTGGTGGTCAAGAACACGCTGTTTTACACTTATTATATGCTCGTTTTTGACATAGATTTTTATACGATTTAGGTGTTGTAAATACAAAAGAACCATTTGCCCAACTTATTAATCAAGGATTGATTTTAGGTACCGATGGACAAAAAATGTCTAAATCATTAGGTAATGTTATTAACCCTGATGATTTAGTAGAAAGCCATGGAGCCGACGCCTTAAGAGTTTATGAAATGTTTATGGGTCCTTTAACCGATGCTAAAGCTTGAAACGTCGATTCACTAAACGGAATTAGAAAATGATTAGACAAGATTTATAACACAATCGAAAGATTATTACAAAATGTTAAACTTTCAACTAAAAACGCAGAATTAGATTCTAATATTAATAAACTAATTCTAGAAGTTTCAGAAAATATCGAAAAAACCAAGTTTAATATTGCTATTAGTAAAATGATGGTTTTCATTAATTATCTTTCTTCGTTAGAAGAAATACCTTCAACTTTTGTTATTAAAAACTTTTTAATTTTACTTTCACCTTTTGCTCCACATATAGCCGAAGAATTAATGGAAAAAATAGGTGAAAAACCAGTAGAACAACACAGTTGACCTTTTGCCGAAGTAGATAAAATAATTAATGAAAATCCACGAATTGGCGTTCAAATTAATGGAAAAGTAAGAGGACAAATTGAAATCTTACCAAATGAAGATAATGAAGAATTATTTGCAAGAGCTAAGGCTATTCCAAGTGTTGCTAAATGATTAGAAGGCACACAAGTTGTCAAGATAATTTATAAAGAAGGCAAAATCTTAAACTTTATTGTTAAATAAAAATTTAAACTAAATACCGCGGTGTATTTAGTTTTTTACATAAGAAGACTAAATATAGTAAAATTTTTGTATATTATTTTATAAATAAAATAATCTTTGTTTATTATTAGGAGTAATTATGGAAGAAAAAAAAGATTACAAACAAACTTTATTAATGCCTCAAACTGAATTTTCTATGAAAGCTAATTTAGGTGAAAAAGAGGCAAAATATATTGCTAAATGAGAGGAAGATAAATTATATCGTCAACTTTTAGATCGTAATTTAAACAATAACAGTTTCGTTTTACATGATGGTCCACCATATGCAAATGGTAATATTCACGTTGGCCACGCTTTAAATAAAATTTTAAAAGATATTATTGTTCGTTTTAGAACTATGCAAGGATTTTATGCCCCTTATGTTGCGGGTTGAGATACTCATGGTTTGCCAATCGAACATAAAATGTTATCGGAAGCAAAAATGACAGCTAAAGATTTTTCTGTAGTTAATTTAAGAAAAAAATGTGCTGAATATGCTTTAAGTCAAGTAGAAAAACAAAAAGAACAATTTAAAAAGTTAAGTTTATTATCTGATTTAAAAGATATATATGTTACCTTAGATAAAAAAGTTGAAGCTAAACAATTAAGACTATTTCAAAAAATGGTTAATGATGGATTAATATATAAAGATTTAAAACCTATTTATTGATCTCCTTCTTCTCAATCTGCCTTAGCCGAAGCCGAAGTTGAATATGCTGATCATATTTCACCATCTTTATATGTAGCTTTTCCAGTTATTGAAGGCAATGAGTATGTAAATAAAGGTGATTATATCGTTATATGAACCACAACTCCTTGAACTTTAATTGCTAATTCAGGTGTAGCAATAAACAAAGATTTTGATTACGTTTTAGTTAAAAGAAATGATAAAAATTACGTTTTAGCAAAAGAACTATTAGAAAAAGTTGCTGAAGTTGCTAAATGAGAAAATGATTTTGAAATTATAAAAGAATTTAAAGGTAAAGAACTTTTAAATGTTAAATACAAAGGTCCAATTAATAAATTAATTTGTCCAATTGTCGAAGGACACCATGTTACCCTTGAAGGTGGAACCGGTTTAGTTCATATGGCACCCTTATTTGGGGAAGATGACTTTTTAATTGGTAATAAATATAATCTTGAAAAAATCATGCACGTTGAAGACGATGGGACTTTAAATGAAAAAGGTCTACAATTTGCCGGCGTATTTTACGATGATGCAAACCCATTAGTTGGTAAATTTTTAGAAGAAAATAACTTACTAGTTGCTTTTAAAAAGATTAAACACTCATATCCACATGATTGAAGAACACACTTACCAATTATGTATCGTGCCACTCCTCAATGATTTGTTTCTTTAAGTTCAATTAAAGAAGATATTCAAGGCGCTTTAGCTAAGGTTAAAACTTATAATGATTGATCTAAAAAACGTTTAAGTTTAATGTTAGAAAATCGTGAATCATGATGTATTTCACGTCAAAGAACCTGAGGTGTTCCAATTATTATTTTTTATGATAAAGACAAACAACCAGTTATCGATAATGAAATTTTCGATTATGTAATTAATTTAGTAGAACAATATGGCAGCGATATTTGATATGAAAAAACTGTCGATGAATTATTACCAGAAAAATACCGTGGTTTAGGTTTTACTAAAGAAACTGATATTATGGACGTTTGATTCGATTCTGGATCTACTTCTATTTCTGTTACACCAGGTAATATCGAAGCTCCTTTTGATTTATATCTTGAAGGTTCAGATCAATACAGAGGATGATTTAATTCTTCTTTAATTAATTCAGTGGCTTGAAGAAATAACAGCCCATTTAAAGCTTTATTATCACACGGTTTTGTATTAGATGGTAAAGGCAATAAAATGTCTAAATCAAAAGGCAACGTTGTAGATCCATTAGACGTTGTTAATAAATACGGAGCTGATATTTTAAGACTATGAGCTGCAAATTCAGAATATAGTGCTGACGTAACTATTGATGATAAGATATTAAGTCAAAATGTGGAAATTTATCGGAAAGTTAGAAATACAATTAAATTTATTTTAGGTGCTTTAAGTGATTTTGATTTTAAAGAATACGATTTAGATTCAATTCATGCTTTAATGAATGAAAGAATTGATAACTTAGAAAATAAATTGTTAAATAATTACGAACAATATCGTTTTGTTAACGTAATTAAAGATATTAATAACTTTATTATCGATTTTTCAAGTTATTACATTTCTATTTCCAAAGATATTCTTTATTTAAATAAAATTGATGATAAAGAAAGAAGACAAGTTCAATTTGTGTTTAACAAGCTTTTATTAGTATTAGTAAAAGCATTAGCACCTATTATGCCGGTTACTGCGGAAGATATTTATGAACACTACAATAACCCTATTAAGGAAAGTTCAGTTCATAAATTAAACTTCTTAACCCATAAACAAGAAAGCTTAATATTAGAAGAAAAATGAACTTCATTTTTCAATCTTAAAGATGAAGTTTATCGTCTAATTGAAGATAAAATTAAACAACAAGAAATTAAAAGACAAAATGAAGCTTTTGTAACTATTAATAGCGACGACGAATTTATTAAATCATTACCTTTAACTAAATTATTAATGGTAGCTAAAGTAGAATTCGGCTCTGAAAATAAAATTGAGAAAAAAGAAAGCTTTAAATGTGAAAGATGCTGAAACCATTTTGAAATTAATGATTTTAATCTATCGGAATCAATTTGTTCAAGATGTGATGAGGTAGTTAATGGAAAAGGAAAATAAAGTTAAGTTATTTAATAAAAAATGATGAGGACTTTACTGGAAAAATGTAGTTATCAATTTAGCGATCTTTTTTGCGATTTTTATTAGTTTTACTTTAATTGACCTTTTAACTAAATTATATATTTTTAAGTGAGAAGGTGAAACTCCACCATACGTGGAAGGAATTTCTAAACCAACTGCAACATGATGTAATTTTGTCATTTGAAAATCAGTTGCTCATGATGGTACAACGGTTGGTTGAATTAAAAGTTTAACTTTATTGCATATTATTAGTTTTGTAATTATTTTGGCAGGAATTTTCTTTTCTTTTTATTTAAAAGATAAAGCTTATCGCGGTGTTGTTGTCTTTTTAGCAATTGTAGCAGCAGGAGCATTTGGCAATATGTATGATCGTATGGCATATGGGCCAGTGAGAGATATAATTTATCTGCCTTGAGCTCCTTATGGAACCTTTAATTTTGCAGATGTTTGACTAGCAGGCGGAGCCGGTGCTTGTGGACTAACAGTTTTAATTACAATGCTAGTTTTATGATTAAAAAATAAAAAGAATAAAAATTCAAAAGCAGAAGCAGTTGAATTAAAAGAGCAAGGAGTTGCTTTTGATAGTTCAAAAACAAATGATTTACCACAAGATCCCAATCATTCATTTTAATAATCAAAATAGCTCGTTAATGAGCTATTTTTTTCTTACTTTTTTATTAAAAACTATATTTTTTTAAATTCTTTGATTTATTCTTAAAACATAAGGGAGGTAATATGACAGGTTTTACAAAAATGTCAGAAGATAAAACCAAAGATATTTGTGGTGGCTTTGCGATTAGTGCTATTTTATCTACTATATTAGCAATAGTTCCCGTAGCAATAAACGCCATAAGCGGCATAGTTGGAATTGTTAAAGCAGCAAGTGCTTCGACAGGGGAAATTAAAACAAAAGATTTTCAAGCTAAATGAGATAATGGCGATACTAATGTGGCTTATGGATTTCATTATATAACTTAATAAAATAATAAAAAAATCGGGGTTAACCCGATTTATTGCTAATTAGTCTATTTTTTAGATTTTTCTAGAATCTTGTTGAATCTTTCTACACGTCCACGTGCTTTAACATCTGTACGGTTACCGGTGTAGTATGCGTGACAACTAGAACAAACATCTAAATTTACTTTTTCAGCAGTAGAACCAAATGTAAATTCAGCATTGCAAGATGAGCAAGTTGCTTTAATTTGGTTGTATTTTGGATGAATATCTTTTTTCATAATTTGCTCCTATCTACGCTTTTATGTTAATTAACTTGTTTAATTGTACCATGAAACATATTTTTTTAATAAAAATAAAAGAGATTAAAATCCCTCTTATTTTGTTAATAATTATTTGTTAATATTTTCTCATTTTCATTCAACAATTTCAGGCATATCGTAGCCATATTCTTGAATGTAAGCTGTATGATCTGCTAGTTTTTGATCCATTTTAGCCATAAATGGTTTAGCATCATTGTTATATACAGCATAAGCTGCATCTTTGGCAATATGGAATCTGTCCATATGGCTTAATTGACGGATATCGAAGCTGGTAGTAATATCACCATTTTCACGGTATCCGTGAGTAATTAAATTATGGTTATGTCTATCAAAGAAAATATCTCTTATTAATCCTTCGAAACCATGGAAGGCAAAAACAACTGGTTTATCTTTGGTAAATACCTTATCGAATTCTTCATCACTAATACCACGTGGATCTAATTTTGGTGATCTTAGTTTTAAAAGATCTACTACGTTAACAAATCTAATTTTTAAATGAGGATATTCTTTATGCATAATTGAAATCGCAGCTAAAGTTTCTAAGTTTGGCTCAACTCCAGAAGCAACAAAAACAACATCTGGCTCTTCGTTAATATTAACGTTTGAAGCTCAATCGATAACTTTATATCCTTTTTCAACCATTTCTCTTGCTTCATCAATAGTGTAGAATTGTTCTCTTGGTTGTTTTGAAGCTACAATCAAGTTAATTACATTTCTTTCCATTAATGATTTTTCCATAACGGCTAATAATGAGTTGGTATCAGCTGGTAAATATTCTCTAATTAATTCTGGTCTTTTATCAGCTAAATGTCCTAGTAATCCAGGATCTTGGTGAGTATAACCATTATGATCTTGTTGGAAAGCAGTTGAAGTTGCGATTACATTTAAAGAAGGATAATCTTTTCTTCAAGGTAATTCTAGTGATTTTTTTAATCATTTCATATGTTGAGTTAACATTGAATCTACAACTCTTAAGAAAGATTCATAAGAAGCAAAGAATCCATGACGTCCAGTTAAAACATAACCTTCTAGAAAACCTTCGGCTTGATGTTCACTTAATTGTGAATCGATAATTCTTCCTTCGGGTCCAACTCATTCATCATATAAAGGTGAAGCTTCTTCTAATCATTGACGTTGTGTAACGTTAAATAAAGCTCAAAGTCTATTAGATTTAGTTTCATCTGGTCCAAATACTCTAAAGTTATCTTTATTTAAAGTAACTAATTTAGCCATGTATTTACCTAGTTCAACCATATCTTGGGCTTTAAATTCACCAGGTTTTTTAATATCTAAAGCAAATTCTTCTCAATTACCTAAATCTAATAATTTAGGATTAATTCCTCCATTAGTAATTGGATTAACTGCCATTCTTCTTTCACCTTTAGGAGCTAATTCTCTAATTTCAGGAATAATTGTTCCGTTTTCATCGAATAATTCTTCTGGTTTATAAGATTTTAATCATGCTTCTAAATCGGCAACTTTATCCATTTTAAATGATGAAACAGGAATAGGAACTTGGTGAGCTCTAAATGAACCTTCAACAGCTTCTCCGTTTCATTCTTTTGGTCCGGTTCAACCTTTTGGTGTTCTTACGACCAACATTGGTCATACTGGTCTTGTTGCTTGATCTGCAGGTTTTTTTCTTGCTTTACTTTGAATATTTTTAATTTTTTCTACTGCATAATCTAGGGCTTTTGCCATAATTTCATGCATTTCCATATTATCTTTGTCTTGATCTCATTCTACAAAGATAGGTTCTCAACCTAAACCTTTAAAGTAGAGTTCAACTTCTGCTTTAGGTTTTCTTGATAAAATAGTTGGATTTGAAATCTTTCCACCGTTTAAATGAAGTATTGGTAAAACAGCTCCATCGTTTACTGGGTTAATAAAAACATTTGAAAATCAGCCAGCTGCAAGAGGTCCTGTTTCGGCCTCTCCGTCACCAATAACAGTTGCAGCAATAACTTCTGGATTATCTAAAATAGCACCAGTTGCATGTGATAAAGCATAACCTAATTCCCCCCCTTCATGAATTGATCCAGGAGTTTCAGGCGCAGCATGACTAGCTGTACCGCCAGGGAATGAAAAGCGTTTAAACATTTTTTGTAATCCGTTTTCATCTTGGGTAATATTTGGATAAATTTCACTATATGATCCATCTAAATATGAATTAGAAATCATAACTTGTCCACCGTGTCCTGGTCCTTCGATGTAAAACATATTTAAATCGTATTTATTAATAACTCTATTTAAGTGAGCATAAATAAAGTTTTGTCCAGGTATTGTTCCTCAGTGCCCAATTGGATATAATTTAACATCATCTTTGGTTAAAGGTTTTCTTAATAAAGGATTATTTCTTAAATAAATTTGACCAACACTAATGTAGTTAGCTGCTCTAAATCATTTATCTATTTTTTCAAGATATTTTTTATCGTCGAAAATAGTTGTACTCATATTTTCTCCTTATTTTTGAATTATAAAATTAATATTTTTTTAAGTAATTTAGCTATATATAAAACAATATATTTAGCATTACAATTTTACATCAAATCAGCCCGATTTAGTTTATATAGTAAAAACAGGTAAGCACTTTTTAAATTTAAAAAATTTAATTATTATTAACTTTAAAAATAGTAAAAATATTTTAAAATAATAGTGTGAATAACCAATTTAAACAAAAATAGGTAAAAGCAAAGCGGGAACTTAGTTCTTTCTTTGCTTTTGTTTTATTAAAGGAGATTATAAATGAGTAAAAAAGGAAAAGTATTTTTATCGTTAATGGGAGGAAGCTTAGTTACGGCTATTCCATTAACATGTGTTATTTCATGTGAATCAGAAAAAGAAAAACAAATTAAAATTGCTAATGAATTAAAGGCAGAAATTATGCCACTTATTACTACTTTAGAAGGTAAAGATTTAAGTGCTGAAAATAAGGAAGTAGTTAATCAATTTAAAACAACTTTAAGTACGACTTTAGACGATAAAAAAGTTGAACAATTAAAAAGTTTAGTAGAAGAATTTAAACAAATTAAAATTCAAGTAAAAGATTTAATAAATTCGACTCCCGACAAGAAAAATGATGATGATCCAAAAGATCTTGATAGCAATTCTAAGGTTGAAGATCCTAAAAAACAAGATGAACCAAATCAAAATTCTGATATAAAACCAACTGGTGATAATGATTAAAAAGATAAAGATGATCAACCAAAAACTGACGCAAAACCAGAAGATAATGATAAAACTTCAACCGAAGACAATCAAACTTCAAATACTAATGGAGAAAATAAAGCAACAGAAACTGATGACACTAACAATGAACCTGCTAAACCAGTTGAAAATAATTCTTCAGAACAACCAAAACAATGGACAGAAGATAACAAAAAAACTAATGATACCGAACAACCTAATTTAGATAATTCTGAAAATAATGACTCAAAATCAAAAGAAAATAAAGATAAAGAAGAACCAAATGATACAGCTAAACCGGTTGATTTAATGGCTATAAAAGAAATTTCATTAACCCCAGAAGAAGAACAAAAAATTAAAGAAATAAATCCAGAAGATGATGAAAGAGGTTCTGAAAACAATAAAGCTTTTAGATCATTGCTTGCTAGCTCTTCAATTGGTGTAAATCCAGAATTAATAAGCAAAGTTGAAAATTTAGGCGACGGAGTATTAGCTCAACATTTCACATATGACAAAGATACTTTAAAAATTGATAGTCCATTATATTTTATTTTTAATGGTAACAGCGACAAAATTAAAACGATGTCTTATGATCATAACTTAGTTATTTTTATTACTAATCCAATTAAAGGAATAACTGATAAAAGAAAACATTTAGTTGAAAAAGTAACATTAACTATTGGTACATTAGAAGACTTTTTAAACAAAAAATTTGAAAATATGACTTCCGTATCTAGAAATTTAAAAATTCAACAAGGTAAAAAGAATAAACCAGATAGTTATGATTTTAATTATTACAAATCAAATTTAAATAAAGCTTTTAATACTTATGTTATCGGTAAACATTTAGATTTAGATTATAAAGATAAAAATAAAATATTAGCTTCTGAGGCTAAAAATGCTACCGAAATTTTAGACAATTTAATTGATAATACTAGAGAAGAATGAAAAAAACTTTACGTGATTGCCGAAGTTTCTGGGTCACACATTGATGCAGATGATAACAATGGAACTTTAACTTTTAGTATAAGAGTTGTTTCACCAGAAAACGTAAAAAATAAAAAAATGCGTTCATATTTATTCCCAATTACAATTTCAGGATTTAAAAAAGCTTAATTAGATTTTTAAAAGCTTAACCGTATATAAATATACGGTTTTTATTTATTTTTATAAATTTCAAGCAAAAAAAATAATTTTGTTTATAATTACTAACGCAACTACAACCAAGAAGCACAAGGTTACGATACGCCGAGCTTAGTTGTTCATCTCGTGTAGCGATAACTTGTGTGGAGTTACTTCAATTAATGAAGAAGGAGAACAAACTATGAAATTAGAGATCAAAATTAAAGCTTTTGACGCTCAATTAGTAGAAGATGCAGCTAAAAAAGTTGTAACTCTTGCTAAAGAAGAAAAAGCTAAAGTAAGTGGTCCTATTCCTTTACCAACTCGTAAAGAAATTGTTACCATTTTAAGATCAGTTCACGTTAATAAAAAATCTCGTGAACAATTCGAATCAAGAACCCACAAACGTTTAATCGTTTTAGAAAATGTTTCAGCTACTTTGCTAGACAAAGCTAAAAGATTAGAACTACCAGCTGGTGTTCAAATTAGTTTAAAATCTGTTAACTAATAACAGATATTGTTTTTTATTTTAATTAATATATATAAGATAAAAAGCCATAACAATAAGAAAGGAAAATCATGAAAGGAATCTTAGGAAGAAAAGTTGGAATGACTCAACTATTTACAGCCGAAGGTAAATTAATTCCTGTTACTGTAATAGAAGTTAAACCAAATGTTGTTACCCAAGTTTTAACCGAAGAAAAAAACGGTTATGTTGCAACCCAACTATCAACCGAAGATAAAAAATCTTCACGTGTTAAAAAACCTGAAATTAACCATTTCAAACTAGCTAACACAACACCTAAGCGCTTCGTTAAAGAAATCCGTGATATGTCTGGATATAACTTAGGTGACACTGTAGATGCTTCATTGTTCACCTCAGGTGACGTTGTTGACGTTACAGCTATATCAAAAGGAAAAGGATTTGCCGGAACCATTAAAAGATGAAACCAACACATTGGTCCTAAATCTCACGGTGGTGGTGGGGGATCTCAACCTATCAGACAAACTGGTTCTTTAGGTGATATCTCTGGAAACAGAGTTTGAAAAGGTATGACCATGCCTGGACACCTAGGAGCAGAACAAGTTACAATTCAAAACTTAACAGTTGTTAAAGGTGACGCTGACAACCAACTATTATTAGTTAAAGGTAGCGTACCAGGTGCTAAAGGTGCTTTATTAGTAATTAAAAATGCTAAGAAATCAGTACAAAGAAAAGAAGCTATCGAACTTGTTAACTTAAAAGAAGCTCTTGCTAAAAATGAAATTTTTGAACATGCTAAAAAATACAACTTAGAGTTAAATATGGAAATGTCATTAAAAGAAATGAAAGCAGCTTTAGATGAAGCTATCGCTAAAGCAGAAGGAGAAAAATAATGCCAGCTAAAAGTGGATTAGATAAATTCTATATTTCTGAAAAATTTGATGACGAAAGAAATGTAACTTTTAACTTTAAGAAAGCAAATCAAAAAATTTCAGGTAACTTTAAAAACTTTACCGACGCTGTTGAAGAATTTATTAAAGTTGCTGAAAAATCTAAAAACGATGCTAGAGTATGATTCCACCGTGATGGTGCATACCGTGGATCTGTTAATTTAGAAAAAGCTAGAGTTATCGTATCAAAAGTAACCGAAGCTAAAGTTGAAAACCACGAAGCTATTACTTTTATTGAAAAAGAAAACTTAGTTGACAAATCTGCTTCTAAAAAACCAGCTGCATCTGTTAAGAAAACAAACACTGAACACACTTCATTTAGTTCAGATAACTTACCTAAAAATGTTTTTGGTTTAGAAAAAGTTTACAGTCAAGCAATCTTCGATGCGATTTTAGCCGAAAGAGGAGCAAAACGTTTAGCTACTCATAAAGTTAAATCAAGAGCAGAAGTTAGTGGAACTGGTAAAAAACCATGAGCTCAAAAACATACAGGTAATGCGAGAGCCGGATCTTTAAGATCACCAATCTTTGTTGGTGGTGGTAAAGCATTTGGACCTACAACCGAAAGAAACTACAATCTAAAAATTAACAAAAAAGCACGTAGAAATGCTTTATTCTCAGCTTTAACATTACTTGCTAACGACAAAGCGGTTTTAGTAAAAGAAATCAAGTTAGACAAAATCTCAACTAAAGGTTTATTAGTTGAATTAAACAAAGATAATTTAATCAATTTAAACAACATTTTATTAGTTTCATCAGATAACACAGTATTTATGTCAGCAAGAAACTTACCAAACGTTCATGTAACCAAAGTAACTAGCTTATCAGTTGAAGCATTACTAGCAGCTGATGTTCTAATTATTGGTTCTGATGATGTTAAAGTATTAGAAGGGATGGCTAAATAATGAATATTAATGAAGTTATTAAATATCCAGTTATTACTGAAAAATCAGAAATTGCTAGATCAAACAACAACGTTTATACATTCGTAGTTGACAGAAGAGCTAATAAAGTTGAAATTAGAAAAGCGATCGAATTTATCTTCGATGTTAAAGTTTTAAAAGTTAACATTGCTAACTATGACAAAAAACCTGCTAGATTAGGTAAATTTGTTGGTTTCAAAAGTGCTTACAAAAAAGCGATTGTTAGCTTAGATCCTACTTCTAAAATTGTTATTTTTGCTGACGAAGCAAAAGAAGCTTTAAAAGAAGTTGAAGAAGCTAAAAAAGAAACCGTTAAAGCAGAAGAAAAATCTGCTGAATTATCAGAAGCTGAATTAAAAGCAGCTGAAAAAATTAAAAAAGCTGAAGAAAAGAAAAATAAATAATTAATCTTGCTTAAATATAAGGTTAATTTATTAAACAATTTACTAAAAGAATAATTCTTAAAAGAAATAAATATTTTTAAGAAACGGAGAAATTATGGCTATTAAAAAGTTTAAAGCATATACCAATGGTCGCCGTAATATGTCTTCTCTTGACTATCAAGCAAACTTAACTGGACACAAACCAGAAAAATCATTGCTTGTTAAACTTCCTACTCATGCTGGAAGAAATAATCAAGGTAAAATTACTACCCGTCACCACGGTGGGAGATTAAAAAGATTTTATCGTATTATCGATTTCAAACGTTACGATAAAGATTTAATTCCTGGAACCGTTAGAACTATTGAATACGACCCAAATAGGTCAGCAAATATTTCATTAGTTGTTTACGCTGATGGGGAAAAAAGATATATTATCAGCCCTAAAGGTATTAAAGTTGGACAAGTTGTTGTCTCAGGAGAAAATGTTGATATCCAAGTAGGTAACCACATGCCTTTAATCAACATGCCTGAAGGTACATTTGTTCACAACATTGAATTACAACCTAAACAAGGTGGAATTATCGCTAGATCAGCTGGATCATCAGCTCAAATCTTAGGTAAAGATGAATCTGGAAGATATGTAATTCTAAGATTAAAATCAGGTGAAGTTAGAAAAGTTCTAGGTATTTGTCGTGCAACTATCGGTGAAGTTGGTAACGAAGAACACTCACTTGTAAATATTGGTAAAGCCGGAAGAAATAGATTAAGAGGAATCAGACCTACCGTTCGTGGTTCAGCTATGAACCCTAACGATCACCCTCATGGTGGTGGTGAAGGTAGACAACCTATCGGTAGAAAAAGTCCTATGACTCCATGAGGTAAAAAAGCACTTGGAGTTAAAACAAGAGCAACCAAGAAAGCATCAAATCAATTCATTATTAGAAGAAGAAAGGAAAATAAATAATGGCACGTTCATTAAAAAAAGCTCCATTCGTTGATGATCACTTAATGAAAAAAGTAGTGGCTATTGTTGAAGGTAATGCACCTAAACGTCCAATCAAAACCTGATCAAGACGTTCAACAATTTACCCTAACTTCATTGGTCTAACATTCCAAGTTCACAACGGACACGCATTTATCGATGTGTTTGTAACTAATGACATGGTAGGACATAAATTAGGAGAATTCTCACCAACAAGAACCTTTAACGGTCACGGTGCAGATAAAGGTAAAAAATAATGGCTGAAGTTGTTAAAGCATCAGTTAAGATGCAAAGAGTATCAGCAAGAAAAGCTAGACTAGTTGCTGATTTAATTCGTTATAAAACTACTACTCAAGCATTAGTTATTCTAGAAACTACTTTCAAAAAATCATCAAAAATTCTTCTAAAACTATTAAACTCTGCAATTGCTAACGCAACTAATAACGCAGGTTTAGATGCAACTAAATTGGTTATTTCAAAACTACTTGTAAACGAAGGACCTACTCTAAAAAGATTCCAACCACACTCAAGAGGTAGAGCATACCCTATTCTAAAAAGAACAAGTCATTTTTACATCGAATTATCAGAAATGCCTTCATTAGAAAGCGTTAAAGGAGATAAATAATGGGTCAAAAAGTTAATCCAAATGGTTTCCGTTACGGTATTACTAAAAACCACAATACTACTTGATATTCAGATAAAAAAGACTTTGCTAAATTATTATTAGAAGACCAAAAAATCTATGACTTCTTAGATTCAAAAGTACGTGAATACTTAATTGGTAATGTTCAAATCAAAAGAGATCAAAACAACCACATTATTGTTTATGTACACACCGCTAAACCAGCTGCATTTTTAGGAACTAATGGTGAAAACGTTAAAGCTTTAACCTTAGAACTTAAAAAAGCAATTAAAAACAAAAATGCCGACATTACTTTAGAAGTAATCGAACTTAAAAAACCAGATTTAAATGCAAGATTATTAGCTGAAAATATTGCAGTTAAATTAGAAAACCGTGGAAGTTTCAGACTTGCGCAAAAATTTGCAATTAGAAGTGCAATGAAAGCAGGAGCTAAAGGTATTAAAACTTCTGTATCAGGTCGTTTAAATGGTGTTGATATGGCTAGAACCGAAGGATATACCGAAGGAGAAATGAAACTTCACACATTAAGACAAGATGTTGATTATGCTGTTACAACAGCTAAAACTACATATGGTATTCTAGGGGTTAAAGTTTGAGTTTCTCTAGGAGAAATTTTAAACAAAGATAATAACCAAGAAAACTTACTAGAAGAAAAACCAAGAGCAAGAAGACCAAGAAGGGACGGTGAAAAGCATGCTTCAACCAAAAAGAACTAAACACAGAAAAATGTTTCGTATCCGTCACGACAAAGTTAAAGCTCACAGAAATAACACTGTAACTTTTGGAGAATTTGGTTTAAAATCAACTTCTTCAGCATGAGTTAGTGCAAGACAAATCGAAGCTGCCCGTATTGCGATTACTCGTCGTATGGGTCGTGAAGGAAAAGTTATTATTAAAATTTTCCCACACATGTCTAAAACCTCAAAACCTATCGGAGTTCGTATGGGTTCTGGTAAAGGTAGCCCTGACCAATGATTCGCAGTTGTCAAAGAAGGAACAGTTATGTTTGAAGTTAGCGGTAACACCGTTGACACTATGAAAGACGCTTTAAGATTAGGTGGACATAAATTACCAGTTACCTGAAAAATCGTATCTAAAGAAACCAAGGAGGACAAATAATGTCTTACCAAGAATTAGTTAAAAAATCAATCAAGGAACTAAAAGAACAATTAGCTGAATTAAAAGCAGAATTATTCTCATTACGTTTTAAAAATGCAACCAGACAACTTCAATCAACTCACAAAATTGATTCAGTTAAAAAAGATATTGCTAGAGTTTTAACAGCTATTAACAAAAAACAAGCCGAAGGAGAACAAGAATAATGGAAGCACAAATTAGAGAAAATCGTCGTAAAACTTTAGTTGGTACTGTTGTATCTACTAAAAACAACAAAACTATTACCGTAGTTGTTGAAACTTACGAAAAACACCCATTATACTCAAAACGTTTCAAAAAATCAAAGAAATTTGCAGTTCATGATGAAAGAAACGAAGCTAAAATCGGTGACGTTGTTAAAATTCAAGAAACTAGACCACTTTCAAAAACCAAACACTTTAGATTAGTTGAAATTAGATCTCACGCTATTGGAGGAAACGAAAATGCTTAGTGAATTTTCTAGATGTAATGTAGCTGACAACTCAGGTGCAAAAGAAGTTATGATCATCAAGAACCTTGGAGGATCTATCGTTAGATCAACTAACATCGGTGACGTTGTAGTTGTTACAGTTAAAAAAGCTATTCCTAATGGTGTTGTTAAAGAAGGTCAAGTTGTTAAAGCACTTATCGTTAGAACAAAAAGAGGAGTTGCCAGAGAAAATGGTTCATACATCAGATTTGATGACAACGCCGTTGTTTTAATTAAAGAAGATGGTTCATTAAGAGGTACTCGGGTATTTGGACCTGTTGCCAGAGAATTACGTGACAAAGGATATTTAAAAGTTGTTTCTTTAGCACCGGAGGTTTTATAATGGCTCAAGCTAAAATTAAGAAAAATGATATGGTTTTAATTATCTCAGGTAAAGACAAAGGTAAATTTGCTGCCGTTTTATCAACAAACGTTAAAAAACAAACTGTTCTCTTAAAAGAAATCAACATGAAAACCAAACACCACAAACCTTCACAAGAAAATACCGAAGGTAAAATTGAGAAAAAAGAATTTCCAGTTCACGTTTCAAACGTGGCTTACCTAGCTAAAAAAGCAGCTCAAGGTGAACACTCAATCGGAACTAAAATTGGATTTAAAGTAGATAGCAAAACTGGTAAGAAACAAAGATACATGAAAAAATTAAACAAAACAATCTAGTTAGGAGAGATATATGGCAAAACAAGAAAAATTAGCTTTAGAACAAAAATACTTAAACGAAATTCGTCCAGAACTAGTTAAGGAATTCGGCTACACCAGTGTTATGCAAGCTCCAAAACTAGTTAAAATCGTTATTAACATGACAGCTGGTAACGAAGTTTCTAACTCAAAAGCTATCGAAGAAGTTATGACCGAACTTGCTCAAATTACTGGTCAAAAACCAGCTCAAACAGTAGCTAAAAAATCATTGGCTTCATGAAAACTACGTGAAGGTATGCCAATGGGTGGAAAAGTAACTTTAAGAAGAGAAAAAATGTGATCATTTTTAACTAAATTAATTAATGTTGCTTTACCACGGGTACGTGATTTCAACGGTACATCAACCAAAAGCTTTGATGGTCGTGGAAACTACGCTATCGGTATTAAAGAAGAAATTATTTTCCCTGAAATTTCATTTGATAAAATCCGTAAATTAAAAGGTATGGACGTAATCATTGTAACTAATGCAAAAAGCAACAAAGAAGCTTATTCATTATTAAAACACCTAGGAATGCCTTTTGCAAAAGGTAACAACTAACAAGGAGATAGTATATGGCAAGAAAAGCATTAATGGTTAAAGCCGAACGTGAACCTAAATTTGCTGTTAGAAAATACACAAGATGTCAAATCTGTGGTCGGGTACACGCTGTTTTAAGAAAATATAAAATTTGTAGAATTTGTTTTAGAGAATTAGCACACGAAGGAAAAATTCCTGGTGTAAAGAAAGCGAGCTGATAATTATGGCTATTATTATTGATCCAATAGCAGATATGTTTGTTAGAATGAAAAACGCAATTTCAAGAAAATATCACGAAGTTGTTTTACCTCATTCAAACAAAAAAGAAAAGATTTTGGAAATTATTAAAAACGAAGGTTACATTACAAACTTTGAAGTTATCGAAGAAAAAGGTAAATTCAAACAAATTAAAATAACCTTAAAATACAAAGGAATGAACCAAAATCAATCAGCAATTAGTGGACTTAAAAAAGTTTCTAAACCAGGTCTAAAAGTTTATTTACCAAGTGAAAAACTTCCAAGAGTTTTAAGTGGTTACGGTACAGCTATTATCTCAACTTCTAAAGGTTTATTAACTGATAAAGAAGCAAGAAAAGCCAACGTTGGTGGCGAAGTTATTGCTTTCGTTTGATAGTTATGTCTAGAATTGGTAAAAGAGTACTAGCTATTCCAGCTGGTGTTGAAGTTGAATTAAACGCTAACCACATCACAGTTAAAGGTAAATTAGGTCAATTAGAATACACTTTCTCACCATTAATTCAAGTTGTAGTTGAAAACAATGAAATTAAAACTCTAAGAACAAACGAAGAAAAAACTACAAAACAATTACACGGCACAACTAACGCTAATATTAAAAATATGCTACACGGTGTTTCAGAAGGTTACAAAAAAGAATTAGAAATTAAAGGGGTTGGTTATAAAGCTACCCTAAAGGGAAATGAAATCGAAGTTATCGCGGGTTATTCACACCCAGTTAACGTTGCTTTACCAAGCAATTTAAAAGTTGAAGTTCCAAAACCAACTATTGTTATTATTTCAGGTATTGATAAACAAGCCGTCGGTGAATTTGCTGCTAATATTAGAGGTATCAGACGTCCAAGTCCTTACTCAGGAAAAGGAATTATGTACAAAGATGAAGTTATCAGACGTAAAGAAGGAAAAACTGCTGCTAAGTAGTTGTAAGGAGAGAAAATGTTATCAAGAAATCAAAAACGTCAAAATAAACATTTGAAAATTAGAAACAGATTATCACAAGGTACCGCTGAAGTTCCAAGAGTTACTGTTTTTAAATCATTACATAACTTTTACGCACAAGCAGTTAACGATTTAGAACACGTTACCTTAGCTTCATCATCAACTTTACAATTAGCAGAAAAAGGCAACAACATCGAAAGTGTTAAATTAGTTGCTAAAGCATTTGCAGCAAAATTAAAAGCATTAAAAATTGAAAAAATCGTATTTGACCGTTCAGGTTACATCTACCACGGAAAATTAGCAGCATTTTGTGATACATTAAGAGAAGAAGGGATTAAATTCTAATGGCAGAAGAAATGAAAAAAGAACTAGAAGCAAAAGAAACCAAAGTTGTTTCAGCTCCTAAAAAAGAAGTTAAATCAAATCACGAAGCTAAATCAGAACATAAACCAAGACAATTCTCAGATCGTAAATCGTCTGCTCGTAACGTTGAAGCAAAACAATACGAAGAAAAAGTTATTGATATTGCCAGAGTTACAACCGTTGTTAAAGGTGGACGTAGATTTTCATTCTCAGCTTACGTAGTTGTTGGAGACAAAAAAGGTAAAGTTGGGTTTGGACACGGTAAAGCAAACGAAGTTCAAGATGCAATTAAAAAAGCTGTTAAAGATGCACAAAAAAATGTATTTTCAGTTCCACTAGTTAACGGAACTATTCCTCACGAAGTAAAAGAAAAATTCTTAGCTTCAAGAGTACAACTACGTCCTGCTCCTAAAGGTGCTGGTATTATTGCTTCAAACACCGTTCGTGCTGTTGTTGAATTAGCAGGTTATACTGATATTTCAACCAAAACTTATGGTTCAAGAACAAAACAAAACATCGTCCTAACTACTATTAAAGCTCTTAAAAAACTTAGAACCGTTGAAGAAATCGCTAAACTACGTGATATCGACGTTAAACATTTATTATCTAAATAATTTAAGGAGAAGTTATGAAATTAAATAACTTAAAACCAACCCCAGGGGCAAGACAAGTTAAACACCGTGTAGGTAGAGGTCACGCTGCTGGTAAAGGTAAACAAGCTGGTAGAGGACAATCAGGACAAACCAAAAGAAGCACTGTTAGATTAGGATTTGAAGGTGGACAATTACCACTATTCAGAAGAATTCCAAAACGTGGTTTTAATAATGTTAACCACGTGGAATATCAAGTAGTTAACTTACAAGACTTAGAAAGAGTATATGCAAACGGCGACGTTGTTTCATACGAAACTCTAAGTGCTAAAAACTTAATTAAAGGTAGCCTTCCTGTTAAAATTTTAGCTAAGGGAAATCTAAGCAAAAAATTAACAGTGGAAATCCCTACCTTATCAGTAGCTGCGAAAGAAGCTATTGAAAAAGTCGGAGGAACAATCGAGGTTAAATAATGGCTAAAAAAAGAAAACTAGAAAAAGCCGTCGAGGATGAAAGATTAGAACGTAAATTAGCGATTGATAAATTTTTCACCCAAAAGCGTAACACCTGATCTGAATGATGGAAAAATCACGATCTTTTCAAAAAGATCTTGTTTACCTTATTCATCGTTACCCTTTTTCTAGCTGCTGGAACGATTACAATTCCAGGTGTTAATTTAGCTAATCAAAACCAATTGACCCAAGGAGATTTCTTTGGTATTCTTAATTTAGTTGGCGGTGGAGGACTGAGAAGGTTCTCCATTGTTGCGTTAGGAATTGGGCCTTTTATATCATCAAGTTTAGTTATGATGATTTTACAAACTAAGGCTTTTCCGGCCATCCACCGACTAAGTCAATCTGGACCGCAAGGCCGGATAAAAATTAATTTTATTACCTACGGAGCAACTTTTGTTTTCTCAATAGTACAATCATTACTATTAATTAAAGCATTGGTTAATCCACGTCAAGGCTTCGGTATTACTTTTTCACCAACTATTACTGCAATGTTAGGTGCTAAAGGTATGTTTGCTTATCAGTATTTTATTCTTCCAATGATTTTAACTGCTGGTTCATTTTTTACCTTATTTTTATCAGAACAAATTACTAATAAAGGGGTAGGAAACGGAACAAGTATTATTATCTTTGCTGGTATTGCATCAGGGTTAATTCCAACCTTTAAACATGCTTTCGAATACTATATGCCTTCAATTAAACAAAACAACGTAGTTTTACGTGAAGTAATTAATTATTCAGTATACATTTTGGCTTACTTATTAACTATTTTTGTTGTTGTTATTTTTACAATTGCAGAAAGAAGAATCCCAATTCAACAAGTTGGAGCAGGACTTTCTAAAAACGAAAAAGAATTAAGCTTTTTACCAATTAAAGCTAACCCTGCCGGAATTATGAGTATTATCTTCGCGATGATGGTACTTTCCGTTCCAACAATGATTGCTAATATGTTTGATCCAAACACTTCATATTACTATCACTGAGTTTATTCAAATTTACAATTTACTCAACCTTTAGGATTTTTCTTATTTGTAATTATTACTTTTGGATTAACTATTCTTTTAGGAGTACAACAATCTAAAATTGATAAAATAAGTGAAGATTTTGCTAAAAATAGTACTTTTATTCCAGGTATTAGACCCGGAGACCAAACTGAAACATATTTATTAAATATTGTTTTAAGATTGTCATTCTTCTCATCAGGTTATTTACTGATTTTAGGATCTTTACAATTTGTGCAACAGATGGCCGGTATGCCTGCCTCAATCGCTTTTGGCGGTACTAGTATCATGATTTTAGTTTCAACCGCTTATGAAACTATTCAACAAATTAAAGCTCGTTATAAATCACAAGAACTAGCAAGAAAAAGAAGAATGATTAGAGAATTAAAAGAAATGTATGGAGAGGAAGAAGAAGATTTAATATGATAGATCATGCTAAATCATCATGTCAGATGTCAAACGCTAATGATACAAAACATGACAGTAGACCTAACTTAATATTTCTTGGTGCACCCGGAGCTGGAAAAGGTTCGATAGCATCATTACTTGTTAAGGATTTCGATTATTATCAACTGTCAACTGGTGATATGTTTAGACAAGAAATTAATAGCCAAACGGCGCTAGGTTTGGAAATTAAAAACATCTTGGCATCAGGAAAATATGTTGGTGATGAAATCACAAATGCTCTAGTTGAAAAAAGACTTTTAGATTTAGTTAACAAAAAAACACCGTTTATCTTAGATGGATATCCAAGAACACTAGATCAAGCTGACTTTTTACAAACTTTAGAGGCAAAAAGTATTAAAATTGATAAAGTTATTTTATTAAAAATAACTAATGAACAAATCATCGCAAGATTATCAAAAAGAAGAATTTGTTCATCATGTAAAACCATTTTTCACTTAGAATCATATCCTCCAAAAGACGGACAATTTTGTACTAAATGTGGAAACGTGGTTATTAAACGTGCTGACGATGAACCCGAAGTAATTAAAAAACGTTTAGAAATCTACGATTCTCAAACTAAAATTTTAATTGACTATTATCGTCAAAAAGGTAAGCTAATTGAAATTAATAGCTACCAAGAATTTAATAAAGTGTATATTGATGTAAAAGAGGCTATTGGATGATCATAATTAAAGCTTCATGAGAAATTGAGCGGATCAAAAAAGCCTGCGCCATCTTGGCAGAAGTTAAAACAGTTTTGTTTGACTTCATAAGTCCAGGCGTTTCTTTAAAAGAAATAGATAGCGTCGCTTTTAAAGAAATAAGAAAAAGAGGCGGAAAACCAGCTTTTCTAGGACAATACGGGTTTCCTGGAACATGCTGCATTTCCGTAAACGACGAATTAATTCATGGTATTCCTTCTGATTATGTTGTTAAAGACGGGGATATTGTAAAAATTGATACTGGCGTTATTTATGAAGGATATTACTCTGACTCAGCTTTTACTAAGGGAGTAGGTAATATCTCAGCTAGTGATAAAAAATTAATTCAAGTCGCTAAAGACGCTTTCTACGCCGGCTTTAATGCAATCAAAGTTGGCAAACGCATTGGTGATATATCTTACGCTATTGGTTCTTATATTCAAAAAGCAGGATATTACACTCCTGATGAATATTGTGGACACGGTATCGGAAGAAATTTACACGAAGATCCTAATGTTTTTAATGATGGACTTCCTAATACAGGACCAATTATTAGAAACGGTATGGTGATTTGTATTGAACCAATGATTTTACAAAAATCACGGAATGTAATGGTTAAAGATGATGGTTGAACGGTAGTAGATCCTTATGGATTAAATACAGCTCACTATGAACAAACAATTTTAATTGATAATGACCAAGCTTACATTCTTTCAGGAGATAACATATAAATGGCAAAAAACGCAAAAGATAATAACACCATTAAAATGTCTGGAAAAATTGTGAAAATGCACTCTTCAAAAGACTATGAAGTTTTATTAGATAACGACATGGTTGTAAAGTGTGTTATTTCCGGTAAAATGAAACTTCACAACATTAAAATGATCCCAGGAGATAGAGTAGACGTTGAACTTCCTGTGGTTAATTTAAATCTTGGAAGAATTGTTTTCAGACATAAATAAATAAGGAGAAAACATGAAAGTACGTGCTTCAATTAAACGTATTTGCAAAGACTGTAAAATAATTAAAAGACACGGTGTTAACAGAGTTATCTGTATCAACCCAAAACACAAACAAAGACAAGGATAAAATATGGCCAGAGTTTTAAATATTGAAATTCCAAATAATAAAAAAGTGCGTATTTCTTTAACCTATATTTTTGGGATCGGAAGAACTTTAGCAGCTAAAATCTTAGTAGACGCTAAAGTAGACGGCGAAAAAAGAGTTAAAGATTTAACTGAAGAAGAATTAACCCGTATCAGAGACGAAGCTAAAAACTACGTTACTGAAGGTGATTTAAGACGTGAAATCAATATGAATATTAAACGTCTAATGGAAATTAAATCATACCGTGGTATGAGACACAGAAAAGGATTACCAGTTCGTGGTCAATCAACTAAGAAAAATGCAAGAACAAGAAAAGGTCCAAGAAAAACAATAGCAGGAAAGAAAGGTAAATAATAATGGCTAAGAAAAATAAAAAAGTTGTAACCCAAGGGATTGCACACATTCACTCAACCTATCAAAATACTATTGTTTCATTTTCAGATCTTAAAGGAAATGTATTTGCATGAAGTTCTTCAGGTGCTATCGGTTATAAAGGTACCAAGAAGAAAACCCCATATGCAGCTGGTTTAGCCGCTGCTGCTGCAGTAGAAAAAGCAAAAGAATTTGGTCTAAAAGAAGTTTCAATTTTAGTTAAAGGTGTTGGTCCAGGTAAAGCAACAGCTAGAAAACAAATTGAAAACAGTGGTTTTATCGTTAAAGATGTAAAAGACGTAACCCCTACTCCACATAACGGTACTCGTCCTCCAAAAAAAATTCTTAAAAGAGCATAATTAAATTAAGAGATAAAGAAAGAGGAATTAGTATTATGGAAAAAATTCAAAAAATTACTTATAAAGAATTAGTAGCTGAAAAAGTTAATGATTTCGAAACTACTTTTGTTATCGAACCTCTAATGAGAGGTTACGGTAATACAATGGGAACAGTTTTAAGAAGAACTCTGCTTTCTTCTATTACTTCTGTTGCTCCCTTTGCAATTAAAATTAATAATGTTGAACACGAATTTCAAACTATCGAAGGCATTACCGAAGATGCTATTACCTTAGTAGCTAACATTCGTAAAATTAGATTTACCTATGTACCAGAAGCTTTTGGTAAAGATAATATTGTTAAAATTTCATTTAAATCAAGCCAAGCAGGTGAAATTACCGCTTCAAATATCGAAGTTTCAAACGGTTTAGAAATCGTTAATAAAGACCAACACATTGCAACAATTAGCGATGGCGGATCTTTACAATTTGATTTATTTTTAAGAACAGGTCGTGGCTTTATTGACTTCGAAGAAAATAAACAAATTATTGAAGAATACGGACCTAAATTAGAATCAACTATCGAAAAAGGTCGTTTCTTAGCGATGGACTCTGATTTTAGTCCTGTAACTAAATGTGGCTATCATGTTGAAGATTTAAACTCATCTTCAAAAACTATCGAAGAATCACTAAAAATTAAAGTTACAACTGATGGTACTATCGAAGCTAAAGACGCTATGGATCAAGCGGCCCAAATTATTGTAGCTCACTTCCAAATTATCGGTAACATTGATGCTTTAGAAACTATTAACTTATTTGAAGAAAACGAAGCTAAAAAAGAAAAAACTCCAAAAGCAACCGTTACAATCGACCGTTTAGGATTAACTATTCGTTCACTAAATGCTTTAAGAAGAGCAGGTTATGCAACTATCGACGAAGTTATGAAATTAAGTGACGAAGAACTTTCAAACATTAAAAACTTAGGTAAAAAATCAGTTCAAGACATTATTGACAGAAGAGATGAATGAAATCAAAAATCAGCAGACGAAAACGCTGAACTATCAGTTTCAGATACTAATGAAGAAGGAGAATAATTATGGCAAATCCAAAACAAGTATTTCGTAGAAATACCGAATGATGAAACCATGTGGAAAGATCTTTAGTTACTGACTTATTAATTCACGGTCAAGTAAAAACCACTCTTGAAAGAGCAAAAAGAATTAGATCAAATGCTGAAAAAATGATTACCTTAGGTAAGAAAAATACTTTAGCAACTCGTAGACAAGCTGCTGCATTTTTAAGAAACATTCCATCAGAAGTTGCAAATAAAGATGCTTTACAATACTTATTTGACGTATTAGCACCAAAATACGCAGAACGTAACGGTGGATACACCAGAATTATTAAAGTTGCAAACCGTGCTGGTGATAATGCTAAAATGGCAATTATTAAATTAGTATAAAGGAGAAATCATGGCAGTTGTTCCAAAAAGAAAAACCTCTAAACAAAGAAAACATTTAAGAAGAAGTCATCACGCATTAGAAACAACAACCTTGGTAGAATGTTCACAATGTAAACACCAAATTATTCCTCACCAAGCATGTAAATATTGTGGCTTTTACAAAGGTGTTAAAGTTATCAAAAATGCAATTAATGACAAACTATAATTTTTTAAAATAATGCAAAACAAAAATCTTCGTTTAAACGAAGATTTTTTTATTATTTATTATCCCTCTTTTTCTATTTCATTAAAATCTTTTGCTATATATGTAGGACGACAATATTTTTTTATTAAATATAAGAAATATATTTTTTCAAAAATTTCTGCTTTTTTCTCACTTAATTTTATTTCTCCCTTTACAATATTGTTTCAATTTTCAACAAATTCAGGATTATTTTTCATAACTATATTAATTCTATTTTCTATTTCATTATTTAATCTTTTTAAAAATTCTATTCTGTCGTTTTTTTTAAGAATTTTTGGTAATCTAATAGCCTCGGTTCTGTTTTTTATTCTATTTAGCAAATTAGCCACTTTATAGTTATAATCATTTTCGCCGGTTAAATGGATAATCTCCGAAACAGTATACGCATCTTTACGCATTCTTTCTTCAAATTTAAACATTTTATCGTTATAACCTTGTTTATAAAATAATTTAAAATCTTTGTAATAATAATCAATTAATGAATCCAAAAAATGTTTTTCATTCTTTATATTATCTGTATTATTACAAGAATTTAACAAAAGACAAGGAAATATCCAAACTGTCGTTAAACTAAATTTATTTAATATTTTTTTAAATTTCACAAAACCTCTTTTATTGTTTTTCTGCTTTTTGTTCTAATGAATATAAAATAGGAAAACTTAAATAATACAAAAACATAATTTTTATAAATTTTTCTTCTTCTTGTAAATTTAATTCTACTTTTTTTGACCACAATACATCATCTATTATTTTTTGAATATAGTTTTTAAATAAAGGTTCACTATCAACAATTTTTTCAATTAATTCTTCTGTTTTAGAATACATTTTTCTCAAAAAAAATAATTTTTGTTCATTATCATAAATTTTTTCTAATTCTTTTTCTATATCTTTTGTTATTTCTTTCGAGAAATTCTTAATTTCATTTTCTGTTTCTGGTTTGTAATTACCCAACCATTTTTTAGCAAAATCTTCTATATCGTTTTTGTGATATATTTTTTTTCATTCCATATAATGCTTTTCTAATATTTTGTCCAAAATAATAGTTTCATTATCTGTTTTTTCACAAGAATTAATAGAAATAATAGAAATTGGCAACGTGATTAAAGAAAAATAAAAAATATTTTTTTTCATTTTATTAATATCCTTCAATTTAAAAATTATTTATTATCAGAAATAATCATCTTTTTATCTTTTAAATACTTAACATTAGCATTTAATTTTAAAAGCATTTTTGGATAAGCATGACCGATGTTAATGTTATAAACGATTGGTAAATCATATTTTTTAGCTAATTTTTCTAAAATAGCTTTATATTCGTAAATATATGTATTATTTTGAGGTTTACCAAATAAAATACCGTTAATTTTGTTAAAAACTCCGGTTGTTGCTAAGTTGTTTAGCATCTCCTCTAATTTTTCTGGTGTAATTCTTGCCTCAGAAGTTTCTAAAAGTAAAACACGGTTAGTAAAATCAGTTTTATCATCAAACAAGTGATATTTCTTATTAATATTAATTACCTCTTGTTTAAATTCTTCACCAACTATTAATTCATTAATACTTTCGACACAACCACCAATTAAAATTCCTTCAAAATCTTCTTTAACGTTAATTTCAATAAAACCGTCTTGTTCCTTAAAACTTTCTCTTGGTTTATTTAAACTATTGATAGAAAAATCTTCTCTTTCGTTATATCAAATGTCGCTTGAAGTATAAGCTCATTCTTTTTCTTCAAAAAGATTTAAAAATGATTGTTTAGTATATGGAAGCATTTCTTTATCTAATTCTGCTAAATCTGTGGCGACACAAATTCCGTAATAAGAAGGTAAACCTAAATGGTTAAACATTAAATGATTAATTGTTGTATCAGAATAACCGATAAATGGCTTTAAATTGTCTTTAATTAATTTTATATAATTTGGGTTATCTAAAATAAAAGGAAGGGTTTTAAACGTATCAAAACCACCAATAGCACTGATTATAGCTTTTACATCTTGATTATTAAAAGCTCAAATTAAATCTTGGGCTCTTTTATCAGGATTTTTGCAAATAAAATCTCTTCCTTTTAAAGCATTTAGAGTATAAATAAAATTTAAATTAAATTCCTTTATCCTTTTATTAGCTAATTCTACTTCGTGTTTAGCGAAATCTTCACCTAACATACCGTCTGATAAAGAAATAATAGCGATTAAATCATTTTTATTTATTTTCATTTTGATCCTTAAAATAAGTATATGGCGGGGGTTAAAGGAATCGAACCCTTATCATTGGTTTTGGAGACCATTATACTGCCATTGTACTAAACCCCCATTAAAAACTCAATAATGAGTTTAATTATTATTTTCCAAATTTGAAGTGGCAAACATCACCGTCTTGCATTACGTAGTTTTTGCCTTCTGAACGCAATTTACCTGCGTTTTTAGCTCCTTGTTCGCCTTCAAAAGCAATGTAATCGTCATAAGAAATAACGTCAGCTTTAATAAATTTCTTTTCAAAGTCAGTGTGAATAACTCCGGCACATTTAGGAGCTAGTCAACCTTTATGATAAACTCAGGCTCTTGCTTCTATTTTACCGGCTGTAAAATAAGTTTCTAGATTAAGCAAATCAAAAGCCTCACGAGTTAATCAATCCAAACCACTTCTTTCTATGCCGTACATTCCTAACATTTCTAATTTTTCTTCATCGCTTACTTCTACTAATTCAGATTCTAATTGAACTGAAATAGGAATTAATTTTTCATTTTCTAATAAAGAATTTTTTAAAGCAACAAAGTTTTTATCTTGCTCACGATTTACAAATTGCTCTCCGCTTAAATTAGCAACATAAATAATTGGTTTAGCTGTTAATAAATGTAAACCTTTAATAAATTTTTCTTCTTGTTCGTTTAGATCGATTTCTCTAACAGCTTTATTGTTTTCTAAACCATCTTTAATTTTTAAAGCAGTGTTATATTCTAACAATGCTTCTTTATCACCGCTTTTAGCTTTTTTATTAACTCTTGAAATAACGTTATTTATTGTTTCTAAATCAGCAAATGCTAATTCATAATTAATAATTTCTTTATCTCTTAAAGGATCAACTGAATTATTAACATGCATGATGTTTTTATCTTCAAAACATCTTACTAAGTGAATTATTAAATCAACTTCTCTGATATTAGCTAAAAATTTGTTGCCCAGTCCTTCGCCCTTAGAAGCTCCCTTTACTAATCCAGCTATATCAACAAAATCGAATGTTGCTCAAACAATTTTATCTGGTTTAACAATATCGGCAATTTTTTGCAATCTTGGATCGATTAAAGGCACTGATGAAATATTAGGTTCAATCGTAGTAAAGGTATAGTTAGATGATTCAACTTGCTTTTTGGTAATGGTACTAAAAAGTGTACTTTTTCCAACGTTGGGTAGACCAACAATTCCGGCTTTTAAACCCATAATTATTTACTCCTAAATTATTAAAGTATATTTAAAAAATATCTAGTTATTATTATACAATAATAAAAACAAGGAGGGGATATGTATAAAAATTTTAATGAAGGGATGATTGAAGTAATAACTGGTCCCATGTTTTCGGGGAAAAGTGAAGAATTGTTAAGAAGATTAAGAACGCTAGAATATGCAAAATTAAAACCATTGGTGATAAAACCACAATTCGATACGAGATTTTCTTCGAAAGAGATAGTAAGTCGAGCAGGAGTTAAACATCAAACCCATGTTTTAAGTGATATTAACGAAGTTTATCAGCTTTTAAGGTTAGATAAATATAAAGCTGTTGTAATTGACGAAGCCCATTTTTTTAGTCTTGATTTAGTGAGTGTTGCTGATGATTTGGCTAATAAAGGTTATTTAGTAATAGTAGCTGGTTTGGATCAAGATTATTTAAGAAAACCATTTGGACCAATTCCTAATTTATTAGCTATTGCCGAAAGAGTCACTAAGCTTCAAGCTATTTGTGTAATTTGTCAACATGCCGCCTCAACGAGTTATCGTAAGGTTTCATCTGACGAATCACATTTGCTAGGCAATACCCAAGAATACGAAGCAAGATGTAGAAAATGTCATAATTTAGGTATTAAAAATAAATAATTATTTAAACAAAAAGCAAGAGATAACTAAACTTGGACACTTTTTGTGGACAGTTTATAAATATGAATAAACATCTCAACATTGTTGGGGTGTTTTTCAATTTAAATTTGATTGTAATCTTTCGTTGTTATATCATTCTATATAAGATTTAATT
>NZ_VFSS01000019.1 GCF_006385795.1 [Mycoplasma] falconis | reverse complement strand
ATTTATGAAATCTTCATAAAGAATCAAAATCTCTAATCATTCTTCTTGTTTTAATTGCTTCATAATTACTCCTTAATATATAAAAAGTGAACACATATATGTGTCCACTAATTTTGTCCTAGTTTATAACCCTGAATTCTCTTGCTTTTTTCTGAAATTTTATAAAAAAAATGGCGATCGTGGCAGGACTCGAACCTGCGACCACATGCTTAGAAGGCACGTACTCTATCCACTGAGCTACACGACCACGCTCTATGTCTAAAAGACACAGTTATATTATAAATATTTTTTTGATCTTTTGTTAAAAAAATAAAAAAAATGGCGGGTAAGAGAGGATTTGAACCTCCGCGGGTGCTTTAACACCCCTACAGTCTTAGCAGGACCGCCTCTTCGACCACTTGAGTACTTACCCTTTTGTACCATGTTTAACAATTATATATGAAATTAGCTGTTTTTTAAACTAAAAAATAAGCTATTTGCACTTAGTAATTATTTGCTTAAAGTTTTTAATTTTTTACAGCTTATTTTTATTGTTTTATAAATGTTATAATTTTTCTTATGAATAAGCTTTCTTTTGTTGATTTTTCAGCTTCTTATAAAAACAACGATTTTATAGTTTTACAAGATATTAATTTAACCTTTAAAAAAGGTGAAATGGTTGCCATTTTAGGTAAATCTGGAGCTGGAAAATCAACTTTATTTAACGCTATTTTGCATCAAGTTAAATCAATAAAAGGTTCTCTAATAATAGATGATAAAGATATTTATACAATTAATAAAAGAAAATTAAAAAAAGTCTTAAATCAAGTAGGTTTTTTAGCCCAAGAACCTAATTTAATAGAAGAATTAAATGTTTACGAAAACATAATCAATTTTTATAAAAAATATAAAAACCCGTTTTTTAGTTTTTTTAAAATTTTAACTAAAAAACAAAAAGAAGAAATTTATCAAACATTAGCTAATTTAGGTATTTTAGGCAAAGCTTATACACCTATAAAATCACTTAGTGGAGGTCAAAAACAAAGGGTTGAAATAGCAAAATTATTTTTACAAGAATCTGAAATAATTTTAGCCGATGAACCTACTTCTAGCCTTGATATTAAAAATAGTGAAGATGTTTTTTCTTTATTAAATAATGCTGCTAAAAAACAAAATAAATTAGTTTTAGTAAATGTTCATGATTTAAGTTTAATTGACAAATATTTTGATCGAATAGTTTTTATTAAAGATGGAAAAGTTAATTTTGAAGGCAAAGCTAATAAAGCAAATATAGCTAAAATTAAGCAATTTTTAAAAAGTGAATAATTAGTTAAAATATAGGCTTTTATTGGCTTATATTTTTTATTTAAATTCAGTTTAATAG
>NZ_VFSS01000018.1 GCF_006385795.1 [Mycoplasma] falconis | reverse complement strand
CTTCTTCAACGTGAGGTACACCACATTGATCTAAGTTGTAATTTAAATTTTTAAGCTCTTCGGTGGTAAATCTTTTAGCTTTATAATTACCGTTTTCATCTACGATATCTTTTTTATTGGCTAATCAGTTTTTAACTTCATCAAAGTGTTCTAACTTAATTGGTTTAGTTTTAGAAAAAGCTTTATAGCCTTTTGGCATATCCATGCGATAAATTCACACTTCACTTTGAGAAGGTTTTTTATCAAAAAATAGGATATTAGTTGAAATAGAAGTATAAGGAGCAAAAACACTACCTGGCAATCTAATAATAGTATGTAAGTTATATTGAGTTAATAACATCTTTTTAAGGTTGGTTTTAGTTGTGTCGGTTCCAAATAAAAAACCATCGGGTAAAATAACTGCTGCTTTACCTTCTTTTTTAAGACGATACATAATTAAACCCATAAATAAATCGGCTGTTTCAGATCCTCTTATATCAGCTGGAAAATTAATTTGAATGTCTTTTCTTTCACTACCTCCATAAGGTGGGTTCATTAAAATAACATTAAATTTTTCTGCTTCTGAATATTCTCTAATATTTCTCTCTAATGAATTGCCGTGCATTATATTGGGTGAATCAACATCATGTAGTAATAAATTAGTTATTGCTAATAAATGCGGAAAGGGTTTCTTTTCAACTCCATAAAAGTTTTTTAAATAATTTCTATCTTTAGCTGAAGTAACTTGTTTATCTAAATATTTAATTGAAGAAGTTAAAAAGCCCCCAGTACCACAAGCAAAATCAGCGATTTTATCCGTTAATTTAGGTGAAACTACTTCCACAATAAAATCAGTTAAAGCTCTTGGAGTATAAAACTCTCCAGCATTACCGGCATTTTGAATATCTTTTAAAATGCTTTCATAAATATCACCAAAAGCGTGGCGATCGCTTTTAGTATCTAGTTCTAAACTATCTACTATATTAATTGCTCTTCTTAAAGCAACTCCGTCTTTCATATAGTTATTAGCATCAGCAAAGACATCTAAAACGATTTTCTTTTTAATAGGATCATCTTTAGAAACAGGTAAATTTTTAAGTGTTGGAAAAAGCTCGTTATTAACAAAAGCTAAAAGACTATCCCCTGTCATATTACCTTTAGCTCAGTTTCTTCAACGATATTTCTCTGGAATAATTGATTGATAGTTTTTATCTAATATTTCTCAGGTATTAGCTTCTTTAGCATCATATACTTTTAAAAATAGCATTCATACCATTTGTTCAATCCGTTGGGCGTCGCCATTAATTCCAGCGTCAGTCCGCATGGTATCTTGCATTTTTTTAACAAAATTACCTATTTCCATTTTTATCCTCCATTAACAAATAAATTATTAATTAATTTATTATATTTAAGTTTTAAACCAAATTTTAAAAATAGCTTTGTAAACTTGGACACTTTTTGTGGACAGTTTATAAATATGAATAAACATCTCAACATTGTTGGGGTGTTTTTCAATTTAAATTTGATTGTAATCTTTCGTTGTTATATCATTCTATATAAGATTTA
>NZ_VFSS01000017.1 GCF_006385795.1 [Mycoplasma] falconis | reverse complement strand
AAATTCCCGCGCTTTTTTCAAATTTCCCGCCGGCGCGCTTTTCGAATTTCCCGCGCTTGTAAGTCCCGCCCTTGGAGCGGCGCCATCCGCGATCAGGTGACATAGTAGCTTTTGGGCCCCTCTCCAACTCCGCCCCCCGGACACTCCACCCACGGTCTGATTGGGCGCACCCATGGGTGGGGCGGCTTCTGATTGGTTGAGTGCCCTATAAGAGTAGCTGCACTTCCTGGTTCTCCTCACTTGCGACCTGACCGTCGAGTGGTGAGTACCATGGCTGGTGTGGTGGTGGCCACTGGTGAGATGTGGCGGGGGGTGATTAGGCTGAAGGCCGACGGCATCTGTCTGTCTCGAATGGGCCGTGTGATGATGAATGATGTGCATGTGTGTACGGACGGACTGGACTGGCCCCAATTGACGGGCCAGGTCTATCAGTATGTGCAAGCGGGCATGTTGATCTGGAATTTGTGGGAAGAACAACTCGCTGGCCTGTTTTACGGCTGTCCGCCGCCCATGCATTTCATGCAATTGGAGCCGGGAGTGGGTGGCCCCCACCTCCACATTGTGCTGGACGCGCCCTACATGGGGGCGCGCGGCTGGACGGCAACTCTTAAGAAGTTGACCGCGAAGCTCCACAGCATGTTTGCGGAATGCGGGGCAGGCGAGGAGACCAAGTACTATTACAGCGTGCCGCGTGACCGGCACGGGAAAGTACTTAGGTGTGACGAGGAGTTCATCCGCACTTATTTGTTGAAAAAGGTCCCGCTAGACGGTGTGTGGTGGGCTTGGACGACTATTGACAAATTTAAACCCATAGTTCTCAGCGAGACCCGGC
This sequence comes from [Mycoplasma] falconis, assembly GCF_006385795.1. Taxonomy (GTDB): domain Bacteria; phylum Bacillota_I; class Bacilli_A; order Mycoplasmatales; family Metamycoplasmataceae; genus Metamycoplasma; species Metamycoplasma falconis. The sequence goes on along the minus strand of NZ_VFSS01000017.1, from coordinate 1,482 downwards.
GCCGCTCTCTGGCAGCCGCTGAGCGGTTGAACGACGGTGGGACAGACCAGGCGCTAGTCCCGGTCCAACCTCCGCCGGCCAAGCGGACGCGGGCTTCTGACGAATTTGTGACTTTATGCAACTGGCTTGCCCAGGAAGGCATTCTGACCGAACAAAAGTGGAGAGCGACTGACCTTAACGGGTATGTACGCCAGTATGCCTCTATGCACGGCCGTCAGCAGGTAGCGGCCGCGCTGATGATGGCCCGTAACATAATCCTCGATACCATGTCGAACAGCCATTTTCTCACCAGAGGCCCACCAGCCGTGGTAGCCACCCCGGCGTGGGAGGAAAATCGGGTCGTACAGTTGTTGAGACTTCAACACTATGACCCACGGGTGGTTGGACAGTATGTCCTGGCTTGGGCGGATGGGATGACGGGCAAAAGGAATACATTGTGGTTTTATGGTCCCCCCAGTACTGGTAAGACTAACTTGGCCAATGCGATCTGTCAGTGTGTGCCGGTGTATGGTATGGTAAATTGGACAAATGAAAATTTTCCCTTTAATGATGCGGCTGATAAGTGTCTAATCTTGTGGGATGAGGGGCGAATCAGCTGTAAAATCGTGGAGGCCTGTAAGGCCATCTTGGGGGGCATGCCCGTCCGGGTCGATCAGAAATGCAAAGGCAGTACAGCTTTGCGACCTACGCCCGTGCTCGTCACCAGTAATGGAGACATGACCATTGTCCGTGATGGTAACACCAGTACACTGATACATCGGCCAGCTCTGAAAGATCGCATGGTGAGGTTAGACTTTAATGTCAAACTACCCGCGGAATACGGGTTGCTCACCGCCAGTGACGTGCGGGCCTGGTTGGCAGGTTGTCGCGACCACCCCCCATTGGTCGATGCCATCAATATGGGGTTTACTTTTCCTGTGGGGACTGATGTTCCTAAGGAGGCCGGTAGTGACGGGGACGCCAGTTCTCTCGGGGGTCGCGTCGACCGTAGCCCCATCCACTTCCAGCGATGCCCCGACACTCCCAGTGACGGCATCTGGCCCGAGGACGACGAATCAGACTCAGAGACCGAACTGTCCGCCGGAGAATTGGAAGATATTTTGCCCCTCGTCAACGCCTGGGAACACTCGTGTACCCCCACCTATCGGCTGGAACGCCCCATTTGTGGTGTCGACTACGTGTGGTCGACCTTTCTCAACGGGGCTGTGTGTTCGGCGGAACACGCTACCGAGTCAAAGCCGCCAGCCTGCTTTGACTGCTTTCGGGTCCACTCGATTCTCGGGTGCTGGGCGGTCCGAGACCGCGAGAACGGGCCCGAAACCGGAGACCTGAGGAGGTGCACCCGCCATCGGTACACCAAAGATCCACTAGATGTCCTCCCGTGTCACCGGTGTACCGCGCTAAGTGGCTTGGAAAATTTTGTGTCCAGCGAGTCCCCTCCAAAAGTGTTTGGGGCGCCGACCGAAGTCGTCGCTTTTGGGG
>NZ_VFSS01000016.1 GCF_006385795.1 [Mycoplasma] falconis | reverse complement strand
CCGCCACTGAGTGTCAGGCGGCGGCTGAGTTTTTAAGTGGCGAATGCGAGAATTACTAATCCAGGCCGGGGTGGGAGTTGCTTGCTTGTGTGCTTACTGGGCTTGGCGCTACTGGGCGGGATGTGGGCATGTACATCGGGTCGGCAGGGTCGGCGCCGGTCGCGCCGTGCCACAAAACATGTGGTGGATCCGGGGGGTTTGGTTGATACTTTATTGCATGGGCCCCGCAACTTACATGATGTACAACATGTAATGGAACTGCTTGCTTCTGTCGCCGCTGGCGATGAGCTGTCATTGGATTTATTGGAACATTTAGAAATCAGTGGTATTCCTCATAATAAAATAGAAGCTTGGTTGCAAAAAGACCCTGACCACGTTATAGCCTTAGTTAATGAGTGGGTGGGTATCCGCAAAAAAAAACACCCAGAACAACATATCAGTGCTCCCAGCATTGTCGAGGAATCCCCGTCCCTGTCACCCGCAGAAGGCGACCCCCCGCCGCCAGCCGAGGACGATGAACCTGACAACTTGGACCCACTTGCTCCTGAATCAAACGGAAACAACTCTGTGGAACAGCCTAGTGTGGGGGGTCACGCACCTGATCGAGGGGGTCTCCACCTACCCGGTGATCGGTACCTTGGCCCTTTTAACCCTTTGGAAAATGGTCCCCCGAGGGACGTGGTGGACGCCTATGCGCGGATCCACGACTATCGGTATGACCAATTACAAAAATTAGGCTATAACCCCTACCTCGTTTTCAACATCGGGGACCAGGAACTAATCGATAACTTAAAGTCCCAACCTGGTGTGCGGGCATCACTTGCCCGCCAAGTCTTTGAAATAAAACGTGACATTACGCCACATTTACATTTACAGAACCCCCTCCCCGAGGTGCCAAGTTGGGCAGCTGGACAAGCCGCGGTGCGGGCCATGGCCGCTGCCACTGAAGAATCCGGTGCCGGTGGGGGCGCCCTCCCCGGACCCGCGGTGTGGAGTCAAGGCGCCACCTTCGGGGAGGAGACCGTGACCTGTTTCATGACCCGCAGGTGCTACTTACCCTTCAATGAAGATCCTGTATATAAACCCATAACCATTCAGGGAAAACATATGCTACGGGTACATGATGGGAATCTTTGGAATTCCGAGAGAAACTTGGAACTAGACCATCCTGTGTTAGGATACCAGACCCCCTGGCATTACCCCGATTTAAATTCGTTAAATTTATATTTTTCCCCATTAGAATTTCAACACCTTTTGGAACAATATTCCGAGATAGCTCCAAAGTCGTGGGAGGTCATCGTTAGTGACATCGTAGTTAAGGACGTAGCCACTCAGAATCAAACCACTCACGTTACCGACTCCCCGACGGGCGGCTTAGCCATCTTCGCAGATAGCAGTTATCGATTTCCCTATGTGTTGGGAACCGGTCAGAACACATTACCTTCTGACATCCCCACAGAGGTTTACTTACTACCACAGTATGCATACCTAACCACAGGCAGCATACAGAATCGTCATTCGGGCCGGGCCACCGACCAGGTGACCGTACCCAATGAGGAGACAGACTTTTATGTCTTGGAACACAGTACTTTTGGAATTTATAAAACAGGAGATTTCTTTACGCACTCTTACACCTTTCCGACCCTGACCCCAAAACACCTAACGGGGTCCTCCCAACATTTCTTCTTGATGGAAAACCCCCTTTATGGGTGCCGGTATGACATATTAGAAGAAGCCGGTACTCGGGCCCGCTGGCGCCACATAAATAAAGATGAATATGGCATCAAGCCCCAAAACTTTCTGCCAGGGCCCATGACGGGCACCCATCTTGCCACCCAAGGCGAGAATGCCGGCAAGACAGAGTTACAGCGGGTTTTAACAGGGACGGCGGTTGGGCGGACACCGGCTACCCGGTGGTCGTTCCGCCCGGGGCCAGTCTCCCAGCCGTATGCTCATGCCCCGGCGGATGACCCGACGAAAGATGTCCCTGACATCAATGTGGATGCCATTGCCCATGGCTACCATGAACCCATAGGACAAGACTCCGATGGTGTCCTGTTACAACAAGGGCGCCTGCCAAATGACCGGGAACAGGCCAAACAATTGTCGGGCATTGACACACAGTACTACCCAGTGACTTCGCTGGGTCAAAGTTTTGCCAACACACGAGGAAGTGGCTCGGGGCGTCCCCTGTTGCCCGGGTCGGTGTGGAATGAACGGAGTCTACATTATGAAACCCAGATCTGGGCCAAAATCCCCATTTGTGACCGGAGCTTCATGGCAGACTCTCCCATGCTGGGCGGCTGGGGGTGTGTCAGCCCGCCCCCGATGCTCTTCTTTAAAATGATCCCCACGCCAGCCCCCCTAGGGACGAATGTACAACATGACGCAGAGTCTAAGGAAGGGGGGGCACTACATCAATATGCAGTCTTCAATCTCACAGTGAAGATGGTCTGGCATGTGAAGAAGCGCGGCCCTGGCAGCCGGTGGAATCCCCAACCGGCCGTCTATCCCCCGACTGGGAGGGGTACTCATCCCTACCTACTGTATAATAATCTGCACCTTGAAGGGGCAGACTCATCCGTCTATGGCCACAAGGGCTATGAACGCAGTGACCAGTTATGGACGGCGAAGGCCCGTGTACACCACTTGTAAGCAATAAAATATTCTACCACCAGATGGCACTGTGTCGCGTGGTTTTTGGAGAGGGGCCCAAAAGCTACTATGTCACCTGATCGCGGATGGCGCCGCTCCAAGGGCGGGACTTACAAGCGCGGGAAATTCGAAAAGCGCGCCGGCGGGAAATTTGAAAAAAGCGCGGGAATTTCAAAAAAAGCGCGGGAAAGTCCGTTAAAGATGGCGCCACCGGAAGCGGAAATACGTCACAGTGACGTCAAGGGGTCACGGCCACGTCACTTCCGGAATTAGGGTTGGCAGGCCGCCAAGGAGTGAGGGTTAACA
>NZ_VFSS01000015.1 GCF_006385795.1 [Mycoplasma] falconis | reverse complement strand
ATTATGCAATTTCTGGAAAACTAACCAAACAATTACCTTCTGATTCTAGTGTTGAAGATTTATTAGCTTTAATTAAAAAAGAAAAAGAAAAATTAATAGCAGAAAAGAAAATTAAAGCTAATAAAACCTCTTCATACATTTATAAAAAAGATAATAAATGATATGAAGAAGTTGGGGGTAAAGTTGTTGATATTACGGAGCAAATTCCGTTTAAGATACGAGATAACTGAGTTTGAAACAGAATGGGACAAGTGGGTAAAATATCTTCTGGATTAACTCCTAATAAAGAAGCAATATTTACTTATTCTAGGGTTGATCTTGTACCCTTTTTTAAAGTTTCATCAATGAACGACCCTGAAAATGAAAATATTTTACAAAAAACAAATTTTTATGTTCCTAACAAATATAAAATAGAATATCCATCTATAGTTTTTCCAAAAAACGGAGGAGCAATTTATACAAATAAAAGAAGAGTTTTATTAAATAACGGATCAATAGATTTAAATTGTTCGTATATTTATCCTTTTGTTTTTAACATGTTTAATTATTTATATTTTTGATTTTCTAATATAAATCTATCTAATTTTATCGTCGGCACTGCCGTACCCACAATAAATAGCAGTATTTTGAGTAATTTATTATTACCATTACCCCCTCTTGAAGAACAACAACGCATTGTTAATAAATTAGAAACAGTTCTGCCTTTAATAGAAAAAATCAATAAATAATATCTATTAATTAAACAATTTAATAATTATTTATTACTCTAAAAAATAGATTATTAAACGTGCTAAAATTTAATATATGTGTAATGGTTAAGGCTGTTGCAACATATAGATTGTAGTTGCGAAAAAAGAGCCCAGAGAGGCTCTTTATTTCTTTATTATTTATTAATATTAAATTTATATATAGCCATATTTTCAATTGCTTGATCTTCTAAAACTTCTAAATTCTTAAGTTCTGCTTCTAATTTTTGAGCTTCTTCACGGTTCGGTTTTGTAACCGGGTTTTTAGGAGCAAATAATTCGCAGGTTTCACAAGCTTTTTGAATTGAAATGGGCATTGTGTTAATTTTTTCAGCTATTTTAATCGTTTCGTTTTTATCATAAGTTAAAAGTGGTCTAAATATAGGAATATTGCAAACTTCTGAAATGGTATAAATTGATTCAAGGGTTTGACTAGCAACTTGTGCTAAATTTTCTCCATTTGATAAAGCTTTAATATTAAATTTATTGGCAATTTTATTAGCTATTCGATAAAAACTACGACGCATTAAAGTAATTTTATATTTTTGATTTGAAACTAAACCAATATAGTTCATGATATCAGTGTAATTAATTTGATATAAAGTAGCATTACCTTGATATTTTGCTAACAAACTAACTATTTCATCAATTTTTCTAGTAGTTTCACTATCAGTATGGGGCGGAGTGATAAAGTTTAAAAAACTTATTTTCATACCTCTTTTTTGTAATAGATTAGCTGCTACAGGAGAATCAATTCCGCCACTAATTAAATGTAAAGCAGTTCCGGCGGTATTAACTGGCATTCCGCCTAAACCAGCAATATAATCGGTAAAAACATAAGTTTCTTTATCTCTTACTTCAATATAAATAGTTAAATCAGGATTAGTTAAATTAACATCTTTGTTTTCGGTGTTTTTTAAGACAACGCCGCCAAAATGCATATTAAGTTCAGCACTAGTTAATGGAAATTGTTTTTGATGTCTTCTAGCTTTAATTGCAAAAGATTTAAATTGTTTTTGACTAATAATATATTTAACAATTTCTTCAATATCAACTAATTCATGTGTAGTTTGATAAACACAAGAATAAGATGATATTCCGAAAATATATTTTAAGGCGTTTAAATTTAATTCGTTATATTCTAAAAAAGCTCGATCGTATTCCATTTTTATTTGTTCTTTTGGAATATATAAAAGCAAATTTTGTTTTAACTGATTAATAAAATCTTTTTTGTTTTCACCCTTTAAAGTTAACTCTCCATATCTAATTAAAATTTTGTTATACTGCATAAATCTCCTAGTTTAGTTTGTTTTCAACATAGTCAAAAATTATATTGTATTTTTGATTTAAATCTTTTTCGTTTACAAATTCTAAAAACAGTTTTTTTAATTCATCGTTAGAACTTACTTGATAAGCTATTTGATTTTTTACGGCATCACAAATAAGTATTTGATTAAACATCTTATAAAGTTTAATAATTTGTAAAATCAAACTTAATTGCGATGGATTAATGCCATTTTTTAAATTAGTATAAAATAACTTATTTTCTTCATCTATTACTTCACTATTTAATCAATTTATTTTAGTTAATAAATTGATATATGTTTTTTTAAAATATTTAAATTTATCATCAACTATTTTTTTATTATTAAATAGTTTTTCAGCTAAGTTATAAACTTCAAAAAGTTTTTGTAAAACTTGTTTAGCTCGTAATTTAAAATCAATAGTTTCTAATAAAGCTCATTTATCTTTATGGGTTTTTAAAAAAGCTAATAAAGGTTCTAAATTATTATTGACTTTTAAATAAATAGCTTCTAAATTTTTATCGTAATTATTTAAATTATAAGTTTTATATTTAGCAATAGTTCCTTCAATTAGCTCAACTATAAAATCAGCATAATTTCTTAAAACTAATTGAGCTTTTAGATTAATAATAATATCGTTTTTTATTTGATATGTTGTGCTTAAAATATCGTTTAATAATTCATTATATTTATCGATATCTTCTTTGTTTAAATTACTTAAACTTTTTTTTATATTTTTAATTTCTTTTTCTTGCTTTAATAAATCAAAACTAGCTTTTATATTTTCTAAATATTTACCCAAAACTTTTTCGTTTTGTTCGTATAAATTTTTAAGGTCAAATAAATTTAAATTAATTTCTTTTAACTTATTGTTTAAAACTTTTAAATTATTTATCTTTTCAATATAGGCAATAATTAAATTATTTAATAAACCTTTTTTATTATCTAATTCTTCTTTATTAGCATTAATAAATCCATCTTTTCTAAATCAATCAAAAAGGGTTTGAGTTTGTTTTTTTAAATTTAAAACTTGATCTTGATTATTTTTAATTCAATCAACATTTTCAATTCTATTTCAGATTTTTTCAAAGTAAATATAAGTTTCTAAACATTGGTGATAATAAATTAAATTGTTATCAATTTTAGAACCTTTTTTAATTTCTAAACTTTTAATGTTGTTATATTCTTCGTGAATGATTTTATTTATTAAATAAATATTTTTTAAATCTTTTTTATTTTTCTTAGCACATTTGCACAACTTATATTTATGTCATCTGTCATGATTATCAATATCATTTAAGATTTTATCTTTTAACATTAAAAATTTACTTCTAGCTTTTTCATATTTAAGCAAACTTTCGTTAATGATTTTACGTGAAGCGGCTAAAATATTAGTTTGTTTAGCAAACACTTCAAACTGATTATTAATCATTAAAATTTCGTTGTGTGATTTTTCAATGATTTTTGTATAGCTAACTAACGCCTTTTTAATTTTGGTAGTTTTATTTTTATTAGCTACATAAATGGCTCCTCAAATTAAAAGAGCAACTAGGATTACAATTAGTAAAGAAATTATTATTAAACGTCACATATATAAATATTTTAATCACTTGTAAATTTTTTACTTATAATTAATTTTTATCATTTTTAATATAATTATTAATTATGAAAAAGACTAAGAAAATTACTATGGCTTGTCAAGAGTGTCTAACTAAGAATTACACCCTTAATAAAAGTTCTGAAGCAAGACTTGAATTAAATAAGTTTTGTAAAAAATGTAACAAACAAACATTACATAAGGAAGAAAAATAATGTCAGAAAGTAATATGGAAGACAAAAAACTTTTAAGAAAACAAAAACACCAAGAAAAAATCGCTCAAAAAGTTGCCGCTAAAAAAGCTAAGTTTTTAAAACAACAACAAGATATACAAGAAAAACTGTTAAAACAAAAAGAAGTATTATTAACTAAAAAAGCTGAACTAGAACAACTTCAAGAAAATCAACGTGAATACTTTAAAGAAGATAAAAGAGCTAAAAAAGCTTTTGATAAAAAGTATGACAAACTATTAGATAAAATAGATAAAAACGAAGAAGCGATTAAAAATACCCAAAGTAATATTAAAAATTTAAATACTTATAAATCTTCAACTTTAAAAAACTGAGTTAAAGAAATTAAAAGAATTATTTGACCAAAAAGTAGTAAAGCTTGAAAATGATTTGGTATTACCGTGGCTTTTGCGGTTGGGGCAGCGATATTCTGTTTCTTAGTTACATTAGGATTTACTAGTCTTTGAAATACCGTTGGAATTAAAAATTAGGAGTTAATATGGAAATTACAAGTAAAGATTTTAAATGATATATGATCTCAACAGTTTCTGGAAAAGAAGATAATGTTATCGAAGCTTTAAAAAATAAAATAGCTACCCAAAATATGGAAGAGCTATTTAAAGAAATTAGAATTTTCAAAATGCCTCATCTTTCAAATCGGGAAATGGAGAAAAAAGCTTTTGGTGAAGAATATACCGTTAGATATGTAAATATATATAAAGGATATATCTTTATTAATATGGTTATGACAGATGATGCTTGATACTTAGTACGTAACACCCAATATGTTACCGGGTTAATTGGATCTTCTGGAAAAGGAGCTAAACCAACTCCTGTTTCACAAAAGAATTATGAAAAGATGGTTGAGCAAGAAGCTTTATTACAAGCTAAGTTTGACGCTGGCGAAATCGAAACCGCTTTTAAAGAAGGTACTATCGTTAGAGTTATTAACGGAATATTTAGAGGCGAAACTGGGGATATTATTAAAAATAATGATGCAACTAGAAAAGCTTTTGTTAACATCGAACAATTTGGTAGAAAAGTTCCAACAGAATTTGATTACACCGATTTAGAAATCGTCGGTTAATAATAATATTTAGGCAAGATAAGCAAAAAATCTTGCCTTTTTATTTTGTTTTTTTATATTAATGTATAATAAATAACGCTTAACTAAATCAAGCCAAAAAATGGCGAAATTTATTAAGAAATCAGGCTTTCAAAAATATAATTTTTTTTCGAAATATAATTATGAAAATCTGTATAATTTATTTTGCTATGTTCGAAACGACAAAGCAAAAATAGTTCTTTGAAAACTGGATACGAATACCATAACGTCAATTTTAATAATTACAATATAACAAAACCAATCAACTTTATTTAAGAGTTTGATCCTGGCTCAGGATGAACGCTGGCTGTGTGCC
>NZ_VFSS01000014.1 GCF_006385795.1 [Mycoplasma] falconis | reverse complement strand
AATTTATGAAATCTTCATAAAGAATCAAAATCTCTAATCATTCTTCTTGTTTTAATTGCTTCATAATTACTCCTTAATATATAAAAAGTGAACACATATATGTGTCCACTAATTTTGTCCTAGTTTACTTGGATAGCTGCTTTTAATTTTTTATCAGCTTCATTAATTTCACTTTCACTAGCTTTATTATTAGCTAATACTTCTTTCATTTTATCAATTGCTGATTGTAAAGAAGTTTTAGCGTTATTTAAAGCGGGATCGCTCATTTTATTTACTAAATCTTCACCATCTTTTATATCAACTTTTGAATTAAATTTATCATTAATTAAATTTAAAGAAGAATCAATATTATTTAAATCTTCTAAAGTCAAATTATCTAAATTGTTTAATTGGTTGGTAACTTGTTCTATTTCATTATGTCCAAAGTCATAAGCTTCTGGATATTTATTTTCACTTGTATTTTTATCAGCAAAAGTTTTCTCCATTTTAGCTAATTTATCTTTAATTTCATTAGCTAAATTAGTTTTTTGGTTTTTTAAATCTTCCATTGCTTGATTTGCTTTATCAATGGCTGATTGTAAATCACTAATATCATTAGGTAATTGATTTAAACTGCTTTGGTTTTTAGCTTCATTAGCTTTATTAATAGCAGCTTCTAATTCTACTTTTGCATTTTCTAAGGCTGGGTCAGTCATTTTATTAGCTTGATTATTTGCCAATTGAATTTTTTGTTCTAATTCAGCGATTTTTTTATCGTATTGCCCTTTGTCGTATTTAACATTAGATCAATAATTATAAACATCATTATTTAATTGTTCTAATTCTTTGATTGTCATATCTTCGAATTTCTTTTCTAAATATGATTCGGCTTTATCAATTTTTGATTCTAATTCATTTTTTTGATTGCTAAAAGCGGGTAGATTTTCTATTTCATCTTTAATTCATCTTTTAGATAAAGTAATAGCTGATTTTAGATTTTCTATTAATTCAGTTTTTCTAATATCGTAATTTTTAAGTTGTTGTTCAGCTTGTTTAATCGCTTCGCTTAGTTTTATATTTTTATCATTTAAACCGTTTAGGTCATCATTTTGATAATCCATCGCTTTAGCAACGGCGGCTTGTAAATCGTCTCTTGCACTTTGTAAAGCCGTGCTGTTTGGATCTTGGGCTAATTTTTCTTTTAATAATTTGTTTGCTTTATCTATTTGATCTTTTAAAGTTGATAAAGCTCTATCGTAATCAGCTTTTTCTTTTTTAGCTTTAGCTCATGCTTGTTCTAAGGTTTCTTTTTGTTTAGCTATTTTAGCTATATCTAAATTCTCATTATCTTTTTCAACGGTAGAAACTACATCTGCTAAACTTTGACTTTCTTTGGCTAATCCGGCAATATTTGCCATATTAGCTTGATTTCATTCTTTAATTTCTTTAATTAAATTTTCTAGATTTTGTTTATCAAGTTTAGTTTGCTTATTAACTTCGATATTTTCTTTGGCTTGATTAATTACATCATTTAATTTATTATTAGCGTCTTGTAAATTTTCTTTTGAGCTGTTTTCATCTTTTAATGTTTTTTTGGCTTTATCAATTTGATCTTCTAATTCTTTAGCTTTTTCTGGACTTAAATCTGGATCATTTAATAAATCCTTAGCGATTTTAATTTTGTCTTCTAGTTGTTTTCTTGCATTATTATTAGGATTAATTAATGCAGTAGCAACAATTCCAGCAGTCATAGCTGCGGTTGCTAAAGCAGCAAAAATTAACGCCATTTTCTTATTTTTAGGCACTTATACCTCCTCTTGATATATATATATATATATATTATAAAAAAGAACTTGTAATAAGTTGAAATTCGTTATTTATGTTTTAAAAGTTAAAATAAAAACACTGTTTTTGCTTATTTCAGCTTAAAACAATGTTAAAAGTAATTTTTATTATTTTTTCGGTTTATAAGATTGCAATCTAAATAAAGCATTAATATAAATTTCTAATGAAGATTTAATTTCTTTAAAAGTAAAGTATTCATTAGGACCGTGCATTAAATGCATATATTTAGTTGAACCATAAGCGACACAATTATCTACCAATCTAGCATAAGTCCCACCGCCGATGGCTAATGGTTTAATATCTTCGTTAGTAGCTTCGCGATAAGTTTGCATTAAAATTTTGACTAAATTATCTTTTGGATCAATGTATTTAGAATCTTTATGGCCAATTAGTTTCATTTCAACTTTGCCTTCAAAATTATTAGCTAAATAATTATTTAATTGGTCAGTAATTCCTTTTAAAGTATTGGTTACCGGTACACGTAAATCAAAAAATAGACTATGATAATTAGCATTTGATCTAATCATCCCTAGATTAGCTGTTAAATCACCGCTAAAATCACTAATATCACCAAAAATATTTTTAAGAGCGAAATCTTTTTTGCTTAAATTTTTGTTTATAAATCTAAACAAAGCATGCTTATTTAATTCTGGATTAACTTTTGCTAAGGCTTTTATTGTTTTAATAATCGCATTTTCACCTTTATGAGGAGTAGAACCATGCCCGCCCTTGCCTTTTATATTCATCATCTTATCTTCATATTTAAAAATGGCTAAATCAGGAATTTGGTTTACTACTTCACCGCCTTCAATATAAAGTGAAGGTATTTTAGGGAATTTAAGTTCAACATGGTAAACCATTTTTTCAGCGTAGATAAGCGGTCATTCTCCATCAGGGGTATATGAAATATAAGGAGATCCAAAATCAACTAAATATTGTTTCATTGATTTCATATTAGTTTCTTCGGACAAACCAAAAACAATACGGATCGCTCAACCTTTTTTAAGCAAGTTATTATCGAAAATATATTTCATAGCATAAAGGTTGATAATTGCTGGACCCTTATCGTCTAAAGAACCTCTTGCAATAATAGCTTTATCGGTAATAACGGGTTCAAAAGCAGAAGTTTTTCATTGACTTTCATCTCCAGCGGGCACAACGTCTAAATGAGCCAAAATACCAATCATTTTATCACCTTTACCGATTTGAGCATATCCATAAGCAGAATTAGGAGCGATATAGGTTTCAAAACCAAAACTTTTAGCTAAATCTAAAGCATAAGTTAAAGCTTTGTGAGTATTTTCTCCAAATTTATATTCGCTTGCAGTTTCTTCTTCACTAATTGATGGAATGGCACAAATATTGGCAATATCTTGAATCATTTGTTTAAAGTCTTTTCTTGATTGTTTGTATTTTATAAATTCAGGTAATTTCATAGCCAAAATTATAACAAAAATAAAGTTTTGGCTTAATTTCTAAAAAAGATAACTTTATAAAAAAAATCTTAGGTTAATATTAACCTAAGATAAAAATTAATTATTTAATTTAGTATTTTCTACTTTTATATTATTTTCTTTTTTAATGTCTTTAGTATCTCTAACTAGCATCATCGCACAAATAGAACATCAAATTCAAATTATATTTAAAAACGGCAAGCTACCTAAAATATAATAAATCATTAATTTTTTATTATTAATGCTTTTAGCATAAATAGCCCCGTAAATATTAACTAAAACTAAGGATAAAACATTTAAGGCGACAATAGCAATAATAACGTAGCTAATTGGTTTAATAGGTTGGTTATCTTTATTTAAACTCCATCATCAAAGCACACCAATTAAACCGGTTAAAAAAACTAAAAATCAATAATTTAAACTACGAGCAATACGATAAAGTTTTTTACCTTTAGTATCTCATTTACAAGCTTTTTTAGTTTTAGCCATGCTTACCTCCTTAAATTACTATTATCAATTTTAATACAATATTAAATTTTGCTAGATAATTTTACTTTCAAAACTTAGGCAAAAAGGTAAAATTATATTTAATAATTTATTAAATAAACTATTAAATTAATAATAATTAAAAGGATTAATTATGAATAAGAAAAGTCTAAAAGATCATATTTCTATTTATTTTTATAAAACAGCTGATATAGCTAAGAAATATCATAAAAATGATGTAATTACTTTGCAATTTTTTCAACGTCATAATGATGTTAAATTATGTGGTATTAATGAAGTAATTGAACTTTTAGTTAAAAATACTAACGTTGATAAATACTCAATTAAATATTTACCAGAAGGAACTATTATTAATAATCGCGAAGTAGTTTTAGAACTAGAAGGTCCTTACTATGAATTTGGTATTTGAGAAGGCATTATCGATGGTATTTTAGCAAGACAAACTTCAATCGCAACTAATGCTTATCGGATTGCCAAAGTAGCTAACGGTAAAACGATTATTTCTATGGCAGATCGAGCCGATCATTACTTAAACCAGTTAAAAGATGCTTACGCAATTAATTTAGGAGGAATTAAAAATCATTCAACGTTAGCTTCCTCAGGACATGATTTAGAACATACTTTTGGCAGTATGCCTCATGCTTTAATTCAAATGTTTGAAGGTAATGCAGTTGAAGCTTGCCGTGCTTACCATCAAATGTTTCCTAACGATAACCTTTATGCTTTAGTAGATTTTCATAACGATGTTATTGCTGATTCTCTTGCTTGTTTAAAAGAATTTGGCAAAGATTTAAAGGGAGTTAGAATTGATACTTCTAAAGCAATGATTGATAAAATGTTTACCGAAGGCGAAGCCGAATTTGGAGTTACTACTACTCAGGTTAAACGTTTAAGAGAAGCCTTAGACGCCAACGGTGGTAAACATGTTAAAATAACCGTTTCTAGTGGATTTAATGCTGATAAAATTCAAGCTTTCGAAGCAGAGGGCACACCTGTTGATACTTATGGTGTAGGAGCAACCTTACTTAAAATTTGAGTAAATTTTAGTGCCGATGCCACAAGATTAAACGGGGTTAATATTGCCAAAGCCGGCAGAGGTTATTTAAAAAATCCTAAATTAATTAAGTTTGATAAAAAAGAAGGTATATATGGCAAATAATGAATTAAAAGTAAAAGAAAAAAAAGCTAATGCCAAAAATAATTTTTTAAATATTATTGGTTTTTTAACCGTTGCATCTTTTTTAATTATTTCAATTGTTTTATTTTTAGCAGCCGCTAAGATTTTTGGAAACCTAAATAAAGGCGGTCAAATTGCTTGTTATGTTTTCGGAGCGATTTTTGGAATTATATTTATTTTAATAATTACTAAAATTGTTTTAATTTATAAATCAGAAAAGAAATATGATAAATCGATTGTCGATACTAATGCTTTATTTTATAATCAACCTTTAACCGAAAGCGAAGCCGCTATTCATAATGCTTTTATTGCAGAATATTCACACCATCAAACTAATCGTGATATTTACTTTGGATATCTTTTAACTTTAGAAAGAAAATTATATAAAAGAGATAATATTGAATTAAAATTACCCGAACTAAGAGCCTTGGTAGAAAAAATGATTATGGCTACGATAGATGAATATAGTTTCTTTGATGTTTATTTAGCAATTGAATTTACCAAAGGTTTAAATAAAAAATTCGTAATTAAAAGTGATTTGAAAAGATATAAAGTTTACTTTGAATATATAAGAACCATTTTACATAAAGCTGATGATTACATTCATGACACTTATATAAATATTTAATAATTAATCGACATAAAAAATGTCGATTTTTATTTATCTTTAATTACAAAATGCATTTTCTGCATTTTTCGTTGTAATTTACAATTAAAATTAACTTAAAATTAAATATTTTTTACATTTTGTAGTATATTTGAGGCGATATATTAAGTTATATTAAATAAATAAGGAAAAAAGAAAGTAAATTTAAAAATGACAAAAAAGCAAAAAATTTTAATTTCAACATTAGTGCCAACTTTTGTTGTTGCAACCACAGCTGTGATAGCAGCACCATTTATAGCTATTGAAGTATCTAGAAATAATGAAATAAAAAGAGCTGAATTTCTAATAAATAATCCACATTTGTTAGAAAACAAGGATGAAAATAAAAATAGAATTGCTACTCCTATTAAACTTGTTAAATTGACGACTTCTTCAAATGATTTAAAAGATATTGAAAAAGAATTTTTAGAAATATTAAATTCAGATGAATATAAACCGATAGAGGGATATAATCGCATAGTTTTACAAAGTATCAATAATTTTGACAATTTAAATCAAGAAAGTTTAAAAAGTGAATTTTTTACTAATTTTAAAAATGAAAAGCAAATTTTATTTGTATACTTACCTAATAAGGTAGATGATTTTCATTTTTTTGATCCTGAATTAAAATCTGAATTTATCAAAAATGAAAAAGAATTATTTTTTACACCTTATCAAGAAATAAGCTATTTTAAAATACCAATTAATAAAAATAAACAAAATAATCATTTAATATATGACTATCCAACTGGAACTATTACCAAAGATAAAGAATTCGGTAAATATTTTAATTTTGGTTTACAAGTAGGCGAAAATAAATTTTTAGAGGTTCAATTTGATATTGAAACAAATAGTTGAAGAGAAAACAAATTTTTAATGTTAATAAATTTTTTCAAAATAGAAGATAATAGACCCGTAGAATTCAATAGAAAAATTGCCTCAAGAGCTTTTGAATATTCATTTAAATAAAAATAAAATACCTTTACTTTTTGTAGAGGTATTTTTTCGTGTTAATTTTAAATTATTCTTCTTGAATTTGAGAAGTATTATTATCTGTTGAAACAAATATTTCTTCTTGTTTTTTTGTTAATTCTTGTTCGGTTATTTTTGCTTCATTAACTTCTTTTTCAAAGTCATTTCTAATGCCCTTTAAATATTTTGTCATGTAAATAATACCGCTTACTCATGCTAATATTAATCCAATAATTAAAGGAATGTTTACATAGAAAATATATAAAGCTTTTTTAGTTGTTTCAGCATTTCTTTTAATTTGATTATCTAGGTTTAATAATCAAGGTCCAGCAAAAGCAACAGCAATTAAAGCGAATGAAACAATAATAGTTTTGGCTTTTCCTCATCAATTAGCAGCGACTTTGATGTTTTTCTTTGTAGCATATACTCTTGAACCATCTACCAAAATATCGCGAACTATAAATAAAATCACAATTGGTAAATAAGTATAGTTAACAATTGCTAAAAAAATCATCATTAAATTAGTTGCGACTTTATCGGCAATAGGATCGAAAACTTTACCAAAAGCAGAAACGGTATTGGTTTTTCTAGCATAATGTCCATCAACAAAATCAGTAATCATGGCAGCAATAAATATAACTACACATAATCAATAAATTGCACTCATGGCAACTAGATTTGATGATGAAGCTCTTCCGTCAATAGAAACGATTGACACTTTTTCGTACCCAAATGCTCCGTATTTCACAATCATGGCAAAAAGCACAGACATTAAAGCTATAAATGGAACCATTAAAATCAATCTAACAACGGTTAATCAATTAGCTACTCCAAATTTCTTGCCAACGTTAACTTTTGAAAGTTTTTTAGCTTTTTTAAGTTCTTGTTTTTCTTGTTTACTTAGTTTTTGTTTCTTCATAGAATTTTTCCTCGACCGCCTTATTAATTAAAGGGGTTAATTCATTAAATCTTTCGCCTCTTGGTACTCTTGAATATTGTCTTTCAAAGTATTCAATTAACTCAGGTCTTTTTGCCATTCATTGGTTAGCATCTAAGGCATATAAAACTTCGATATTATCAATAAAAGTTTTATATTGAGGATTATTTACAAAGCTATGAATGAAATCTTCACGACTCATTAATTTATAAATAAGTTTTTTAGCCCCTCTTTTAATTTGACTCATTTTAACTTTACCAACGATTACATTAAATTCTTCTAACTCTTTTAAAGTTTTTTTAATAATAGCATCAATAGTCATAATGTATTCGTAGTACGAAGTTAAATTTTCTTCAGCTTTTTTCTTTTCTTGTTTAAAAGCCTTTTTCTTTGCTAATTTAGCTTTGGTAATTTTAAAAATAATATAACCAATTACAACCGCAAATAAAACACCTAAAATAACGTAAACTACAATTTGCCCCATTCCTGAGTAATCTTGTTTGTTGCCACCTATATTTTTATCGTCGGCAACATTTGCTTCATCAAATAATGCTTTAAAATTCATAATACTCCTTATATTAATTTAATAATTATATATTATTATGTTAATTCTTACTAATGAATAGCAATTCGTAAGGATTTAACCAACTTGGAATTTCGCTATAAAAACGGTTGTAATAATTAGAAATCAAGATCGAACTTCCTTCTTCTATGACGATTTTATGATACTTATTTGATAAGTTTAAATAAATAATAATTTGTTTATGTTCATATGTTGTATAAACTAATTTTAAAACGCCTTTTTTACTGCTTTTAATACTTAATTGAGCTTCGTTTAAAATCTCTTTAAATTCGCTATTAAAATAAAAATTAATTAACTCATAAATAAAGTTTAAAGGGCTTTGTGGTTGGGCTTTTTCTGTCTCAACATTATTTTCTTTGTAATTTAAAGCAAATAATTTATTTTTATTAAAAACTAAATTAGAATCCCAACTCATTTGGGTATAAGACATTCATTTGTTTTGTAATGATTGAGCTTCGTAGAACTCTTGGTTGGAAATATTTTTTAGTTCGTAATATCTTTTTAGCTCATTAAAGTTTTCGTTATTAAATTTATAATCTTTTTTAATTTTAGCCCTTAAAGTTCCTAGTTCATCGCCATAATAAATACCGACTGAATTTTTACCTAAAAATACAAAAGAAATTAAGGCTTTGGCACTTTCTTCTCAATAAGCTTTTTCATCACCTCATCTTGATGTAATTCTGCCGACTAAATCAGAACCAAAACTTAAAATGTATTGTGGATTATTAAATAAGATTTTATATTGTTTAAATAATTGCTTATAATCTGGTTTTTGTTTTTTAGCTTGTTTTAATTCGCTTTTTAAATTAATATTTGAAAAGCTATTGATGTATAAATAATCTAAACATGGCATCTCTAAATTAACAATATCAACTCAGTTTTTTTTGTTAAAATCATTAGTTTTTAAAATTACTTCAACATCAACATTGATTTTTTAATAATTTTATAAATATCTTGTAAAAATAAAAATCTACTTTCATCTTTTAAATAATTACTATTAACAAAAGTTTCAAAGTTTTTTAAAATTAAAGCTTTAACTTGACATTTTTTAATATAAAAAGTAATTATTTCATTAAAGAAGTTAAC
>NZ_VFSS01000013.1 GCF_006385795.1 [Mycoplasma] falconis | reverse complement strand
ATTATGCAATTTCTGGAAAACTAACCAAACAATTACCTTCTGATTCTAGTGTTGAAGATTTATTAGCTTTAATTAAAAAAGAAAAAGAAAAATTAATAGCAGAAAAGAAAATTAAAGCTAATAAAACTTTTTCATACATTTACAAAAAAGATAATAAATGATATGAAGAAGTTGGAGATAAAGTTGTTGATATTACGGGTCAAATTCCGTTTGACATACCTGAAAGTTGACAATGAGTTAACTTAGAATATGTTTCAATGATAAATAATGGTGTTTGTTATTTACCGTCAGATCTTAAAAAGGAAGGCATTCCAGTTTTAAGATCAAATAACATAAAAAATGACAAAATAGATTTGAGCAATTTAATTTTTCTAGAAGAATCAAACGTAAAAGATAAAATAATCACTAAAAATGATATTTTAATGACCGCTTCTAACGGTAGCAGAAATTTAGTTGGCAAAGTTGCTAAAATAAAAGATTCAAGAAAATACAGTTTTGGATCGTTTATGTACAAAATAACTTCAAAAATTAATGATTATTTGTTTTATTTTTTTATATCTAATGTTTTTAAATCTCAATTAACAGATATTTCTACAACTACTATAAATAGAATATCCAAATCAATGCTATTAAAAATAAAACTACCACTCCCTCCTGTCGAAGAACAACAACGGATAACTGGTAAACTGGAACAAATTTTCGAATTATTAAAAATATAATTAGTTAGCTAAATAAGGCTAACTATTTTTTAATCAAACTTTAGTAAAGAATTAGATCTATTTATTTAATATAGTAAAACACTATTTATAAATTTGTCAAAAACCAAAATAAAACAGGCCTTTAAAGCCTGTTTTTGAATCATTATAATTTTGGTTCAATTTTGTTTTTAAAGTATTTTGTTCTTTGGAAGTAATGAACGAATAAGTGTTGAGCAATTGTTCAGATACCACCGATAATTCAGTAAATTTGAAGACCAGCAGAGAACATAACTCCGATACCAATAAAGATTAAAGCAATAATATTACCCTTACGGTTTTCTTTTTTCATTGCTGCTCTTTCGTAAGCATCAGCACGTAATGATTTCTTACGTTTTCATTTTAACATCTTAGGTGTATATTGAGCAACAGCTTGAACAGCTACTGAAACAAGGATAATTGGTAGATAAGCAAATTCCTTATTCATTACCCGACTAATTGAGGTAGCTGAAAGTTGAATACCGTATCATGTTGCTTGTTTAATTTCTGGCGAAGCAGAAATAATTCTAAAGACAACGATAAGAATTGGCAACGTAATAAACATCGTAATCATCTGACCTCAAGGAGAAATTTTTTCCTTCTTGTAAAGTTCACTAATTTCCATTTGTTTACGTTGCATCATTTGTTTATCACCTTTGTAAGGTGCATATTTAGCTTCGATTTTAGCTTTCTTTCTATTAAATTCTTCCATTTTAGCTTGACTAAATAGAGATTTAAATGAAACACCAAAACTAATTAATCTAACAATAATAACAGTAACAATTAAAGCAAAAATAATACTTCAACCAGTTGTACCTAATCCTTTAATAATAGCATGCATAAATAGGTTAACTGGTTCTACGAACATACCGAAGAATGGACCTTGAGCTCAATATTCTCCGTATGTAGTAATAGGTTTATGAGCTGTTTGAGCGTATGAGTTAATGTAATTCTTAAATCATGCTTCGGCGTCATAATTACCAGCAGCGTTAATATTTGAAAATTGATATACAAATGAATTTTTACCATCTTGAACTACGTGGTAACCAGTTTGTTTATATTGAGCTTGGTTAGCGTAATTTTGTAGAGTTTCAGTTAAATTAGATACTAAGCTAGTATAACCGGCAAATTGAGTGTTATAAGCTTCAATTCTTGTTTGTAAAGCTAAGATCTCATCTGAAATAGTTTTTCTTTCAACTTTAAGTTCTTCTAATTTTTTAGCTTTATTAGCTTCGAAATTAGCCTTTTCTTCTTCGGTTGCATCCTCAGCTGGTTTAGAATTTGAAACATCAGATTGTTCGTCTTTCTTTTGTTTAAATAATTCAGCCTTTTGATCTATTTCTGCCATTAGCTCTGCATAAGTTGAGTTTTCGCCTTCAACTTTTAGGTTAGCCAATTTATCTTTAATATTATTATTTACGTTAGCTACAAATTTATTTCAACCTTCGATAATTTCTTTATCAGAAGCTGGTGTTTTGCCTTCGTAAACAATTTGATTTATATCTCTAGTATTTTTACTTACTCATTTCTTTAGAGTTTGTAAAGTTAAGATTTGTAATACATCACGTACTAAGTAATTTTCTGGGGTTGCACCAGCTTCAATTTCAGCAGGTATGATGTTATATCAGTAGTTTTCCGATAATTCAGAATAATTATTAATATTTAGATTATCTCCACCTTCGATAGAAATTTGTTTAGTTGCAAAAGTGAAGTTTCTAGGAATGTAGATATCACTAAATTCTGAAATTGGGTTATATACTTGGGTTTTACCTAAACCACTACCTTCAATACCTAAGTTAAAGTAAACATATTTGTTATCTTTTTCATAGATATATCCAGTTTCATTTGAAGTGCCTTCTGATGTAATATTTGTTCAGTATTTATCGTCTTGGTAATTTGCGTTTGCATCTTTAATTTCTTCTAGTTGTAATGCAAATGAACGACCGTTGTAAATACCATATTCTCCACCAGTAGTTTCATCTTGTTTAACAAGATCATTAACAGCTTTTGGTTGTTTTAATGATAAATAAGTGTTAACAATAACGTTTTTATCATCGACTTTATTTGGGAAGTAGAATTTATTATTTGCTTCGTCATATCTAGCTGTTGCTATGTTAGGAGAAATATCGCTTTTAGTAGTATATACTTCCTGACCTGCTCCAACCTTAATACTTGATTTAATCGCAAAAGATTGGACACAACCAACAAGACCAACAGAAACAAATAAAACGATGATAATTATTTTCAGTCATTTTCACACTTTTTTTCAAACGTTTTTAGGGGTTTGTTCTTGTTGTTTGTAGACCCTAAAATCTTGATAGTGTTTTGACTTACTACCTTTATTTGCCATCTGTTATCCTTTCATATAGTTTGTGAATTTCGCTAACTTTTTTATCTCAATCAAGGTTAAAAAAACCTTTTCTTGCAATAATAACGGTATCGTAATTAGTTTTACTAAAATCCATTTGTCTTAAAATTGATCTAATTTGATTACGATAATGATTTCTCTGTACGGCGTTAGCAAATTGTTTTGGTATCGAAATACCGACCCTAAAGAAATCTGATTTGTCAAAATAAATAATTAAATTTCTGGAAACTACTTGATTTTTTTTGTCCAAAATAGCTTGAAATTCTCAATTTTTTTTAACAGTATTTATTTTATTTTTACTCATATTTGACTTGTATAAAATATAAAAATAATATCAAACTATTTACTGTCTGATACTGTTAATCTATGTCTTCCTTTTGCACGTCTTGCAGCTAAAACTTTTCTTCCGTTTTTAGTTGACATTCTTGCCATGAAACCATGAACTTTAATGTGTTTACGTTTTTTAGGTTGATATGTTCTTTTCATAACATTCTCCTTTACATCAAATTAAAAATGAAATTATTTATTTAGTTAAGTAAAATAACTTTAAACATTTTATCAAAATATGCCTAAAAATTTTGCATTTCAAATTTTGCAGGTTAAATAAATATTATTTAACCAGTAATAAAAGATTAAAATAATCCTAATTTTAATAAACAAAATCAAAAAGTTATTAACATAGCTCATAAAAAACACTTTTTGTTGTTAATAACGTTTATTTATTAAAAAATAAACTTAATTTAAGTTCATTTAAATGTTTATTTAATGTTGATAAAAATGTGGAAAAAATTTAAATTTTTCACATTTTTTCGTCAAAAAAATAACCTGATGTTAATTACTTTATAATTTTTATAACTATGTATAGCAAAGAAAAAGAATACGAACTTAAAGAAAAAAATGAGCTATTTCAAGAAGAAATGGAAAAAAACATCAACGAAGACTTCGCTTATGAAAATTATATAAAACCGTTAGAAATTACTTGATATGAAGGCAATACGGTTTATATGTTGGATAAATTAGCGAGCGTTG
This sequence comes from [Mycoplasma] falconis, assembly GCF_006385795.1. Classification (GTDB taxonomy): domain Bacteria; phylum Bacillota_I; class Bacilli_A; order Mycoplasmatales; family Metamycoplasmataceae; genus Metamycoplasma; species Metamycoplasma falconis. The sequence continues at coordinate 5,747 of NZ_VFSS01000013.1, read as the reverse complement.
TAAATCATTTTGAAAAAGTTATTGCCGATTATTCAATCGCTATAAATCGGGCAGTTAAAACCGTATTTAATAACAACAACTTTGAAGTAACTTTTATAAAATCTTCTGTTGAAATTAGCAATTTATTAGATCAAAATATTAAAAACGAAGTTCAAAAGAAACCATCTAGTTTTAAACACAATATTAAAAGAAGCTGAACTTTTGACAATTATACTTTAGGTGAATTTAACAGTAAAGTAATAAAAGCGGCTAAAAGTATTTGTGATCCAGAATCAGATATTATTTTTTCTCCTTTATTTATTTATTCTAATTCAGGATTAGGTAAAACTCACTTATTACATGCTATTGTTAACGAGATGAAAAAAAATGGATTAAATTCTCGTTATATAAATCCAGACATGTTTACAAGGGAAATAGTAGACAACCTTAAATCAAAAAATTCTGATCGTATTAACGAAATTGTTGATGAGTTAATTCAATATGATTGTTTAATGTTTGATGATATCCAACAATACGGTACAAAAGAACAAACCATGGTTGTTTTATTTAACATTATCAGTAGAATGATTGATTTAAATAAAACTGTTGTTATTTCATCAGATAAAAAACCAAGTGATTTAGGTGGTTTTGAAAGAAGATTTATTACTAGATTTGAAGGCGGTTTAATACTTCCAATAGAACAACCCACTTTTGACGACATTATAAAGGTTTTAAAATCTAAATTACTTCAAAAAGGAATTAATCCTGACTTATGAGAGGATGAAAGTTTAAAATTTATCGCTCGTAATTTCTCTAGTTCAATTCGTAGTCTTGAAGGTGCTATTAATAGAATTAAACTTTTTGCCGAAGATGATGATTATTTTACTTATGATCTTCATACAATGCAATCAATTTTTAAAGATGTTACTCAAATTAAAGAAAATATTACCCCAGAAAAAGTCATTGATGCAGTATGTAAATACTATAAAATTGATCGTAAAAAAATGATTTCAAATGTTAGAACGCAAGACATTGTGGTTGCTCGAAGAATAGCTATTTATATTATTAAAAACAGTTTTGATTATACTTTAAAAGAAATTGGAGCTATGGTAGCAAATCAAGATCACTCAACCGTTATTGCTTCAATTAAATGAGTTGATAAAAATATTAAAACTAACCCAACTTTAAAATTAGCAATTGAAAAAATACAACAAAACATTAAGAAAATAATTTAGGAGTAAATATGGAATTAAGAATAAATAAATTTATATTAGACGAAGCACTAGATCGTATTAGCAAAGTAATTGATCCTAATCCTGTTTTTGTAACTTTAAAAGGTATCTGAATTAAAGCCGAAGATAACAAAATTACTATGATCGGTTCTAACGGAGCAATTAGTATTAAACATACTATTTCTGCTTCAATGGATGTCGAAATTACTACCCCAGGTTTTATGCTAGTTGAATTTAATATTTTTAGAAATATTATTAAAAAACTAGAAGGCGATATTGTTTTAAAATCAGACGGTAAAGTGGTAGACGTTATAACTGATAGCGATCACTTTAACATCAACTTATATGACGAAGAATATCCTGCTATTGATTTTGATTTTTCAGGTGAACAACTAAGAATTGATTGACAAGATTTAAAAAACTTAACTAAAGACGTTATTTTAGCTACTTCAAATAACGAAAATAATTTAATTTTAAACTGTGTTAATATTTCAACCAATGACGGCAAAATTAAATTCTTGGCTACTGATCGTTATAGATATGCCGAAGCAACCAAAGATATTGATTCAGATGCTACATTTAATATTTCTGTTTTAGCTAAAAACTTAAAGGATTTATTAGCTTTTGATTTTGAGGGCGACGTTATTTTAAATATTTCTGATAAAAAATTATCTTTTGAAAAAGACGGTTCAATCATCGAATCAAAAGTGGTTGACCAAGTTTATCACGACATGTCAAAAATTGTTCCCAAGGAATTTACTAGCGAAATCATTATTGAAAAAAGAGAATTAAATAACTTATTAAATAAAGCTTCAGTTATTATTTCTGAAAATTACAATAAGTTAAAAATTCACATTTTAAATGACACTATGACTTTTATGTCAACTAGAAAAGAAATTGCTAATGCCGAAATTAAAACTCAAAACTTTACTTATAATGGCGAAGAATTAAAAATTGCTATTAACTCAAGATTTTTAAAAGACGCTATTAGTGTTTTTGAGGGAACTTTATATATTAAATTTACTAAAGATAAACAAAGAATTGTGGTTGTATCAGACAGTAATCCAAATGTAATTCAACTAATTACTCCACAGAAAGGTTTTTAATGAACGTTTATATCAAAGGTGAAATTAAATTAAGCCAATTTTTAAAAATAGTTGATCTTTGTCCGACAGGAGGAATGGCTAAGTTTTTCGTCAAAATTCACAAAATTACTATTAACGGTCGTGAACCAGAAGGGCGAAACGCGAAAGTAAGAATTGGCGACACCGTCTGAGTTGACGATGCTTTATACACTATTCACGAAAAAATGTAAAGAATAGTAGCTTTACATTTTTTATTTTTACCAAAAAATAGCAATTATTTTCTTTTTATTTGCTGATTGAAAAATTTTATTTTTAACAAAATAAAATATAAGTAAGTGTTAATAAAATGACACGATGAAAGGAAAGAAATGAGCAAACCTGTTTATAAGACATTTTTAGTTAAAAATCCTTGCCATGCTATGTTAGATGGTATTACCGGACACCCTGAATTAGGTGTTCCAGAATTTGAATTAGCAGCTAAACAACACGAAGATTATGTTGATGCTATTAAATCTTTAAACGTTAATGTAATTGAATTAGCAAAAGATGAAAGATATCCAGATTCATGTTTTGTTGAAGATCCAGTGGTTATTATTCCTAATGAATTAGCAATTATTACTAACCCAGGTGCCTCTTCACGTAATGGCGAAAAATTAGAAATGATTAAAACCATTAAAGCTTTAAAAGAAGAGGGCTACTTCAAAGATATTAAATATATTGAAGAATATTCACCAGAAGCATTTATGGACGGTGGAGATGTTTTACCAATTGACGATACTTACTACATTGGTTTATCAGCAAGAACAAACGCTAAAGCAATCGAAGCTTTTGAAAGTTATGTAAAACCTTTAGGCAAAACTGTTGTGCCTATTCCTGTTACCGAATTTTTACACTTAAAAACCGGAACTACTTATATTGAAAATAACTATTTATTAGTAACTGGCGAATTTTGCAAAACTCCTGAATTTCAAAAATTTAATTTAATTGAAGTGCCTAAAGAAGAAGATTACGCTGTTAACGTTATTTATTGCAACGGGAATATTATTATGCCAGCCGGATATCCAACTGTAAAAGCTAAATTAGAAGAAATTATGGCTAAACACCCAGATCAATATTTATCAATTGTTGAAGTAGATACTTCTGAATATAAAAAGATTGACGGCGGTCTAACCTGTTTATCTGTAAGATTTTAAATAAATTAAGTTTTCATAAGCAATCTTGAATTTTCAAGGTTGCTTTTATTTATTTTTATACATGTTGCAATATCAAAAATAAGCTTTAAAAATTGGTACAATTATAAAATAATTATTAAAAATAAGACTTTTCTTACATTTCAATTAAATAATGGAGGTTATATATTATGAGTAAAATTAATTTCTTTGCTCTAGGAGGACAAGACGAAAACGGTAAAAATGCGTATGTTTTAGATATTAATAATAAGCTTTATATAGTTAACTCAGGTACCAAGGTCCCTATTAATTCACACAACGGAATTGATAATTTAATTTGTAATTATGAATATTTAGAAAGAAGACAAAACGATATCGCTGGTTTATTTTTAACCGATATTCATAATGAAAGTTTTTCTGCAATTCCTTGATTATTAATGAAAATTAAAGGTTTAAAAATTTATACTTCTGCTTTTAATAAAATCATTTTATTAGACCGTATTTCAAAGTACAACATTGAAAACCAAAATTATGAAGTTATTACGATTTCGCAACCAACTAAAATTTATGATGTTTTAGTCACGCCATTTAATCTGGCTGGAAGTTTACCTAGACAACTTGGTTTTGATTTTCAATATGATGAAGGTCATATAACATTTATGACTAATTTCGTAGACGGTGATTTAGGTCCTTACGGTAAAACTGATTTAGATGAAATCTATAAAATTTCTCATGCTAATAATAAGTCATTAGAAATGTTAATTATGGATTCAGGACACTCAGCTTATCGTGGTAAAAGTATCGATAAACTTTGAATTAGTAGACAAATTGAATATAAATTTAAAGAAGCCAAAGAAAACCAACGTATTATTGTTGGTCTTTATGATGAAGATATGATTACGGCTTACGAAATTTTAATCTTAGCTAAAAAATATAAAAAACCAGTTATTACTTATGGGCGTAATTATTCACAATTAATTAGTCTTGTTGCTAAAATTAACCCTAATTTAGAACTACCAGAATTTTTAGATTATCGAATTGCTAACGATGTTAAAAATACAGTTATTTTAGTTACCGGAGCAATTGAAAGACTTTATTTAAGATGAACAAGAATTGCTTCTGATAAAGATGTTTATTTGAAATTAAGAAACGATGATGCAGTAATTATTATTGCCCCTCCTGTAAACGGGCTGGAAGTAAATTATGCTGCTACACTAGACGAAATAGCAAGACATACTTCTAATTTAATAACTTTAGATTCAGATAGCTATTATTCATGTAATCCTGCCAAAGAAGACATTAGAGATGTTATTAAAAAGTTAAAGCCCCACTACTTTATTCCGATTCAAGGTTTATATCGTTATTTAGTGGTTGCTTCTGAAATAGCAAGATCAACTGGCATGAATTTAAATAATTGTTTAGTTTTACAAAACGGAAAAGTTGCTGAATTTGAAAATAATCAATTAGTAAGTCAAAAACACGCTATTAGAAATGTTGGTGATGTGATTATTGACGGTTTCGGTGTTGGCGATATTTCAAGAGAAGTTATTAATGAGCGTGAAAGTTTAGCGAGAGATGGTGTTATTGCTTTAAGTGTTTTAATTGACTATAAGAAAAAAAGACCAATTGATGAATTACAAATTTCATCATATGGCATAATGACAAAAGACAACAAAGAAATTATTACTAAAATAGTTAATGATTTATTTAACAAAGAATTCGAAGATAAATCAGCTAAAGAAATTAATCTAAAAGAAATTCAAGAAAAATTAAGAAAATCAATTCGAAGAAAAATAGCAAAAGCTATTCAAAAAGAACCAATGGTAGTTATTACTTTATACGAAATATAATTAAAAAATATCACGCTAACTTTAAGGGCTTACGTGATATTTTATTTATCCATTTCTTTAATTAACTTATTATAGTAGTTAACCACAAAATCGTTATCCTTATACAATTTTGATTTATTTATAAAACTATTTTTTAATATGAATTTTTCTTCATCAGAATAATTATTAAAATTTCAATTATTTTTATTCTTTTCTATAATTAATAAAAAATCTTCAAGTGTTATTACTGAATTCATATTTTTATAAAAACTATTTTTAATCTGTTTAGTTGTTATCAAAGTTATATTATTTTGAGATAAATTTTAAATCAATTTATCACTTAATGAATCATCTAGTGTTATTATATGTTTTACACCAGTACGTTTCATCTCTTCAGGAACTTCTTGTCAACGCTCTCTTAAAGTTGTTTTAGCACTTATTAAAATAGTTTTG
>NZ_VFSS01000012.1 GCF_006385795.1 [Mycoplasma] falconis | reverse complement strand
TTGATTAGTCTTAATCCAAATTCAACTTTTAGGTATTTCAAAAGGAATTTGATCGGTTATATCGGTCTTAATTCCGTTTTTTTCTTCAAATCATTTTGTTCCGGATTTATATACATAAACCGGATTTAAAGGTTTTATTTTCTTTTCATCTATTAATTTTTGTTTTTCTTTGGCTATTTCTTTTAATAAAACTTCAACAGGTGTGTCGCTTTCTAATTGCTTGGTTAGTTTTCCAGAAATAGCTCAGTTTAAAATTGATTTTTTAAGTTGATCTGGTGTCATTATTTAACCTCTAAATCAATTTCTAGAATTTTACTTATTTCGTTTAATACATCTTTAATATCTTTATTAACTTGTTCTTTTTCTTTTAAATAATTTTCAATTAACTGCTTAGGTTCTAAAATAACTTCTTCAACGTGAGGTACACCACATTGATCTAAGTTGTAATTTAAATTTTTAAGCTCTTCGGTGGTAAATCTTTTAGCTTTATAATTACCGTTTTCATCTACGATATCTTTTTTATTGGCTAATCAATTTTTAACTTCATCAAAGTGTTCTAACTTAATTGGTTTAGTTTTAGAAAAAGCTTTATATCCTTTTGGCATATCCATGCGATAAATTCAAACTTCGCCTTGAGAAGGTTTTTTATCAAAAAATAAAATATTAGTTGAAATCGAAGTATAAGGAGCAAAAACACTACCTGGTAGTCTAATAATAGTATGTAAGTTATATTGGGTTAATAACATCTTTTTAAGGTTAGTTTTAGTTGTATCGGTTCCAAATAAAAAGCCATCAGGTAAAATAACTGCTGCTTTACCTTCTTTTTTAAGACGATACATAATTAATCCCATAAATAAATCGGCAGTTTCAGATCCTCTTATATCAGCCGGAAAGTTAATTTGAATATCTTTTCTTTCGCTACCGCCATAAGGTGGATTCATTAAAATAACATTAAATTTTTCTGCTTCTGAATATTCTCTAATATTTCTTTCTAAAGAATTACCATGCATTATATTAGGTGAATCAACGTCGTGTAGTAATAAATTAGTTATTGCTAATAAATGCGGAAAAGGTTTCTTTTCAACTCCATAAAAGTTTTTCAAATAATTTCTATCTTTAGCTGAGGTAACTTGTTTATCTAAATACTTAATTGATGAAGTTAAAAATCCGCCAGTACCACAAGCAAAATCGGCAATTTTATCAGTTAATTTAGGTGAAACTACTTCAACAATAAAATCTGTTAGAGCTCTTGGAGTATAAAACTCTCCGGCATTACCGGCATTTTGAATATCTTTTAAAATGCTTTCATAAATATCACCAAAAGCATGACGATCGCTTTTGGTATCTAGTTCTAAACTATCTACTATATCAATTGCTCTTCTTAAAGCAACTCCGTCTTTCATATAGTTATTAGCATCAGCAAAAACATCTAAAACAATTTTCTTTTTAATTGGATCTTCTTTAGAAACAGGTAAATTTTTAAGCGTCGGAAAAAGCTCATTATTAACAAAAGCTAAAAGACTATCTCCTGTCATATTACCTTTAGCTCAGTTTCTTCAACGATATTTTTCTGGAATAATTGATTGATAGTTTTTATCTAATATTTCTCAGGTGTTAGCTTCTTTAGCATCATATACTTTTAAAAATAGCATTCATACCATTTGTTCAATCCGTTGGGCATCGCCATTAATTCCGGCGTCAGTACGCATGGTATCCTGCATTTTTTTAACAAAATTACCTATTTCCATAGTTATTTCTCCTTTATATAATTAGTTTTAATAAATTATTAATTAATTGATTATATTTATCTCTACCACCAAATAGTTCGATAATTTTTTTCATTCCACCATATTCAAATAATGGATAAACTTCTAAGGTTTCAAGATTAATTAAAGCATCATAACCATTTTGTAAATATTTATCCAATAAGATGTTAATAATTTCTTTTTGCTTATTTTTCAAATTAGCAAAAAGAAAAGAAGATTTAATTAAATTAACATTAGTTTGTTTACTATTTGGTTTAATACCATAAGCTAAAAAACTAATAAAATCAAAATCATTGATATTTTTATCAATATCTTCTAAATCGTTTTTAATATCTTTTAAATTAATATTTAATTGTTTTAATAAATTGTTAACAAAAAATGGTTTTTCAGCAATATCTAAACTTAGAAAAGCTTTATTAAACTCTTCTTTGGTTTTATATAAACCTAAGATTTTTTCTTTAGCCGTTTTAGGATTAATTTCTGCTACAAGTTTTAAATCATTATTAATAGAATATTTAGTTTCATTAATAATTGAAACTCTTGGTCCTTTAATATATAACTTATTAGTATCAGTAATTAGTCGATGTATTTCTGTAGATCTTTCGGTTGATTCTTTGATTTTAATTTTAATATCAGGCAAACCTCAGATATCATCATCTAGTTTATCTGTTGACTTATAAAAGTCAAAAACGAAAAAATGAGTTTTATCTTGAAACGCTTCTAAATCCCGATCTTCATCTTGATAAGTATAGATTCTAGTTCCTCGTCCAATTATTTGTTGCAACTTAATAATTGACATAATTTCTGTATCTAAAACAATTAACTTTAATGTTTTAGTATCAACACCGGTAGTTAAAAGTTCGGCGGTTGTTGCTATAACTGGATATTTTTCATGCGGATCACAAAAAGCTTCTAGTTGTGATTTACCTTCTTTGTCATCACTAGTAATTCTAACAATATAATCTTTACCTTCAGTTTGGGCTTTAGCCATCATTTCAGGATTATATTTAATTAAAGCATTTCTCATTCTTAAAGCATGCTCGTCATTTTTACAAAATACAATCGTTTTATTATATGGTCCAAATTCTTGTAAATGGCTAGTAATTCTTTGAGCTATTCTTTCGGTTCTTTTTTGATAATAGAAAAATTTATCAATATGTTTAGCTTCAGGAGCATAATCAATTTCGCGTCCAAATTCATCTAGCTTACCGACCATTTCAGAAGCTTGTTCTAAATCATCCATTTCAATTTGGAAAATTTTATAAGGAGCTAAATAACCGTCTTGAATACCTTCTTTTAAAGAATACATATAAACTGGATCACCGAAATATAATCGATTAGAAACATCTTCACTTTCTTTTGGTGTAGCAGTTAATCCAATTTGGGTAGCATCTACAAAGTATTCTAAAATATTTCTTCATTCTGAATTTTCATCTGAAGACCCGCGATGACATTCATCAACGACAATATAATCAAAAAAATCTTTTTTATAGTTTAAAAGAGGGTTTACATCTTCTCTTGGTGCTAATTGATGATATAAAGAAATATAAATTTCTGCTGCTTTGTCATATTTATTGTTTTTATCAACACCGATTCTAATTAGTTTACTTTTAAAAGATTGAAACTCCTTAACCGTTTGATTAGCAATAGCATCGCGATCACATAAAAACAATATTCTTGAATTAGGTTTAAATTTATTAACTGTTTCAATAATTTTGCGAGCAACAAAAGTTTTACCTGTTCCGGTTGCCATTACTAATAAAATCCGTTTTTGTCCGTCTGCAATCGCATCTAAAACTTTATTAACTGCTTTAATTTGATAATATCTAGGTTCATATTTATCATTTACTCATGATAAATATTTATGAATATCAATATTGGTATTTTTAATTTCAGGGGTATTTGATCTTATTAAGTTTTCTAACTCTTGCATTAACCTACTCTGAGTTGGAAATTCTTCAATTCTAAGATCTGTAGCATAATATTTATCTTTGTAAAAAACTTCTTTTCTAAAACCTTTGCCACTTGAAGAAAAAGCAAAATGAACGCCAATTTGTTTGGCGTAGTTTTTAGCTTGTTGGATACCTTCACTATCAGGACATTTATATTTTTTAGCTTCTAAAACCGCTATTGGTTGACCGTTGGAATCATAAAGTACATAATCTGCCTTTTCACTAGAATTAGGTAAAGTGACTTCCATTAAGATGCTATTATTTTTTCAACCTTTATTTTCTAAAGCTCTGGTTATAAATAATCTTTTGGTATCCTCTTCACTTAGGTTTAATAAATCTTTTTGTTCCATAATTTTGTTTGCAATATACTATAAATTTTACTTTATAAAAGTAAAATGATACTAATATGTTTAAGGCTTAAAAAAATTTAATTAATTTAAGCATAATAAAAATTGGTAATCACACCAATTTTTTAAATGTTAACATTCTGATTTTTTACAGCCTAAACACTCAATTTCACAGCATTCACATTCTTCACAATTTTCACATTCACAAGTTTCTTCGTCGCATTTACAATGATCCATAGTAAATACTTGTGCTTCGATGTCGGCTTTTAAATTAAGCAACATTTCATGAATAAATTTTTGTCTCATGTTGATGTCGGTTTGCATTAGATATTCTTTAACAAATAAATCTGAATCAACTGCATTTCTACCTTCGTCATGGCTAGCTATAAAATCGATTATTGTTGCCATTTCTTTACATAAATCTTCGATATCTTCAGTTTTAATTTTTAAACATCTATCAGCAAATTCTTCGGCTTCTTTGTAATAATCTAAAACAGCTTTAATATATTCTTTTGAACCTTCATCTTCATCTTCGGTTTCATCTTCTTCGCCATATTTAGCTATACGGTGTAAGAATTTAGATTCTAACATTTTCTTTAAAACCATTAAAGTAGCTCATCTCATGTTAGAACATGCTTCGCCTGTAAAAATTTCTTTATATGGTTTGATATTAGTTGCTTCTGCAACCATATCATTTAATCCTAATTCATAAGTTGCAACGTCTTCGGTTGAAACAAATCACATTTTAGTTTTTTCTGATGTTTCAAGTTCACTAACACTTTCAACAGTTACAACATAACCAAAATTACCTTCAAGTGGTAAAAATATTTTTTCTCCAATTAAAGCTTTTGTATCAAATGCATCTTCATCTTGGACAAAGATAAATTGATCTTTTTTATAAGGTAATAAAACCTTAGATTCTCCTTCGGCAAATTTTACAATTTTCATTTATTTCCCTCCTATTTATTATTACCTTTAATAATTTTAAATTTTTAAATTTAAAAAAATACCATAATAGGTATTTTCTTTCAAATTTTGCTTATAAAAATGTAAAAATTAATCTTTTAAATTATTTTGATTAATTCTGAATTTTTTCAAATTCAGATAAAGTTTTAGCAACACCAGCTTTTTTAAAACTATAAGTTATCATTTTAGCTTGTTGTTTAACGTTTTTCATACTGTTTTTCATTGCTATAAAAGCACCTACGTAAGGAATGGTTACAGTGTCATTGCCAGAATCACCAAAGTGAACCGCTTTTTTAGGATCAATGTTCATTACATCACAAACAAATTTTTCAGCTATTCCCTTAGTTGCGTTAATATCGTTAATTTCAATTGAATATCCTTTTGAAACAACGTGAAGTGATAAATTAGAAAAAGCAGCTGCTAGTTCATCTCTTAGTTTTAAAATGTTTTTCTTAGAAGTACCAAAAGTTAATATCTTAGTACAATTACCTAATTTTTGAATTTCATCATAAGTTTTTCAATTTAATCTTTTAAATCATGAACGCACAAATTTAAATTTAAGACCATGAGCATATCCAGTATCACCACTATTAAAAATAAAAATCATTTTATTTTTCTTTAAAATTTCAACAATTTTAATTACAGTGTCCTTTTTAATTTCACACTTTCTAATAACATTATTATTTCTATCCACAACAATTCCACCATTTTGACAAATAACGTAAGGTGAATTAATTTTATTAGCTAGTGCCATTACAAATTCTGAATTAGATCTTCCGGTTGATAAAATTACTGGTCTATTATTATCATTTCATTCTTTAGCTTTTAAAACATTAGTTTCACTAATTCTTTCAGGTTTTTTAGGTAGATCTAAAAAAGTACCGTCCATATCTAGAAAAACTGCTTCAGGTTTAAAATCGATCATATTTACTCCTTTATATTTAAATAAGTATAAATAAAAAAGCGTATAACACGCTTTTATTTTTGATTAATTAAAATTTTTTTAATAATTCTTCGGCAGGCATGTAACCAACACTGTGGTTTACTTGTTTGCCATCAGCAAAGTAAAATAATGAAGGAATAGATGTAACATTCATTTCTCTGGCAAACGCAGTGTCTTGATCTACATCAATGTCATAAATATTAATTTCGTCGTTTTCTTCGCCTAATCTTTCAAGTTCTGGTCCTAACATTTGACATGGAGGACATCAAACAGCTCTAAAAGCTAAAATAGCTTTTTTATCATTTAAATGTTTGTTTTCTAATTCTTGTTTTGTTGTTTTAATATACATATATTTTTACCTCCTCGTTAGTTTTTTTTGTAATTAAGCTTTTAAATTTTAGCACTTTTTTAGTAAGATTTGGCAAAAATTACGTATCTATTAGTTTCTTTATTAGTATAGAAACATTTATTAGAATTAATTGATACAGGTTTTACAAACGGAATACATCTAGTTGAAGCTCCGGTTTCCTCTTTGATTTTAACTTCATCATCGCCATCACCAGCAAAAGCAGCGTAAACTCAATGCCCTTTAGCTATTTCAACTTTGAACTCTTCGTAATTATCAACTACTACAATGTTGTTTTTCAATCTATCTTTAGCACTTTGTAATAAATTATTTTGAATATCAACTAAAAGTTTTTCAACGGTTTTAACAACATCTTCTAAATTAACAGTAATTTTTTCAATAGTATCTCTTCTTACAAGGGTTACTTGATTATTATCTAAATCACGTGGTCCGACTTCAATTCTAAGTGGTGTTCCGTGGATTTCTGAGTTTGCCGCTTTAAATCCGGCACCTTTATCACTTTCATCTAAATTAACTGAAATATTATTAGCTAATAAATCATTTTTAATTTGACTTGCAACAACTTCAACTCTTTCATCTTTATTAGCAAATAAGGTTAAAATATCCACTTGGGTTGAAGCAATTTTAGGTGGAATAATAATTCCTCTATCGTCACCGTGAGTCATAATTAAAGCTCCTAGAAGTCTTGTTGAAACACCTCAAGAAGTGCCATACGCATTTTCTAAAAGATTTTCTTTATTTTTAAAAGTAATATCAAAAGCTTTTGTAAAGTTTTGACCTAAATAATGACTTGTTCCTGCTTGTAAAGCTTTACCATCTTTCATCATCGCTTCAATGGTAAAAGTAAAATCTGCTCCTGAGAATTTTTCGTGTTCAGTTTTTTGACCATCCATAACGGGAATAGCTAAATATTCTTCAACAAAATTTTTATAAATATTTAACATCTTCGTAGTTAACATCTTGCCATCTTCAGCAGTCGCGTGCATTGTATGACCCTCTTGTCATAAAAATTCACGTGATCTTAAAAATGGGTTAGTGGTTTTTTCTCAACGCATAACATTAACTCATTGGTTATAAATTAAAGGTAAATCTTTATATGAATTAATTTCATTTTTAAAGAAATCACCAAACAATGTTTCAGAGGTAGGGCGAATGTAATATTTTTCAGCTAGTTTTTTACCACCAACTTCTGTAACAGTTGCTAGCTCAGGATTAAAACCTTCTAAATGGTCTTTTTCTTTTTGTAATAAACTTTCAGGAATTAATAAAGGTAAATAAACATTTTGGACACCAACTTTTTTAAATTCTTTATCAAGATTTAAACGAATGTTATCTCAAATACTAAATGATAAAGGTTTAAAAATAATTGAGCCTTTTGTAGCTCCATAAGCCATTAAATCACCATTTTTAATAACATCAGTATATCATCTTGCAAAGTCTTCTTTTTGTGGAGTTATTTTGTCAATCTTTTTCATATTTAATAATTTTATTAAAATATTGCTTATTGTTTCGGTTTTTATATAAATATAAAAAACCTATAAAGCTATTATTGCTTTAATAGATATCTCAAAATAAACTAAAAAGAGCTTATAATTTTAATTACAAAATATTTATTATTTTGTCATACAAATTTATGGAGGATAATTAATGAAAGCTAAAATTGCTTTAAACGGATTCGGAAGAATCGGAAGATTAATCTTCAGACAAATTTTTAACGATCCAGAATTAGAAGTTGTTGCAATTAACGATTTAACAGATGCTGCTACATTAGCCCATTTATTAAAATATGACACCGCTCACGGTAAAATGGACCATGAAATTTCAGCTAGTGAAAATTCAATTACTGTTGACGGTAAAGAATATAGAGTTTACAGTGAAAAAGATCCATCTCAATTACCTTGAAAAGAATTAGGTGTTGACATTGTTGTTGAAGGAACAGGAAGATTTACAACTACCGAAGCCGCTCAAATTCACCTTGACGCAGGAGCTAAAAAAGTTATTATTACAGCCCCTTCAAAATCAGATGATGTTAAAACCGTTGTTTATTCGGTAAACGAAAACATTTTAACCCCAGAAGATAAAATCATTTCAGCTGCTTCTTGTACTACTAACTGTTTAGCACCTGTTGTTAATGTTTTAGAAAAAGAATTTGGTATTGAAAAAGGTTATATGACAACAGTTCACTCATATACAGCCGACCAAAGATTACAAGATGCTCCACATAAAGATTTAAGAAGAGCAAGAGCTGCTGCTCAAAATATGATTCCTACAACTACAGGGGCTGCAAAAGCAATTGGTAAAGTTGTTCCTACTTTAGCTGGAAAAATGAACGGTATCGCTTTAAGAGTGCCTACAATTACCGGTTCTATTGTCGATTTAACTGTTGAACTTAAGAAAGATGCTACTGTTGAGGAAATTAACCAAGCGATGAAAAAACACGAATCTGAATCATTTTCATATACAGACGCACCTTTAGTATCAAGCGATATCATTGGTTCAAAAGCTGGTTCAATTTTTGATAGCCAATTAACAGCTGTATTAGATGTTGATGGCAAAAAAATGTATAAACTATATGCTTGATATGACAACGAATCATCATTCGTAAATCAATTTGTAAGAACTTTAAAACACGTTGCAAAGCTTACTAAATAATATTAATGAAAAAATAAATTCACCCAACGATTAAGTTGGGTGAATTTTTCTTAATTATTTTTTGAAAATATGTTCGTAAATTTCTTCGTATTGTTTAACAGGGATAAATTCAATTTCTTTTTTAACTTCTTCTGGAACTTCAATTAATAAACGTCTATTATCTCATGGAATAAAAATTTTCTTAATACCATAATGTGAAGCAGCTAATGATTTTTCTTTTAATCCGCCAATTGGTAATACTTTACCTCTTAAAGTAATTTCTCCAGTCATACCAATGTTGGCAGGTACTGATCTTTTTGATAAAGCACTAATAATAGAAGTAGTAAATGTTACACCAGCACTTGGACCATCTTTTGGCACAGCACCTTCTGGAACGTGAATATGAACTGAATTATTATCGAAGTCAAAATCAACTCCGAATTTAACAGCATTGGCTCTTACAAAGTTAAGGGCAATTTGAGCCGATTCTTTCATAACATCTTTTAGTTGTCCTGTTAATTTTAATCCTTCTTTACCTGGGAATGAAGTAACCTCGATTGAAAGGACACTTCCGCCATAAGGAGTTCAAGCTAAACCATTAACAACACCAACCCCAGCTTCATTATCATTTTTCTTTTCGTCAAATTTAACTGGTCCTAGGAAATCTTCAACTATTTCTTTTGTTACTACAAATTCATCTTTAATTTCGCCATCTAAGAATTTAACAACAATTTTACGAGCTACAGTATCTAATAATCTTTTTAGTTCACGTACCCCAGCTTCTAGGGTGTAGTGTCTAATAATAAATTCAATAGTTTCATCATCAATTTGCATTTGTGATGGCTTTAAAGCGTTTTGAGCATATACCTTAGGTAATAAATGAGTTTTAGCTATTTCTAATTTTTCTTTAACAGTATAGGTGCTTAATTGTAATATTTCCACACGATCAATTAAGGCAGGCGGAATTTGTTCGTAATAGTTAGCAGTAGCTATAAATAACACTTTTGATAAATCGTATTCTAATTCTAAGTAGTGGTCTTGGAAGTTAGCGTTTTGTTCGGGGTCTAAAACTTCTAACATCGCAGAAGTAGGATCCCCTCTAAAATCAGCTGACATTTTATCAATTTCATCTAATAAAATTACTGGGTTTGAAACACCTGATTTTTTAATAGCTGAAATTATTTTTCCAGGCATTGCTCCAACGTAAGTTCTTCTATGTCCTCTAATTTCACTTTCGTCTTTAACCCCACCAAGAGATACTTTTACAAATTCACGATCTAAAGCATCTGCAATAGATTTAGCTAAAGTAGTTTTACCGGTGCCGGGAGGACCTACTAAGGTTAAAATAGGAATATTATTAATTGGTCTATTGCTTCCGTTTTGATTAACAAAAAGATTTTTGTCAATAAAATGTTTATCATCGCCTTTAATAGGTTCGTATTCTTTTTCAGCATTTTGGTTTTGAGTGTGAGTTAAAACAGAAATAAATTCTAAAATTCTTTTCTTAGGTTTTTCAAGACCATAGTGATGTGAATCAAGAATTTCACGTACTTTTTGAATGTTAATAATTTCTTGACTTACTTTTCTTCAAGGTAATTTTAATAATAAATCAATGTATGTACGTGAGATGTTAGCTTCAGGACTTGAAGGCATCATTGAAGCTAATTTAGATTGTTCTTTTTGTAAGGTATCTAAAACATATTTAGGAAATTGTTTATTTTTAGTTGAATCCTTAGCGATATCATCAATTTGACTTTCATCTTCATTAAGCATCTTTTTAATTTGACGCATTTTTTCTCTTAGATAAAAGTCTCTTTGTTGATCTTCCATGTCTTCACGCATACCACGGTTAATTTCGTCTTCTACTTTTTTAATAGAAGAAAGAGCTTCTAATTTTTGAATAGCAAATTCAACAATTTTTTGAGGATTTAAATATTGGCTTAAAGCATAATTAAATTCTTCTCAACTTAAATCTTCAAAGCTTTCTAAAATTCTAAAAGAAACTGTACTTGTTAATTCTAAAACATCATTTTTAATATCTTGTTTTAATTCAAGACCACTTGTAGCATTGTATAAATCGGTAAATAAATTAATTTGATTTTCAAATTGTTTAGTTTTAACTTCTAAACTTTTTAAATTTTTAATGGCTTTGGTTAAAGATTCTCTTAAAACGTTAAATTGTTCATAAAGTTTATCGAATTCCTTTCCATTTAATTTGGCTTTTGTATCAGCTAAAACTTCTATTTCTGCAACGGTTTTATATTCACTTTTACCATTGGTTTCGATTTCAATTAATTTAGCTGCTTCTGAGCCTTCTAATGTAACGGTGTAAATACCGTTTTTTTCTTTAAAGTCAGTTATTGTTGCAACAACCACATCATCAATTAATTGTTCTTTATTATCAACTATGCCACCATTATGTTTTTCATTGTCAACAAAGGTTATAGCTAAAGCTTTATCGAATGAGTTATAAGCCATTTGTAAGGCCTCAACTGAGTTAGCCTTACCAACTCTAATTTTAGTTTTAACGTAAGGGTAAATTTTTTGATTACTTACCGCTATAAACGGTAATTTTTTTCTTAATTCTTGCATTGTATTTCCTTTCTATTTAGCAACTATTACCAATGCAGGTTTAATAGTTCTATCATGCAATTTATAACCAATGTTTTTAACTTCTAAAATAGTGTCTTTTGGTAAATCAGAAGCAACAACTTCATAAACTTGTTCTTCCATTGGATTATATAAATTTCCAACTTGTGGTTGAATTTTAACAACTCCAGCATCTGCTAAAATATTGCCTAATTGGTTGTATAACATATCAAAACCTTTAGCAAAATTTTGCACCACTTGATTTTCATTATTTTTAGCAGCTGCAATAGCTATTTCAAAATTATTAATAGGTAAAATCAAATCTTCTAAAAATCTTTGTAAGGCATATTGTTTGCCTTCTTTTAATTCTTTTTCAAAATGCTCTGAACGATCTTTTTTAAAGTTATTTAATTCTTCTTGGGCCTTACTTTGAATTTTTTCAACTTGAATTTTAAAAGCTTCTTGATGTTCTTTCATTTCGTTTCTTAAATTTAAAATAGTATTTTCTAATTCTTGATTTTTTAAATTTAATTTATTAGTAATTTCAATATTTTCATTTATTAAATTAACAACAGGTTCAGGAGTAGTTAAATGTTTGGTAACTTTGACATAAACTTTTTTATTATCAATGTTTACATGGTGATACATATTTAATTTTAAATTTTTGCCAGTTAATAATTTCTCTAAATTTTCTTCAATTAAATCAATGCCATAAACAAAACTTTTTGGTTCTTCTTTTGGTTTATATTCTTTATCACTAGCCATTAATTTATGATCTTCGGCAGAAATAATGACATATTCAACATAATCATATTTATTTAATTTCATTTTTTACCTCCGTTAAAGCCATCATTTTTTTCTTTGATTATTTTTTCTAAAATAGTTAAAGCTTCAAATGATTTTCTTACGTCAATATTTTTAGGTCCTAAAATACTAATTTCTTTCACATTTTCATTATTGGTATAATCAATTTTTTTACTAATTAAACACATATTAGGTCTTGAATAATCAAGTTTAATATTATTTTCTTCATCTAAACTGTTTTCGATTGCTTCTCAAATTGAATGATTTTCGATCAACTCTAATAAGTTAGCAATTTCTTCTCTTGATATGTTTTTAGATAAAATAATTGCGTTTTTGTTAAAAGCTTTTGATTCAATCTTTTCTTCAAATACAAAAATGCTTTTGACAAATTTTTGTAAGATTAGTTCAAAGTTTTTAACTTGATCACTAAATATAGGTACCAGCGTTTCTGCTTTTTTAGCCAACTCAATTAAAGGTGTATCAATTAATCTTTCTTTAAATAATCTAACTGCAACTCTTAAATCTTTTAATTCAATATCTTTTTCAAAGTAGAAAATTTTATTTTGCACATTACCACTGCTGGTAATTAAAACAATTACAGCTGATGTTTCATTTAAAACTGTTAAAGTAATATTTTTTAAAGTTTCACTTTGATTATTAGTAGTTGCTACAACAGTAAATGCCGCCATTTCACTAATAACTCTAGCCGCTTCGTCTAATGTTGAATCAATGCTAATTCTTCTTTTAGCTAATAAATCATCAAGTTTAGTTGTGAAATATTCTTCATTGTCATAAACTAAATATTTTGAATAATATTCAAGTCCAAATGTAGAAGGAATACGTCCACCAGAAGTATGTTGTTTTTCTAGAAAACCATTTTTTTCTAGTTCTGCCATCATTGATCTAATACTTGCAGATGATCAATCTAAATTATATTTTTCTACTAAACGTTTTGAGGCTACTGGTTCACCAGTTTCAATAAACATTTCGACAATTAATTTAAAAATATTAGAAATCTTAGCATTTAATCTAATAGTTGGAGCTTCTTTATTTGTATTATCTGTCATTACTCTCCTTAAATATAAAGAAATTTTAGCACATAATTAGCACTCTTTTTATTTATTTGCTAAATTTATAAGAAAAGAAAAGAACAAGTAGTTAGCTTGTTCTTAACATTTGGCGCGCCCGGCAGGAGTCGAACCCGCAACCTCTTGGGCCGTAACCAAACACTCTGTCCAATTGAGCTACGGGCGCAAAAATATGGAGCCACCAACCGGATTCGAACCGGTAATCGAGGTGTTGCAGACCTATGCCTTGGCCGTTTGGCTATGGTGGCAACACAATGGCATAAATGCAATTAATATTATATATTAAAAACACAAAGATAAAAATAAAAAAATATTAGCTTTATAGCTAATACAAATAAATTTTTTATAAAAATTAATTTAAAACAAACTTTTGTGTTGTTCTTTTAATAATTGTTTTTAAAACATCTTCCACTTTTTGCAAACCTAAATTATTAGAATTTTTAAAATTTCCATTTATTAAAGAAATGTCTTTAGACGAAAAATCAATTGGTGAAGCAATAAATGTCATTTTATTGCTACTTTCACGAGCTATAAACACATTAATTAAATCACTGATAAAACCTTCACTCTTAGTTCCAACCGCAAATTTATCAATAAATAAATAATCTACGTTGCTTAAATGATCTATTAATCTCGTAAGAACAACTGGGTTTCTAAAATTATTGTAATAAAAACTATAAAGCGAATTAGTGTCGATAATAGCAGCAGTTTTATCTTCAAAAAGTTGTACAAGTTTTAAAGCTAAAAAAGAAAAAATATTTTTAGCATTTATAAAACTTGGGTCAATTATAAGCAATCCTTGATGCCTTTTGGATTTTATAATATTTAACATTTCACGTCTTAATGGTTTTCAATTAGCTAATAATTTTTTGTTAATTTCTCTTAATTTATTTACTGGCAATGGTGCTTCGGCTACATCGTAATAACTTTGTAAAAACGGTTCTAATGGTGTAATTTGGGTTAATCAAAAACGTTCATACTCTTTTTGTTTTTTTACAAACTGAGAATTAGTAAAATCAATATCTAAGTGATTATAAACATTGACAAATAAACTTCATTCTGGTTCTTGCTGATTTGCTTGTCAATAATCATAATATCTTTGTAATAAGTGCATACCATCATTAATTTGCATTTTATTAAGGTTTAATTTTTCGATCAATTCTTTAATTTTAGGATTAGCTAAAACTTTGGCTTTTTCAGCTTCGGCATCAAAGTCTTTTAAAGTATCAAAATCTAATAAAATTGAATCTAATGCATTTTTATCCATAATTAAACCTCCTCTTATTTTTTAAAAACTTAGTTCATCAGATTCTACATCGCTTATAAAATCTTCAGTATTATGTATTTTAATTTGTTTTGAAAGAAAAGCTTGATTTAATTCAATTTCTACTAAAGTTTTTTCAAAAATTTTCTTAGAAGCGAAATCTTTTGCAATTTTGTCAATAAATTTACATACAACCGCATTATTAACTCTTATAGAATATCAAATAAATAAGTTAATTACTGAAGTATTAAAGTTCATTAATTTAAGTTCATGCAGCATTTTAGCTTGGGTTAAAGAAATATCTTTTTGAGTATAAGTTTCAATAAATTGTTTTGGTGTTAAAGTATCTTTTAAATCTTCTAAGTTTTTAACGACAAAATCAAAATCTAATTTATCGTTAGAAATACTTTCAAGTTCAAATACTTCATAGTATTTTTTAGATACTTCTTTAAAGTTTGATTTATCTAAAGTAAAATGACCTTTAGCATTAATTAATTTTTCAAATTTTTCTTTGCCACATTTTTTTATTAATTGATTAGCAAAATAACTATGAGTTGCAATTTCGTTAGCTGATAAAGGTTTAATTAAAAATAAAATTTCAATACCTTGATTATTTTCGTAAGTTTTAATTAAACCATAAGCTTCTAATTTATATCTACATTCTAATAATAATTGTTGATCGATTACTAAATGTTCAGAAGTTTCAGCTAAAAAATGTTTTTCTTGACGATTATAAATATTAAATAAATCTAATAAATGCTCGTATAAACAAATAGAATCACGACCCACTAAAGGTAAATAAAATAAACGAAGGTTTTCTAAGTCGTTATTATTAATATAACTATTAGCATCGATATAAAAATATGACATTTACTTACCTCCCGTTTTTTTATTTTTTGCTTGTGTAATTATTTTAAAAATTAGCTAAGAAAAAAATAAGAAAAATTAGCGATAAGTTTTTGCCATATTCAACAATTCACAATGATATTAACATTTTTAAATTTTTTAAATCTTCTTAAATTAAGAAATATTTTGTGAAATTTTTCAATTTTTCAAAGTTTTAAAATGTGAATTGTTGTTTTTAAAATGTGGTTTTTTAAGCCTAAATTTTAGGTTATTTTTATATTCTTCTTAAATTAAGAACAATTAGTATTTTTAGACAAAAATTTATGCTTTTTTAGCATAAAAAATTACATTTAAAAATTTTTAAAAAATTTAAATAAAAACTTAAAAATCTTGACTAAATTTAAATTTCATTTAAGTGGTTTAGCTAATATAGCC
>NZ_VFSS01000011.1 GCF_006385795.1 [Mycoplasma] falconis | reverse complement strand
TTAAATCTTATATAGAATGATATAACAACGAAAGATTACAATCAAATTTAAATTGAAAAACACCCCAACAATGTTGAGATGTTTATTCATATTTATAAACTGTCCACAAAAAGTGTCCAAGTTTACACCGCTTTTTTATTATTTTTAAAGTATAAAATGTTAAAATTATTTACATATAAAATTAAATTCAAATTATATATTTTTTGTAATTTTAAGACAAAGGAGTAAGATGAAAAAATCTTTTAAAAACCTGTTTTTAAGTTTAGCAAGTCTAAGTGTTTTACCGACCGCGATGATTGCTGCTAATTGTGGTGGCGGGGTAAAACCAGAAGAACCCGAAAAACCAGCAAACAATGATATACAAATGCAAACTAGCTTAGGACTTTCAATTGCTAATAAAGCAACCAAAGCTGAAAACATTCCTGTTTCAGAAGCAGTTGCAGAATTAAAACAAGCTGATAATTTAGATAAACTTGTAAAAGTTTTAAATAAATTTGGAGTAAATATTAATACCGAAGAAACTCCTGATGGAGCAAATTATAAAGTAGATCCAGCAACTCACGGGCATGCCGATGAAGGTGAAATTCACTTAGTAATCTCTCAAACAACAACTAATCGCATTAGTGTTTTTACTTTTGAAATTACCGGTTTTAAAGAAGTGAAAACTTTAGAAGCTTATAACTTGGGATCATACATTGTAAAATCACAAGCAAGCACTGAATTAAGTCTATTAGAAATTAAACAAAAACTATTATCAGCTCAGGAAAAAAGTTTTGATGATTTAAAAAATGCATTAATTGAAGTTTTAGGTCAAGACGGTATTAAATTAAACGAAACTCAAGAAAATAAAAATTTAGAATTTGCTTTAGATGCTAACAAAATTGACGTTTTAAGTGATTCAAACCAAATTATTTTTAATGACGTTAAAATTTATGACGCCAACGATAAAGGAAAAGTTTTAGAAACAACAAATTATACATTAAGCAAATAATATGAAAAAAAGTAATGGTATTGATTTTATTAAAAAACTAGCTATTTATATAGTGCTATTGTTTTTAATCATTAGCATTACATTTTTTGCTATTAATTTTTTAGTTGAACCACAAATTAAAAAAAATATAGCAGTTTATGAAAATATTAGCCCTAACTATTGAAATAGATATACAGAATTTTTAAGTAATTTATTTACTTTTAAAAGTGGAAAAATTTATTCCCAAGAATTAGCTTCGGCTAATATGTCGATTTTACAAATTTATTTTTATCAATTTAAATGAACACTTTTATTTACCATTCTAATTTTTACATTTAGTTTAATAATTGGAAATTTATTAGGCGTTTGATCCGCATATAAATTTGAAAAAACACCTGATTTTATTATTAATTTAATTATTGGTTTATTAAGTGTTATTCCTTTAATAATAATTGCCATTATTGCTCTTAGTTCTTCTTTATTTTTAGGTTATCCTTCACAATTTATTTTTAATCCGGGTTTAAGTTTTATTTCCTTATTAGTTCCTATTTTTATTATGATGTTTGGCTGTATAAGTCTGTTTCATGCTAGAAGTAGAAAAGCTGTTAGAGAAATTCTAAAATCCGAATATTATCTATTTGCTACTTCATTGGGTTTTTCTAAAATTAAATTATTTAATAAAGTTATCTTAAAACAATTAGTAATAAACCAATTACAAATTATTGTTCCTTATTATCTTTTATTGTTTACCACTTCATTGGCGATTGAAAGAATTTTTTCAATTCCAGGTCAAAGTGTTTTTATTTCTTATATTTTTTCAAAAGGTGAAATAAATATGATTACATTTTATTTTACTTTTAGTTTTTTTGTTATTATGATTTTTAAATATATTAACGACATTATCTTAGATAAGATTAACCCGCAACAAATTAGTTTAAGACAAAAATTAATTATTAAAAAAGCAAGGGTGGTGAGATAATGTTTAATTTTGCCAAACAAAGACTACAAAATTTAGGTTATGCCGTTCATAAAAATAATACAAAAATTTATTGACAAAGATATTTTACAAAAAAATCTAATATAGCTATTTTTTCGATTTTCTTAGCCATATTATTAATTGGTTTAATTTGTTTATTGGTTATTAAAAATTCACCTATTAATTCAATTGATAATAATTCAATATATGTTAATGATTTACCACCGATTTTTAATCAAGTAATTACTCGAAATTTTGAAAGAGGAGCTCAACTTGATTTTATAAGAAATATAGCCGATCAAGAAACCAAAAGAGCATCTGAATTAGGAATTAATTTGAGTTTTTACATTATCTTTGATTCAGCTAGAGATGTTGGGGGTTCTTTAACCGTTAACACCGATATTGTAACACTTATTTATAATCCCTATCATTTAATTGAAGCAATAAATAATTTAAATCCAGATAATCAAATTATTATTAATCACTTACCTTTATTAGGAACTAACGCTAATGGGGTCGATATTTATGCAAGAATATGATCTTCCGTTTTTTTAACTTTAACCATATTATTAATCGCTATTTTTATTAATATGTTTATGGGTTTTAGTTTTGCAGCATTATATAGTTTTAATTCCAATAAATGATATGCAATTGTAATTGATAAAATTGCGACTATGTTTATTTCAATTCCGGAAATTATTTGAATTTTTCTTTTATGTATTTTTGCAGGTACTAATTGATATGGAGTTTTAATTAGTTTTATTTTAATAGGTTGATTTTACTTTTATGAAGCAAGCAAACAAGAAATAAAAAACGTTAAATCATTTGAATTTATTATTGCTGCTAAAGCAATTGGTTTAAGTCAAACTCAAATTATTTATCGTCATGTATTTAAACGAATTTTACCTTCTTTACTAATTTTATTAGTTGACAGATTAACAATCAATATCTTGATTGTTTCATCATTAGCTTTTTTAGATTTTATTACAAATGCAAATAATTTAAATATTGGAACAATTTTAAAAGAAGCAATTTACGCTACTAAATCAAATCCTTGATATTTAGCAATTATAAGTACTTATCTAACTGGTTTTTCAATAATGCTAAAACTGTTTAGTTTAAGTTTAGCTACTACTCTTAATCCTTGAATAAATTAAGATAAAAAAACTACGAAATTTCTGGTTTCGTAGTTTTTATCTTTCTAGGGTTACTTCAACATAGCTATCGCCGGTTTCATTACCGAAATCATTACAATAAATCCGATAATCAAAAGAAACTTGTTGTGTTTCTTCATCAACGTTAAAAACATATCAAATAAAATGACTATTAGGAATGCTTGGTAAGCTTAATTTAAAGTAATCTTGAAATTCTTTATCTTGGGCTATTCTTGATGAATTATATTCGACTTGTTTATCAGCAAAATTATAGCTATAAGCGTTATATTTGCTTTTAAGTTTATTAAGCACTTGTATCGCTTCGTTATAACCTTTATTTGGTTTTAAATCAAAAACAATATCATTTCTAATTGCTGATAATTGCGAAGCTTGTAGCTTTTGGGGTTTACTATTAGGACTAACAGATCAATCACAACTAGCAGCTACTAATGGTAAAGTTAATAAAGCAATCGGAGTTGTAATACTAATAGTATTTTTTAATCATTTTTTCATGCTACCTCCTTTTTAATTTTGAATTTTTAAATCTTGTAAATAATTTAAACCGTCATATTCAACCGGTTTAATAATATGTTTCTGATAAATAACTTTTTTATAAGTGTTAACCGTGCTTAAATTATTAAGACTTAAAATATATGAATTTAAATTATTAATTTGATTAATTAAATTAATTTGGTCATTTAAATCTAATTTCGAAATGTATTCTTTTAGCAATAAATATATTTTATTTTTATTATTTTTTAAATAGTCATTTAATTCGTTTAAATCATTTAAATTTGATAAGTTAATATTATTTTCATCTAAATGATTTATTAATTGTTTTGTTTGTTTATAAACATCTTCTTTATTTTTAAAATCATTAGCAATTAAAGTCATTTTATATAAAAGATAATTATCAAAATTAGTTAATAAATCTACAATAAAACTTTGTGTATTAGGTGTTTCTATTGTAAAAGTATTTTCTTTATAAATAGAACGGTTTTTATTGAAATAAGTTTGGTAAGTTTCTAAATCTTCAATATATTTAATTGCAACATCAAATCTACTATCGACTTCTTTAAAAATTTCAGGAATAAGATCAATAATAACTTTTTGATTTTGACTAATATTATTAGCTACAATTGGAATTACAAAACTAATATTATCTTGTTTATTTGCTTTATTTGATTGATAAAATTCGTTAATTATTTGTTGTAAGGAACTTTTAATTTCTTCAAAATAAACTGGCTTTAAACGATCTAAATAATCATAACTATTAGCTTCAATAATTTTGGTTTTGTTTTCCTCTTGTGGGATATCATAAATTTCCTTATTATCACTTAATAAAATAATAGGACGGTTAATACTTACATCGGCATCAGCTAAGTAATTATAATTTAATCCTTTATTGTAAGCTTTAATATCAAGATCAACTGGAGCTTGACTTAGTCAAATTGATTCGTTAGCGTTTATCAAAGCATATTGATTGATTAAATTATTAATTAAACTTTGAAAAACAAAATTAGGTAATTTATAAACTTGTTTTAAATCAATGTTTTCGTTTAATTCTTTCTTATTTAATCCATAGTAAAGCAAAGCAAAATTATCGTTAAAAAATTGATCCTTACCAGTAGGTAAAAAATTATTAATAAGTTTATTATGCAAGTTATATTTTTCAACGTTTTTATAATAAGACACATTAATGTTAGGGTATAAAGCTAGCATTTCGTTTTTTTGTTGGTTATCCAAAATTTGATAATCTAAACTTGAAACGATGTTTTGTTGAAAGGCATAATAATTTTGACTACCAAAAGTTTGTTTATTAATAGGAATTAAATTGTATTGAATATCAATATTTTTTAAATTGTTATTAGATTGAGGATAATATTTATTTTTTTCTAATTTAACTTCACTTAATGAATTACTTTTAATTAAATAATATGAACTATATAAAGTGTCTTGATAAGTTTTACCATATTCATAAAATCAAGTAATATCTTTAAACGGATCTTTTTGATATTTATCAAATAAATATTGATAAGGAATAGCATCTATATAATTTGAATAAATTAAAAGTTGTTTAAAAAAGTCAACCAAATCTTGGTTTTTATTATTTAACGTTTTAAAACTAAGACCGTCATTATTTAAAAAGTAATTAATATCAATATTGTTTTCAATAAAAAATTTATAAAGATTAATTCCATTAAAATATGGATTTTGATCTTGTTCTTTTTCTTGCCTATAACCTAAATAGTTTTTTCTAAATTCTTTATTTTGTAATAAAGATCTTAAAATACCTAATTTAAAATCATTAGCTGAAACAAAATATTTAGTTTTACTATTTTGATAATTAACTCATGGTATCTGATTTTCTTTAATATTTAATTTAAACTCGGAAGCTAAATTTAATTTTGCTAAAAAGTTTTCATTATTAATTGATTTTTTATTGCTTGAAGGGATAAATAAATAAGGTAGATTAAAACCATTGCCTTTATCTTTTTTAGGTACGAAAATATCTTCTTGTAATTCGCTTGCATTGTCCAAAGATACCTGATCTATTTCATCGCTATTAAACAAATGATTTGAACCGTTTTCTTGCAAAATTTCGATATTAGATAAAAGTTCGAATTTATATCTTAAATAACTTGGTTGTAAAACGATGTTATCACGAAAGTCTATAACGGGTTGATTTTGACTTCCAATTCTTAATAGTTTGGTTTGAGTTGCTAAATTAAGCATTCTTAAATTTTTACTTTGTTTAGGATTAATTGCTAGTGAAAAATCACCTAAATCATTGGCGTAATTTTTCTTTTCAATTAATTTGTATTCATCACTGTTATAATCGCCACAAGAAAGAGCTAATAAAGGTAAACTAAAAATTAAAGGTGCCCCAATTAAAAGTTTTTTCATTTTACCTCCTTTACGCCGTATTAATATGTGAGTGGAAACATAAAAGAATTAAAGTGAAAACAATTGCTAGGGCAAAAATAATAAAAGTAGTGTATAAAATTCTTGGACTTTGGTTTCTAACGTGAATAAATTCGGGTATAAGTTCAAATACTCCCATAAATAACATAATTGCTCCACCTAAGCTAAAAATTAAAGCAATTAGTCATTTATTTTTTAAAAGTAGGCTACCGCTATAAGCTCCAATAAACATAAATGGAATTATTAATAAAAAAGTTAAAAAATTATATAAGATAGCCTTGCTTTTCTTTTGACCATATTGAATTTGACGATAATAGACAATAATAATTTCAACTAAAAAGTGAATATTAAAAGTAAGAATTAACGGCAGCATTTGTTTAGCATTTTGTGGACTAGTTTGTAAAATGAAAACTGCATAACCTAAAAATAAACCGTCAACAATTCTATGGCTCATTAACATGATAATAGCCATTCAAGCTGCTTTGGGATTATCAAATTCTTTTAAAGAAATTAAATGTTCTGAGTGGTTATGTTCTGAGTGGTTGCTGTGAAAATCAGTTTTAGAAGCTTTAACAAAAATAAAACGTCCTAAAATAACAAAAGTTAATCCAATTAAAGCTCCGCCACCTACTAATAAAGCTTGAATAATATAACCTCGTCACGTATGAGCAATTGTTTCGCCTTTATAAGAAACCGAATGAACAAATTGATCGGCGGTGTTAAAGCCTTCTCCTAAAAAACCGACAGTTCCGATAATTAAAAACATTCCGGTAGAAAAAGCATATAAATAAATAGTTTTAATATTAGTTACTTTTCCTTTAAATAAAGATAGAAAACCTTGAATAACAATCGGAGCTGCCATTAAGATTAAAATATAAATTAGTAAGTTAACAAATAAAGCTAAATAAAAGTTATTTAAAGTCTGGCTTTGGGAAATAAACATAACACCTCCTTTCAGATTTTTTGCCGTTTTAATTTTCAAATTATACATTATTTTTTAAATTGCAGTTATATAAAAAGTGTTAAACTTTATATAAATATGAAAAAAATTAGATTATGAGAATTAGCTATCACAACCGGTTCAGCTTTAGCTGCTGTGCCAATTTTAGCCACATCTTGTAATAAAGAAGATCAACAAGTTGTCTTTTTAGATATTAATAAAATTTCTCGGGTTTATTTAAATCGATTGAGTTTAAGACAAATTGCTTCGTTAGAAAACAGTCAAAAAATATTTTACTATTATGATGATAAAAACCAAAAAAATAATTTTAAAGCTGTAAAAGTTGAAAATAATCAAATACTTTTACAAAGACAAAATGATGAGTGAGTTAAATATACTCCGGATTATCCTTATCGTCATCAATGATATCAAGAATTAAGTAAATATAATAACTATAACATTATTGATAACAACGAAATACCTACTAATATTAACGATTTTTTACAAGCTCATAGTTTTGATGATGTAGACTCTGCTGGAACAGTTGGCTCTGAATGATTTAGTATTTTATCAGCGGAAAACGGACATGATTATAATAGGGTCGGAGATCCATATTTTGTTGATATGCAAACCGTTATTTTTAGAGTAATTGACGATTATGAAAAAAGTTATTTTACCCTTAAAAAATCTTTTATGGTTAATGCTAAAAAACAAAAAACTTTATTTGCTAACTTTTTTGAAACTAAATATATTCAAGCTGCTACTTGATTAGACAAAGATCATAGCAAACAAAGACAAATGTTTTTAGATCTTTTAGCTTTATATTTAAATAAATTTAACGTTAATGTTAAAGAAGTAAAAGTAAATTGAAATAAAGCCAAAATAATTCCTTCATATTCACAGGCGGGTGATTATATCGAATTTGCCATTGATGATATTATTGATTTTGAAGGTAATTCGATAATGGATGATAATAAAAAAGATATTAAATATTACATTAATGGTTTTAGAACTTATAACACCGATCAAAAATTCGGTTTAGGTCAACCTGTTAAAGAAGATTTACCACTATTTAACGACTATATCCCTAATCCACTTTTAAAAATTGATGGTAAAAAATATTTAAATATTATTGATAATATCAATTACTTTATTAAAAGTGCTACTTCATTTGATTATTGAAATGCTAAAGGGTTAATTTATTTATTTGAAACTTTTAAAGATGAATTTTTCTCTATTGATATTCCTGATTATAAAAAAAATGAAGACAAAGAATATAAAATAATGGGCTTTGAATATACACCTTATTTTAATACCAATCAATTAATCAAAGCCTATGTTAAAGTAATTAAAAAAGATAATAGTTTCAAAGATTATGTTTTAATTTCATCTAACTTTGACGATCACGGACACCGCTTAAAAGGTCAAATTATTAATAATGTATTAGCTAATAAAGTAACCCCATCAGATATTTATAGTTATAAGGCTAATTTAAAAGAATTTCCGGGTGGTATTCCTTTAAAAGAGTTTTTAGTTAATGATAAAACTAAATCAGCTTTTTTGGATATGTTAAATTTGGCAGCTAATAAGATGGATGAATTAAATTCTTATTGAAATAATAATACCCGCCAAAATTTTGAAAGTTCAATGTTAAATGATAAAAGCTATCAAATCAAACTTTTAGCCGCTTATTTAAATAATTATGTTTTAGCTTATAGTTTAGGGGCTAATAAAGGTCAAATTAGAAGCGGTGTTAAAAGGATTGATGTTAAAGTTTTAAATGACGATTATCAAATTGGCAAACTAAAATTAAAATTAAGTTTTATGTCATATGCCAATGAAAATGATTTAAAACTATATAGCGAAGGCGAAAAAGAATTAGCTTCGGTAATAATTAATTGAAACAATTTCAAAGGAGATACATCTAAAATTGATTTAGATAAATCAATAACAATTGAAGAAATAAATATTAAAGGAGGTAATGATGCTTAAAAAGTGATTAAAAATAAGTAGTGTCGCCCCTTTAATAGCTACCCCGCTAATAGCAATTAGTTGCACTCCTTCACATCAAAACGAAGATCAAGAAATTGGTTTAAATTTAAGAGAACCAGCTATTATTCATGACGATAAATTAGTTCCAACCTTTAATCATGAAATAACTAAAAAAATGTATAACTTATATGAAAATGATTTAACTAATTTATTTAGTGAAGTCAAAGAAAATTATCGTCAATATCGTTTAAACTTTTTACCACTTAAAAGAAATTTAGATATGTTGCGTAAAAAGATTTACGATTTAGCGATAGAGCAAAAAATCAAAGAAGATCAAAATGCTTTGTTTAATTATTACAATGAATGATTACAAGATGACATTGAAGCTATTAAAAACAAAGCCGCTAGTTTAATGTTTAAATATACTTTGGTTTTTCAAGATGTTGATGCCGTTTTAAGCAATATTAATCTTGAATTTGAAAGCAATAAATTCGTGCAATATTTAATTACCATCGATGATCGGTTAAGTGGTAAAGAAGTAAATTTATCCACTTTACAAAACGCTATTATTTCGACTTATAAATTTTTACTAGCTCATATTTGAAATGAAAATCATGTAACAAGTTTACAAAATATTGAAAACCAAAATATAGGAGCCGATCGAAATTCACACAGCCACTCTCATGCTTTAATAAATCTAACTTATGAATTAGGTTTATGGCAAAAACAAATATATCAAGCAATTGATGATAATCAAATTAATAATTTTAAGAACGATTATCAAAATGCAAAAGAACATATTATTGATAATGTTAACCACGTTGAAACTGATCGTCAATATGAAGGTGTTTTAAAAGTAATGGAATATCCTAATGACATTAAAGATAAATATAATTTAGCTAATCCAGATTTTAAAAATAAAGCCAATCAATTAGTAAATATTTTTAAAAATGATTTATTAAAAGTTGCTGCTTCGCAAGGAATAGAAGAAATTATTAGAAAGAACTTTGATAATGAAAAAGTTTAATCGTAAATTTTATATTAAACAAACTAATCAAATTATTGATAAAAAACTAAAACAAGTTAAATCAATTTATTCCATATGTGGCGATTTTTGACAAATCTTTTTAAATTTAAAGTTTTATCAAATTAAAGATATTAATGAAGATATTAAGCTAATGAAAATTATGCTTTATTGTTTAAACAAAAGATTTCCTAATAATGAATATGTTATTTTATTAAAAGAAAAAACATATCAATTAATAAAAGAACGTCGAAAGATTATTTGATTAACAAAATTGCAAAAAAATTCTCAAATTAAGTAAAAATAATGACAAATTAAGATTTTAAACCGTTTCTAGGTTTAAAATTTTTTAATTATGACTGCAACAACATTTAATATTGTAACTAATATTTTTGGGGCCATCGGGGCGATTATGTCTGTTGGCTTAGGTTTGCCACAATTAATTAGATTAAAAAAACTTAAAAATTCAGGAACTATTGCTTTTTCATCATATTGATGTTTTTATGTTGGGATTTTATTATGAGTAATTTTTGGTATCTTTTCAATTGGTGGAGTATGATACGTTTTCTTAGCTAACTTTATCTGTTTGATTTTATATGCATTTGTAATGTTTTATGCTTATTATTACTACCAAGGACGTACCAAAGAAATGATGAATAAGGCAATATTAGGAATTTCTTTTATCTCGATTATCGGTTTAACAATGTTTGCTTTATTTATTGTTAAATATCCAGTATGATGATCAATTTATGGTTTTAATACCGTAGAATATCAAAAGAAAGTAGCTTTATTACAATTTCCTAAAATGGTTGATTTAATTGCCGGATTTATTTTACCTGCTTTTACCGCTTTAGCATTTATGCCTCAATTTATTAAAAGTATGAAAACCAAAAACTTTAATGGTTTAGGTCCAGCATTTCCAATTGTATTTTTAATTAATGACTTTGCTTGAATAGTTTATTATGCCGTGTATATTTATGCGGCTTCTAATCCAGAATTAGCTAATAAAGATGGCTTTCCGCAAGCCGATACAATTATGGGACTAGCGGGCGCAATTGCATGACAATCAATTTCAACCGTTGTTTATTTTGTACAACTATTTGGTATTTTAAAATTTGAAAAAGCCGCCAAACAACAAGAAAATAATGTTTTAAAAAGTAAATAAACATAATGAAAATTAGCCTATCTAATAAGCTAATTTTATTTTTATTTATTCAAATTCGTATTCAAAAATCGTATTGTTTTCAAAGTCCGGAGATCAATATCCATAATCATTAAAATCGTCAGAATATCATTGCTTATATGCTATTTTTAAATTAATTGGACCATCTATACCACCTTGTAATAAAAAAACTAAAGTAAAAATTTTATCGTTTATTATTTGCGAGTTAATATCATATTCTACTTCGTAATATCTTTTTCTTCTTTCTAGTTCTTCTTCACTTATATCTCCGTGTCTAAACATTTTTTTAAATAAAATTTTATGAAAGGGAACAATAACATCTAAATTATTTTCATAAGGTTTATAAAAGAAACTATTTATTTTTTCATTAACACTAATCTCTTTATCATTTTCATTAAAAATATTTAATTTATCAAGAAAGTTATTAGGTAAATAAATGATTGAAATTTTTTTGGATTTTAGAAACCTAGTTAAAAATTCTTTTTCTAATTCTTTCGAATCCAATTCTTTATTATCTGATTCAAAATTGAAAATATAAGTTCAAACTAAACGATAATATCCATCTATTTTTTTAGCTTTAGTTTCAAGAATATTATTTATTTCTTTATATAAATCATCATAATTGGTATTATTTGAACTATTTTTTAAAGTAGATAATTCAAAAGTTTTAATTGGTTTTAAATCTAATTTAGGAATTGGATTTTTTAAAGTCAATAATGAGGGATCTTCAATTTTTGATTTCATTATTTCATATTTAGCTATTCTTTCTTGTTTTATTTTATCTTCTTTTTTCTTATTATAAGAATAAACACTTACAGGTGTTATCGTCGCTGTAACAACTACAATTGTAGTTGGTATTAAAGTTGATAAAAGTATTTTTTGTTTTTTATTCATTACTTCCCCTTAATTTCTTTTATTTGCCTTTATCTTATCACTTATAAAAATTGATAAATTTATAAAACATAAATAAACCTAAAATTAGCTAATAAATTTGCTAAAGTTGATTTAGAATAAAATGATTAATATTGTAAATTTATTAACCTTCATTATTTATTGTTTTTTAAATTTATAAATTTATAATTTATATATTCTTTTATAAAAGGAGTTTATATGATTAAACTAGGAAGTCACGTTTCATTTGAAAAACCTGATTATTTATTAGGAGCGATCAAAGAAAGTATTGACAATGGTGCTAATTGTGCCATGATTTATTTAGGAGCTCCGCAAACCACTTTAAGAGCTAATCCCAATCAATATAAATATGAAGAATATTTAGAAAAATACGCAAGTATTATTCCTCAAGAAGATATTATCGTTCATGCGCCTTATATCGTTAATCCAGCAAACCCTGATAAACAAGCTTTTGCCATTAGCTTTTTATCAGCTGAAATAAATCGGATGAACACAATTAATGCTAAATATCTGGTTTTACATCCAGGTTCTTCAATGGAATATAGTCGTAAACAAGCTCTGGATACCTTAGTAGATAGTTTGAATCAAATTATTAATAACACCAAAGATGTAATAATTTGTTTAGAAACGATGGCCGGTAAAGGTAGTCAAGTTTGTTCTTCTTTTGAAGATATTATTTATGTTATTAATAATGTAGAAAAACCTGATCGGGTAAAAATTTGTTTAGATACATGTCATATTTGAGATGCAGGCTATAATTTAAAAAATTATGCCGAATTTAAAGAATATTTAATTAAAAATGATTATTTAAAACATATTAAGGTGGTGCATTTAAATGATTCTTTAAACCCACTTAATTCTAAAAAAGACCGCCACGCTAATATTGATAAAGGTTTTATTGGCTTAGAAACTCTAAAAACTATTTTATATGATAAAGATTTTGAAGGTATCCCGTTTATTTTAGAAACTCCTTATATCGATAATAAAAGCCCTTATAAAGAAGAAATTGCTTTATTACTTGATAAACAAGATCAATTAGAAAAACAAGGAGAGCTATGATAGGAAATAAACAAAGATCTTATAAACCAGAACATAATAATATTGATAAAGAAACGATTAAAAAATTAACTTATTACAGTAATAAAGCTTTTATTAATGCTTCAATAGCAAGAATATTTATGATCTTTTTAGTTATTTTTTCGGTTTTGACTTTTATTTTTAGCATGATACAAAAAGGAAATGCCAAAGAAGAAACTAAAAAGGTGGCTTATTATTTTTCAATATTTATTGGTATTTTAGATGGGTTTATTGCTATTCCTACTTTTATCTTTTTATTTAAAACTTTTATTTACGTTATTATTTATGCTAATAATTTAGATAAAGTGGCGATTAAATTAAATAATAGTTATTACCATTTAAGAGCGACTAGCTATTATTCAATGCTAGCTTGAATTATTATTGGTTTTATTGTTTTGGGAATTATTTCCGAAATTGTAATGTTAGTTTTAACCCATAGTCTTAAAAAATCTTATAAAATGTGAAAGAAATTAAATGAGAAAATAGAAGCCTAATTATTTGGTTTCTATTTTTATTTGCTTTTAAAAAAGTAAAACAAAAAGCAAGGAATTATTCCTTGCTTAAATGTTATTTATAGTCTTCAGGACGACTTAATACTTTTGATCCATCTTTGGTAACTAAAATTGTATCTTCAATTCTTGCTCCACCTAAGCCTTCTTTGTAAATACCAGGTTCAACGGTAATAATCATACCTTCTTCTAAAACGTAATCGCCTCTTCTTCTGCCTACACCGGGTAGTTCGTGAACATCGATCCCAACTCCGTGTCCGGTTGAGTGAGTAAATAATTTACCATAACCTTTTGATTCAATATAATCACGGCAAATCTTGTCGATTTCTTGGGTATTAATACCTGGTCTTACAGCTTGACGACCTAATCTTTGAGCTTCTTCGACTACATCTAAAATAGTAGTTAGTTCAGCTTCTCTTGGTTTACCGAAGAAAAATGTTCTAGTAATATCACTAGCTCAACCTTCAAATTGAGCTCCGAAGTCGATTTTAACAATATCACCATCTGCTAATTTACGTGAAGTAGGATGGTGGTGAGGTTCAGCCGCATTAGAACCAAAAGCAACGATTGTATCAAAGCTTTCTTTTTCGGCTCCAAATAAACGCATTAAATATCCAAGTTTATTTGCCACTTCTAATTCGGTCATACCTTCTACTAAAAGTTTTCTTACTTCTTCCAAGGCTTGTAAAGAAATTAAACAAGCTTCTTGTACTTTGGTATATTCTTCTTCGTCTTTTTGGATTCTTAACACTTGACCGTTAATCATGGTAAATTCAGCTTTTGGTAACATTTGTTTAAAATATTCAAAAGTTTCGACATTTAAATAGTTTTTTTCTATTGCTACTTTTTTGTAAGCTTTTTTAGCTAAGAATTTAGCTAAGGTATCTTTTTCTAAAAGAATTACTTCAACGTTTCTAGCATTTTTAGTAGCATATTCAATATATCTACCATCAACAAATAAAAATGCTTTGTCTTTTTCAATAACTAGATAGCCATCGCTAGTTTGAACGTTAGCATATCATAGTCTGGTTTGTGGTGCTTCAGAAATAATGGCATCAATTTTAGTTTCGTTAAAAACTTTATCTAATTCATTTCTTAACATAATTTAGTCTCCTGATAAAAGCGGGTTTTAATTATTTTTTCTCTTTGTGGTTGGTGTGAGCATTACATTTTGGACAGTATTTTGTTACTTCCATTTTGTCTGGATGTAATTTTTTGTTTTTCTTGGTAATGTAATTTTCCATTTTACAAGCTTCACATCTAAGGGTTAATCCTTCTCTTGGCATAATATCTCCTTTACTAGATTACAAATGATAATTATTAATTAAATAATATTTAATAATTATATTAAAAAAAGATAAATTTAACTAATAAAGCAAAACTAATGATTATTAAATAATATTTAATAATAAAAGTTTTAATTTATAAAAAGCGATTTTATCTTATAGTTAACACTATCGGAACTATTGATGATTTGATCGAAAAATATGAAAAAATATTAACTAAAATTGAAAAAATTTTAAAAGTAGAGCTTCAAAAATATAAACAATGGCAACCTATAAAAAAATATAATCCTACTGTTGTTAATAAAAACACAAATAAATTTGAAAATGAAAAAATATATTTAGACACAGGATCTTTATCTGATATCAATAATTATTCAAATGATTTGGCTATATTTAATTGCAATAATAAACCATCGAGAGCGTCTTTGCTACCTGAAACAAAATCTGTTTATTTTGCTAAATTAAAAAATACTAATAAATATTTGTTGATAAACAATAATAAAGACATATTGAATAATTACATTTTATCTTCTGGTTTTTTAGGAATAAAAGAATCTGATGATTTTCCGTTATCTTTAATATTTTCTATTTTAATTTCAAGAGATTTTATAATTAACAAAGATAATAATTGCCAAGGCACAACGATGGCGGCTTTAACATTAGAAAATTTTTATAAAATAAATGTTAAATATTTAACTAAACAAGAAAGAAAGAATTTTGATAATAAATATAAATGTTTTGTTTTCTTGTTCGAAACAATCAGTTTAAAAATAAAAAAATTAAACAATATAAAAACTAATTTATTAAATAAATATTTCTAATTTTTTTAGTAGTAATTAACACTATCGGAATTATTGATGATTTGATCGAAAAATATGAAGAAATATTAGAAAAAATCACACAGTGAAGAAAGTTGAAATTTTCATTAAATTCAAAGTTTGATTTTAGAAAATATGAAAATTTAAAAGATTTATTAAAATTTCAACACGGATGACAACCATCAAAAGATTTTCATATATATGAAAATAAAAAAGGTTATATAAGATTTATTCAAAATAGAGATTATTCAACAAGCAATCATATTACTTATATACCAAAAAACAGGTTAATAAAAACTTGTGGTAAAGAAGATATTATTATGGATAAATATGGCGATGCTGGTAAAGTTAGATTTGGATTAGAAGGGGCTTATAATGTTGCTTTAATGAAAATAATTCCAAAAGAAAAAGAGCATAAGGAATATATTAGGGATTTTCTAAACACAGAATTTATTTATTTAACCTTAAAAAATTCTTCTATTGCTTCCACCAGAAATTCCTTAAACGAAAAACATTTTAATTGCATTAAAATACCAATGCTAAATAAAAAAGATTTTTTAAAATATGAATTTCAATTAAATTCAATCTTAAAAAATTATTTATTAATAAAAGATAAAATCGAAAGATTAACAAATATTAAGCACATATTATTGAATAAGTATTTCAAATAAAAATCTGCGGTTTAATCCACAGATTTATTTTTATCAATCAACAATTGTATCTACTATTTTTTGTTGTTCTTCGCTTGTTTTTCTTAAATAAATTCTGGTTGTTTCAATAGATTCATGTCCCATCAAATCTGCCAATAAAGCAATATCTTTGTATTTACTTAAAAAATTTTTAGCAAAACGGTGTCTAAAAGAATGTGGGTAAACAACATTTAAATTCATATTATATTTTTTAGCCAAAGCTTTTAGTTGATGTGCTATTCCGCGAGTTGTAATTTGTAATCCGTTTTTATTTAAAAATAAATAACCCTCGTTTCTATTTATTGAATTGTAATATTCAATTGCTTTATTTCTTAATTTAATCGGTATAAATATTCTTCTTATTTTCCCTGATTTAGTATAAATATCAAT
The DNA here is from genome assembly GCF_006385795.1 of [Mycoplasma] falconis. GTDB lineage: Bacteria > Bacillota_I > Bacilli_A > Mycoplasmatales > Metamycoplasmataceae > Metamycoplasma > Metamycoplasma falconis. The sequence goes on along the minus strand of NZ_VFSS01000011.1, from coordinate 1,093 downwards.
GTAACCTCTTATTAAATGTTCATATTTAAAATGTATTAATTCTGAAACACGAGCACCTGTTGCTCCTAGTAATCTAATTACAAAATATCATTGATAATTTTTGTCTTTCAAAAGCTTCTTTTTAAAAAATTCGTAATCAGCATCACTGATTACGTTTTCTAAATACATTTTTTGTTGGATTTTAACAAATGATAATTTTAATTTTTCTTTTTTAATAAATTCCAAATACTTATTTATTCCTTGAATACGAAGATTTATAGTTTTGCCAGTATATTTATCAACTAATATTGCCTTAAAACTAAGCAAATTTTGCTTATTTATTTCAGTAAAATTTTCAAAAAACATTTTTACAGCAATTAAGTAAGCAGAAATTGTATTTTTAGATAAATTATTGTTTAATAAAAATTTGTGAAAGTTTTGCATTTTTACCTCCACAAGTAATATTATTTTTAAAAATATTTTTTCAATAAATCTTGTTTTATTAATTTTAATTTATTTATTTTTTGAATTATATAAACAATTTGTTTATATAAAAAACTATTATTCAATTCATATTTTTTTAAACTTTCTAAGCTATAAGAAACTTCAAAATTTTTTAAATCTTCCAAAGAAAGATTTAATTTAACACTACCCTTTGCTAAATTTGTTATTTCTTTTTGATAGACATTTAATAAAGCAAAAACAAAAGCTTTGTAATTTGTATCTATTTTTGAGACGCGTTGGTTAAGATAATAATTATTTTTATCAACTATGCAAAATTTAATAACTTCACCAGTCCTAGATAAAACAATATCCCCAATATTTAATAAGTATTTTGAATCTACGTTAAAATTATTTATTTTTTGTACCAGATCATCTTTAATACAAATATTACCTATGTTTTTTATTGTTAATAAATTAAAATCAGATTTTTTTACGTAATGTTTAGAATTAAAACTAAAACCGTTCAAAATTTTAAATAAATTTTTAATTTTATTTTTTTTATTTTCATTTATTTTTTTAAAATTTAAAATTAAAATTTCTCTAAATTTAAGCAACATTTCTTCATATTTTTCGATCAAATCATCAATAATTCCGATAGTGTTAATTACTA
>NZ_VFSS01000010.1 GCF_006385795.1 [Mycoplasma] falconis | reverse complement strand
AATTTATGAAATCTTCATAAAGAATCAAAATCTCTAATCATTCTTCTTGTTTTAATTGCTTCATAATTACTCCTTAATATATAAAAAGTGAACACATATATGTGTCCACTAATTTTGTCCTAGTTTAATTTGTGTATTTTTTTATGTAAAAAATATCACCCAACAAGGTGATATTTACAATTATTATTTCGCGTTTTTCATAGCTCTCATAACATTTTTAATTTGAGCTTCTGATGCCTTACGTCCCATTTGTTGGAACATAACTCTAATTTGTTTTTCGTTAATAGGAGGATTTTCTCTTAATTGTTTTTCAAATTTCTTTTTAACAATAATCATGGTTACAATAGCTGCAACAATTGCAAATATAATTGGTAAGATAACCATTAAAGCAATTGCTCATCCAGGTACTGAACTTGAAGAAGCAGCGGCTGCTGATGCACTAGATAATGAAGCGATCATATTTATTTTCCTTTCATGCCAAATTTTTTAACTAAGATATAAATAATAAATGGTAAAACTAATAAAACTAAAATACTTATAAAAAATATTTTTGCTCAGAATTTATGGGCGTTAGTTTTTTTGGTTTGTACTTCATTAACATTCATAACATCATGCCCAAAAAATGTTTGAATATCTATAATTCTTTTTTTACGATAGATTGAATTAACGATGTAAAGAACTAAAACCATACCAATTATACCACAAAGAATATATACAACAATATCAGGGTTAGGGAAGGAATTATGTATTCATTTACCAAAGTCAACCGTTTCACTAAATTTTTTATCTTTTAAAGCTCAAAAAATTAATGTGAATAATCCAATATAAAAAATAAAAGCAATTATAAATCAAGTTCTTCTTACTTGTTTTAAATTAAGTTTTAGATAGAGTATTGAAATAAACGGTGGAGCAGTAAGTTGACCTCTGGTTATTAGTTCCCGATAAGAAACTATTGCGTTTTTAATACCACCTAATTCAATACCTTCAAAAATTGAATTTGTTAAAGTAATAGCCATTAATAAAACCGGAATTATATATCAACCTCATGGTGTAATATAACCTTCTTGTTTATTAAACAAACTTGGAATAAGACCAAAAAGTAAACTAATAATTAAACTAGCAAAAAAGACAATTAAATCCAAACTAATCATGAATTTACGTAATTTTATTTCATGATTAAAAACCCGATAAATACCATTAGGAATAATTCCTTTTGGATCGTTAACTTTATTTTTTACAACTTCTAATTCAGTAGTTTTGACGGTTGGACCAAGGTTAATGGAAGTTAAGGTTTTTGTATTACCGTTATCATTATCCATTGGCGAACCGCTAAATGTCGGTCTTATTGGCATAATATCTTAATCCTTTTTATTTGTATCAGTTTTTAGGATAGCTAGAAATGCTTCTTGTGGCACTTCAACACTTCCAATTTGTTTCATTCTCTTCTTACCTGCTTTTTGTTTTTTAAGCAATTTTTGTCTTCTAGTTACGTCTCCACCATATAAGTGAGCAGTAACATCTTTACGATAAGCTTTAATTGTTTCTCTGGCGATGATTTTTGATCCAATTGCTGCTTGTACCGGAATTTCAAAGTTTTGTCTTGGTACCACTTCTTTTAATTTTTCAGCTAATTCTCTACTTTTTGGATAAGCACTATCACGGTGGGTAATCATCGCTAAAGCATCAATCTTTTCGCCGTTAAGCATAATGTCAACTTTAACTAAATCACTTTCACGTAGTCCTATGTAATCATAATCAAATGAAGCATAACCTTTTGAATAGCTTTTCATTAAATCAAAGAAATCAAATATCGTTTCGTTTAATGGCAGTTCATAAATAAGCTTACGTCTTGTGTCATCTAAATATTCAATATCCACATATTTACCACGTTTAGATTGACATAATTCCATTATTGCACCTAAATAGTTTTCGGTTAACATAATGTTGGCTCTAATATAGGGTTCTTCAATCATCTTAATAGTTGATCTATCAGGAAATAATGAAGGGTTAGTAATATATTGAACGTCGCCATTAGTTAAAGTAATAACAAATTCTACAGATGGAGCAGTTGCAATAATATCAAGATTAAACTCTCTTTCTAATCTTTCTTGTAAAACGTCCATATGTAATAAACCTAAAAAACCAATTCTAAATCCAAAACCTAAAGCTTTCGAAGTCTCTGGTTCATAAACAATTGATGAGTCGGATAAACTAATTTTTTCTAATGCATCTTTTAAATCATTATAGTCTCTGGTATCCACAGGATAAAATCCAGTATAAACAACAGGTTTTAGTTTTTTATATCCAGGTAAAGGTCATGCAACTGGATTTTTAGCAGAAGTAATTGTATCTCCAACTGCGACGTCTTTTACATCTCTAATTGAAGCAGCAATTCAACCTACTTCACCGGCTGATAATTTATCTTTTTTAACTTCATTAGGATTTTTAACTCCTAATTCGGTAACTAAGTATTTTTTCTTAGTTTGCATAAAATAAATTTCGTCCCCAACTTTAACTTCACCATTAAAAATTCTTGTATAAACAACTACACCACGATAGTTATCAAAATAGCTATCAAATATTAATGCTTCTAATGGTTTGTTTGTATCTGCTTCTTTTGGTGCAGGAATTCTTTCAATAATAGCTTCAATAACTTGATCAATGTTAAGCCCAGTTTTAGCTGAAATTAAAATTGCATCCGAAGCATCGATACCAATAATATCTTCAATTTCTTTTTTAACACGATCAGGATCAGCACTAATTAAATCAACCTTATTAATAATAGGTACAATTTCTAAATTATTTTCAATAGCAAGATAAACATTAGCCAAAGTTTGGGCTTGTATACCTTGGGTAGCATCAACAAGTAATAAAGCCCCTTCACAAGCAGCTAAACTTCTTGAGACTTCGTAAGTAAAATCGACGTGTCCTGGCGTATCAATTAAATGAAAAATATAGTCTTTATATTTAATTTGAATAGCGTTAAGCTTGATAGTAATTCCTCTTTCTTGTTCTAAATCCATTGAATCAAGAATTTGAGGTTTAGCTTCACGGGCAGAAATTGTATTAGTAAATTCAAGTATTCTGTCAGCCAGAGTACTTTTACCGTGATCAATATGAGCGATTATAGCAAAATTACGTATTTTATCGTTTGTCATAGATTTATAAATTATAAGTAAAAATGCACCTTATTTAATTAAAAATTAATTAAGGCTTTGTTAAACTTTAAATAAAATTTAAAAATTAAAATATCTTAATTATAATTTTTTTATGTTTTACATATTTTTTAACTCTTTTTCAAAGAGCGGCTCTAACCTCAAAAAAAGAAATAAAATAATCAATCAAGCAATTAAAGCATTTAAGATAGAAAGCTATGAATTAAAAGACATTACAAAAATAAAAAATGTTAAATCAATACTTACTTCTTTTACTGAAAAAGATATTGTGATTTTAATTGGTGGAGACGGAACTTTAACCTATATAACCAACGCTATTAAAAACGAAAAAATTTTACCTAAAATTTATGCTTATCGAGCAGGTACTGGAAACGACTTTTTAAGAGATTTAAACTCTTACAAAGAAGTTAAAATTATTAATAAAAAGTTTTATTTAATAAATGATTTTATTCAAAATTTACCGCAGGTATATTTTGAAAATAAAAGCAGAACTTTTTTAAATGGAGTCGGTTTTGGAGTAGATGCTTATATTGCTGAAGCGGTAAATAAAGAAAAGAAAGAAACCGGTCATTCTTCATTTTTTAAAACCGGAATTAAAGCTTTTAAAAAGTATCAGCCTTTTAAAGAATTAATTATAAATATTGATGGTAAAGAACATAAATTTCATAAGGTTTGATTAGCTTCTATTATGAATGGCAAATACTATGGCAAGGGAATGAAAATTGCTCCTCATGCTAATCGGCAAAAGAAAGAGTTAGAAGTTTTAGTAATTCATAATTTATCTAAATTTAGATTGGCTTGTTTATTTCCAACTGTATTAACAGGCAGACATATTATTTATAAAAAATGTGTAACAGAATTATTCGGTAAAAACATTGAAATAAAACATCCAAATTTAGAATTTCTACAAATTGATGGAGAAATTTTTAAAGCTTATAATCAAATAAAAATAAAGGCATAAAAAGGACAAACATGAAGGAATATTACGTTGGCAAAATTATTAGAGCTAAGGTAGTAAAGGTTTTAAAAAACCTTGTTATTTTAGTTACAAAAGAAAATAAAAAATGTTATTTAAATATCAATGAAATTAGTGATTATTACGTCAAGAACTTAAACATAATGTTTAAAGTTGGGGACATTAAAGAATTAATTATTATTGAAGTAATGCATACAGGTGAATTAGTTGTTTCATTTAAAAAAATACACCCTAAAGAAATAAGAAACCCATTCGAATTTAAATTGGATACTAAAAATTGTGAATTTGACGCTTTGCTAGATTTTACTAATAAAGGAATTAATTATGGCAAATAGTCCAATTAAAATTGATTTTTCAAAAGCTTTAAGAGAAAAGTTTTTTGAAAAATATGAAAATGAAATAACTGAAATTAATAATAAAATTTCTTCACGAAATATTAATGGTAGCCAACATTTAGATTTCTTTGATGTTAAAGATAAAATTACAAAATCAGATTTTGAATTTATTAAAAAAGCTTATAGCTTATTAGTTAAAAAAAATATTGAATACTTAGTTGTAGTTTGTCCGCAACAAATTAGATTACAATCAGAAGCTTTAATTGACTTAAACAAAGGAAAATATAGCGACAAAGATAAAATAAAAATACTTTATGTTGACGAAACTATTGATGGTCGTGATTTAGTTTTATTGAGCCAATTTTTAGCTGATAAAAGATTTGTTTTAAATGTTATTTCACAAAGCGGCAAATCAATGGAAATTAATTTAGTTTATCGCGAAATAAAACAAATATTAATTAAAAAATTCGGACCACAAGTTGCCTCTGATTATATTTTCGTAACTACAAATAATAATTACGGAGATCTGTTTAAAGAAGCCAAAGAAAATAATTATCATTTATTAGGAATTTCAGATGGCGTTAAAGAAAAATATGTTAACTTTACACCAGCGGTTTTATTTCCGTTAGCTTGTGCCAATATTAACATAATTGAATATATAAACGGAGCGACAGCTGCTAATGAATATTATGCTAAAACACCATTAGAAAAAAATGAAGCTTATTTATACGCCTTGATTAGATTTATTTTGGTTAAAAATAATTTTAAATTGGAACATTTAAATGTTTATTCAGCTTCTTATGTTAAATTAGCCAAGTTAATGAAAATGTATTTTATTGAAGCTAATACCGCTAAAGAAAGAGGCTTGTTAGTTGAAATAAGTAAGCAGCCAAGTGATTTAATGACTTATTCACAATTAGCCATTTCACTACCCATTAGAACTTTTGACACTCACATTTTATTTACTAATCCTACTTATGATTTGCAAGTATCGATGAATAACGAAGGTGAAGATGATTATTTAAACCACTTATCAAAATTTACATATAATTTTATTGGTAAGGTTATTGCTGAAAGCGTAATAGATTCTCATGTTGGCTTACATAAAATCGCCAGTTTAAAAATTGATATTGAAGATTATAGTGCTTATAACTTAGGATGAATTATTGCCTTTATTCATCGAACAGCAATAATGTGTGCTTATTTACATGAAATTGACCCATTTTATCAACAGGGAGATATTTCATATAGTACAGCTTTAGAACAAAATATTAAATCAATTATTGGAGGAAATAAACATGAATAAAATTGGAATTATTGGAGTTGGTGCTGTTGGTTCTGCTTTTCTATATGCTGCTTTAAATAAAAACGTTGAAGCTGATTATGTACTTGTAGACGCTTTTTTAGATTATGCAAAAGCCCAAGCAAAAGATTTAAATGATGCCGCTTGTTCAATGGCTAATAACGGTTCAACTTTTATTGCAGGATGCTACGATGATTTAAAAGACGCCAACATTGTTGTTATTACTGCATCAGTCAAACCAAAAGAAGGTGTTTTAAAAGATCGTTTAGAACTACTTACTGATAATGCAAAATTAATTAAAGAAATTGGATTAAAAATTAAAGAATCAGGTTTTAAAGGAGTTACAATAATTGCTTCTAACCCTGTGGATATTATGGCTTCTATTTATCAACAAGTTACTGGTTTTGAAGCTTGCAAAGTTATCAGTTCAGGGACTATTTTAGAAACAGCTAGAATGAAGAAATTTTTATCTGAAAAAATTAACGTTAAAGCTTCTTCAATAACAGGATTTGTTATCGGAGAACATGGATCAAGATGTTTAATTCCATTTTCAAAAATGAGAATTGGACTAGGTTCTTTAAAAGATTGATTAGCTAATGGAACTATTGACGAAGAATGATTACAAAACCTTTATGAAAAAGTTAAAAATGAAGCTTTTGAAATTATTTCTGGCAAAGGAATTACCAACTTTGGGATTGGTGAAAATTTAGCAGAAATAACTCAGGCGATTTTAGCAGATAGAGAAGCTATTTATTCATTAGGTGTTAAATTACCAAATGAATATAAAAATCATGGTGTATACTTTGGTCTTCCTGTAATTTTAGGTAGAAATGGATATCGTCATTTGCCAAAAATTAGATTAGATGAAAACGAACAAAAAGTGTTTGACGAATACTCTGGTGAATTAAAACAAACAGTTGTTGAAGTTTTAAAAAATATGAATATTGAACCTAATTTTTAGTAATAAAAACAAATAAATTTTTTAAAAATCAGACTTAATTTTAGAAAGAAAAGTCTGATTTTTTATTTTTTATGGCATTTTTATTTGAAAATAATATTAAAATTAATATTATTTAAATCTTGAAAAAGGAGAATTTATGAAAAACAACAAGATGATGCTTATAGGTTTAGGTATTAGCTCATTAGCTGGAGCTTTACCTTTAGTATCAGCAAATTTAAATATTAATAATGACGGACAAACCGTTAATTTAATTCCGGAAAATCAAAGACCTTTTACCAAAAATACTAATACTTTTAATAACACTTATATTGCTGGTCAAGGTTGAGGTTTATCTGGTTGATATAGTTCACCTGAATATTTAAACGGTAGCAATAAGTTAGTTAAAGTAGAAAAACTAGAAGGCGATTTTTCAGAAGATGTTCAAAAATGAAGAATGACTTTTAACCAAGAATGACTATTAAATCCTAACTGACCGGGTGGACCAGTTACTTGAGGTAAAAATACTAGATTTACTATTTTAACATCTCCTGATTTAGTTATCGACGGCGAAAAACCATTTACTATTATGGCTTGAGGTCCTAAACAATACGAAGACTCAAATCAATATCAATATGATAAAAAAGTCGTTCCTGCCATGGAGTTAACAGAAGCTCCTAAATTTAATGGTCTTTACCCATCAAGTTTTAAATGAACTAAATTTGATGTAAGTGGTGGTCAATTTTTAGGTTATTTTAAATATAAGTTATCTCAAAATCAACAAGAAGCTGCTCAATTTTTTGAAAGTTTAAAAAACGAAAGACTTTGATTAAACTTAAATCAATATAACTATGTTGTAAGAGGTAATCAAGAATTTAATGTGATGCTAGCAGCAGCTAATAATGGTTTAAACGAAATTACTTCAAGTTTAATTGGTAGCGAACTAGATATGATGGCTAGTGATGATTGATGATCTGATTCTTTAAAATTCACTTTCGAGTTTTATACTAAAAAGAACCCAAACACCTTTTTATTACAACCTAATGGTGATATAACTCCGGGTACATCTTATGTGGGGGGGGCTTTTTCTTCAATTGGTAGTGAAACAACTGTTTATTCAAACTGAGATATTTATGTAGAAAATAGAAATGATTGAAGACCTTTTGATATTACCGTTAATCAAAAATACATGACCGAAGATTATTCAGGATTAGGAAATGTTTACGGATTACCACCAATTGAATTTAAATGAAAATTAAAAGAAAATGTAGCCAGTGCTAATTCAAATTCTGGTGAAAATTCAATAGTAGAAATTAACCCTGGCGATGGACTAGATATGCTTTCACCAGCTATGCAAGGTGTTAATAACTATACCGGTACAGCGATTTTAGGATTTAGACATGTTTTAAATTTAAATCCAGAAGATTTCGAAGCGAGCGTTGCTTATACTGATAAAGATTATCAAGAATCATGATTTGCTCCAAAATTAATTAAATCTTATGATGCTGCAACTAAACATTTTTACTATGAAATTCAATCAGCTTATAAAACAACTGAAAACGAAGCTAAATATCAAGAGTTAGAAACCTACGTTAATAAAATCAAAGCTTTATTAAATAAAGGTGGAATTTACGAAAAATTAGGTGAACAAAGTAGCCCTAATGTTCAAAATATTTTAAGTGAAATCTTAGCAGAATATAATGCTGAAATGAATAAAATTGGTAAATACCAACAATATTATGATCAAGTTAAATGATTTGAAGATTTATTGAAATCTTATGGACCATCTTTTAATGAATATTCAAAACTAGAAGATTTAATTTTCAAAAACTCAAACGCTAATAAATCAATTAATAAAAATAAAAGAGAATTAAATGAAATAACCGAAGCTAGTGAAGCTTCTTTAGAAAAAATTAGATCTCTAGCATCAAGTACTAATTCTTTATTAGAAAATCAGGAACTTTATAATGAACAAGGCAACCAAATATTAGATAATTTAGAACCTTATGTGCCAGAATTAAAAAAATATGTAGATTATATTAACGGTTTGGGAGAACAAGCGAAAGAAAATTACCCACATGAATATGAAGTAGTTAAAGGTGGCGAAAAACTATCAGTTTACACCTTATGAAGTAGAGTTAATTCATTAAATTCTTATAAAAAATTATTTGAAAGAACACTTCAAAACATTAAAAAATTAAAAAGCGACGTCGACGCTAAATATTTAGAAATAATTCGTGAAATTGCTATTCAAAAAATTAACAATGCAAAATATTTATCAAAAAAATTAAAAGATGATTATATTGCCAAAGTAAACAGTGAAACTAATCCAACTGTAATTGATAATCAAATTATTTATGAAGTTGAAGCTCTTAATGAAGCTCAAAAAGCAGTTTCTGAAACTTTAAGTAATTTTTATCAAAATATACAAAATACTATTAAATATACTGAAGCTACAGCTGAAACAAAAAATCCAGTTGATGAAGATTTAACAAAAGTTGGTTCAACGTTTTCACTTGACAACGGAATTTATGTTTTAAATTCACCAGCTAATTACGATAGTATTAAACAATTAAAAGACTACAATACAAAATTAAAAGCAGATATTGAAAAATTAAACGGTAATATTGTTTTTGATAACGCTAAAACTGAATTATTAAAAACAATTAAAAACGCTAAATATTTAAATCCAGCCCAAAAACAAGGTTTTATTAATAATTTAAACTCAACAGATACCAATACAGTGGCTAAAATAAATGCTATTAACGATAAAGTTGTGGCTTTAGATAATTTAATGAAACAACTAAAAGAAAAAGTTAGCGAAGTTGTAACAGCTAAAACAGCAACCGCAACTGCTAATAACTTTAAATATGCTGATGATAAAATTCTTCAAGATTTAAATAATTTAATAACACAAGCTAATAATTTATTAACTTCTGAAACTAATAATGCTAATGACAAAGAAGTTCAAACCGAAATTACTAATATCACTAATCAAGTTGCTAAGCTAAACGGTGATGCTAATTTACAAAAAGCAAAAGAAGATATTGCTAAATTAACTGACTTAAATCAAAACCAAGCGAATACAGTTAATGCAAATTTATTAGCTTCAGAAAATTTAGCTGGCTTAAATAATGTAGTAGCTTCTGCTAAACAACAAAATCAAGCTATGGTTGATTTAAAAGCTAAATTAGCTGAAATTAAAGCTAAAATTTTAGTTGAACCAGATAAGTTAGATTATGAATTAGCAAGTAATAGGAAAGATTTAGACGATGCAATTAAAGTAGCCGAAGCTTTATTGAATAAAACTTCTGGTGAAGATGCTGATACTGCTAAAGTTAACCAAGTTAAAGACACTTTAACCCAAGCTTTTGATAATTTAAATGGACTTGAATTATTACAAGCAGCTAAAGATGCAGCTTTAGAAAATCTAAAAACCTTAAAAGATTTAAATCCAAATCAAGTTGCTGCCGCTAAAAATGCTATTAATGATTCAAAATCAATTACTGATATTAACGCTATGAAAGAAAACCAAACTCAAACTAATGAACAAATGGGTAAAATTAAAGCTTTAATTAATGAAATTGATACAAAAAATGTTTTAAATACTCCAAACTATAAAGAAGCTTCAAACAAAGCAGCTTTTGATACAGCTTTAAATAACGGTAGAACCTTAATTTCTGAAAGTGGAGCTGCAAGTGATTTAGCTAATACTACATCAGTTTATAACGCTTTAAAAACTGAATATGATAATTTAAACGGTGATAAATTACTAGCTCAAAAGAAAGAAGAAGCTCTTAACAAATTAGCAACTTATAAATGATTAAATCCAAATCAAGTGAAATCTTATAAAGAAAAAATAAATTTAGCAAATGAAATAACAGCTATTGATAATTTAGATCAATCTGCTTCAACCTTAAACGATTATATGCATAGGGTTAACCAAAATATTTCTTCATTAGGTCCTAATGTAGAAAAACTACCTAAATATGTAAACGCTACAGAAGATAAAAAATCAGCTTACGACGAAGCATATAAAGCTGCTAAAAATTTAGTTTCTGATGAAGGATTGGACTTAGATTTAAATGGTGTTAAATCTATTGATGAAAAATTAAATACTACTTATGCTGAATTAAATGGTGATGAAATATTACGAAACAAAAAACAACAAGCTAAAAACGAGATTAAAGGTTATCAAAATCTAAATGAAAACCAAATTAAACAAATTAATGATTTAATCGACACTCAAACTGATGTTAAAGAAATTGATAAAATTATTTCAAATGCTAAACAAGCTTCAAATGCGATGACCGCTTTAAAAGAAGCTATTGAAAATGCTAAAGCAGTTAAACCAAATCCAAAATATACTGAAGCTACAAATAAAGAACCTTTTGATGAAGCTTTAACTGCGGCTGAAAATAAATTAAAAGATGCTAACTTTACTAACGATACTAACCAAAGTGATATTAGTAGCGTTACCGATACATTAAATACAGCCAAAACAAATTTAGATGGAAATCAAGTATTAAAAGCCGAAAAAGATAAAGCAAGACAAACAATTAATAATTTAACTAATTTAAATCCAGCTCAAAAAGCTAACTATATTAACCAAATTGATTCTGGAAACACAGATAGCCAACAAAAAATTAACGATATTGTAGCTAAAGCTAAAGAATTAGATAGCACAATGGCCGATTTAAAAACTCAAATTGCCGAAGCTAATAAATATTTAGATCAAGCTAACTCTGATAAAAATAACAATTATAAATATGCAGATGCAGATAAGAAAACAGCATTTGATAATGCTTTAAAAGCTGCTAATGAATTAGTCGGTGAAAATGGTTCTAACTTAGCAAAAGCAGAAGTAGAACAAATTAAAACTAATATTGTTAATGCAATTAACGATTTAAATGGTTTAGCTAACAAAGCAAAAGCCGAAGCTGATTTAGCTAAATTAACTCATTTAAATGATTCTCAAATGGCTGACTTTAAACAAGAATTAAATGAAGCAAAAGGTTTAGAATGCTTAAATAAAGTTATTGCTAGTGCAACTAAAACTGATGGATTAATGGCAAGTTTAGCTAATGAAGTAGCTAATATTAAAACTAATACTTCAAATAGTGAAGATAACATTATTAATTACACACTTGCATCTAATAAAGACGAATTAGACAAGTACATGGCAATGGCTGAAAAATTAGCTAATAATAAAGCCAGTTTAAATACACCAACCGACGAACAAATTCAACAATTAATTGATAAATTAAAATTAGAATTTAGTAAATTAGATGGTAAACAAGTATTGCAACAAGCCAAAGATAATGCAATTACTCAATTAGGAAAAGACAGTTCATTAAATAAAAATCAAAGCGATAAATATTCACAAGCTATTAATAATGCTAAAGATTTAGATACTATTAAAGAAACTTTAAATAAAGCTAATGCAACCAATGAACAAATGGAAGCTTTAAAAGATCTTGTTGAAGGATATAAAGATTCTAAATTAAAAGAATCTGCTAAATATGTTGATGCAACAAATAAACAACCATTTGACGAAGCTTTATCAGCTGCCGAAGCTTTATTAAACAAAACAACCGGTGAAGGTTTAGACGCTAGCGAAGTAGCATCTATTAAAGATAAATTAGACAAAGCACAAAAATCTTTAAATGGAGATATTCAATTATCTGATGCTAAAGAAAAAGCCAAAGCAGATTTAGAAAAATTAACATCATTAAATAAAGCTCAAAAAGATGCAATTTTAGATCAAATTGAAGCAGCCGAAGATAAAGCTGACTTAGATGTTATTTCTCGAAATGCTACTGAGTTAAACGATGCTATGGAACAATTAGCAGATAGTTTAGCTACTGTACCAGCAGACATCAAAAATACTCCGAAATATTTAAACAGTGATGCTAATTTACAAAAAGCCTTTGATGATGCTTTAAAAGCGGCAATAGATTTAACAAACTTTAATAATGGCGAAAATCTTCCAAAAGATCAAGTAGAAACTATTAAAACTAATTTAGAAACTGCTTTAAACGCCTTAGATGGAGATACAAAATTAGCAGCCGCTTTAGAAAAAGCCAAAGAAGATTTAAGCAAATTAAATAATTTAACTGATGAACAAAAAGCTAATATTGAAAAAGAATTAGAAAAAGCTAAAACCAATTCAGATGTTGAAAATATTATTAATAATGCTAAAGATTTAGATGGTGCAATGGAACAAATTAAAAAAGCTATTGCTAATGCAGAAGCAGTTAAACCAGAAGCTCCATACATTAATGCAACTAACAAAGAACCATTTGATGAATCATTAGCTAAGGCTGAGAAAGCATTAGAAAATAAAGCAAACAATGATATCCAACAACTTAAAGATTTAGCTAAAGAATTAGCTGATAATCAAGCTAATTTAAATGGTTTAAACAATTTAAGAGACCAAAAACAATTTGGTAAAGCCCAAATAGATCAATTAGGTAACTTAAATAAAGCTCAAAAAGATTACTACAAAAATAAAATTGACGGAGTTAAAGACGGTAAAGATATTTCTGGTATCTTAGACGAAGCTTCAAAATTAAATGATTTAATGAACGAATTAAATAACAATTTAGCTTCAGTTTACGATTCACAAATTTTGGATTCAGATAAATTTAATAACTCTTCAAAACCAAAACAAGACGCTTTAACTCAAATTGTTAACAAAATAAATAATGTTGTTAAACCAAATTATGAAGATTCAACTGATTTAAAACAACAAGTTATCGATTTACAAGAAGAGCTAAAAAATGCTTTAAACGGATTAGACGGAACTAAGATTTTAAACGAAAGAAAATCAGAAGTAGAAGCAGCTATTAATAATGCTAAATACTTAAACGACGCTCAAAAAGCTGAATTTAAAAAACAATTAGCTGCTTTACAAGATGTAAATAAAGTAAATCAATTAAACGATAAAGTAGCGACTGTTGATAATAGTATGAAACAATTGGATAAAGCTATTAAAGCTATTCCGAGTGATACCAAACAAACTGCGAACTACATTAACGCTGATGAAGCTTTAAAAACAAATTTCGATACCCAATTAGCTAACGCAGAAGGATTAAACAATAAAGCAACCGGAGCTGCTAATGTTGATGAAACATCAATTAATAATTTAATAGATGCTTTAAATAATGCTTATGAAAGTTTAAATGGTAACGAAAACTTAGAAAAAGCTAAAACCAAAGCAAGAGCTGAAATTCAAAATCTAAATAACATTAATAAAGCTCAACTAAAACACATTTTAAATGATCTAGAAAATAGTAATTCAGTTAAAGAAATCGAAGAAACTATTGTTCCTAACGCAAAAACTTTAGATGATAAGATGAAAGATCTTAAAAAAGTTATTGCTGACATGAACCAAAGTTTATTAGATAAGAAAAATGCAAATTACTTATATGCAGATAAAGCTCTACAACAAGTTTTAAAAGATAAAATTGCTGAGGCTGAAAATATTGCTTCACATAGTACTGGACCTGATAGTTCTTACCAAGAAGTACAAACAGCTATTGATAATCTAAATAAAGCAAACGAAGCTTTAAATGGTATTGAAAACTACAACAAAGCAGCAGATAAATTAAAAGGGTTAATCAACGATGCTGATAATGTTAAAAATTCTGGTAGATATCAACAATCAGAACAAGCTAAACAACAAGCTTATGATGATGCAATAAAGCCTGCTAAAGAATTAAATGATAAAGATAGATTAAAATACACTAATACTTCATTAGACAAAATTTTAAAATTAACCGAAGATATTGAAAATGCTTTAAATGCCTTAGGTGTTTCAGCGCAAGATATTATCGATAAAATTAACAACTTACCAAATCTAAATCAAACTGAAAAAGATAAGTTAATTAATGATATTAAAACAAATCCTGATAATAGATATGATATTTACGATCAAGCAAAAGAAACTAGCGATAATAAACAAGCCGCTATTGATTATGTAAATTCATTAGATAACTTAAGCAAAGATGAAAAAGACGCTTATATTAATAAAATTAAAGATTTAGTAAACCCAAATAAAAACACTTTAGATGATTTACAAAATAAAGCTGGCGATGATAATTCATACATCAAAGAAATCATTGACAACATCAATAAATTAGCTGATAATTATGACAAATCAATCGCTAATGCTACTCAAAAATTAATCGATAAATTAAATAAAGATGTTATCTCGAACAAACCATATCAAGATAGTTTAGATGCTGCAAATAATGCATATGACATTAATACAGGTATAACTTCATTATTAAACGATAAATATGGTTCAAAAGCTAACGAAAAATTAAATGGCTTAAAAGCTAAAACACAAAATAATTTAGTTGAAAATACTAATCAACCTTTATTAGAAGATGCTAATAATAAATTTAATGAAGAATTAGCAAAAGCTAATGCAAATGTAAACGGAATTGACAAAATAGTTAAAGGTATTTCAACAGGCGATAAAGAGTTGGTTGAAAAAGGTTTACAAGAACTTTCTTCTGAAGTTAAAACTGTTGTTAATAAATTTGTTGATACTATTTTAAATAATGGCTCATTAGATGTAATTAAAAACAACGAAAATATTAGCCAAGAACAAAGAGAAGAACTTCTAAAAGCTATTACTCCAAAAACTCCTAAATATTTAGCTGGACTATATAAAGAAGCAATTAATAATTTAAAATCTAAATCAATTGATTTATTCTGATGATTATTGTTAATTCCAACTGGAATCGGATTATTAATTTTAATTGCTATCGCGATGATGAAGAAAAATAGAAGAGATTAATAAATAATAAATAAGTAAAAAACTAACAACCACAAGGCTGTTAGTTTTTCTTTATAAAATGATAATATTTTCTTTTTTAGCTTTAATTAAATTTTCTTCGTCTCAAACGCTAACTTGAACTTCGCCAATATGTTTCTTTTCTAATAAAAACATTGCAATCCGGCTTTGTCCTAATCCGCCACCAATTGTAAAAGGTAATTCTTTATTAATTAATTTGGCATGATAAGGACTTAAGGCAGCGATTTCATCGATTGATAAATCATATTGTCTTCTAATTGCTTTTTTATCTACTCTAATTCCCATTGAACTTATTTCTAAAGCTTGATCGTTAATAGAGTCATAAACAATTAAATCACCATTTAAATTTCAATCGTCGTAATCTTTCGCTCTTTTTGAGTGTGGTTTACCATCCGGTAAACTTCATCCAATTTGATAAATAAAGACAGAACCATGTTTTTTAACAATTTCGTATTCTCTTTGATCAGCATTTAAATCTGGATATAAATTATATAAATCTAAAGCGGAAATAAAAAATACTTTTCTTGCTAATTTATTAGATAAAGAAGGGTAAATTTTATTAATTCTTTTTTCAGTTATTTTTAAAGAACGATATATTTTTTGCACAATCTTTTTAAGAAAATTAATATTACGATCTGCTTCATTAATAACTAATTCTCAATCTCATTGATCGACATAAAAAGAATGTTTATTATCTAAATCTTCTTCACGTCTTACCGCGTTCATATCGGTGTATAAACCTTCATAAATATCGAAATGATATCTTTGTAAGGCGTCTCTTTTTCATTTTGCTAGTGAATGAACTACTTCTAAATTTTCTCCAATATTTTTAGCTGTAAATACTATCGGTGTTTCTCCGTTTAATCCGTCGTTTAAACCACTAGAAGATCTTAAAAATAAAGGAGCAGAAACACGTACTAAATTAAGTTTTTTTCTAAGACTGTGTGAAAATATATCTTTTAATTTTTCAATAGCGTATTGAGTTTCTTTTAAAGTTAATTTTTTTTCATAAATAACTATTTTTCTTCAATAATTTCAATACCGGGTAATTTGTTTCCTTGTACAAATTCAATTGAAGCACCACCACCGGTTGAAATAAAACTAAATTTGTCGTGGTAACCTAATTTGTTAATTGCGGTAACAGAATCTCCACCACCAACTACTGAATAAGCGTCTTGGTTTTCGGCAATAGCAATAGCAATTCCTCTTGTTCCTGCTTCAAAGTTTACAAATTCAGTAACTCCGGCAGGACCGTTTCAGAAAATAGTTTTTGCAGTTTTAATAATTTCAGCAAATTCCTTAACACTTTCTGGACCAATGTCTAATCCCATGTGACCTTCTGGAATGTTTTGAGCATCAGGGGTTGTAAATTCTGGTTTCTTATCTGCAAATTCATCGACAAAAGCGTTATCAACTGGTAAAACGATTTTGTCTGGGTATTTTTCTAAGTATTGTTTTACCAATTCAACTCTATCTGGTTCGTATAAAGAATTTCCAATTTCAAATCCTTGAGCTTTTTTAAAGGTGTAAGCCATACCACCTACAACTAGAACTTTGTCAGCTACTTCAAATAATTTTTCTAAAACTTTTAATTTATCACTAACTTTTGCTCCACCAACGATAGCGACAAAAGGTCTTTCAAAACCACCTAATAATTTAGTTAGATGTTTAACTTCTTCATCCATTAAAAATCCTAAAGCACTTTCTTTAACATATTTAGCTACTCCGTGAGTAGAAGCATGTGCTCTATGAGAAGTTCCAAAAGCATCATTTACATAAATATCACATAATGAAGCTCAGTATTTAGCTAATTCTTCATTGTTTCCTGATTCGGCTTTGTCATTTAAATCTTCAAAACGGGTGTTTTCAATCATCATAACTTGACCTGGTTTTAAGTTTTTAATTGCTTCTTCAACTTTTTCACCCTTGGTTTCAGGAACAAATAAAACTTCTTGTCCTAAAATTTCAGCAAATTTTTTAGCTACAGGAGCTAGTGATTTAGTAGCTTTATCTTCTTCTGATTTAATTCTACCTAAGTGAGACATAACTACTAATTTTGAACCATTATCTAATAAATATTTAATAGTTGGAATTGCTGCATCAATTCTTTTGGTGTCCATAACAATTCCGTTTTTTAAAGGAACGTTAAAGTCAACTCTAATTAAAACAGTTTTATTGTTTAAATTTAAATCTTTAATTGTTTTCTTCATAATACTCCTTGTATAAAATAATAACAATATTATATCTGATATTTTTTAAAGATAATTAATGGTTAATATGTTAATTAGATTTATTGTTTAAATGTTAAAATTTAAGATATTAAATTAGGAGAAATATGATCAAAAGACTATACGCTCAAAAACAAAAAGATATTCGTAATACTTACTATGATCCGGAACAAGATACTATTTCTAAAATCATCAGTGAATTTCAAGCTTATTTAAAAAGTGCTAAGTTTTATAAAGAATATTCAGAAATAGATAAGTTTAAAAATTTTCAGGAAATTCGTTGAATGAAAATCATGGATGAAAGAACTACTTCAATAAGAGACGAAGCCAAGGAAAGACAAGATAAAATAAGAGTTAGATGAGAAAGCTATATTGAATACGAAAAATGATCTGATTCACCAGCCGCTCAAAAAGCTAAACCTCTTTCAAAAATGAGTAGAATTTTAATCATTTTTGGAGTTTTAATATTAATTGGTATTATGTTAACTATTATTATTGGTTTAAATGGATGGGGCTATGGCAAATAGTATTATTTACATTATTTTAGCGATTGTTATTTTAATAGCTTTAGTATTGATTATTAACTATACAGTTTTAGGTTTAAGATACATTAACAAAAATAAAACCGTAAAGAAAAATTTAGGTCAATCAACTAAAATTAGAATTATTTATCAATTAAAAGAAGCGATCGAATATTTATCTAAAACTAAAACAGGTGCAATTATAACTATCGAAAATAAAGACAATCTAGATTTACTAAGAACTGATGGGATTATTATTGACGCCAATATTTCTTCTTCTTTAATTATTTCAATTTTTAATAAACATTGTCCTCTTCATGATGGAGCAATAATTATTAGAAATAATAAAATATATTACGCTGCGACATATTATAAAATAACTAAAAAATCTATTGATAATAGATATGGAGCAAGACATAGAGCAGCTATGGGTATTTCTGAAATCAGTGACGCTACAACCATTGTTGTCAGCGAAGAAAACGGTGGTGTTACCGTAGCCAAAAATGGTGTTTTTAAACCAATTTTAATTAAAAACTTACAAGAAACTTTGGTTGATATTTATAAAGGCACAGAATAATATATAACGAGCTTAAAGCTCGTTTTAATTTATTTAAATTAATCAAAACAAAATATAATTAATAAATATATTTATAAGGAGTCATAAATGAGTAATAAAGTGCAACTAGGTCAATTTTTTACAATATCTAACCCATTTAAATCAGTTGCCTTTTATAAATGGTGAAATTTAATACCACAAAAAGACAAAAAAGTAATTTTGGAACCATTTGCTGGTACAAATAATATTCCGCTTTTAATTTCAGAAGTAGGTTATTATCCTGAATGAAAATGTTTTGATATTGCTAAACAAGAAATAAATCGTTTTGATGAATTTAATATCGAAATTAAAAATACTTTAAAAGATTTTCCTAAAAACTTTAAAGTAGCTATTACTAATCCTCCTTATTTAGCGAGAAATTCAGCTACAAGAAATAAATTAGAATTTGAAAATACACCTTTTGATGATGTTTATAAACAAGCGTTAAAAGTAATGCTAGATAATTGCGATTATGTTGCCGCTATTATTCCTGAAACCTTTATAACATGAAATAATAATGAAATTAAAAAGAGATTAAAATATGCAATTTCACTAACAATGAAGATGTTTGATGATACTGATTGTCCTGTCTGTTTAGCTTTGTTTGTAAAAGAAGAAAATGATAGCTATGAAATTTATCGTAATGATTATTTACTAGGAAATAATTTGCAATTAGCTAATTTTATTACTGAAGCTTCTACTAAATATAATTGAACTTTTAATGATCCTCAAGGAGAAATTGGTGCTATTTTAATAGATGATACTAATAAAGATACAATTAAATTTGTTAAAGGCGAGGATATTAAAAATAAAATTTCTGTATCTAGTCGAAGTATAACGCGTATTAAAATACCAAAAGAAATTAAGATTAAAAATTTAAATAAATTTATTACTTATTTAAATAATTATTTAATTGAATATCGTGAAAATACTTACGACGTTTTTATGTCTTCATTCAAGGGGCTAAGA
Organism: [Mycoplasma] falconis; assembly: GCF_006385795.1. Lineage (GTDB taxonomy): Bacteria > Bacillota_I > Bacilli_A > Mycoplasmatales > Metamycoplasmataceae > Metamycoplasma > Metamycoplasma falconis. The sequence goes on along the minus strand of NZ_VFSS01000010.1, from coordinate 4,179 downwards.
AAAGATGGTAAATATCGCCGTAGATTAAGTTTTACTGAAGCTAGAAAGATTTTAAATATTTGTTATGAAAATTGATTGAGAAAAAATAATTAAACAAAAGCGTTTAGAAAATATTAAACAAGTTTATAAATCTTTAGACGCAAAATGATTAAAAGAAAAAATCACCAGTGAATCTAATAGAACTGGTGTGCCAATCGAAAAATTTTACGAAGAAATTAGAGATTTAAACTTATCTACAATTATTAAATTTGCCAAAGATCCAAATAAACAAAACATTCATGAAATAATAGCTTCTGAATTTATTAAACCAATTGATGGTGTTACAAATTTTAAAATACTACCTAAGTCAGGTAAAAATGCAATTTATCTTACTTCCGATGGTAATGTTCTAAAATACCAACCAGATTTTAAAAGTTTAAAAACAATTGATATGACCTGGGAATATAAAAATATTACTTTTTATGCTTCCCATAAATATACGTATGACGAAGGCGGGGCTCAAGACAATCAATTTGAAGATGTTAAAAGATTTTTAGAATCAGTTCAAAAAATAATTAATCCTAATGTTTTCTTTGTTTGTCTAACTGATGGGTTATATTACCAAAAGTTAGTGAAAAATGGTATGTCTAGAAAAGATTATTTAAATATGGCTTATAAAGGTTTAAGTTCGGCAGCAATTTCTACCGAAGAATTGGCAGATTTCATGAAAAAATTATAATTTGCAAATAAACTTAATTTAAATTGAAAAATTTAATATTTTTTGATTTATCTAAATAATTATGTGTTATTATTATGAAGCAAAAAAGAGGCTATTAAGTTTCCTTTTTGTCGTGATTACAATAAGAAATCATGTTTTAAATATTGGCTTGGATGAAATTATTAAATAATTAAATTTTTTTATTTACATCCCTTATTTCTTTAAATTTTTATCAAAGTTCATTTTATTTAATTAAACATTTTAAATAATTCTTCATTTGTTTAATTTTGATTAGTCCAAGTCAATGTTATATTTTAAAAAATTAAGTTTTTAATTCCTTTTATTTAAAACAATCATTTATTTTCGACAAGTCTCCTAAGAGGCTTGTTTTTATATATAAAAAGCAACACCGTTCGATGTTGCTTAAATATTTCTAACAATTTTAAAGAGTAGCGATAACTTTGGTTAATTCTGTTAATTCATTTTTAAAGTTTTCAAAAATAGTTGTAACGATAGCTTGAATTTTATCTAATTGAGGATTTAAAATTTCACTAACTGTTGCTTTGTCTTCTTCGTTTAAAGTTTGTGAGTTAGTAATAACTAATTTCATATTTGCAAAGAAATCTAAAAATGGTTTTTGAACTTCTTGATAAGTTGCATTGTAACCATTTTTTAATAATTCTTCAAAGTTTAAAGCTTTTAAAGAAGTTACTAATGTGTCATAAGCTGATGGAGTTTTTTCTTCTCCGAAGGTGTAAAGTTTTAAAGCTTCAACAACTTCGTTAATTTTTGCAATTCCTGAAGTTTTTTCGTTGCTTTCTAAACTATCAAAAATAGCTTCAAATCCACCCTTAATACCTTCATTGTCTTTTAATAAAGGTAAAACATCTACCAATCCTTCTACCTTGCTTTCACCTTCTTGGCCGTTGCCTTTAATAGCTGTGTCAATGTAAGCTGCTGTTAAAACTGATTTAATTTTCGCCAATGCATTTTCGCCTTGAGCTTGATTTGATAAAACGGCTGCTAAAACATCAAATTCAACTTGTGATAATTTTTCTTTTACCATTCCATAAGCACTTATAGCTTGAATAACATCTTTTTGAGCTACTAAGTCTTGGTAAGTTGAAGCAATTAAATCTGAAGTATTTTTAATGTCAACAAGTGTTCCGATTTCAACGGTTGAAGTTTCATTTTTTTCTTCGTCTTTAACTTCTTTTGTAGATTTTAGTCATGTTTGTAAAGCTTCAACAAAAGCTTGTTTTTTAGCTTGATCTTCAATTGAACTTAGTTTTAAACTTTTAAATAATTCATCTGTGTTATTTACTATTTGCTTTGTAGTTGAAGAAGGGGTTTCATGTAAACCAAAACCAATTCCGAAACCTAAAGCAACAGCTCCTACTATTGCACCTGCTCCACCTAAAATAATCGCTGGTTTTTTCTCAATTTTTGCCATTTGTTCTCCTGTTTTATTTCTTATATTTTTTATATAAGTCACTTTAATTATATTAGGTAATTATTGTCAATATATTAACATACAATGAATAGCCCAAAAATTACGTTTAAAAATGTATATTTTTATAAGTTTTTTGTTTTATTTTTTGTTAATTTAAGCTTAAAATTGTGTCAAAAAACATAAAATGAAAAAAATAGTCTTTTTTTGCTAAAATTTAACATAGTCTTAAACGCGAGTGGACAGGATATAGATGAAAGACTATACTATGGTAGGTTAAACGCGTTTAATCAATAAAATTTATATATTAAAAATTACAAAAAATCGAAAGGAATTTTATTATGGCAAAATTAGATTTTGACCGTTCAAAACCACACGTAAATATTGGTACAATCGGTCACGTTGACCACGGTAAAACTACTCTTACAGCTGCTATTGCTACAATCTTAGCTAAAAAAGGTTTAGCAGAAGCTCGTGACTATGCATCTATCGATAATGCTCCAGAAGAAAGAGAACGTGGAATTACTATTAACACCGCTCACATCGAATATCAAACAGAAAAACGTCACTATGCTCACGTTGACTGTCCAGGTCACGCTGACTACGTTAAAAACATGATTACCGGTGCTGCGCAAATGGATGGTGCTATCTTAGTTGTTGCTGCAACAGATGGACCTATGCCACAAACAAGAGAACACATCCTACTTGCTAAACAAGTTGGTGTTCCAAAAATCGTTGTTTTCTTAAACAAAATCGATATGTTCAAACCAGATGAAAGAGAAGAAATGGTTGGACTTGTTGAAATGGACGTTAGAGGATTACTATCAGAATATGGTTTTGATGGTGACAACGCTCCAGTTATTGCTGGTTCAGCTCGTGAAGCTCTACAAGGAAATGCAGAATACGAAGAAAAAGTTCTAGAATTAATGAACGCAGTTGATGAATACATCGACGAACCTGCTCGTGAAACTGACAAACCATTCTTAATGGCTGTTGAAGACGTTTTCACAATTACAGGACGTGGAACTGTTGCAACAGGACGTGTTGAACGTGGTGTTCTACAAGTTAACGAAGAAGTTGAAATCGTTGGTCTAAAACCAACTAAGAAAACTGTTGTTACAGGTATCGAAATGTTCAGAAAGAACTTAAAAGAAGCTCAAGCTGGAGACAACGCAGGTATGTTATTACGTGGAATGAACCGTGATGACGTTGAACGTGGACAAGTTTTAGCTAAACCTAAAACAATCGTTCCTCACACAGAATTTGAAGCTGCTGTTTATGTTCTTAAAAAAGAAGAAGGTGGACGTCACACTCCGTTCTTCCAAAACTACAAACCACAATTTTACTTCCGTACAACCGACGTTACAGGTGGAATTAAATTCACAGATAGCCGTGAAATGGTTATGCCAGGTGACAACGTTAACCTAAAAGTTGAATTAATTGCTCCTATCGCTGTTGAAGAAGGAACCAAATTCTCAATCCGTGAAGGTGGAAGAACTGTTGGTGCTGGTTCAGTAACAAAAATCATTAAATAATTTATGATGGAAAAGAGAGGTAAAACTCTCTTTTTTATTATCAAAAAATAAAATTTAAGTAAAAATTATTTATTATATTTGAATTTAACTTTAAACAAATTTAACCTCTTTATTTGCGGGTATAATATAGGTATAAAATAAGATTAAAGAATAACGGAAAATTTAAAAAATAAATAATTATGGACAACAATTTTGAAATAAAAAAATTAAAAGAATTAATTGAATGTTCTAATTTAATAATAAATAAACATAAAAAGAAAAAAGCGTTTAATATTTCACTTTTGATAGTATCAACTATTTACCTTTTATTTATTTGTGGAGGTGCTTTATTTGGTTTTCTTTATAAAGGAGCGAACGAATTATTATTAAAAAAAATTTTACACTTTTTACCTTTATTATTAATCCCTGTTATTTATTTCTTGTTTAGAATAATAATAAAAAATAAAGTTATTAAATATGCAAATTTGGATTTCTATAGAAATTTAAAATATATAAAG